>NZ_JBVYOK010000013.1:0-200057 GCF_056120445.1 Paenibacillus sp. sgz302115
TCCCAGAGAGTGCTTCTTTCACAATCTCGAGTCGGATTTCCTCATAGGCTTTTCTCTTCTTCATGAAACTCGCCTCCCTCTTCTTTCAGTGTAATAAATTGGGGGGCAACTCTCCAGTTTCATTAGGGGGCCTAGGAGGAATTGCCGTTGTTAGGACCGGGATGGCCAGGACTCGCTGAAACAACAGCAAATATGCCGTTGTTGGAGCCGGAGTCGCCAGGACTCGCTTTAATAACGGCAGAAATGCCGTTATTGAAGCCAGGGCGGATTATCAGCGGGAAATAGCCCACCCGTTCCTGTCCCTGCCACTCACCCCTAAATCCAGCCCTTCTCCTCCGCCAACCGCACGGCTTCGATGCGGCTCTTCACTTCCAGCTTGTTCAGAATTTCCGATATGTAATTGCGGACGGTACCATAGGAAAGGTGCAGAGTGCCGGCAATCTCCCCTGCACTCTGGCCTGCGCCGGCCAGCTTCAGGATCTCCTGCTCCCGGGCAGACAGCGGGTTCTCTTCCCGCAAGCTGCCAAAAACCAGCTCAGGCGACACCTCGCGGTGGCCGTCCATGACCCGGCGGATCGCATCCGCAAGCTTGTCTACCGGCTCGTCCTTTAGCAGATAACCCTGAATTCCCGCCTGGACCCCGCGCTCGAAATAACCCGGGCGGGCAAAGGTGGTCAGGATAATGATTTTGGTGGCGTAGCCTTTGGCCTTCAGAATCTCCGCCACCTCCAGCCCGCTTTTATACGGCATCTCTATGTCCATCAGGCATACATCCGGCTTCAGCCGTTCAATAACAGCAAGTGCCTCCGCGCCGTCTCCGGCTTCCCCGGCAACCTCTATATCATCCTCCAGATCCAGCAGCGAAGCCATAGCTCCGCGCAGCAGCCGCTGATCCTCGGCGATCACGATACGTATCATAGGGCCTCACCCTCCTTTCTTTCCTTTACTACCCGGGGAATCACTACGTTCAGAACCGTTCCCCGCTCTTCCCCTGAGTCCAGTGTTAGAGAACCGTCGATCAGGGACAGCCGCTCGGCCATGCCCTTCATCCCGTTGCCTTCACTTTGTCCGTGGCTTTCCTTATCCCTGCGATGCAGACCGACTCCGTTATCCCTGATGCACAGCCGCACCTCGCCCTCCGTCATGGCAATGGCAATGAAACATCTGTCAGCTTCGCTATGCTTCACGATATTCGTCACCGCCTCTTTGATACAGAGGCTCAGAATATTTTGCGTCAGGTCGGATACTCCCTCCAGCGCTGCATCGCCCTCGAACTCCAGCGTAATCTCCGCCGTGCGCAGCATCTCCCTGACCTCGGCCAGCTCCTCCGCTACGGTCACAGCACGCATTTCCGACACCAGCTCCCGCATCTGGCGCAGCGCAGCGCGCGATGTCCGCTGAATCTCCCTAGCTTCGGCCTGTGCGCGCCCGGCATCTTTGGCTGCAAGCCTTTCAACCAGCTGGCTCTTGAGGGTAATCAACGACAGCGTATGCCCCAGCGTATCGTGCAGGTCCCGGGCAATCCGCATCCGCTCATCGCGTTTGACCAGCTCCTTAATGACCTCATTGGCCTGATCCAGCTCCTTTTCCAGCATTTTATTGCGGTTCAAAGAGCGCATGCCAAACGGAAAGATCAGCATAAATAACAGGAAAGGGAGCAAGAACCCCAGATCAGTAAACCCCATACGATGAATCCCCGGGAGCAGCGGGATGAACACCATAAGTACAAAAGCGGCGTAGACCTTTCTGAAATGCTTCTTCTCGGTATAGCTGACAAAGTTGGAAGTGTAGAAGCCGAGATAGACATCAAAGGGAGTGTAAAATAAACTCAGAACAATAATAATCAGCATCTGCACAGCCAGCCACACAAAGAAAGCTTTCCCGCTTACCCAGTACAACTGGCGGTACGTCACGGCGAACAAGGCCAGCAGGGCTGCACCGAGCAGCAGCTTGATCCCTTTTTCCCCTTGCAGATTGATTATCGGCATCACTAAGTAGATTAGCCACACATAAGGAAAAAAGCCTAATCTTTGCGGAAACAACCGAAACTGCCTGCGCGCCATACTTTATTACACCGCTCTCTGTTTTTTTCGAATATAGACCGATAGTATCACAAACACCGCCAAATATCCGAGCAAAATCAAGACGCTGCTCCACTGCGGATGGCCCCCGCTCACAATCTCCCAGGCTCCGTCCCCATAGTTGTAGGAAGGCAGCCAGTGGCCAATCCGCTGCATCAATTTCGGCAGAATCTCAAGCGGCATCCACATGCCTCCGGCAACAGCCATCCCCATATAGAGTATATTGCTGACACCGCTCGCCGTATCGACCCGCTTCATGAACCCGATCAGTGTACCGAGGGCCAGAAAAGGCAGAGAACCCGCCAGAATCCACAGTCCGCTAAGCGTCCATTGTCCAAACGTCAGCGACACCCCGTTCATCAAGTAACCCGCAACAAAAATACAGATCACCGAAAAGAGATGCATGATGCTCTGGCCGAACATTTTACCCGCAAAATAGACAGACGAAGGCAGAGGAGTGATACGGATGAACGTGTTCCAGCCCTGGGTTCTCTCCTGAACCAGCCGGATGCCGAGGGTCATAATGGCGGAGCCCATCACGCTGAAGGTAGCCATAGACATGAGATAATGCGCCTGCCAATTTGAAGGGTTATCCGAACCCGTGTTCACTACTTTTGTGAAGATGAAATAGAACATGATCGGCATCATTAAAGACCATAATACATAATAGGGGTTGCGAATAACCCTCAGCATTTCCGCTTTGCACTGCATGGCAATAAGTTTCATCGGATCAGCGCCTCCTCTGGGTTCACGGTTAGCTGCTCGAAGGCCTCATCCAGGCTTCCGTGGTCAATACGGACATCCTTCACGGCAAATCCAAGATCACCTGTAAAAATAGCCCGAAGCGCCTCGTCCGTACTGTCTGTCGTCACATGAATGCGTCCGTCCCTGGCATAGCAGCTCTCGACAGGAGCCAGCTTCAGCAGCTTTCCGTGTAGCACCGCCGCATCTCCTACTGGCAAAAAGGACAACGACTGCTTAACCATCCTCGCCTTGATTTCACCCGGACTGCCATCCGCCACCAGCCTCCCTTGGCTGAACAGCAGAACCCGGTCGGCAATATCTTCAGCCTCCTGCAGGTAATGGGTTGTGAACAGGACGGTTTTGCCCTGTTGCGCCAGCCCGCGTACCGTATCCCAGAAGCGTCTCCGGGCAATCGTATCCAGACCCACCGTCGGCTCATCCAGGAATAACAGCTGCGGATTTCCCGCCAGCGCCAGTGCAAACGCAAGACTGCGCTTCTGGCCGCCGGAGAGCTTCTCCGCATACCGGTTCAGATCCGCCGGAGCAAGCCCCGTTATATTCAGCAGATCATCCATATGCATTTGCTGCGGATAATAGCTGCGGATCAGCGCGATGATCTCCCGGACCTTCAGCCGGTCCATTACGCTTACCTCCTGCAGCATGGCCCCGATGCGCTCCCGGACTTTACTGTCCTGAGGCGGAAGCCCAAATACCTTCACGGTTCCTTCAGAGGGTTCAAGCAGCCCCAGCAGCATTGACAGCATGGTTGTTTTGCCCGCCCCGTTCGGTCCCAGGATTGCTGTTATCGAACCTTCACCAAGAGTAAAGCTAATGCCGTTGACCGCCTTTTTATTATGAAAGCTCTTGCTGACCCCATTCATTTCTACCACATGGTTCATGTCTGATTCCCCCTAGCTTCGTGTGTCTTTGCTATACCTTTATGGTATAGGAGAAGAGGGAATGACATCAGTATGGACTGTCATTTTTTTCGGGTGACAACTGTCACCCGTTCATTTCATTTTTGCATGAACCCTTTTTGCAGCAAAAATTCCTTCATATGCAGCCGGTCCGGCTTGGCAAGGCGCCCCGCCATCATCTCCGACCAAGGCGTATCCTTCTGCCCGCCGGTCCGCTCGCGCATGTAGTCCCGCGTGACCTCATCATAGACTTTTACTTGTTCCACAGTAGTATCTGCCTGATAACTGTTATGATGCAGCACAGCCTCTAGCGGCAAGCGCGGACGCAAACCAGACGCCCCGGCGGGATAGCCAAGGCACATGCCAAATACCGGATAGACCAGCTCCGGCAATCCTAACAGTTCGGACACTTCGGCAATATGATTGCGGATGCCGCCGATATAGACGATGCCAAGACCGAGCGATTCCGCTGCAACCGCCGCATTCTGTGCGGCAAGCGCCACATCGACGGTAGCTACGATCAGGTTCTCGGTGGTGTCCTCGTAAGATTCCGCGCCTTGCAGGTGTGGAACGCTGATCTCGCGCAGACGGTACAGGTCGGCACACCAGACCAGGAATACCGGGCACTGTACAATATAGGCCTGATTGCCGGACAGTGCAGACAGCTGTGCCTTGAGCGCCGGATCAGTAACGGCAATAACTGTATAGGCCTGGACGCTGCTTGAGGTGGAGGCCATCTGTCCCGCTTCGATAATAGCAGCAAGCTGCCCGTCACTTACCGGCTTGTCCAGATACTGACGGACGGAGACATGCCGGTTCAATAGCTCCAGTGTTTCGTTGGTTGGTTTCATGATTCTTCGCCTCTCTTTTTTTAGTGTATGTTCGTTACTCTCTCCATTTTACCATCCGGAATACCAGCAGACATCAGAACTGACCTAGAGGTAGATGCGGACGATGCAGGCGGACGGATGGGCTTTTACAGCAGCTCATATGACTTTTAACGGTATGGTATTGTGAATGTAAGTTTAACTCCACCAAAGTCCCGATTTCAGGAGCTTAAGTGTTATATATCTGATGCACCGGCAAAAGGAGGGAATCCGTGAATTTCATGCAAGAAAGTATTGAAGCAAAAATCGCAAGGATACAAGCGGGTGAGATCTACATATTTGCAGATATTATTGATGCTTATCAGAATCAGATTTATAAATATTGCCTGCGGTTGTTAAGCAACCGGGAAGAAGCCGAGGATGCGGTGCAGGATATCATGCTTAAGGTGTACGAAAAAATCAGATATTACCAGCCCAAGGGGAGCTTCACCTCCTGGATGTACAAAATTGCCTATAACCACTGTCTGAATCTGCTGCGCAGGCGCAAGCTTCAGCAGCAGGTCAGCCGCTGGTTCGGCCGGGAGGCTATGGCGGAAAGCGCCGAACGGGCAGCAGAGAAAAAAATGTTCAGCGAGCCGCTCGCCTCAGCACTTGAAATGCTAACAGTGGAAGAGCGGAATTTGCTGATCCTGCGTATTTTTGAGGACAAATCCTTTGAGGAGATCGGTGAGATTCTGGGCAAGAACATGGAAGCGGCCAAGAAACGGTATGGGCGGGTCAGGCACAAGCTGAAGGCATTTATGGAATTAACCGTAAAGGAGGAAGGGGAATGCACAAAAACCAGCACACTGCAGAAGAGCAGAAACTGAGAAGCTATGATGCTTCCATGAATGCCGAGTCTATTGATGTCCGGCAACGGGTGATGAGAATCATCACAGAGAAATATGGAACCGGTACGGCTGATGCAGTTCTCCCCGGCACTCAGGAATCAGCCGAGGTGATGCAGCGTATAGAAGAATCCCCGGCCCGCGCCGCCCGCAAATGGCCGATATCCCGCAGAAGAATACTGGCTTCCGCCTCCCTGCTGGCCATACTCTTCTTGGGAGCCACCTACTACTGGTATGAGGATAATCACAATCAGTCGACCAATATTCCTTATATCATGAAGGACTATGAAGAGATTAAAGATCCGGTTACACAATTTCGAATTTATCTGGAAAAGGGGTTTCCGCAGCCCAGAGTGGTGCAACCGGAAACCCGGAAATATCAGGAGGCAAAAAAGTGGGTGGAACAGCAACTGTTACCGGGAGAAACGGGGATTTTTCTGGTAGGGAAGGATTTATCCAATAATCCGACAATGGGACGTACCGTGAATCCGCTGCATTATGACAGCTATTCTGATTTCAGAGCCATGCAGAGGAAGCTGGGGGCTCCGGCACTTCCAGAGCTAGAATATGTACCGGAAGGCTACACATTCAGTAGTGCGGAGGTTATTCCAGAGAGCAATATAGTATTCTTGCTGGCTAATCCGTCCGAGTCTACCCTTGGAGAGAAGCAGAAAAGCTGGGCTGAGGCGTACTCGCAGCTAATAGATGGATTGTCTGCAATGGAGACTAAGGACCTGGGCGAGGGCTACAAATTGGCATGGAGAAGATTCCGTACTGCACAGTCAAGCTCGGTTAAGATGTCTTACACCTCAGAGGATCAGAGCATCAATATTCAGGTCTCCTCCTTAAATCAACTGGGTATAGCTAGATTCTACAGCACATATGGCATGGAAAAATACGGGAATGTTATTGTGGCAGGGAAAGAAATGATCTATATGAAGCCGTCGGCGGACAGCAGCGAAGATTATACACAGCAATTGCTCTGGTTAGATCCGGCGCAAGGTATGGATTACCGCCTGTCCGACAGCAAGGGCAGCACCTTGTCCCAGCAGGAATTGATAAATGTGGCGGCCAGCATGCTGAAAAGCAAAGAATAAAGCCGCACGATGTCCCGACTGAAAGAGATGAATTGTTATATATGTGTAACGAGTACCAAATACTTATCTCTCGGCCGAGAAATAACTCGTTATCCTATTTTAGAACGGGCCTGACGCCCGGGAGGAGAGAAGAAACGATGAAATTTCATAAGCCAGCCATTGCCTTAGCCAGCCTTGGGCTGCTGCTCGGCTCCGCTTACGGTTCTGCCAGTGCGGCATCCACCAGCCAGTCCACAACGAAATCTGCGGCTGCCGCCTCTGCAGCAAGCACCGAGCAGAACCAAAAAAAGATCCGGGCCCAGATTGAGGCAATTCAGCTTCAGAAAATGAACCCCGGGGAAATAAATTATGTGTATGTGAATGACAATAAGTATAATCCTGGCGGATATTCTTATCAGGCATTTCCGTACGGCCTGTCTTTTAAAAATTACCAAGAATATGTACAGAAGGCTAAAGTCCTCAAGACCCCCTTCCTGCAGCTGGAGCAAGCGCCTGCAGACCTTCAATTCAAAATGGCATATCTGAGTGTTTATAATCCGCAGACCTGGTCTATTGAAGGGCAAGAACTGAGCAAGCAGATTAGAGCAGAAGCCAAAGCTTCCGGTAAAACGGTATTTGTCAAAAAAATGACGGACAAACGCTGGAAGGCCACCCTGACTTACCAGGGCAGTCCTGCCTCTCAGCAGGCTGGGGCATTTCTGTCCATTATTGCCGAGCCTGCCGGAACACCGGACCCCAGTATAGATTTCGTCCCGGCCCTGGCCGAACCTGAGAAGCTGTCCGTGGAGGGGCAGGAGCTAACTTACAAGGCCGGAGATGCGCTTAAGTATAAGACTAGCACCCCTTCGGTCGACAACAGCCAGGGCAAGCAGCGCCTGGAATGGATAGACTCGCGAACCAAGATAAGCTATACCATCTTTGCAACTGGAGAGAAGATTACAAAGGAAGCTCTGGTATCACTAGCGGAGCAGATTATCACCGGGCAACCATAACCCGCAATTTCAAAAGGAGTTGTTCCGCAGACGGGAAGTGTGCGGGATAACTCCTTCTTTTTTTGAATACATAGGGTGTTACCATCCGCTCCCGCGCTTCACTTCCTGGACAATAGCCTTAACGCCTTCGTCGATCTGATCCAGCCGGGCGCGTGAAATGCTGATCCGCATAAATTTCTCCCTGTTCAGGTAACCGGACATATAGAACCCCTTGCCTGATACGACGCTGATCTTTCTCTCCGCAAGCCGCTTGACCACACGCTCCAGATTCACGGTCTCCGGCAGCTTATACTGCATGTAGATACCGGAGCTGTCCTCAGACACTTCAATCAGGCCTTCCGTATTGTGCCGCCCGAGTGCTTCATACATGGCGCGGATTCTCTCGGCGTACAGCGCTTTTATCTTGTGCTTGTGGTGCTCATACATGCCATTCTTGATATACACCTCAAGGGCGGCTTGGGACAATAACGAATTGTCCGTGTATCCGTTATATGCGCGAAATGTCTCAAACAGATGCTCCGGCACCACAGCCGCACCCAGTCTGAGACCGGGAAAAATGATTTTGGAAAAGCTTTTCAAATAAATGACATGCGAAGTCTGGTCATACGCATAGATAGGATCGAAACGCCGCTCAGAGCCGAGGTCTGCCATATAATCATCTTCAACAACGTACACATCGTATTTCCCGGCCAGCCGGGCAATGGCTTTTCGCTCATCGGCACTCAAGGTGGTTCCGAGCGGATTATGATACCTGGGCATGGTATAAAAGAATTTGATCCCACCTTCCCTGAACCTCATCTCTAGCTCCCGCAGATCAATGCCGGCCGTGGAACGAACAATCCCGCTCACCGGCACTCCCTCCATCTCCAAGTACCGCAGATACAGATCATATCCGGGCTGTTCGACGAGAATCTCCGTCCCGCCATTCGGAAACGGCATTTTGGCCAGAACCTCCAGCGCCTTCGAGATGCCCGAAGTGATGATGATCTGCTCCACCTTGGCAAAAACCTGATATTCCGCCAGATGGGACACCAGCGCATGACGCAGCGACCCCAGTCCCAGCGCATCCCCATAGGTGAACAGGTGGTACTTGTGCCGATCAATTGCTTTGTTGAGGCAATGCTGGAAATCCAAATACGGGAACACGTTCAGATCGGGCGAGGCCGAGGCAAAATCAATCGTCTCACTTCCCCCGTCAGGACCGGCATCCCCTGATCTTTCGACCACGTAATACCCGCTCTGCGGAATGGAATAAATCACATGCTGACGCTCCAGCTCCCCGTATGCCCGTAAAATAGTGCTGACGCTGCACCCGTAGAATTCTGCGGCGCTGCGCACGGAAGGGAGCTTTTGCCCCGGGCTGTACTGCCCCTCCCTGATCTGGCTTTCCATGTTGGCCAAGACCGAATGATACTTTTTCATGACGCTCCTCCTGAATGGCCTTCATACACGAACTGTAAGCTTATGTTATCACTATTCTCCTTCATTCATTATATAGGAATGGGCCAACTGTATCGGTACAGTAGCAGAAAAACAGTATTGTTCATGTCCGTATTTCCCTTTAATTTTAAATAACAGGCAAGACGTTTACACGATCTGTCATGTTCACGAAAGGGAGATGCACTATGCAAAAAGGACTCAAGCTCGCTTATACATTTGCCGTGCTTAACGCGGTCATAATCGGATTCTCATTCTTATTCACCAAAGTAGCGCTCGGCCACGCCGGACCGCTCGATACATTAACCTACCGCTTCGCCGCCTCGTTTGTGGCAATGTCGGTCCCGGTCGCCTTCGGCTGGGTCAAAATATCCTACCGCGGCAAGCCGATTGGTAAAGCGCTGCTGCTGGCAACCATGTATCCGCTCGGATTCTTCACGCTCCAAGTCTTCGGACTCCAGCATGCCACCTCTGCCGAGGGAGGGATTCTTTATTCTTTTACCCCGGTAGTAACGATGATTATCGCCTCTATATTCTTGAAGGAGACTACGACTCTCCTGCAGAAGCTGTGTATCTTCCTGTCCGTATTCGGCGTTGTGTTCATCTTCATCATGAAAGGCAGCAGCATTAACCTGTCCAATATGACCGGGATCATCCTGTTGTTCCTGACCTGTGTGGCCTTTGCCGGATACAGTGTGCTGGCCCGTTCGCTCTCCAAGCATTTCAGCCCCGCTGAGCTCAGCTATTTGCTGATGGGGATTGGCTTAGTCACCTTCCTAATCATTTCGCTCACCGGACATGCTACTAGCGGAACACTCGGCGACTTCATCAAACCGCTCGGCAGCGGCACCTTTATTTTGTCTACCCTATACTTGGGTGTAGCCGCGTCGCTCATCACCACTTTAACGTCAACCTATATTTTGTCCAAAATAGAAGCTTCCCTCATGAGCGTGTTCTCCAATCTCTCGACCATCGTCTCCATTGCGGCGGGGGCAATCTTTCTCGGAGAAAAGATCACAGTGTACCACTGGATCGGGTCGGCTCTCATTATAGCAGGGGTTATTGGCACGAACCGTCTGGGCCGTAAGAAGTCCGCAGCCCTGCCCAATGCCAAGCTGCCGGTATCCGAGGCGGGTAACTCTTGATCCAGTGTTTCCAGGGAGCAGGACTCGGATGTACGAAGAGACCGGCGGCAGCGGCCTTCACACTGGAGGGGTAACCCTCTGCGCACTCTTCTGCTGCACATTCTGCAATAGAATTGCGTGCAACCACTGGGATTTTCAAATCTGTTGCACTTTATACACTCAAAAAGGACAAAATGACCTATTTGCTGCATCTCAACGAAAATCTATTGTACGCAATACAGCAGATTTGATTTTTGGGCAGAAATTGCTGCATTCTGCTGTACGAAGTGCAGTAGATTGCCTCGCTCGACAAAGTTACCTTAACAAAAAGAAGGCCGCCGATGCTTAACGCTCGGCGGCCTTCTTTGCAGCCACAGGCTGGGACGCTACTTCTGGAGCGCCCCAGCCTGTGGCTTAATCATATTTACAGCTTCACCCGCTGCAGACGCAGCGCGTTCAGGACAACCGACACGGAGCTGAACGCCATCGCTGCACCAGCAAGCCAAGGTGCCAGGAAGCCCAGTGCCGCAATCGGGATGCCGATGGTATTGTAAGCAAGCGCCCAGAACATGTTCTGCTTGATATTGACCATTGTTCTGCGGCTCATCATGATCGCATCCGGGATGCTCATCAAGTCGCCGCGCATGAGCGTAATATCCGCCGCTTCCATTGCCACATCGGTACCGGTGCCAATCGCCATGCCGGTATCAGCCGTTGCCAATGCGGGCGCGTCGTTGATGCCGTCACCGACCATTGCCACCTTGACTCCGCCGCTCTGCAGCCTGCGGATTTCGGCAGCCTTGCCTTCCGGCAGCACCTCAGCGAGCACCGTGCGGATGCCGGCCTGCTCTGCAATCGCCTGGGCTGTGATCTTGTTGTCACCGGTAATCATAACGACCTCAATGCCCATATTGTGCAGTCTTGCCACCGCTGCGCGCGAGGTTTCCTTAATCGTATCGGCCACTGCCACAATCCCGGCGATAACACCGTCTACGGACACCAGCATCGCAGTTTTCCCCTCTTGCTCCAGCTTCGTCATGAGCGGAGCCCACTGCCCCGGCTCCGCGCCGCTTTCTTCCATCATCCGCCGTGTGCCCACATTTACGGGCACGCCATCAACAACGGCGGAAATTCCGCGCCCCGGCACGGCCTGGAATTGCCCGGCAGCAGGCAGCATTATGCTTCTGGCCTCAGCACCGGCCACAATGGCATCTGCGAGCGGATGCTCCGAGAGCTTCTCCGCAGCCGCAGTAATCGCCAGCAGACGGTTCTCCGCGCTTTCATTGCCTTGCGCGGCAATTTCGGTGGTGGTGATAATATCCGTCAGCACCGGCTTGCCGCTTGTAACGGTACCGGTCTTATCCAGCACCACCACCTTGATTCCCTGAGCGGCTTCCAGATGCTCACCGCCCTTGAACAGAATGCCGAACTCGGCGGCACGGCCTGATCCGGCCATAATGGATGTCGGTGTAGCCAAGCCCAGCGCACAAGGGCAGGCAATGACCAGTACGGCAATGGCCTTCTCCAGCGCATCGGCGAACTGGCCGGGCGATACCCAGAAGTACCATATAACAAAGGTTAACACCGCAATCCCGACGACAATCGGCACAAAGATGCCGGAAATCACGTCAGCGATCCGTTGAATCGGCGCTTTCGAGCCCTGCGCTTCTTCAACGACTCTTATTATCTGGGCAAGCGCAGTATCGCGGCCTACCTTGCGGGCCTTGATCCGCAGCATGCCGTTCTTGTTCAGCGTCGCCCCGATAACGGAGTCTCCAGGCTTCTTCTCCACCGGAATGCTCTCGCCGGTCAGCATGGATTCATCCACCGAGGACAGTCCCTCAATAACCTCGCCGTCTACAGGCACTTTTGTTCCCGGCTTCACCAGCACGATATCTCCCGGAATCACTTCCTCAACCGGAATGGTGATCTCGGCACCGTCACGGACGATCAGCGCTGTCTTGGCCTGAAGGCCCATCAGGCTGCGGATGGCATCAGAGGAACGGCCCTTAGCCAGCGCCTCGAACCATTTGCCTACCAGAATCAAGGTAATCAGAATCGCACTGGTCTCATAATACATATCTACGGTATGGTTCATCCCCATCCGCAAGGAATCTATCGTCAGGTACAGACTGTAGAAATAAGCCGCTGAGGTGCCCAGCACCACCAGCACATCCATATTGGCGCTGCCGTTCTTCAGCGCTTTATAGGCGCTGACATAGAACTGCCAGCCGATAATGAACTGCACCGGGGTTGCCAGCACAAGCTGGAACCAGGGATTCATGAACAGCTCCGGCGTCCAGATCCAGTCAGTGAAGGAGAAATGGCCCGCCATTGCCCAGAGCAGGGGGAACGAGAGAATCGCGGACACGATCCATTTATTCCGCTTGCGCACAATCTCTTGCCCGCGCTGGTCCCCCTGTTCCTTGCGGTCCTGCTTCAATGTTGCCTTATATCCAATGCTGCTTACCTTATCCATGATCTCAGTTACGCTAACGTTGCCCGGGGCGTATTCCACATGCGCCGTCTCCAGCGCCAGGTTGACATTAACTGCCGCAATGCCCGGCATACGCCCCAGCGCCTTCTCGATCCGCGCCGAGCAGGCCGCACAGGTCATGCCGGAAATATCAAAATCAGCCGATTCCTTGAGCGTATCATAGCCAAGCGAGCGGATCTTCTCCTCGATTTGTGCTACTCCCGCCACTGCGGGATCAAAGCCGACCGTCGCCTGCTCCAGAGCCAGGTTAACGTTGGCCCGCGATACCCCATCCATCTTGGACAGCCCCTTCTCGATCCGCGACGCACATGCAGAGCAGGTCATGCCCGTAATCTGCAGCGTGGCCTGCTGTAAGGCCGGTTCTGCTGTCTTTTCCACGTTATTCGCACCTCCCATACCCCCAAGGGGTATAATCTTTTGTAAAAGAAAAGGCATTGGCGCCTCTGGAATCCACAGGATTCCCCGCTCCAAGCCTTAATATGCCGCAGTCTCAGCTTAGACTACGTCGTAGCCCTGATCCTCAATTGCTTCTTTAATCGCGCTCAAGCTTACTTTGTTCTCGTCATACTCAACCGCCACTGTCTTCGCCGACAGATCCACCTTCGCAGCAGCACCTACGCCGCTCACTGCTTTCTCTACAGCACTTACACAGTGACCGCAAGACATTCCTTCAACATTCAATGTTACGTTAGACATTCGAATAACCTCCTAAAGTTATGTTGATATAGATTTCCCAACCTTATTTCATCAGCTTGTTGACCGTGACCAGCAGCTCGTCGATAACCTCATGTTCTCCGGCTTCGATCCGCTCGATAATACAGCTCTTCATGTGTCCCTCAAGCAGCAGCTTGCCGACACCGTTCAGCGCCGCCTGGACCGCCGCGAGCTGGTTGAGCACATCATCGCAGTAGGTATCGCGTTCGATCATGCCTTTGATGCCGCGAATCTGCCCTTCGATCCGGTTGAGCCGGGTAGTCAGTCCGCCCTTGAATTCCGCTGAATGATGACTTTTGCGTACGCCGGGAGCGGAAGAATGACAATCTTCGCCGCAGGAATGCTCTGCATGCTCCTTCTCATTAATAGACACAGGAATCAGCCTCCTTGATCTCAATATAATATACCCCCCATGGGTATGTCAAGCCTTTTTCTAATTCAGCTCTCTCTGCTGAGAAAGCTCTTAATTCGTCATGAATTAGCAGGAATTCTCCTCCATAAAGCGAATTTATAGCCTTTAGTCCCCTTTTACATAATAACTTCCTGAAAGGAGGGGCAACGGTGCTCAATTGGATGGCCCGCAGCTTGCAACGAAACAGGAGCCATTTGTACTCCTTTATCATATGCCTGATTGGCCTGGGCTTGTTTGTTTTTTATGATGCAAAACCCCTGTTACACTTCCCATTCTCCGCTTGGGGCTGGATAACCGCTATGTCGGGAGCGGCAGTGATTCTGACGATCTTCACCTTCCAGCTTCCTCCGCAGGGCAACGGACTGTCACTGGACTCCGCTGTCTATTTGGCCTGTATTTTTATATTTGGCCTGCCGTTTACGCTTACAGTCCTGCTGCTGTGTTCCCTCATCCTTCTGTTTGTTGAATGGAGAGCGACAGCCTGGTGGAAGCAAGTCACTAACTTTTCCATGTATTGCATTATGATCATTTCCGCCTCGTATATCTTTACAGCGCTTGGTGGAGTGCAGGGACCGCTTCTAAGCAGCCATTTATCTTCTTATGTGGGCGCAATGGCGGTCTATTTTATCCTGAATACACTGCTCATTGGCTTCTACTATTACCTTGTTTACCATCAAAATCTGTACGACACGCTAAAGGGCATGCTGACCGACACCATTCTGGCCTACTTGTGCACCCTGGTGTTATCCCTGGTACTGACGATTCTGCTCTACCACAACCGGCTGCTCGGGCTCGGAATGTTTCTCTGCCTCAGCATTATGATCTCCTATTCCTTCAAAAGATTGTTCAGCATGTACCGCGATATCGAGGAACGGGCGAACCGGGACCAGCGTACGGGCTTGTTCAATCACAGCTATTTCGAGGCCAGGCTGGAGGAGGCGATGCGCAATTCAAGGGCCTGCGGTACCGCGCTCTCTCTGGCTATGATTGATATTGATGATTTCAAAAAATACAATGATCATTTCGGCCATCTCAAGGGGGACGGATTGATCGTTTTTTTGGCGGAGCTGCTGAAGAAGGCCACGGAAGGCACAGATATCATTGTTTCCCGTTATGGCGGGGAAGAATTCACGCTGCTGATGCCGGGCTATGACCCAACTGCATCCAAGCAATTTGTCGAGCGCCTGCGCAAAACGCTTAACAATTCCCCTTTTGAAGGCACGGAAATTTTCCCTCAGGGCTGTCTGGCGTTCTCTGCGGGCATAGCCGGGTATCAGCCGGATGTCCATTTCAAGTCAGAGCTTGTCGAGCATGCCGACCAGGCGCTGTACTATGCCAAAAAACAGGGCAAAAATCTGGTCCATATCTACGGCAACCAATCGCTTCTAGAGCAGGACATTGATTTCAGCCAGGATGTGCGCGATATTGAACAGCAGCTTAACCTGTTTATGTACAAGGATCTGGAGACCTTCAAGCATTCCAAACGCGTCTTCCGCTACGCCCTGGATATCAGCGAGCTGCTGAAGCTGGACACGCTCTCCAAACGGCAGTTCACACTGGGCGCGCTGATTCATGATATCGGCAAGCTGGAGATTCCCTGGGGTATTCTGAACAAAAAAGACAAGCTTGCCCCGGAGGAATGGGAAATGGTCAAATGGCATGTCACCTGGGGCAAGGAAATGGCGCTGACCAACGACAAGTTCAAGGATCTGGCCCCTTACATCGAGCTGCATCATGAGCGCTATGACGGCAAAGGATACCCCTACGGCTTCAAGGGAGAAGAGATTCCCAGGCTGTGCCGGATGCTGACCATTATCGACTCCTTCGACGCCATGACGACTGAGAGGCCGTACCAGCGCACCAAATCCTTCGAAGAGGCCATTATTGAGCTCCGCTCCTGCGCCGGAAGCCAGTTCGACCCCGGGCTGACTGAGCTGTTCATCCAGTATATTGAGGCCAGAGAGGTCTGCAAAAGTGAAGCCGCCGCAGAAACCAATGCATCGTCCTGAACATCTGCCGTTCTTGTTGCAAGAGCGGCAGATGTTTTTTTGTGTTCTTCCGGATTTTGGAGCACGGGAGGAGAAAATTTTTTCAGAAATTTTACAAAGATGATCTTGATCCCCTATTCAAATTTGAATATAATGAGGCTCACGAAACTTTTCACAGGAGGAGTCTGCGAAGCATGCATAGTAAAGAAAGCAATCTGAAGCTCGTAGTTGTCGGCCTGCTGCTTGGTATACTTATGTCCGCTATGGACAATACCATTGTAGCCGCGGCTATGGGTACCATCGTGTCCGACCTTGGCGGACTCGATAAAATCGTCTGGGTGACCTCGGCCTACATGGTCATGGTCATGGCGGGAACGCCAATCTTCGGCAAGCTGTCCGATATGTACGGACGGAAACGGTTTTTCATCTTTGGCCTGATCGTATTCTTAGCCGGCTCCGCCCTCTGCGGAACCTCGACCACCATTACCCAGCTCGCCATTTACCGGGCGATTCAAGGGATTGGCGGCGGCGCGCTTATGCCGATCGCCTTCACCATTGTGTTCGATATTTATCCGCCGGAAAAAAGAGGCAAGCTGACCGGACTGTTCGGCGCGGTCTTCGGTATTTCCAGCGTGCTGGGCCCTCTGCTCGGCGCTTATATTACGGATTATGCCGGCTGGCAATGGGTGTTCTATATCAACCTGCCGATTGGCGTGGTCGCTTTTATCCTCATCATGATGTTCTACAAGGAATCCGTTACCCATTCCAAGCAGCGTATTGACTGGGGCGGCGCTTTTACCCTCGTGGGAGCGATTATCTGCCTGATGTTCGCACTGGAGCTGGGCGGCAACCAATATGCCTGGGATTCGGCAACGATTCTCGGCTTGTTCGGCGGCTTTGCCGTATTGCTGGTGGCCTTTCTCTTGATTGAGCGGGTTGCGCCGGAGGCGGTCATCTCCTTCGATATGTTCCGCAAAAGACTGTTTGCCACAAGCAGTCTGCTCGCTTTCTTCTATGGCTCGGCCTTTATCGTAGCAACGGTGTACATCCCGATCTATGTACAGGGGGTATACGGCGGCTCGGCGACCAACTCGGGGCTGATCCTGATGCCGATGATGATCGGCTCGGTTATCGGCAGCCAGACCGGGGGACTGCTGACCACCAAAACCAGCTTCCGCAATATCATGCTTTTGTCCGCGGTCTTTTTTGCAGCAGGCGTGTTCGCATTAAGCACATTATCTCCAGATACCTCCCGGATGATGCTTAATGTCTATATGGCACTGACCGGGTTTGGCGTAGGCTTCTCTTTCTCGGTGCTTAGCATGTCTTCGATTCATAATTTCGAGATGCGCCAGCGCGGCTCGGCCACTTCGACCAGCACCTTCATGCGCTCTCTCGGAATGACGCTGGGCATTACCATCTTCGGGATTATTCAGCGCAACAGCTTCACGAATCAGCTCAGCGATGCCTTCGGAAGCAGTGCGGACACCTCGGCGTTCGGAAATCCGCGCGCAGCCCTGACCCCGGAAGCCAGAGCGCAGATTCCGGCTCCGGTGCTGGAAAAGATCACAAACGCCTTGTCCGGCTCTGTTGCCCATACCTTTTTGTGGGCGCTTGTTCCGGCCGTGCTGGCTTTTGTTTTTGTCCTGCTGATGCCGGGTGACCGCTTGACGGTTCATCGTAAAGCACCTCAGCAGGCCGGCAAGCAAGGGTAATCCGGCTATGTCGATGAAACTGTTAATTCTCGGCCTGCTGCTGGAACGGGACATGCATCCCTATGAGATCAACCTTGTCATGAAGGAACGAATGATGGACCAGATCATGAAGCTGCAGACAGGCTCGCTCTATTATGCAGTGGATAAGCTTGCTCTGGACGGCCACATTGAGGCTGTAGAGGTCATCCACAGCAGCGACCGCCCCGACAAAACCATCTACCGCATTACGGATAAAGGCAAGGCGCTGTTCGAGCAGCTAATCATGCAGCAGATCAAAAAAACCGAGCTTGTCTATCAGCCGCTCTACACAGCACTTTCGCTCTCCCGCCATATTGATCAGGGCAAGGTCGAGAGGCTGCTGGAGGAGCGGATTCGTGAGACTGAGCATCAGGTAAACTACGCTTATCAGGTGTACGAGGAGCATATTTCCATCGTCCCCCGCTCTGCGCTGCACCTGATGTACGGCAGATACGAGCATACCCTAACGGAGCTGAAGTGGCTGAAGCGCGTCTACGAGGATGTAGCCGCCCGGAAGCTGAACGATATCGGCACTCCGCTTGATTTGTAGCGGACACGTGGAAGTGGCTGCACTTGCTTGAATGGGGTTTCTGGGCGTTCGCTGACGACAGGATAAGTGGAAAAAGGCAACCTAATTTGCGAATTTCACTGATTTTTTGGTGATTAGGTGGAAAAAGTAGACTTGATTCTCTCCATTTTCCCCCATTCAGTGATTTTAGAAGGAAATAAGTGGAGTTTTTCCACTAGCGTTGCATTAACCCTTACATCGTTTTAAGAAATACGTTTTATTGTATCTGTAAGAATATTTTTACATCTTGTTTTTGCATTAGAAAGCATAAAAGAATGGGGTCTTAAGCGTAAAGCGTAGTTGTCAATTTAATCCATTTATTGTGCAATAATTACTTTTTACTCGCTCGGAGTTCACCAACCGTTGTTCGTAAAATCTTCGGTTTTGGCTGGACACCCGGTGGTCTTCCTTTGGATGTTCTTCGTGGCCTAAACAGCTCCTGTTCTAGAGATGACCACGGCAGATACAGATGAATGCGTATCAGTTTAAGCAAGTGCCAAGGTGTTATTTTGCATGGGAGCGTGGCCCTTATCTCCTGCACCAGAAGCGCCGTAATTAAAACCAGAAACAACTGATTCCATATCGCCTGCGGCTTGTAGCTGTGCACATGCACCACCCGCAAATGCTGCTTAATCCATTTGAAAAACAATTCGATCAGCCAGCGGCATTTGTAAATCAGTGCAATCTCTTCCGAAGGCAGCTCCCATATCGACGTGACCGGCCGGTAACGACGTCCCTGCTCATCTGTGAATTCAATGAGCCGTAAGGTGTGCTTGTCTGTACGTGGAGCACTGCCCATCTGTACTTTGGCATCACGGAGTATTCGACTGTTTGCTTCCACTGGAGCTTCCTCCAACACAGTAGTAAAGGCCCGATCCCGCAGACGCATGACGAACCGAATGTTCGCTTTGCTCCATTCTTCCATCTTTTTGTAGTCATCGTAGCCACGGTCCATGACATAAGTTGTGTCCGAAGGAATGACGAGCTCGACGGCACATGCCCGGTCGCCAACATTGGCTGTCGTGGGCACCATGGCATCTGCAAAAACGGTATCCGGTGAGGCGACGACGAGCCGCAGATGCATCTTGACGCTACTGGCTTTACGACTCACCTGTGCCCAATTCCCCAAACCCAGCGGCAACGAAATCGTGGAAGCATCTATGAGACTCAGTTTACCAATGGTTTTGGAAACTCCGCCTAGAGATGCTGTCCGCCGTTTGGCACGCAGGGCCAGTTGCTGAAAGAGCCACTCGAGCAGTTCGGTGGGTAGCCGATCCAAGGAACGGGATAACTGCGAGCCACTGATGTTATCCAGATGAAATAGACGCTGTAGTTCGGTTTGTGCACGGATCTGAGCTTCGATTTCGCTGTATGAAGACCAGCGATTCAACTGGGCGGCAACAAAAATGAAGATACTTTTCATCACGGTGAGCTTTTTAGTGTAGTAATCGAACACGGTCCGGTTCAGAACGTTGACCGGAAGTAAAGATACGAATTGACGTATGACTGAATTTGCATTAACGTTATCCATTAGGGGCTCCTTTGTAAGGGGGTATGGACAACGTGCCTTACCTTCTTACAATAGAGTTTTTTTCTGTTTACGGACAGTTAGTTTATACCATTCGATCAATGTTAGCTTTTATGCAACGCTAGTGGAGTTTTTCCCATTAACCATCCCGGGGGAGGTCACTCAGCGGGATGAAGTGGAGAAATTCCATCTCAGTCACACAAGTTCATGTGAGAGTAAGTCCATGTTCTTCCGGCGACAAAAAAACACCATACCGGATGCGAAAGTTGTACAATATTCTCTGAGCCGTAATTACTCTGTCATGGAGGGATATTAGTGCTGAAAACGCTGCCGCTGAACAAAAGAGGAATTCCCGCCAGCCGGATTGCCCTGGGATGCATGGGCCTTGGCGGAGGCTGGGACCACGAACCGATTACTGCCGAAAATGTGAAGCAGGGACACGAGGCGGTGGAAGCCGCGCTTGAGATCGGGATTAACTTTTTTGACCATGCCGATATTTATACCCGCGGGAAGGCGGAGAAGGTGTTCGGACAAATTTTCAAAGACCGTCCGGGCCTGCGCGAAGAAGTCATTCTTCAATCCAAATGCGGAATCCGGCTGATGGAGCCGGGCGACCTCTCCAATGTATTTGATTTCTCCAAGGAGCATATCCTGAGCAGCGTCGACGGAACCCTCTCGCGGCTCGGTACAGAGTACATTGATATTCTTCTGCTTCACCGTCCCGACCCGCTCATGGACCCTGAGGAAGTAGCCGAGGCGCTACACCAGCTCAAGTCCGCTGGCAAGGTGCGCCATTTCGGGGTCTCCAATATGAGTGCGGCCCAGATCAAGCTGCTGCAGGCTTACTGCGATGAACCGTTCATCGTCAATCAGCTGCACATGAGCCTGGCCAAGATCAGTTGGCTCGATGCTGTAATCAGCGTCAACCGCGAGCCTTGGAAGGACATCACCTTTCCGGAGGGTACCATTGAGCACTGCCGCACAGAGAATATCCAGCTTCAGGCCTGGGGCCCGCTGGCCCAGGGAATGTTCAGCGGTCGCTCCCTGGAAGGGCAGCCGGACAATATCGTGAACACAGCGGCCATGGTGAAGACGCTGGCCGAGGAGAAGAGCACCACACCTGAAGCGATTGTGCTCGCCTGGCTAATGACTCATCCGGCTGCAATCCAGCCGGTTATCGGTACGGTCAACCCGCAGCGGATCGCCGCCTGCCGGGATGCGGACAAGCTGGAGCTGTCCCGCAAGGAATGGTACGACCTGTACGTCAGCTCGCGCGGCGGGAAGCTGCCTTGAGCTAGCTTTTTGTGGAGGCCGCCCCATTTGCGTATGGGGCGGCCTCGTTTGTGTCGGCAACGGCATTTCTGCCGTTGCTGGTTGGCCTGTGGCCGCTTACGGCGGAAATAGCGGCATTTCTGCCGTTATTCCCACGCCCTCGGCCGCTCACGCCCCATTTAACGGCATTTCTGCCGTTATTTCCACGCCCTCAGCCGCTCACGCCCCATTTAACGGCATTTCTACCGTTGTTTCACCGCCCTCAGCCGCTCACGCCCGATTTAACGGCATTTCTGCCGTTATTTCCACGCCCTCGGCCGCCCGCAACCGATTTAACGGCATTTCTGCCGTTATTCACCGCCTCTCGGCCATTATCGCCCTATTTAACGGCATTTCTGCCGTTGTTCCACCGCCCTCAGCCGCTCACATCTAATTTAACGGCATTTCTGCCGTTATTCACCCGCCTTCGTTCGCCTTCTTTGCCGTTATACCATAAGCCTCATACACTTCACCTCCTCTCCCCCCACTGCTCCACGTTACAATACATCCACCTATATAGCGCCAACCACACCTAATGTTCTTTATAAAGAACATTTTGCGAAAATCAGCGATATCGCCAGATAATAGCCGCTAAATAGCCATTTTTGTGCTTTATTGCGAACATTCAGACGAAATCAACATTTTCTTTTTACCCGGCAGCCAGTGTATGATTTGCTTACGATATCGTTCTTAATTAAGAACGATAATAACGAACCACAAAAGAAAGTCATGAGAGGGGGGCCCGCCTCTGTACCCCAGATCCGCCAAACGGCGTAAAAGAAAACATAGTAAAATCGGTCTGCGCATGCTGCAATCCGGTATGGCTGCATCCGTTCTTCTGCTCTATACCTCCGGCCAGGTCGGCAGTACCTACGGAGAGTACACAACAACCCAGCAGCAGGATAGCACCATTGAGCTGTGCTCCGTATTCCCGGATCAGATCGAGCAGCTGCTGTCAGCATTCGCCGGGCATATCCAGAAAATCATCGAACTTAAAGCTTCTCTTCACAGCTACAGCACCGCCGGAGATTACAGTGCTCCATCAGGCACCAATGAGATGTCAGCGGATGAGCTTGATCAGGCTGCAGCCCGCATTAACGAACAGATTTCCGCCGCAAATTCCGAAATGACCCTATTAGACAATCAACTCAGCTTGAATAGCGGAGTCTGGCAGCAGATTCTGCAGGAAGTAAGCAGCGCAGCGGCAATCCTGAACCAGCTTGGCGGTTACATGGTTAATCTCGAACCGAACTGTCTGGAAATCCGTGACGCACAGGCTTTCGAGCAGCTTCAGCTAAGCGCCGGTCACAGCGGGATTTTGTCCGAATCACTGACCGGTGCTTTGAACGGAATCGTGAAATATCTCAGCTCCATTCGCCAAATCGGCAGTACACTGCCGGAGGGCAATCCCGACCGGATGCTGCTGCGCCAGGAAAGCTTCGGGTTTCCCGCTGAAGAGCCGATTATTTCCTTCATAGCCAAGGCATATGATGCGGACTCCGATGTATCTACCGTGCTGCAGGCCACTTATGAGCAGCTGAATACGGATCTGACCGCCACCAAAAGCAGCCTGTCCTCCGCAGTGGGCAGTTTGCAGAATCATCTGACACAAATCGCGGACGCAAAAGCTAAGCTGCAGGAAAAGGCCCTGGCCGAAGAAAAGAAACGTCTCGAACTGGAAAAGAAAAAGCAGGAAGAAGCCGCCGAAGCGCTCAAGCAGAAGGAAGAAGGCGCGAAGGATGGCGGAGACAAAGCTGTGGGAGCTCCTGAAGACAAGCAACCAGCGAAGGACGGAGACAAGGAGGAGCCGCTTCCTACAGAAAAGGCCGCTTCACCAGACCAGGGAGACGGCAAGCCTTCCGCTGAGACGCCGGGCCATGAACCGATCCCGACAGCAACTCCCGGGAATAGTGCTCCAGAAGCCTCACCGACACCGACAGCAACTTCCGATCAAGATCAAGCTGTTATTAAAGATGACCATACGGTACAGGATGCCCCTACAACTACTCCTACTCCTACTCCTACAGCTACTCCTGCGCCTACCCCAGATCCCGAATCCAGTAAAGGCGGCGAATAAAAATGTCTATCAAAAAAATACTCAGCACCACATTATCCACGCTGATGTTTCTGATCTTTCTGCTCCTGGTGGTTGCCGTCGTGATCTCCAAAGCCTCCGGCGGCGAGCCAGCCTTCTTCGGCTATCAGATCAAGACCGTCCTCTCCGGCTCCATGGAGCCAGGCATTCATACCGGTTCCATTGTAGCCATCAAGCCGGGCGGCGATACGGCCCGTTTCCAGAAGGGAGACGTCATTACGTTCATTAATCAGGAGAACCTCCTGATCACCCACCGCATTGTGGATGCCACTGTTAACAGCGCCACAGGCGAAGCTACTTATACTACCAAAGGCGATAATAACGACGCGGCGGATTCAGCAACCGTCAGCTCGACCAATGTCGTCGGGCAATACACCGGAGTAACCGTTCCTTACGTGGGATATGCAATTAACTTCGCGGTTTCCAAGGCAGGCAGCGTGATGCTGATGATCATACCGGGATTGCTGCTGCTCCTCTACGCGCTTTTCACCTCCTGGAAGGCTGTTGCCGCACTGGAAAAGAAAAACACCGGGTCCGCAGGTTCCGCAGGTTCAGAGACTTTGCCCAAAGCGCTGCAATGACAGGTTGTCCTCTCCCGTTTACGAAACGCGGAGCACAATAGATAACGATTTCTGCCTATTACAAAAAAGAACTTTGAGAGAGGGATGAACAAATGAACATCAAAAAAACACTGGGCCTCGGCGTTGTCTCGGCAGCGCTTGGCCTGACCCTGGTCGGCGGGGGAACCTTCGCTTACTTTAGCGACACTGCAACAAGTTCTGCTTCTTTTAACAACGGAACACTAAGTTTGACTTCTGATCCCGCTGTCATCGTCGATCTCAGCAATCTGAAGCCGGGAGATTTGATCACCAGAGATTTCAAGCTGAAAAATGACGGCTCGCTGGATATTCCCAAGGTATTGCTGAAGACCACCTCCGTAGTGACGGATACGAACAACAACAACGGAAACCACAATCTCAAGGATGATATTATCGTTACCTTCCTGAATAACAACGACAAAAGACAGCCGGAAATCCTGGTGATCTCACTCGCCGATCTGGAGAGCGAAACCCCCGATCTAGTCGCCAGAAAGATACTCGGCACTATCCTGGGCGGCGAGAAATCAGGAATTAAAGCAGGCACCGAGGATAAGCTGACTGTGCAATTCGCCTTCAAGGAAACCTTCCAGCCGCAGAACTACTACCAGGGCGACAAGCTGAAGCTCACCTGGAACTTCGAAGCCAGCCAAGGGGCCGGCGAGTTTAAATAAGCACACACAAATAAAATAATCGAGGAGGGTTTACATTATGGGTATTAAAAAAACATTGGGCTTCGGTATTGCGTCGGCAGCTTTGGGATTGTCTTTGATCGGGGGAGGCACCTTCGCTTACTTCAGCGACACTGCGCAGAGTACAGCAACCTTTGCTGCCGGCACGCTGGACCTGAATACCATTCCAACGGAGATCGTTAATCTCAGCAACCTCAAGCCAGGCGATATTGCGGTGCGCAACTTCACACTGCAGAACAGCGGAACACTGGATATCAAAGAGCTGAAGCTCGCCAGTGCATACACAGTAACCGATGCAGGAACGAATAACGGTGCGCAGGATCTCGGGGATCATTTTAAAGTGAAGCTCCTGAAAGACACCTATGTCAGCGGCGATATTACCAATTATGTTCTCGGAGAGATTTCGCTCAAGGATTTGAAAAATACGTCAAACTATGATTTGATCAGCACAGGCGCAATCCCTGGCGGCATCAGTGCCGGACAATCCAAGGTGTTCAAGGTAGCCTTCGTATTTGTCGACAACGGTCAGGATCAGAACGTGTTCCAGGGGGATAAATTGTCCCTCACCTGGACATTCAACGCCAAACAAGGCCCCGGTGAATTGAAATAAGCCTCATCCCGCGCAAAAACGGCGTATCCTCCCTCATCCGGGCGGGGTATGCCGTTTTTCTTCCTGCTCACCGCTTTGCTGAAGCATTGATTTTTGTCCGTTATGCGAAAATTTGTTATACTGTTAACAAAAAATGCGGAGGGGCGTTTAATCGTGCCGGATAATATGGGTAGCCGCATCCATCAACTCCGTCTGGAAAAAGGCTTGTCCTTATCCGAGCTGGCTGACAAGGCTGATGTGGCGAAATCATACTTAAGCAATGTTGAAAGAAATATTCAATCCAACCCCTCAATTCAATTCATTGAAAAAATCGCCGATGCGCTTCAGGTTTCCATCCATACTCTCCTCTATGGCGAGCCCGCAGATACGGAAGAGCCGCCCCTGGACGGCGAATGGTTCCGGCTCGTTCAGGAAGCTATGGCCTCAGGCATAAGCAAACGGGAATTCAAAGAGTTTCTGGATTATCAAAAATGGCGGCTGGAGCAGAAGGATCAATAGTTCGAGAAATATAAGGATACAGTATAGTGTGATACTTATACTTTCTCATATTTGCAGAAAAGGACACAGCGGATTCCGCTGTGCCCTTTTCCGTATATATCCCTGCATCGAAAACGCCCTACATGACCTGCAATGCCTTCTCGCCCAATGCTTTCTCACTGAAAAACCGGCGGATCTCCTCCGCCCCGATGCCCGCCTTCCTGGCCGACATCAGCAAATGCACCCATTCTAAATCCAGATCAACTGTCTGCAGTTCTCCGTTATTCCCCTGGTTGGACTTTTCCAAGATATCTCCTCCTAGAATATTTGCGTCCCCAGGCAGTCCGGCCGTCGTAGTATTTCTACATTAGACCCGAGACTTTGTGCCCCTGCCTTTCAGCAGGTTTACCCTTTACTGGACCCTTTACATGAAAGGATCTGGCTAGAAACTAATGTAACCGTTACCCGCAATAACATTATACAGAATCTCACAGAAGAAGTGTGTCGATTTTCGGATTTTTTTTTGCTAAGTCGTGCAAAAGATTAGCTTTTTTTGCAAGGCTTTGTCCGGGTAATAAAGCTTGTGAGACTGACCATGAATTGCATCATAGTAAACGATATCCGTTATTCATCATTCATGGGCTGAATCATGCCGTTTTGCGAACGGATTGCACGAAAGTATGAATTGATTACACGCCTCGAAAGTAGCACAATAAGATGAGAAATGAAACCGCAAACATTGCAGCTCCACCGGGCGCTGACGCCTAGTGCCGCACGTGGGGTTCATCCGTTGGGAGGATGCATTCATGGCAGTCAAAGAGCCCTATAACGAAACCATTTGGAGTAAATATCACGGACCCAATCTGGGCTACATTCAGGAAAAATATGAACAGTTTGTTAAGGACCCCGCTTCAGTAGAGCATCATTACCGCGAGCTTTTTACGGTGTACGGACCTCCTCCGCTCACCCCAGATGTTTTGCCGGCTCCGAAGCCTGCGCTTTCGGGAGATACGGAGTGGCTTAGAAAAGCCGTAAGAGCTTCCAAGCTGATTGCCAATATCCGTATATATGGCCATATGGCCGCTAATATTGACCCGCTTGTCCGGGGGAACAACCCCATGGCGAAATGGCTGGAATACGAAACCTATGACCTCACCCGCGAAGACCTGACCGCGCTGCCCGCATCACTGATCTGGGAGAACGCACCGGATGAAGTCAAGACCGCCTGGGATGCCGTTCACCGGATGCGCCAGGCCTATACCCGGACCATAGCCTACGAATTCGGGCATGTACACGAAGAGCAGGAGCTGCGCTGGCTGAACAGCCAGGCAGAGTCCACCAGCTCGCCCGCACCCTTGACGAGCGGTGAGCGCAAGGAGCTGCTGAACCGTCTGATTCAAGTGGAGCAGTTCGAAACCTTCCTGCACAAAACCTTTGTCGGCCAGAAGCGCTTCAGCCTGGAAGGCAATGACGCCCTGGTGCCGATGCTTGATGAGATTGTCCGCGCTGCCGCACATGATGGCGCAGAGCATATCCTGATGGGCATGGCCCACCGTGGACGGCTGAATGTGCTGGCGCATATTCTGGGCAAGCCTTATGAAATTATTTTCTCGGAATTCCACCATTCTCCGAACAAGGAGCTGTTCCCGTCCGAAGGCTCCATGGGGATCAACTATGGCTGGACCGGAGATGTCAAATACCATCTGGGCGCTGACCGGGCTGTCCGTGAAGGGGAGACGGTACGTACCCGGATCACGCTGGCTAACAACCCGAGCCACCTGGAATTCGTCAACCCTGTCGTTGAAGGCTTCACTCGCGCGGCCCAGGAGGACCGGAATACGGCGGGATTGCCAAAGCTTAATACTAACAAGGCTATTGCTGTGCTGATGCACGGCGATGCTGCTTTCCCGGGTGAAGGCATTGTTGCTGAGACGCTGAATATCGGCAAGCTGAGTGGATACACCAACGGCGGCACGGTGCATATTATCGTCAATAACCGGATTGGTTTTACGACCGAAAGCGAGGATTCCCGGTCCACCCATTATGCCAGCGACCTTGCCAAAGGCTACGAAATTCCGGTTGTCCATGTCAACGCGGATGATCCCGAGGCCTGCATTGCGGCTGTCCGGCTGGCCTGCGCTTACCGCAACCAGTTCAAGAAGGATTTCCTGATTGACTTGATCGGCTACCGCCGTCATGGCCATAATGAGATGGATGATCCGGAAACGACGCAGCCGCTTGTATACAGCAAAGTGCGCAACCATCCTACGGTCTATCGTATATATGCAGAGCGCCTGCAGCGGGAGAAGATCGTCACGGAAGACGAAGTGAAGCAAATGAACAGCGCGGCAGAGAACGTGCTGCAGCAAGCCTTTGACCAGATGAAGGAAGGCAAGCACAAGAGCGGAGAGGCTAAAACCTCTGTGCAACTGTTGACGGATACCCCGCAGCCGCAAACCACAGCGGTTGCGCTTAGCAGTCTGCAGCAGATAAACCGCGAGCTGCTGACAGTGCCGGACGGCTTCAAGGTCTATCCGAAGCTGGAACGGATTCTGCAGCGCCGCAAGGATGCGCTGAATGACGGGGAACGGGTAGACTGGGCGCTGGCGGAAGCCCTGGCCTTCGCCAGTATCCTGACAGACGGCACACCGATTCGTCTGAGCGGCCAGGATTCCCAGCGCGGCACCTTCGCCCATCGCCATCTGGTTCTGCATGACAGTGACACGGGCGCCCTGTTCTCTCCGCTGCATCAACTCAGCGACGCCAAGGCCTCCTTCGGCGTGTACAACAGCCCGCTGTCGGAAGCATCGGTGCTGGGGTACGAGTACGGCTACAACGTGTTCGCCCCGGAAACCTTCGTGCTCTGGGAAGCGCAGTACGGCGATTTCGCCAACGCCGCGCAAGTGATTATCGACCAGTTCATCTCTGCTGGACGTGCCAAATGGACACAGCGCAGCAATCTGACCATCCTGCTGCCGCACGGCTACGAAGGACAGGGACCGGAGCATTCCAGCGCTAGGCTGGAACGGTATTTGCAGCTCTCCGCAGAGGAGAACTGGACTGTGGCGAACCTGAGCTCTGCCGCACAGTATTTCCATCTGCTGCGCCGCCAAGCGGCCCTTTGCGGCAGCGTGGATGCCCGCCCGCTGGTGATCATGGCGCCCAAGAGTCTGATCCGCAACCCGCGCAGCACCTCCCCGGGCGCCGCGCTGGCCTCGGGCGACTTCCAGCCTGTACTGCCGGAGCCGCTGCTCGGAGCTAATCCCGGCGAGGTGAAACGGCTGGTTGTCTGCAGCGGCAAGGTGACGCTTGACCTGCAGACCGAGCTTGAGGCCGCCAAAGATCAGGATTGGTCCTGGCTGCATATCCTCCGCCTGGAGCAGCTCTACCCGTTCCCGGAACGCGAGCTGGCTGCTTACCTCAGCACCTTCCGGTCGCTTGAGGAAATCGTCTGGGTACAGGAGGAGCCGAAGAATATGGGCGGCTGGAGCTATGCGGAGCCCCGGCTGCGCGCCATCGCCCCGCAGAAGGCTGGCGTGCAATATATCGGCCGTCCGGAGCGTTCCAGCCCGGCCAGCGGATACGCTGACGTGCATGCTTTTGAGCAGCGGCGTATAGTTACAGAAGCCCTGAAATTAAATACGCAAGTACAAGCGGCTGTACCGTCCTCTTAAACAGAGGATGGTGTTACGATAACGTTAACTAATATGTTTGGGGAGGTAACGGCCTGTGTCCGAAATTAAAGTACCCGATTTGGGCGAATCCATTTCCGAAGGAACCATTTACAAATGGCTGGTGAAAGAGGGCGACACCGTCGGCCAGGGGGATGTGCTGGCAGAGCTGGAGACCGACAAGGTCAATCTGGAGATCAGCGCGGAGGAGGACGGCGTCATCTCCTCCATCCTGCGCCAGGCCGGCGAGAACGTAGCCGTCGGCGAAGCGATTGGCATCATCGGCAGCGGCGCCGGCACGGCAAGCGCTGCTGCGCCGCAGGCGGCTGACGGCGGCAAGCCGGAAGCCGCAGCGGTGGTAGCAGCGGTGCCAGCGCCCGCTGCCGAAGCTCCCGCCGCACCCGAAGGAGCGGCGGCGGGCACTGCGGCCCTGGCTTCGCCGGGGGCGCGCAAGCTTGCGCGGGAGCGGGGCATCGACCTCGGCGAGGTCAGTGCCCGCGACCCCATCGGCCGGATCGCCCAGGCCGATGTGCTGGGACACGGCGCAGCCGGGCCGGGGGCCGCTGCGCCAAGCGCTCCGGCGGCGGCCCGGCCGGAGCCGGTGAAGCCTCCTGCGGCGCTGGGCAAAGCGCCGCAGGAGGACGGCAAAGCCGTCGAGCGCAAGCGCATGTCGCGCAGACGGCTGACGATTGCCAGCCGCCTGGTCGAAGCGCAGCAGACGGCGGCCATGCTGACCACCTTCAACGAGGTGGATATGACCGCAATCCTCGACATCCGCAAGCGCCGCAAGGATGCCTTCAAAGAGAAGCATGATGTCGGACTCGGCTTCATGTCCTTCTTCACCAAGGCCGTGATCGGCGCGCTTAAGGCCTATCCGCTGCTGAACGCAGAGATTGACGGCGAGGATCTGCTGATCAAAAAATACTACGACATCGGCATTGCCGTTGCCGCCAAGGAAGGACTCGTGGTTCCGGTTGTCCGCGACGCCGACCGGCTAAGCTTCCCGGAAATTGAGCGGCAAATCGGCGAACTGGCCTCCAAGGCCCGCGCCAACACGCTCAGCCTGACAGAGCTGCAAGGCGGCACCTTCACCATCACTAACGGCGGGGTATTCGGATCGCTGTTGTCGACACCGATCCTCAACACGCCACAGGTCGGCATTCTCGGCATGCACAAGATCCAGCTTCGTCCAATCGCCCTGGATGAAGAAAGAAGCGTCAACCGCCCGATGATGTACATCGCCCTCTCCTACGATCACCGGATTGTAGACGGTTCAGAGGCAGTAAGCTTCCTGGTTAAAGTCAAGGAACTGCTCGAAGACCCTGAAGCGCTGCTGCTGGAAGGGTAATCTTATTACATTGCAAGAGGCCCACAAGGACAGTTACGGCGTCCTCGTGGGCCTCTATTTTCTATCCCTCCTACACAGGTTATTTGTCTGATCCCCTTTGCAGCGCCGCCTCTACCTCAAATCTTGCATCATGTGCAGCCTCGTGCATATCCAGACTTCATTCCTGTGCTTCATACAAACCGAGTTGGAATTACTCCACCTAAATCCACTGATTTTCGCCTTTTAGCAACGCTTAATGGATTTTCTCCACCTAATTCAAGCAAATCCGCCACATCCCAGCCTTTTTCTTCGATTTAGGTCTACTTTTTCCAACTAACTCTTTTGCAGGGCTTGCACAGCTCTGATTAGTGGGAGAATATCCAACTAACAGAGTTTATTAGACTAAACATGGTGTTTATGCGGCGCCATCAGAAGAATAAAACGTGTATTCGGGATAAGATTATCTACTCGATTATTGGAACTAGTACGAGAATATACAAACATTTTCCCGGAAAAGCCATCCCCGTCCCCCATAGCCTGCATGCATCACCCGCTTGCTATACGCAAGCTTCTACCCTTCTGGCCTACAGTCCGCCCTTGATCAACTCGCCAGCCAGCTTCAGCAGTTGCTCCTTGGTCAATTCTCGGTCCCCATAAGTGGTAAGCGTATAATACGCATCCTGATCTTCGTCGTACCAGTTCAAATAATGGTAGCTGAACCCCGGCTTGATATCCGGCCTGAGCACATGATTGTAGACTAGATCCCGGCCTTCTACCTTAAGCTTCTCTGGCGTGTTCCCCGGCTCCTGATATACCATTACCTCGCCACCATTCAGCAGGGCGGCCGATATGTCGACTCTGGCTCCTTGCTTCGTATAAGTAGCTTGCACAGATCCGGTTTCGGTCCAAGGCACCACCTTCATGAACAGATTCCGCTTCTTATCCTGTTTCGCCTCGCCAATCAGCTTACTTAGCGTCTGACGGTAAAACGGGCTGCTGTCCTGCCCTGCCTTTGTTGGATATTGGGGATACACTACACCACGATTAAACGTATAGCCTCCCGCTGTCTTGGGAAGCACCACTGGCGAGTTCTTTCGGTTCATTTCTTCGAGAAAAGCGGAGTAATCTGTCAGCCGGTTCTCCTTGTAGGCAAATTGCAGCATGCTCCCCGTTCCCTCAGAGACCGGCTCTCCTCTGACATAATAGGCGATTGCCTCACCCGGCTTGGCAAAATTCATCAGCTTCTGCTCATACTTGTAATATGAGGATATTCCCTGCGGCTTCAGTTCCGGCGCAAAATGCTGCACCTTGACCTCGCCCGCCTTATTGCGGATCTGGATATACTCCGAGGTCGCGTAAGCTGTGACTGCGATCAGCAGCAGCATAATTAACATCCCTGAAGCGGCCGCCGGTTTGCGTGCAGTCCTTATACCGCTCAAGCTCAAGCCCCGCCCGGTTCCCCTTATACGCACCATTACCCGCTCTGTCACCTCAATGCCCGGCAGCTGCTCATCGCGGACAGCGGCAGCCCTTATATCTTTGTACTCATAGCCGATTCCTTCTCGTTCCAATGGATCTCCTCCTCCGCTTTCATGGCTTCCCGTACTTTCTGCTTAATGCGCTCCATTCTTTTGTGCAGGCTATTGGCGCTGCTGTTCAGAATCTCGCTCATTTCCTGAAAGGTCAGCTCTTCGAATACCCGCAGCACCAGAATATTCCGTTCCTCCAGCGACAGCTGCATGAGCGCCGCCGATAATACCGGACTGTACAGCCGCTCCTCCACTAACTGCTCCGGGCCTGCAGCCACGGTCTCAGGACGAAAAATGCGCATTACCCGCGCCTGTAACTGCCGCCTGCGCAGCAGATTCAGACAATGATTCCAGGCGATACGATATAGCCAGGCCGAGAAGCTTACCGTTGGCTTGTACCTCCGCAAGGACTGGTAGGCTTTGACCAGGATGTCCTGAACGGCATCCTCAGCATCCTGCCTGTTCCCCAGAAGACGGCAGCAATATCGGTAAATGGGCTGCTGAAAAGCAGCAACAATCAAGCTGTACTGCTCGACCTCCCCCTTCTGAACACTGACGATTACAGCTTCGACTTGCTTCATATCCGGTAAATGCTCCTGTGACGTTGCCAGCACCTCCTTTGCTTGTATATTTCTATAACAAATGACCGCTGCAAAAAGTGCCTTCGCCGCCAAAATGATATGTACATATGAATCGTTCTCTTGTTCTACGTAACTCTAGGATATAGCATGATGCCCAGCTTGTGGCCTGTATCTGCACAAAAAAGAGATGCCCGCCATCCGTTTGCACGGGGCTGAACATCTCTTTTTCGGATCATATTCTCTTTGTCTACAATCTTTCAGCCGACATGAATCTATATTGAACTTTAGGTTTTCATATTAGGGTTTGGCCGTACTGCGGGGACTGTTTGGACTTTCAGCCGCTGTTATGTTTGGATTTCGCTTCGCTCCTACAGTTCCAAACGTACCATCCGTACTTTTACCCTTTTATGTTATTTTAAAGTTCAACTTATATCTTATATGGCTCAAGCCGTATGCCGTGAAGGCTTCAGGCTTATTCCCTTTTCTCTGGCCTGTTTCTGCACTGGTGGCTTCAGGGAAACCGCAACAATGCAGGCCAGGATGCACAGAAGTCCGATAACAACGAAGGTAGGCTTGAATCCGCCGAGGTAAGCGGCAATGAATGAGCCGGACAATGCGCCGATGCCGAAGCCCTGGTATACGATACCATAATTCTTGCTGTGATTCGCAAGGCCGAAGAAGTCGCTGACAATCGCCGGGAACACCGTAATGTTGCCTCCGAAGCAGAAGGCTATCGCAGCCACACAGGCAAAGAACAGGCCGTAGTTCAATTCTGCGAAGCTGAGGGTCAGCATAGCTGCAGCAGTAACCGCCAGCGTAACGCTGATCAGCTTGAGCCGGCTCATCCGGTCGGACAAGGCTCCAAGAATCAAACGTCCCGCCGTATTGAAGATCGCAATCATAGCCACGGCATTAGCCGCTGTCGCTACATCCAGTCCAGCCAGCTTCACGCCGATATCCTTAACGATGCCGATCAGGTACAGGCCGCTCATGCAGGCGGTGAAGAAAATAATGAACAGCAGATACGCTTCCTTCGTGCGAAGCATCTCTTTGACTGTGTAGTCTTTCGGCGCACTTTGTGTACTTTTTGCATTAGCAGCCCCTGTCTTAGTGGCCGCTGCCACAGGAGCTTCCCGAACCAGCAATGAGCCGGTCACGATCATAATCATGACGATAAGGCCCCAGTACAGAAAGGCATTCGACACACCTGCCGAGTCAATCAGACTGCCGTTGATATATTTGAAGATCAGGCTGCCTGTGCCGTAAGCGCCGACGGACACGCCGGAGATCAAGCCTTTGTTCTTGGGGAACCATTTAATCAGATTGGACAACGAAGTAATGTAAGCCGTTCCGTCCGCATACCCGACAACAACTCCGGCCAGCAGATAGAACATCGGAAGGGAGCTGATCTGCGAGCTTAGGATCAGACCCAGCCCCAGCATAATCCCTGCGGAAGCGGTCAGTCTGCGGAGTCCGAACCGCTCCTGCAGCTTCCCCGCGAACAGTGTCGCGAAGGCCAGGGCAAAGCTGGTGATGGAAAAAGTTATCGAAACAGAGCTAAGCTCCCACCCGAATTTATTGACAAGCTGTGCATTGAACAGGCTCCAGGTATAAATCGTACCCAGTCCCATCTGCATAATCACTGTACCGAGCACGATGAGCCACCGCTTGCTGCTGGCCGTAGTCGTTGTCATGGCATTTTCCTTCTTTCTCTCAATTGTCGCTCCAAGGCCTTCTTTGCCTCTTCATTGTAGCGAAAATGCGCTTTTTTGAGAGAAATCCGGAATGAGATGACGAATCCAGGGAATGAACTGCCGCTAAATGCGCATGATCTGCCTGAACTCCTTCACCTTGCTGCGGCTGACCGGCACTTCAAAGTCCAGATCACTCAGCCGGAGCAGGTAGGTATTGTTGAACCAAGGGATAATTTCCTTGATCTTGGACAGGTTCACGATATACGAACGGTGACAGCGGAAGAAGCGGTCCTGCGGAAGCCGGCTGTGGAATTCGCTGATGCTGAGGGCCATGCTGTATTCCTCGCCTTTGGTGATTACACTTGTCGTCTTCTCCTGCGCAGAAGCATAGTAGATTTCATCGGCATCGACGACGATGATTTTCTCATTTTTCCACAGATTGACCTTGTCGCTGACCTTCACATGCTCCTCTTCCCCCTGACGGCCGCGCGCCGCAAAAGCTCCTTCAAGCTTGCCCAGCATCGCCTTGATCCGCGTCTCACTGTAGGGCTTCAGAATATAGTCAAAAGCTTCGATCTCGAAGGCCTCGGCGGCATGCTCCTTGTAGGCAGTGATGAACACAATATAGGGCTTGACCGAGAATCGGCTAATATTCTGGGCCAGCAGCACACCGTCAATGGAAGGGATGTTGATATCCAGAAAAATAACATCGACCTCCTCGGTCTGGAGATACTTCAGCGCATCCAGCCCGTCCTCGAACTCGGCGGCAATCCTTATGGAGCTGTGCGCTCCGATCAGAAAGGCAAGCTCCTGCCTTGCCAGCACTTCATCCTCAACAATTATCGCTCTCATCGCGGCTCCTTTATAACGTCAAAATAGATTTCCGTCCCCTGCTCCAGCCGGTGGATCGTCAGGCCCGTGCCGTAAATCAGTTTTACCCGCTGATGCACGTTGTACAGCCCGATTTTGTTATCCGGCATATTGCCGCTATAGACCTTCTCAATCGTCTCCTCACTGATCCCGATACCGGTATCCGTAATGCCGATCCGCACGGCGCTTCCTAAATCTTTTACCGAAATGGTCACCGTGCCTTGGCCCTTCACCTTCAGGATACCATGCACAATCGCATTCTCCACCAGCGGCTGAATGATCAGGCTGGGAATGCGCACCTCCACCTCGTCGATATCATACTCCACGGCCAGGCGGCTGCCGAAGCGCGCTTTTTCAATCTCCACATACTGCTGCACCTGCTGAAGCTCGCGCCGGATATCAATGAATTCGTCGGTCAGCTCCAGATTGTACCTCATATAGCCCGAAAGGTTGACGATCAGCTCCCGCGCCTTGTCCGGGTCGATGCGGATGGAGGAAATAATCGCGTTCAGCGCATTGAACAGAAAATGGGGGTTGATGCTCGTCTGCAGCGCCTTCAGCTCCGCCTTATTCGCCATCTCCTTGATGCCCTCTACCCTGGATACCTCCATCAGCGTAGAGATGATCTGCGACAATCCGACCGCCATCGCCTGCAGCGAATAGGTGATTTTGTGGGCCTTGGTGTAATAAATCTTGAGCGCGCCCGTGACCTCGCCCTTCTCCTTGAGGGGGATAATAATCAGAGACCGGATGGCCCGGTTCATATACTCTGTATCATCATCGCGGATTGTAATCTCGCCGCTTCGGATCGTCTGCTTCGTTTCCTCGCTGATAATCTCATTCGTTTCGGTATAATACTCTTCCCCCACGCCAACATAGGCACGGATATAGCGGGTATCGGTAATCGCCACCGCATCAGCCCCGATGTCCTCCTTGATAATCCCGCAAATGATCCGCAGTGACTCGGGATTGATGTTGCGGAAATAAGGCAGCGTCTTGTTGGCAATATCCAGCGCCAGCTTGGACTGCTTCGCGGCAATCCGTTCCTTCTCTCCCTCCACGCTCTGAATGAGCATGACAATGAGCCCCACACTGATCTGGCCGACAATCATCGGAAAAGCAATCTTCGAAACGATGTCCGCACCAAGCGACGCCGGATTCGCCATCACCAGAATCAGCACCATCGTCAAGGCTTCGCAGGCCATCCCGGCCAGGATTCCCGCAATCCAGCGGCGTTCCGCCGAAGTACGGCGGTAAATGACACCCGAGACAATCCCCGCAGTTATGCTCGTAATCAGGCAGGGCACCGATGTAACACCGCCGATATCAATCAGAAACCGGTGAACCCCGGAGATCAGGCCGGTAATCAGCCCTACCCACGGACCGAACAGAATCCCCCCGGACATGATCGCGATGATCCGCACATTCATTAGGGAGCCCTCAACATTAATTCCTGTGTAAGTGCCCAAGATCGCGAACAGGCTGAACACAACCGTCACCATCGCCAGCTCCTGGGGAGCATAAGCCTCTTTCACAAAAATCTCCTTAAACCGCGGCACCCGGGTCAGCACGAACAGGCACATCAGCAGCAGCGCCGCTCTTTCGAACAATTGCAGCAATATCGTCAGATTATGTAGCACAGCCACGCCTCCATAGGTCAATCTACCGGTCCATTATAAGACTTGCCGCTCTGGATTAGCAATTCGACCACCCCTAGTCTTATATAGAAAAAAGCCGCCTCACCGCAGATAAATCCGCATTTGAGGCAGCTCATCTTAAAATAACTTCAAGCTCAGGCTTCCGCCCGCTCCAGCATGCTGCGCGCAATCCATACCCCGGCAGCTCCCGCTTGGGCCAGACCGCGGGTGATGCCCGCTCCGTCGCCGCCGCAGTAGAGGCCGGAGATTTCTGTCTCCAGGTTCTCCGTAAGCTTCGGCCGGGCGGAGTAGAACTTCGCTTCCACTCCATAGAACAGGGTATGCTCAGAGGCAATACCCGGGGTGACCTTTTCCAGCGCCTCCACCATTTCAATCAGGCTTTTCATGGTGATATAAGGCAGCACCAGCCCAAGATCGCCAGGTACGGCTTCCTTCAGGGTCGGCTCCAGGAAACCTTCCTTAATCCGCTTGTCCGTGGAACGCCGTCCGCGCAAAATATCGCCGTATTTCTGTACAATGACACCGCCGCTGGACAAATCATTGGCCCGCTTGCAGATTTCCCGGGCATATTCATTCGGCTTGTCAAAAGGCTCCGTAAAGGTATGCGAGACCAGCAGCGCAAAGTTGGTATTCATCGAGCCAAGCGCAGGGTCCTTGTAAGAATGCCCGTTGGCCGCCATCACTCCGCTGTGATTCTCCACGACCACATGCCCGGATGGATTGCTGCAAAAGGTGCGGACACGTGTGCCTACGGATGTGTTGAAGACGAACTTGCCCTCGTACAGATGCTCGTTAATCTCCCGCATAACCACATCCGAAGTTTCCACTCTGACGCCCACATCGACCTGATTGTTGTACATTTTGAGCCGGCGCTTCTTCAGCACCTCAGTCAGCCAGGCCGAGCCGTCACGTCCCGGAGCGATCATTACTTTATCCGCCTCATAGCTTTCGCCGTTCTTCAGCGTAATTCCCGTAATACGGTGTGCACCATTCTCCTTGACCGTAACGATATCCTGTACCTCAGTCTTGAACAGCATATCAATGCGTGTCCGCAAATATTCATATATGGATTTTAGAATTTCCAGATTTTGTTCGGTTCCCAAGTGGCGTACCTGCGCCCGCAGCAGCTTAAGTCCGGCAGCGTACCCCCGTTGCTCAATGCTACGGATGCTCTCGGTTGTCGGGTCGGTAATTACCGGCGTAGCTCCATGCTCCAGATTGATGGCATCCACGTACTGGATCAGCTCCAGCACCTTCGATGGCGCCAGATAATCGGTCATCCAGCCGCCGAACTCGGTGGTGATGTTGAACTTGCCGTCACTGTAAGCTCCCGCTCCCCCGAACCCGGCCGTAATGGAGCAGGCAGGCAGACAGCCGGCGAATTCCTTGCGGCCTGAGGCCGGCGGGCAGAGCTTGATTTTCTCCTCCAGAATCGGGCAATTCCGGCGGTAAATATCATGACCCTTGTCCACAAGCAGCACCTTCAGCTCAGGCGCTTTGAGCGTCAATTCATAGCAGGCGAATATTCCGGCCGGACCTGCACCCACGACAATCACATCATATTTACTCATCTGTTCTCTGTTCCTCCCAAGTGTAGAGCTTCTTAAACGCAGGCACAAAAAATCCCGGCTTCGTATAGGTATGCAAAATGCACCCTATTCGTAGCCAGGAATTTACGGTCCCCTGTAGAAACCCCCAAACCTTATCTTTGGGGATATACGAACAGCTTATCAATGGATTATGAGCCACTTGAAATTCTACAGAATATATGCGAATGTGTCAAGAAGGTTGAGTGTTAATAATTCGTGTTTTGTGTAAAATTTATAGATCAAATCTAGAATCATCACAAAATCACGCTCGAAACACGAACATTATTCCATGGGAGCATTGTGGGAGGAAAAACGTATTTTTTGTCGAATATATAGAGATATTGCCACTGGAAAAGAGGAACATCCTATGCACATCCCACCGCCAACTCCTCGACAAATGTATTGGAACCGTGTGATCCTCAATGCTTTCTGGATGGTACTGCTTGTGTATCTGGCCAGCCAGTTATTTGTTTCCTTATCCATGTGGGGGCATCGCCCTGAGCTGTCGAGCGGACAATACTATATTTTCAATGTGCTGATTCCAGACTTTATTATATTGGCCTTAATTCTTGTTCTGGAGGCTATTAGCAAGTGGCGGCCTCTGCTGTCCGAGTTCTCTATTATTGTCGTAAGCCATTTGTTCGCAATTGTAATCATCATGAATCTCAGCTCAGAATTCCATGTGAAACCGCTTATTATGCTTCTTCCTTTATTAGTATCCATACTGTATCTGAGAAAAGGCTACTTAAAAGCCTCATCCATCATCTGCCTGCTGTATATCATCCTGTTGTTTCTGAATACATCAGCCTATGATTATACCCTGCGCATTCAGAATATTATTATCGCACTTGTCTTTACGGGAACCTCGCTGGCCGGGTTTGGAATCATCGCCCGGGGCCGCGAGCTTGTAGAGTCGCTGGAGAATTCGCTGAAATCAGAGCAGGAGCTGCGCATCCAGAATATCATCATGGACCGCCTGTCCAAGATCGACCCTTTGACCGATTTATATAACCATAAGACCTTTCACGAATACCTGGGCTGGCTGATTGAGCAGCAGCAGAGCACGCCTTTTCCCATGCAGCTCGCGGTGCTGGACATCGACAATTTCAAAAAAGTAAATGATCAGTATGGACACTGGGTAGGCGATATTGTACTCAAGCAGGTCGCAGCAATGGTGCTGAAGCATATCGGCTCGGATGACTTCGCTGCCCGTTATGGGGGAGAAGAGTTCGTGGTTATTCTGACTGCCAAAAGGCTGGAGGATTCCCGCGAGATCATGACACGGATTCTGAACGGCATTGCCGCCATGCGAATCAGTGAAATGGAAGATCAATCGGTGACGGTAAGCATCGGCATGCATGTTTATAAGAACGAGGATACCAAAAGCTCCACCTTTCAGCAGGCGGATGATGCTTTGTACGAAGCGAAAAAAACCGGAAAGAACAAGATCATCATTGTGTGAATAAGCTTTATCAGAAAAAAGCGGGTCCAGAGCGCTGAAGCTCCGGAGCCGCTTTTTGATTAGATACTTTTACTGCAGGTAGTCGGGTCCATGTTGTCTCTGAGGCTCCAGCAGCCCTAACACTCCGTGCTGCGGCACCGGACGGCTGATCAGATAGCCCTGCACCTTATCACAGCCCGATTCCTTGAGGAAAGCCCACTGGCTGGCATCCTCCACCCCTTCAGCTACAACATCCAGCCCCATTTTTTGACCCAGAATAATGATGGTCTGGACGAAGGATTGGCTGTAGGCCTTATCCGCCAGGGAGTCGATGAAGATTTTATCCATTTTGATTGTGGAGATCGGCAACTGCTGTAAATAGCTCAAGGAGGAATAACCTGTCCCGAAATCATCCAGAGCCACGCCGATTCCGCGCGTCTTCAGAAATTCAAGCTTGCTGACCGTGCTTTCAAAAGACTCCATAAAGATCGACTCTGTGATTTCAAGCTCAAGGCAGTCCGCCGCAAGGCCGCTCTCCTTCAGACTATCCAGCACGATGTCCACAAAGTCGTCCTGCAGGAGCTGAATGATCGAAATATTGACCGAGATTTTGTACGGAATTCCGGTGCGGTCATTTATGCTTTTCATGAAGCTGCAGGCCTCTCTGAGCACCCATTCCCCAATGTAGATAATCAGCCTGGAATCTTCGGCAATCTTAATAAAGGAGAGTGGCGACACAAAGCCCAGCACCGGACTATTCCAGCGGATCAGCGCTTCAAAGCCGGAGATCAGCCCGGTCTGAATATCCACCTGAGGCTGGTAATGCAGCTCGAACTCGTTGTTATTCATCGCACTGCGCAGATGTTTCTCAATGTTCATCCGTTCATTAAACACGGTATGCATGGATTTGTCATAGACCACATAAGTGCTTTTGCCTTCCTCTTTGGCTCTGTACATTGCCACATCGGCATTCTTCAGAATCTCTTCCGTAGTTCCGCCGTCTTGCGGATAGAAGGAGATCCCGATACTTACAGAAACGTACAGATTGCTCTCTCCGATCAGGAAGGACTTGCGGAAGGCGCGCAGAATATCCTCCGCCAAACCGAGCACGGCAGCACGGTCCTCCGCGTCCTTGATAAACACTACAAATTCATCTCCGCCAAGCCGGGACAGCATGTCGCCCTCACGCACAACCGACTGCAGCCGCTCGCTGGCCTGACGGATCAGAATATCTCCCGATTTATGGCCTAACGTATCATTGATGTATTTAAAATTATCCGTATCCACGAACAGCAGTGCTGCCTTGCCTCCGGGCCGGCGGAAATAGCTCTCCATCGTCTCCAGCAGCCAGATGCGGTTAGGCAGATTGCTGAGCGAATCCATATAAGCCAGGCGGTGCATATTTTTCTGATTCTCCAGCAGCAGATCATATTGGCCTACAAGCTCCTCCTGGGTGGCTGTAAGCTGCTCATAGGTGGCTTCCAGCTCCTGATAGCTGTTGTTCAGCTTGAACTCTGTCTGCTTGCGTTTGCTGATATCAATCAGGGAGCCCAGGAACAGCACAATCTTGTCTTTGGGATCAACAATCGCCTTGCCGCGTGCTTCGAACCAGATATAGTTGTTGTCCTTGGTCCGCATACGGTACTCAATTTCATAAATAGAGGATAAGCCGCTTAGATGCTCTTGCCGGGCCTTGTACGCAGCCTCCTGATCATCCGGATGGATGATGCTCAGAGCGCCGCCCTCGAACGAGTTGATTTCCTCCTCCGTGTAGCCCATAACCTCATACCAGCGTTCCGACAGCTTGTAGACGCCGCTCTCCCAGTCCAGCTCCCACATATAAGCGCCGGAGCCTTCAGAGGCCAGGCGGAAGCGGCGTTCACTGACTCCAAGCTTGTCGAACTGATCCTGCAGCTCCACCTCTGTCGCCGCCAGCTCTTCATAAGCGGATTCCAGTTCCTCATAGCTGAGCTGCAGCTTAACTTCGTTCTGTTTGCATTCGTTGATATCAAGTCCCACCAGCACAAAAATATCCTCTGCCTGCTGATCCATTCCCCGAATAAGAGTGGTCCGGATCGAGAAATACCGCGCCTCGGGCGAATGGCCCGGGAGCTTCAATTCCACATTGCTGACGTAATCCTTGTAAACCGCTCTGATGAGAAGCTCTTTAAGCATTGAGGCATCGCCTTCAAGGTCCGGGATGTCATCCAGGCTCATCCCCAGCACCTGCTTCTCTGCGAGTCCGGTAATCGCTGCGGCATAACGGTTGAAGCGCACAACTCTTTTATCCGCCTGGACTGCCCAGACAATCATGCCGGTATGCTCAATGACGTCCTCAAAGAACTCCTGTTCAGAATGAATGGTCCGCCGGAGATGCCTGATATAGATCCTGACCACAACTAAGCCAAATACCAGCAGACATACACCGATAGCGATTCCCGAAATAATTCTGTTCTGGATCATGGATCTGTAAGAATCGGAATGAGCGAAAAAATATTGCTGATACAGCTCTTCAAAAGCTCCCGAGCGCTGCAGCTGCTCAATCCGGGCGTTAATATAGGAAACCAGCTCAGGCTTCGACTTGCTGATGCCATAAGCCACATCCTGGGGGTATAAATCACTCATTTTATGAATAATATTGCCTGTTAGGCCCTGCTCAACGATTAGATAGTCGACAACTCCCTGATTCTCAAACAACAGGTCAATTTCGCCTTTTTGCAGAGCCTCCAGCGCATCCGGTACTGTTGCATATTCTATGTATTGTGAGACTCCCGCTTCGCTGCGCAGCACAGCCTCAGAGTACTGCCCCTTGCCTACGCCGATTTTGTAATGTTTCAGGGTGCTTAGCTTTACTTCTTCCTGAAGCGCCTGCCGCGCATACACGGAGATATAGCTTTTGAGTACAGGGCGGGAGAACAAAGCCTCCTTTTTCCGTTCCTCGGTTACAGCCATAAGTCCCGTTGTATCAATCTCGCCCGCGGTCAGCCGCTTGTATGTATCTTCCCATTCTCCGGTGCTGTAATGAATCAGATAGTCCTGCTTCTCAAAAATCATACTCGTCAGGTCAATATCAAAACCGGTGAGATACCCGTTCTGAATATACTTATAAGGCGGATAATCCAGTTCTGCCTGGTACCTTATATCCTGTCTTTCGGCATGAGCGGCAGCAGGGGATGCAAGCATGAGCATAATGCTAATCAGAAGCAAGAATTTACACCGCTTCATCGCAATTCTCCTTTTTCCGAAAATCGGCTAACAGCTTTTATACCAAAATCTCTATTCGACAAAAAATGGTATGTTTCCTGCTAATCCCCCTGAAGCCGAGATAAAATGTGTGCAAATCCTCTAAATTTTTTTCTATTTTCATATTGCTTTTCAGATGCAAAATGTGGATAATAGCAATAACAGTTGATAATGATTATCATTATTGAGTAGCTTGATTTACTCATTTCACTATATTGTTAAAGGAGACTGAACACCTATGAGCGCAGCCACTACCCGGACAGCACTGACGGTTGACGATTACCTGGATCTGCTTAATCTTGCTGTTAAAGTTGGAGATCTGAAATGGCAAAAGGAGATCAAATCCAGATTGCAATATATACTCTGTCTGCAAGCGAGATAACAGTCCTGCAGCTGTGCCGCACTCCCGGATTACGGGAAGGCGGCTTTTTTTTGTTATTCAGATGTATTGCAAGCACCAAGGAGCCGTAAGATGCTCACGGATATAGTATAATGATTAGCATAATATGCCGAACCAAAGTTCACCTATAGATCGGAGCGTGCCAGCTTGAAAAAATGCTTTGTTTTGTTTCTGATGCTCAGCCTTCTATGGCTCCCGAATGTGTATGCTGCGGAAATTCCCGCACAGCAAGGGATAGTCACCGACGAAGCCGGACTGCTCTCGCAGCAGGAAGCGGCGGACATCACGCAGATCGCCGCAGGGGACCGTTATACAGTCCATGTGTTAACCGTGGATTCGCTGAACGGGGCCGAAGCCTCGGCTTATGCAACCAGCGTATACGATTCCTGGGGGCTGTCTATGCGGGATATTCTTCTGCTGATTTCTGCCGGGGATCAGCAGATTGAGCTGAATTTTAATAACCCGGGGCTGCAGGGATACATAAATTCCTGGTCGCAGAGCCAGGGCGGGGCCACAGGAAGCCCGGCAATCACGGGATTGCTGGATACTTATTTTATCCCCTATGCCAAGACCGGCGATTTCGCCGGGGGCATCACCTCCATGATTAAGGAGGTACACTCCCTTGGCAGCACCGGGAGCGGCGCTGGAAGCGGAACAGCTTCTGGCAGCGGTGGTGCCGGCAGCCAAGACGGTGGAGTCTCGGGCAGCGCAGGTAGATCAGGGGGCTCAGTCAGCGGCACCGCCGGCAGCCATGAAGTCTCCCGTTCAGGGCCGGCGCTGCTGACGATTGTTGCTATCGGGGCCGGAATCGTACTGCTCCTCCTCATCCTGTTCGTGCTGATCACCGGTCTGCGCCGCCGGGGGCAGCTAGGCAGACAGCAGGAGCAATTGGCTGAACTGCTGGTGCGGGCCAATCACGCCTTGGAAGCACTGCAGCCATTCCAGGGCATCGTTCAAGGCAAAACCGGAGAGATGGTCGAAGGCATCTCGGAACGGCTGTCGGCAATGCTTGTGGAAATCTCCGCATTGCAGAGCTCCGGCCAAGGCTCCCAGCCGCCATTCTACCGGCTGGCGGCACTTAAAGCGGCCCTCACACAGCTACAGCAGAGCGAAGCCGCCTTCCGCTCAGGCCTGGAGACAGAGGAACAGAGCATCGCCAGGATCAGCGATGCCGACCGCAACGTTAAGCAGCGGATTACAGAGCTCAAGAAGGATGCCCCTGAGCTGGATGTTCAGTTGCAAAGCGCAGTTAAGGAAACCGGGTACGAGCTAAAGGAAATTGCCGAGGATCTGAAGGAATTGGCTGAGGAAACAGCCAAAGCGGACGAATTGGAGCTATTTGACCCGATTGCCGCGCAGGAGATGATGGAAGAGGCGCAGGAACGGCAGGATCAGATTGAGCAGGATTTGCGCGATGTCGATGCCTACGACGACAAATTGAATGAATTTCCAGGGGTGCTGGCAGCGGCGCGCAGCAAAATCGCCGCACTGATTGAACAGAACTCCCTGCACAATATGAAAGTGAAGCCTTATGACAGTCTGGACCAGGCTTCCGCAGCCGCGCAGACACTTGAAGCCCCGCTGCGCAGCGGCGACATGGATGAGGTGCGCAAAATCGGCGCCCAGATGGACGCTCATCTGGACGAAGCTGTCGCCATGACTGAGCGCCAAGCGCTAATCCGCCAGAACAACCGCAGGGATCTGGAGACGGTCCGCAGCCGCTGGAGCGAGCTGACACAGCAGCGCAATGAGCTGCAGAGCCGGATCGCCGAAGCCCGCAGCCGGTTCTCGGAGTTTCATCTAAGCAGTCTTGAGGACGTGCTAGAGGAAGCGGGAACTGAGCTGCGGCAAGGTGCCGGTGAAGTGCCGCAGATTGAAACGTGGACCAGTGATGCGCGCGGAGAATACGACAACGCCCGCAACGGTCTCGACCGGCTGCTCAAGCTGCAGGACGAGAGCGTACAGAAATTCAGCAATGTCCGCGAGAGTCTTGGCACGCTGAACAAGCGTCTGTCGGACGTCACCCGGCTCCTGTCCGAAGGGCAGGAACGGGCGGACACGGCAGCGCGGCGGCTGCAGAGCAAGGGAATCGCCTCAAGGAGCCGCTTCCAGCTCTCATCGCTGCCCGAATATACTGAACTGGAGCAGCGGCTGTCTGACCGGCCTTACAACCTGGATGAGCTGGAGGCGGTTGGCCGCGCTTATGATGCAGGGATTTCTTCCTTCGTAGAGGAAGCGAACCGGCTTGTACGCCAGAAGGAGGAAGAGGAGCGCCAAGCGCAGCTCGCAATGCTGCAGGAACAGCAGCGCAGAGAGCAGGAGCGCAATCGCATGAACTCCTCGAACGCATTCGGCGGCGGCAACTCCTCCAGCGGATCCTCCTGGAGCGGCGGGGGACAATCGTCCGGCGGCTCTTCATGGGGCGGCGGAGGCAACTCAGGCGGAAATTCCTCCGGCGGCTCCAAATGGTAGATGCAAGGCGGACCAAAGCAAGACCGTTCGCGCCTCAACAACGGTATTTCTGCCGTTGTTGAGGCTAATTCCGGCCGCGACGCACCCAATAACGGCATTTCTGCCGTTGTTTCTGAACTTATCGGCCGTCTACTCCTTAACAACGGCATTTTTACCGTTGTTGAAGCCATTTCCGGCCGCGACGCACCTAACAACGGCATTTCTGCCGTTATTTCTGAACAGATCGGCCGTTCGCGCCTCAACAACGGCATTTCCTCCTGCCGTTGTTAAAGCCAATTCCGGCCTCGGCGCACCTAATAACGGCATTTCTGCCGTTGTTTTTTTGTACCTTAGACTCCCTGCGAAGGACTTGCATAGCCCTTCAACTAAGGGCTATGCAAGTCCTTCAACTAAGGGCTAACCAACATGCACCTCATTTCATTATTACTGCATCGCCTCAATAAAATGTTGAAATGCCGGGGATAGCCGTAGTCCCTTACGGTAGACCAGTTGTATATAGAATTTCTCCTGTTCCCCAGTTAGTGGGGCTGCGGTCAAAACACCTGTCCGCAGTTCTTCCTCAATCGCGTAACGCGGCAGAAAGGCTATTCCCCATTGATGCCGTACCGCCTGCTTGATACCCTCAAGATTTCCGAATTCCATGTCTATGCGCGGGGTAATTCCCGACTCTCTCAGCACATGCAGCAGTTGCTTCCGGTAGGTGCAGGACTCCTCCGTCAGCACAAGCGGCTCGCCCCCCAGTAGAGCAGGGGCTACCTCTTCTACTGCGGCCAAAGGATGTTGCGGATGAGTGACCACATACAATGGCTCCTGCCGCAGCGGCAGCGAGACCAGCTCCTCTGAGACATGCGGCACATCAAAGATCAGCCCGAAATCAGCCGACTTGTCTTTGACCGCCGCAATAATCCCTTCCTCTGAGCCGGGCTGGACCCGAAGCTGCACCTCGGGATATTGCGCTCTATACTGGTGCAGACGGTGAGGCAGGTAGTAGGCCGCAAGGGTCTCAATTGCGCTGATGTTCACTACGCCTCTGTCCCCTCCGGCGATGATCGCCTTCGCCTCTTCGCTGAGCGCCAGCATCTGCCGGGCGTACGGCAGCAGATTGTTCCCGGCAAAGGTCGGGATCATTCCTCTGCCGGAACGTTCCAGCAGAATAGCCCCATACATCTCCTCAAGCTTGGCAATCTGCGTGGTTACGCTAGACTGGGCATATCCCAGTTGCTCCGCTGCTCTCGTATAGCTCCCGCTGGACACCACTTCACAAAAGGTCCGCAAATAGGTTAATTCCATCTCAGCTTCTCCTGAATTATCGAAAATTTTGATATTTATCATTGATTACTATAGATAACTACAATTTTAAATTCATTATACAATATAGCCAGCCCAATATCCGAGAGGAGGAAGAGATATGAACTATAAGCCAAAATCACAGGTGCTTGCGGCCCCAGCGGCGTCTCCCGCAGCAGCCCTGACCTATTTCTCAGCCAAAGGAGCCTGCGAAACCGATGTTGCCGATGTGGCGTTTGATCAGCGTGAGGGAATAACCGGCTTTACGCTGGTTGATGTCCGCGATACCACCTCCTACGAGGAGGCGCATTTGCCGGGAGCCGTCTCCCTGCCTTCCGGACGGATAAGCAGCACCACCCCGCAGTTCCCCGCCGATGAGGTGCTGGTGCTCTACTGCTGGGGCCCTGCCTGCAATGGAGCAAGTAAAGCGGCAGCCCGCCTGGCAGCGCAGGGCTATCAGGTGAAGGAGATGCTGGGCGGCATCGAATACTGGCGCAAGGAAGGCGGTTCCCTGGAAGGCACGCTCCGCGAGAAAGCGCCGCTGTACTGGAAGATGCCGCCTATGTAAGCTCCCGCGTTAGCTGTCAGCCGCCACATCTCTGAGATGGCAGGACAACATGTCGTCCGCCCCAACAGGTTTTCACCGCCCTTAACAAAGGACGGCATCCGTCGCAGCGAAATCAGAACCACCCGTATAACGGGTGGTTCTATTTTTTTCTCTTTTCATTCATCTTTTCAGAAATATCCAGAAATGACCAGAAAATCAAAGAAAATGATAGAACGACTTCATTATGTTAGTGTAAAGGGCCATACACATATTAATATGTAAATTTATGTATTTATTTGAACATTGAGTAAAATATACATTAGACTTAGGATAAACATGTAAATTAATTCCAAATAAATAAAGGCGGAGGAAGGCGATCAAACTGTAAGGGCCACTCTCTTATACACCGAGATATATACCCGCATGTAAGTAAGGTTTCATAAACAAAGTGAAAGGAATGTGAGGTTTTGTGAAAAAAGTTGCATTAGTAAGCCCATTAAGAACAGCTGTGGGTTCATTTAACAACGGACTTTCATCATTAAGCGCTACTGAATTGGGAGCAAACGTGATGACAGCCTGCCTTCAGCAAAGTCAATTAGAGCCTGCATCGATTGATCAAATTTATTTGGGAAATGTCCTTCAGGCGGGTACTGGCCAAAATCCCGCCAGACAGGCGGCACTCAAAGCAGGCATCCCTATTGATGTACCCGCCTCAACAATTAACACGGTTTGCGGTTCAGGGCTTCATGCCGTCGCTTTAGCTTACAACTCTATCTTGGCAGAGCAAGGCAGCGTCCTCTTGGCTGGAGGTATGGAGAGCATGTCGAACGCCCCTTATGTGCTAAAGAATGCACGAAATGGCTACAAGCTTGGTAACAGTGAATTGATTGACACCGTGGTAGCCGATGGCCTTACATGTCCTATCAATAAATATCATATGGGAATTACCGCAGAAAACATTGCCAGAAAATATAACATTTCCAGACTTGAGCAGGATGAATTTGCCTATGGAAGCCAGATCAAGGCTATAGAGGCAAAAAACAAGCAGGTTTTTGCAGAGCAGATTGTTCCCGTTATGACCAAAACCAAAAAAGAAAATATTTGGTTCTCGGAGGACGAGCATATAAGAGGAGATGTAAGTAAAGAAAAACTTTCTAATCTAAAACCTGCATTTAAGGAAAACGGATCGGTTACTGCCGGAAATGCCTCGGGGATCAATGATGGAGCGGCGGCTGTACTGGTTATGTCGGAAGACAAATGCAAGGAACATGCGGTGCAGCCGTTGGCTTATATCAAGGGGTATTCACTTGTTGGCGTTGACCCTGCATATATGGGCATGGGTCCGGTGAGAGCCATTTCGTCACTTCTTAAGGACCAGGGAATCCCACTGGATGCCATTGATCTGTTTGAGATTAATGAAGCCTTCGCTGCACAAGCATTAGCGGTATTGAAAGAGCTCGGAATCAACTCGGAGAAGGTGAATGTCAATGGCGGCGCAATCGCGATTGGACATCCTGTCGGTGCAAGTGGAGCCAGGGTATTGGTTACGCTCGTGCATGAAATGGTACGAACCTCTTCGCGCTATGGCATAGCCTCGTTATGTATCGGAACAGGGATGGGAATCGCGATGCTGGTTGAGAATGCACTCATCTAACACTCATCAACAGAAAGGGAGATCAAGATTGATATGAATCCACAAGAGGTTCTTTCACTGCAATCCATGCCTGCGGCCAGCGCCAGTTACGGGCGTCCCCCCTACAGTTTCATCGACCGGGAATTTTTTATAGTTACTTATGAATCCGACCCCGCTGCGATCAGACAGGCGGTCCCGGAACCTCTTCAGCCGGATGGGAGCAATACCGTCTCATATGAATGGATCAAGATGCCTGATTCATCCGGTTTAGGAAGTTATGAGGAGAGCGGTATTGTTATCCCATGTACCTTTCAAGGAGAACCCTGCAATTTTGTTGCCCAAATGTATTTGGATAACGCGCCTGCAATTCTTGGAGGACGTGAAATTTGGGGGTTCCCCAAAAAATGGGCAAATCCCCGCCTGAGTGTTGAAGCCACAGAGACACTGACCGGTACATTGCATTATAACCATGTCCTGGTGGCCATGGGAACCATGCCTTTCAAACATAACATTCTCGATGAAGAGGATACGGCTAGAGCCATCGCAAAAACACAAGTGAATTTAAAATTAATTCCCGATGTTGACGGTACCCCTAAAATTGCACAGTTAGTTGCGTATACTCTCGAAAATATTAACGTAAAAGGCGCTTGGTCAGGACCAGCCCGGTTAAGCCTGATCCCCCATGTCAATGCTCCTGTGGCAGATTTGCCAGTTAAGGCGTATATCGGCGGCAAACATTTTATTGCCGATTTAACGCTGCCATATGCAAAAGTCATTCATGACTATCTCCAGTAAACTTTGCTTTCTCAAAAAAATGTATAAGGAGTCAGAAACCATGAATAGCAAATTAATCTCCGCAGAAGACGCCGTTAAGAAGGTCAAAGACGGAGACACGGTGATGGTCGGCGGTTTTCTGGCCGGAGGCCACCCGGAACAATTGGTGCGTGCGCTTGTCGAGACCCATTCCGCTGATAATCTCTCCATTATTTCCAATGATACTGGCACCACGGAATTATCTATATATAAGCTTGTAAAAAGTGGCAGAGTCAAGCGGATTTATGCATCCTATATCGGTTCCAATCCTGAAACAGGAAGACTCCTTATGGCCAAAGAAGCTGAGGTGAGCCTCTTCCCGCAAGGCACCTTAGCAGAAAAAATACGTGCAGGAGGAGCAGGCTTGGGCGGTGTTTTAACACCTGTAGGTGTAGGGACCATTGTAGAGGAAAGCAAAAGGAAAATAGATATTGACGGAAGGGAATATCTGCTCGAACTGCCTCTTAAAGCAGACGTGGCGCTAATCAGGGCACATAAGGCAGATGAAGCAGGGAATCTTGTGATCAACGGCTCCTCACGCAACTTCAATTTCGTTATGGCTATGGCGGCAGATTATGTAGTCGCCGAGACAGATGAATATGTAAAGCTCGGGGAGATTGATCCCAATCATGTCAACGTACCCGGAATATTTATTGATGCCATTGTAAAGGTAGGGGATACGCATGAATAACCGAGAATTCATTGTGAGAAGAATCGCTCAGGAATTCAAAGACGGGGATGTGGTCAACCTGGGTGTTGGCATGCCCACCATGGCGGTAGACTATATTCCTGATAATGTTCATATTATGCTGCAGGCTGAGAACGGAATCCTTGGTGTTGGCCCCAAAGCCACAAAGGAACAAGAAAATATAGATTGTATCGATTCTGGCGGAAGTTACGTTACAACCATGACAGGAGCTTGCTATTTTGACAGTGCCCTTTCATTCTCTATCATCCGTGGAGGGCATGTGGACATTACAGTTTTGGGTGCCCTGGAGGTTGATGAGCACGGCAACCTTGCAAGCTGGATGATTCCAGGAAAAAAAGTGCCGGGCATGGGGGGAGCTATGGATTTGGTGGTCGGGGCCAAGCGTGTCATTATAGCCATGGAACATGTGAATAAAGATGGGGAACCGAAAATATTAAAAAATTGCAAGCTGCCTCTGACTGCTGTAAATGTTGTGAAAACCATTGTAACCGAAATGGCTGTCATCAATGTGATTCCAGGCAGAGGGTTGATGCTGAATGAAATTGCGCCGGGTCTGTCGGTGGAAGACGTTCAAAAGGCAACCGGAGCCGAGCTACTGATCTCGCCTAACTTGAAGGCCATTGCCGTCTAAGCCAAACACAACAGTAGTATGGAACCTCCGCTGGTATCAGCAATTCTCATTGTGTAGCCTCTCCTGCCTATACTTTGGCGTAAGGAAGGCGGAGCGCTGGAAGGCACGCCTCGCGGGAAGCTCCGCTGTACTGGAAGATGCCGCAGGCCTAATACTTCGCAAGCTGGCGCCTCCGGCACGGCTGATTCCTCTCTCACAGCAAGCAAGCCCGTCTCCACGAGCAGTGGAGGCGGACTTGCTTGTTCTTTTAACCGGGGATGGACCAGAGCTGATCCCGCTCCCCTGGTACCTTGTTACTAACAGATCACAGCAGACGATACCGCAGCTGCACTGTCTTTTTAATGCTTAGGCTCGTCATGCTCTTCATCCAGAAACGGCTTATTCACATAATAATACATCACGCCCATCAGCACCCCGCCGCCGATCAGATTGCCGATGGTAACCGGTACCAGATTATGCAGGACGCCGCCCCAGGAGATCGTGCCGGGATGATCCAGCACAAGCGCAATCGCGAATGTACACATATTGGCGATGCTGTGCTCATAGCCGGAAATAAAGAAGCAGAAGACGAACAGCATCATGGCGAACATTTTGGCCCCGTCGCTTTTCATCGACATAGGAACAAAAAAGGCCAGACACACCAGCCAGTTACATAGAATCGCCCGGAAGAACAGTTGAAGTGTTGGCGCCTCCATCTTATGGGCGACCACACTCAGCAGAAACCCGTTCACGCTGGAGTCATAGAACAATCCCGTCAAAAAAATCAGCAGTGCAAATGCCGTAGCCCCGAGGATGTTGCCAATGTAGCTGACCACCCACATCCGCACAACCTCGGTCCATTGCAGCTTGCGTCTTAAGGCCGTATACGTGTAATAAAAGGTGTCCCCGGTGAACAAATCCCCTCCACCATAGGAGATCAGAATGATGGCTGCGCCGAACGTAACTGCAGCCATCGGATACGTCATCGGCGAGTGCTCCATGTAGAAGAAGTTGCCGGTCTTGAACGCTACGATTACGCCAAATCCGATGAACATACTGGCCAGCATGGCCCTGGCGATATAGCGGACAATACTTTGATGATAGATCTTCTGTTTCTTGAGTGCCAATTTCTCAACCTGCAGCAGTGCCTCGTTCTCCATATGACCTCCGCATTAGCTTCTTATTTTCAGCGATTGAGGCTGATGTACAGCCTATTATACCCAATAAACCGCTGGAAATTGCTTGAACCACGGATAGTTAAAATTTGTGGAGATTCATCCGGGAATCCTCCGCCGCTGCGCTAGCTGTCATTGCTCCGATCATTCAGCCTGGCAATTGACTCCGCCTTCTCACCGCTGGCTACGACGATAAGCACCAGTATTAAGCACCCCAGAATCATCCACTTATCCTCTCTTCCTCATATGTCGCCTCAGTGACAACTTATGTGGAGGAGCGGGGGATTATGAGTGCGGATTATGCCCCTTGCTTAATTGGTGAGCGGTCTGAGCCGGAATATCGTAATGGATTGCTTCGGAAACTCATAAGCGAAATTGCAGCTCCCTGCTTGGAAGAACTTCATCTTCGGCGAGACATGCTCCGGCGCTTCGAAGCTATTCTCATCAGCAGGCAAGTGCCCCGACATCTCAAATACTTCTCCCGTCACACCGCCCTTGCAGAAATCCTTCAGATCAACCTCAGCTGCTACACTTTCATCCTGAACATTCACGATTTTCAAAATAGTATCTCCGGTAGCATGCTCAACGGTAGATGAATAGTAGACCGGTTCGATCACCGGCAGCTTGTCTTCCGTATCGTTAAACAGCACACCGTCAATATAAGTGCGTACCTTTCTTCCGGATACCTGCAGCTCCAATTGATACTCTTTGTCCGTCTCCACCGAAAACATACTATGAGTCAGGCAGGAACCTCTGCCCGCCACTTTGGAACTGATAATGGAATCCTGATTTTGCCACCCGCTGATCTCCCAGAAAAGATGATTCGCATCATCCGTTTTGCCGAAATGAATCACAAAACCTTTGTCGCCCCTGGTACGGACCGCTTTACAGCTTAAGGTGTAGCTGCTCCAGGCCGTTTCGCCCAAATCCAAGGAGTCTGGCGCTTCCGGCTGTTCTTCCTTGAAACCAGGAGCCGCAACCTCTCCCGCCAGGCTTTCATACTCTCTAACTTCACCCGTCACATTGTTTACCAGCTTAATCTCCGAGAAACGGGCCGAGCAGCCGTCTGCATAAAGGACTATACCGCCTTCAATTGGCTTGTACGGTGAACTTTGCGGTTCTCCAAATCCGCTTGCCTCTACACGAAGCAACTGGTCCCCCTGATGATTCATAAACAGCTTCTGCACGTAGTAATTCGGCGTTCCGAACACCTTATGGTTATTGAACCAGATCATATCGGGCTTCCAGTTCACATAGTCCACATTGCACAGCATCGGGGCGTAACAGGCCAAGCCGACCGCATGGGCGTTCTTCTCCAGGCTAGTCATAAACGCCGCTTCAACCAGCGCATTATAGTAGGTGTTGCCCCAAGAAGCATATTCCCCCAGGAACACTTTAGGCTCGTCGGCTTTAAAATGATCATACCGGTGATAGTTGGCCAGAAACCATTCCGGCGACTGGTAATAATGCTCATCCACAAGATCGGACCCATGCTCTCTGGCCGATTCCCAGCCCCGGTCATACTCACCGCCTGCGGCAAACGGACCACTGGAGTTGATGACTTTGATATCCGGATACTTGGCCTTTATAGCGCGGTGGAAAAAAGGATACCGTTCAAAGAAGGGTTCCCCCACTTCCTCATTGCCGATGCCAATATACTCCAGCCCGAAGGGTTCTGGATGTCCAAGCTCCGCCCGGACTGCTCCCCATTCCGTAGAGATATCTCCATTCGCGAATTCTATCAAATCCAAGGCGTCATCAATCCATGGCCCCAATTCCTCCAAAGGAACGATCCGCTTATCATGAGGGTCATAGCCTCCCGGCAGAACCGGTATGGGCTTCGCTCCGATATCCTCGCAGAATTGAAAATATTCGTAATACCCTAATCCCAAGGTCTGGTGGTAGCTCCAATTGTTCCGTCTTGGAGGTCTCCCTGCGGGATCGCCAAGCGTATTCTTCCAACGGTACATGGAATTTCGGTCTTCGGGATTTAAGGAGCCACCGTGTACAAGACATCCTCCCGGAAAACGCATGAATTTCGGCTTCATATCTGCAAGCAGCTCGGCGATATCCGGGCGCAGCCCATTAGATCGGTTCAGGAAGGTCTTCTCCGGAAACAGGGACACCATATCCAGATAAAGCTTACCTTTGCCTTTCGTGAGAATGACCAGCCGGCTGCTGTGATCCGTTGCCCGCGCGGTAATCTTCGCTTCGTATTTCGTCCACTCCGAAGAGTTTACGGCAATGGACGTTTCCGCGTACACTACACCTTCCGTGTTTTCAATAGAAATAGCTACCTGCTCCTCATTTCCCTCATTCCGTCTTGCATACATGGAGAATAGATAGCTTTCGCCCTCCCGGACGGAAATGCCGCTGTTAAAGCCCAGGTTCATAATGCCCACGCCTGAGCCTTCCGTCAAGACATGAATAGCGGCGTAATGCTCGTTGCGGGGATTGATCGGCTCGCTGTCCTCCACCGTTATTTCGACTTGGCCGCCACCCCGCTCTACCTTCTCCCAGGCGGTCAGCGCATGGTAGTCCCGGTTATCAATTGGATCAAACTCGAAGGAGCGGTTGCGGACAAGCTCGGCATACAGCCCTCCGTCAGCGGCATGATTCAGATCCTCGAAGAAAATGCCGAACAGGTCTCCGGTAAGCGGGCCTCTCTTTTGAGTATGAACCCGTAGTGTTCCCTTTGCTTTTGACATGATTGCAGGTCACCTTTCAAATGGATATCTATTTATATGGTTAGAGTATAGATATCCCGGACTTGATCTTCAATGAGCTATCGAAGCGAAAAACTAACCTATTGTGCTTAATATCAATACCAGTATGCTAAAATTCACGTTTGTGATTGTCTATATTTCAGGATTGATTTACAATCAAGAAAAACTGACTTATTGTCTTCCGGAGAGAAAACATGATACGGCTAATTTCTTGCGGATATAACTATGTACATGAAGATGGAATTGTCATTAACCGGCCAACAGGAGCCGGGAATTACGCATTTGTTTTTTTCAAGAGCAAATCTGAGCTTGTGCTGGACGGCAACCCGTGCATCGTGGAGAAGAATTCCTATGTCCTGATGAGCCCTCATACCCCGCACGTGTACCGGCACCTGGACAAGCCCTTTATTAATGATTGGTTTCACTGCTCCGGCAGCGAAGTGGAGTCCTTCCTGACCGAGATCGGCTTTCCCTTGGACAGCCCGATGCATGCAGAGGACCCCTTCATGATCTCGAAATGTATAATGGACCTGAACAACCTCACCAGACAAAACAGCCCCTATAAGGACCGGATAGCGGACTGTGATCTGCAATCCCTTTTTATGAAAATGAGCGATTTGCGGAACCGGACGGCTGCCCTTGATAAGTCGAGCCGGTATTTGCTTCCTTTTTCCAAGCTGCGCAATGAGCTGTACAGCTCGCCTAACACAGCCTATACGGTAGAAATGCTTGCTTCAAGTGTGAACATGAGCAAATCCTATTTCCACCATATCTATAAGGAATTATTCGGATGCTCCGTCATTACTGATCTCATTAACGCAAGGCTGGATTACGCCAAATATCTTCTGAACAACAGCACCTTCTCCATAACGATGATCGCCAAAATGTGCGGGTATGAAAACAGCACCCACTTCATGAGACAGTTTAAGAAATTCGTCGGCGGTACGCCCAGCCAATATAAAGCAGGACTGCGGTCCGGCGCAAATAAAACATGATAGGTCAGTTTTCCGCTGCAATAATCTATTGATCGGCCCTGAACGGGCACCTATACTTTTTATTGAATAGCTGATTTAAGCTCCAGCCCTCTCGCTTCTTACAGGGAAGCCGAAGGGCATTATTTGTGAAGGAGGCCCTTATCTTGACACAACATGATACTCAAAGCTCAGGTTATCTTTTGGTGCATTTCATCGGGGAGCAGCCTGACGGCGAACAGGTCTATTTCTCTTATAGTGAAGACGGCCTGCATTGGAAAGATCTGAATGCGGGATTGCCGGTTCTGCGTTCGGAGCTCGGGGAAAAGGGAGTGCGAGACCCATTTCTCGTACGCTCGCCCAAGGACAATAAGTTCTATCTGATTGCCACGGATCTTCGCATTGCAAACGGAAAGGGCTGGGATGTCGCTGTGAACGCCGGCAGCCGTGACGTGATCATCTGGGAATCCGCCGACCTGGTGAATTGGTCTTCCCCTTGGTCCGTTACGCTTGGCATACCGGGTGCGGGCTGCGTCTGGGCTCCGGAAGCGATTTATGACGAAGCTGCAGATGAGTTTCTGGTGTTTTGGGCCTCTGCCACTCAGGAGCCGCAGGAGCAAGAGCGGAAACATAAGATTTATAGCGCGCGTACCAAGGATTTTCGCAATTTTACAACACCTGAGAAGTATATCGAACGGGAAAATCACATCATTGATACGACGATTATTGCCCAGGGCGGCGCTTACTACCGATTCTCCAAGGATGAAACGACCAAAAATATCCGGGTTGAACAGGGCTCCTCGCTGGATAAAGACGCCTTCACCCCTCTGAGCGCCCCGGTTCTGGAGGAATTGTCGGGTGTTGAAGGCCCGCAGATTTTCAAACTGGGCGACCGTGAGGAATGGTGCCTGATTGTGGACCGCTTTGCGGAAGGAAAGGGATATCTCCCGCTGCTGATCTCCGACCTTGAGAGTGGTGAATTCCGGATTCTGCCAGATGAATCGTTTGATTTGGGCAAAAACAAAAAACGCCACGGCGGAGTCCTCCCAATTACTGAAGCGGAATGCAGCCGCCTTCTGGCGGCATTTGGGGATGGACATCAAGTACTGCCCGGGCAATTTGCCGACCCTGATCTGGTGAAGTTCGGCGGCCGTTATTACCTGTATCCGACAACAGATGGCTTTACGGGCTGGTCGGGTACGCAGTTTCATGTGTTCTCATCGGCTGATTTGCGTATATGGCGAAACGAAGGCATGATTCTGGATCTTGCAAGTGATGATGTCCCTTGGGCTATCGGCAACGCCTGGGCTCCGGCCATCGCCTGTAAAGACGGTAAGTATTTCTATTATTTCTGCGGCAAAATGAAAAACGGTGAGAGCGCCATAGGCGTTGCTGTTGCCGACGCTCCCGCAGGCCCGTTTCGCGCGCAGCCAGAGCCGCTGATTACTCTGGATCTGGCGAAGAGGCTTGGGATCGCCATGGGGCAGGCCATTGACCCCTCCATTTATACGGAGGATGACGGCACAGCTTATCTGCTGTTTGGAAATGGACAACCCGCCATCGTGAAGCTCGGCGAAGATATGATAAGCGTCATCGAGAATCCGATGAGAAATCTTGAAGGCCTGTACGACTTCCGGGAGGCAGTTACCGTTCTCAAACGGGACGGGCTGTATCATTTCACTTGGTCCTGTGACGACACCGGCAGCGAGGATTACCATGTAAACTATGGAACGTCGGAGCAGCTATACGGCCCGGTAACTTACCGCTACCCGGTTCTTGCCAAGAATAAGGACAAGGATATGCTCGGTACCGCCCACCATTCGATTCTGCATGAGCCTGACACCGGTCAATATTGGATTGCCTATCACCGGTTTGTTACGCCGCTATCCCGTTTCACAGAAGGAAAAGGCTATCATCGCGAAGTCTGCATTGACCCGCTCTCCTTCGGCGAAGATGGGCTGATGAAGCAGGTTCAACTATAGAAAACTAATTCCGCTCTAAAAGGAAAGGCCCACGCGAGTCGCGTGGGCCTTGTGCATGCTCTTAAATTATAGTTACTCTGGCTTTTACCTTGTGACTGGACGGATCTAGCGTCCAGCCGGGCTTGCCGAAGTATGGCGTACCGTCCGGGTTCCAGAAGAATCGCTGTACCCGGGCGTGGCGGTTAGGATCATACAGCGGCTCTCCGATGATTTCCTTATAGGGACGGGCATGATAGACCAGAAGATCGGCGGAGCCATCCTCCGATACCGTGAAGCTGTTATGCCCGGGTCCGTACTCGGAAGCAGTCTCGTTGCTGACAAATACCGGCTCCTTCGATTTGGTCCATGAAGCAGGATCGAGCAAATCACTTGTCTCAGGTGCCGATAACAGCCCCATGCAATAACGGTCGTCTGTGCCGCTGGCGGAGTAGGCGATAAACACACGCCCATTCCGTTTCAGTACAGCCGCTCCTTCATTCACGCGATAAAGCTGGATCTCCCAGTCGTATTCTGGAGCCGAGAGTTTGACCGAATCGCCTGATATCGACCACGGGTTATCCATCTTAGCGATGTAAAGACAGGAATCCTCGATAATCTGCGCCCATACCAAGTACCTGTGTCCATTATGCTCGAAGGTGGTTGCATCCAGCGAGAAGCTCTCGACCGGGAGCTCGATTCTCCCCCTCTCTACCCACGTTCCGGTAAGAGGGTTGTCATCTGCACACTCCAGAACATACGGACGGATGGCCCATTTGTCTTCCACAGAACCGGCAGCGAAGTGTACGTACCATTTTCCTTCAATGCTATGAAGCTCGGGCGCCCAGATATGGTTGCCCATCTCTCCATGTTCGTGCTTGGTCCAGATAACTGTCTCTTCAGCGGTCGCTAGACCCGCTATCGTGCGGGAGCGCCGAAGCACCAGCCGGTCATACTCCGGTACGGACCCTGTAAAATAATAATATCCGTCCGTATGCTTCACCACATAGGGATCGGCGCGATTCGGAACCAACGGGTTCGGATAATCATCCCTGATCACGGTCCCCTCCACCAAAAAGGTTCCCGGCTGTTCCAGGAGCGACGGGGCGACAGGCTTCCATTCGACCGGAAAACGTCCGGCCCTTCCTTCCGCAAGCCCGACCTCAACCCAGCGGGGGAGCTCCAATGGCTCACCGGCTGTAACGCTAATAGCTAGTTCCTCAATTCCCGTAATTCTCATGATTTATTTTCACCTTTTTAATCGAATAGGATATGTTGATCATGAAAAGTATAGGTCGTTCTTGTAGCGCAATCAATTAACTATCATCGTCAAAAACTGACTTATCGCCCTTTGTTGGACCTTGTTCCCCGCTTAATCGTTGAGCGTGCCGATGTAGTAATGAATGGCTTTGAAATTTTTATCATAGAAAATAATAATATAATCCTCAGGCTGCCCATTCAAAGCTTGGTTGCCTTCAATTAACATCCGGAAGTACGTATCGCTGAAATTGGTCGAATAATAGGGATTAATCTGCTGCACCGCTTGGTCCGCAGTCAAGCTTTTTTTAGCGGCAGCAAGATCAGATCCAGTCGTGAATGAAAAGTAGGCCGCTTCCGGGTGTGCCTTCAGATAATCCTTAAACGTAACATAATCCATTCGCAGACTGTTGTCATATTCCCGCAGCAAGGATACGCCTTCCTTGACCTGAACGGCTGTGCCATCCCATACAGGCGTATTTACAGACATGGTGATCCGCTGAGTAGCATAACGTGCGGGCTGAAGATTCTTATCGTAGAACACTACAGTTACGTAGTAGTCGCCTTTTTTGTCCAGCTTCGGAAGATAGGCCAAATTCGAAAAAGGTTGGATGCCGATCCTATTTGAGTCTTTGATATCCGCCAAGGTAATTGGATTTTCCGTGAGATAGAAAGACATGAATGAAGTATCATTTCTCAAGGTATAAGGATAATCCTGGTTAAACACACTTATAGTTGTCCCATTGAATTCTGAATTGCTTGGCCGAATGTCGGAATAAATCTGCGAAAGACTGCTGCCCAGCGGGCCCGCATGCTTCATTGTCTCCAACTCGTTAAGCGCCTTCTCCAGCTTATCTTTGTCAGTCTGGCTAATCTGCGCCTTCTGTGCATCACTCAGTGCGGAATACGCATTCGAAGCCTTCAGGATGGAGTTCTCTGCCCGCAGCGCGTCCGAGGTGCCCTGAATATCATTAATTCCTCTCTCGGCGGCTTCGATGGCCAGTTGGTCACTGAGATGAACCTTTCCTTCATAATAGCTGATAGCCTGCAAGGTCTTGTCGTAAAAGATAATAGTGTACTCCTGGTCAATATTATTTTTCAGATCCTTTAGCATCTCAACAGCCAACGGGATATCATCTACAGGCTGGGTATAATTATAAGCCTCTGTTACCCGGATGCGCTTTTGGTTATACAGTCTGAGCGAAAAAGAGAGCAGATCGCTCAATTTATGATTGGCTGCAGCAGTGTCCAGGTATTTTGGAGAAATAGTGTAATAAGCCGCCTCTTCATTCTGAGCAAAAACATCCGAAACATCTATAATGTCGGAATATTCTGCGCTTCGGTCAATTATTTGCTTATCCCGCTCAATTGTTACACCGCTTGCAAGCTTTGCAATATTAGCCGCTGAGCTGGTAAGTGACGGGTGCAAATTCACCTTTTGGGTGCTGTAGCCGACTGCCCCATCCTTGCCCCTGAACACAACCGTCACATATTTGTCTCCGCCTGTTCCAATATAATCGCTGATTACTGTCATTTTATAGATCGGATTGGACCGGTACGGAAGGGTGGTCATAGTTAAGATAGCTCTTTTATTGTATAATTCCCAACGCAGATCTCTGTCACTAATAGGTGTGGAAGTAATATAGTAGGAGGCGTTGCCTGCACTTTTGAGAATAGACTCAGGAATCGAACTAAAATCAAACTGCAAATACACGGCATTCGTTACCGTAGCATCTGGAGAAGCAATAATATAGGTTTGAAGCAGCGGGATCTCTTTAACCGGCGTTGTTGGCACTGGTGTGGCCGTTGATGTTGGAACCGGTGTCGCTGTTGATCCCGGGGTTGCCGTTGGCGTTGGAGTTACGGTTGGTGTGGGGGTAGCTACGCTTCCTCCTCCACCGCCGCCTCCGCCAATGATCACTGCCGGTGTTGGCGTGGCAGAAGCCGTCGTAATAACCAAAGAATCTTTTTGCGGACCTTCTATGGTGAGCGGCTTGGTATTAAACGTAGAGCCTTTTGCTCCATCATTTAGCACCGCTGTCTCCACTTGGCCGGCTCCAGTCACTTTGGTGAATGCATCCAGCACGGCTTTTGTTACCTTGGTTCCACTAGTCATATCTACAGAGGAATTACCTGCACCTGTACCGATGCTGAGTGCCGCCACTGAACCTTTAGCCAACTGCATAACGGCTTTAGCGTTAATATTTACAGTATCAAATGCTCCAGACAGAACGAGAGGGCCACTGGAAGTAAAGTCCTGATCAACCGAAACATTGGTGAAACCTGCACCTGTAGCCCCGCTTTCCTCCAGCTTTACCGGGGTCTGCACCTTCACCTGCTTCACAGTAGTTGTGCCCTCAGCCACCAACCGGACTGCTCCGCCGGCTTTGTTCACAACCACATCCCCCAGTTCGGAGTTAATGAAGTGAACAGAGTCACCTCCCCCTCCCTTGATAGTAGTAGTGCCAAGAACGGTTACATTCTTCAAGGTCACGTCTCCATTACCGATTCCGGCATCCAGCAGGAGATCTCCTACGATTCTTATATTCTGGAGTGTAACTCCATCAGCAGAGATAACTACAGTCTCAGAAGTCCTCCGGTTCTGCTCGTCCTCTCCTCCATAGACACCCGCATGATCAAAAATTTCTGCGCCGCCGCTCACTTGAAGCATCGGTTCAATCAGTGTTACCGCTTCCGCCCGGGTCAGTGGCTTCTTGGGTTTAAATGTCCCATCCGGGTACCCTTTCATTAGGTCAGCGTTTATAAGCGCAGTGACACTGCCTGCACTCCATGCCGCAACCTCTCCACGGTCACTGAAGCCCGCCAGAGCCTCTGTTGTATTTTGCGTTAATTCAAACTTCATCAACCTGCTTATAATGACCGCCGCCTCTTGCCGGGTAATCTGAGCATTCGGACGCGCCTCGTTGTTATAGCCCTGAATATAACCTGCCCCAACGGCCATAGCCACCTCTTTGTAGGCCCAACTGGTGGAACTGACATCAGAGAATGTTATTTTAGGGACTTCTTTATTGTCAAATAAACTAGCAATCTCAAAAGAGCGGTTTACAATCGTCATGAACTCCGCTCTGGTTATGGATTGATCAGGTTTTACCGATCCATTTTCAAACCCTTTCAGAAGACCCTTATCCAGCCATTTCTCAATCGTATTCTGCGCCCAGTGGCCCTCATAATCCTTCACCGTTGCAGCCGCTGCTGCACCTGCACGCATCGAGCCAAACAGCATGCCTATTCCCAGCGCACCCGTCAACACTCCTCGAAATATCCTGCCCATTATCTGTCCCTCCTAATTTACGGTTCGTTATGTAGCCCTCATCAAACACAAATGGAAATATTACCATATTATCCTACACAAATATATCAGCCTATTGCAAATTACACAATTAATAGAAAATAGACAGTCATGCCGCTCTTTCGCGGCACTTCAGACGATGAAATTTCATAGAAGGGCCTTGAGTTTGGCTTCTATAACAATGTCCTCTGTACGGACATCGTTATTTCAGGATAGAATTACAGCCAAGCGCCAAAAAAGCCTGCCAAAAGTTAGCAGGCCTGTCCGGTTTATGTTTGATCCGCAAATCCAAAGTCCTTAGTTCAAAAAGCTGCTTAGCCCGCTGTCGGCTTCAGCCTGCTTCAAGGCCTGCGGCTGCGAGGCTTCATTCAAGCCAAGGCGGTTGTTAAGCTGCGTGTTGATGGTCGTCATCTTGGACGTATAATCCTGGCAGCTCTCAATGATGCGGCGGTTGGACTGCTCGGAGGTATCCAGCGCACTCAGCAGATCGCCAATAGCCTGATTGACCGCTTCGAGCGACATGGACGGCTTGGAGAGCAGCTCCGTCGTTTTCTCCGTAGTCGTACGCAGCAGACGTGCATTTTCCTTGAACTGATCTTCAATGGTCTTATTCGTTGCTTCCACCGCAGAAATAACATTCTCCTGATCGGCTAGAGACATCGCAATCATCGCGGATACGGTGATCAGGTTGGAGGTCTTATCAATAGCGTTGTTAACGGAATCAATCAGCTTGTCGTTGTTATCGTTGATAATATCCGTAGCGGCAATCGCCTGGTTGTAGAGCAGAATCATTTCCGTCATGGACTGGATACGCACCATAACCTTGCGCAGTCCGCGCTCCAGATACGCCTTGCGGAACTCATTCTCCGGCTTTGCGATTTCAACCTCGAACAGCTCCTTCAGCTTATTGCCGAAGGCGATTTTGGTCTGGAGATTATAAATCTCCTCCATTGAGGTGCGCTTGAGCTGCCGCATATTGACAATGCTCTCTTCGAGCGTATCGCGGCCATCCCGCAGGCCGGTTACAATGGAGTCGATGTTGGTGCGGACCGACTGATATTTGTAAACGTAATTTTTGAGCGGGCTCTTGCGCAGCATTTTACCGAAAAAGCTGACATTCTTGCTCTGCTGCAAAGTCTCGCACTCATTGCGCAGCTTCATAATCATATTCGGCACTTCCACACGTTTGCCGGACATCAGATCATTCACTGGACGGTCCAGCAGCTTCAGGGTTTGTCCCGCCTTTTCCTGCGTCTTCACCCCAAGCTTGCCGATATCATCCATCAGGGAATCCAGAGCAACGGTATCCGTCTTGGCGACCTTCTCGATCAGTTGCGAGGCTTCCTGGACTACCTTCTGTTCATCTTCTTTTTTAAGCTCAATCAACTGCGTGGACATGGGTTTCCCTCCTCCTATAATTCGGAACTGCTGTACCGCTGATGAATTAGTTCCGCCTTGGTCTGAAGTTCCATCAGGTCTTTATGTTCGATCGTTGAGGCGATTTCCGATATTTTGGAGTCAACATCGCGCAGACCGTTCAGCAGCATTCTCCGGTTTCTTGTCTTGGCTTCTCCTCCCAAGCGCAGGAACGGGTTGATTACTCCATTCAGATCCTTCAGCACCAGCCTGCGGACCGTATGATTAATCTCCGCATTGCCCAGCTCCTGCAGCAGCGGAATCACACGCTGGAGCCTGGCGAAGAGCGCCAGTGACTTCTCGACAATCTCATTGTCCAGTGTATCCTTCTGCCCCTCAGAGATAATCATATCCTCCAAAATGCTCAGATACTCCACCACCGGAGCGAATTCCGCTCCAAGCTTAATCTCGGAGCCACCTCTGCCGGCCAGAGCATGTCCACCTGCGGCGGCGCCTGCATTAGCGGCACGATCCTGTACAGGACTGCCCGCTGCCGGAGCAATGGCCGCAGGCTCCTGGCCGGCGGGAAGAACCTCCGCCGGAATATTAATTTTGTTTCGATTGCCGCCCACAATTGCAGCGCCAGCTCCGGCCACCGGCAGCAGCAGAGAGATCACCTCAGGCACAAAAGCACTTGTCACCAGGGCAACAGCATAACCGGCACCGGCGTACAGCAATACTTTCCATTTCGCTTGCATTGTTCTCACCTCTTGTGAGCGGACTTAAGGACTGTCGCTCAATTCACGGCATCCGTGATCACGGACTCGCCGTTTATTCTCATAATAAGCGGCTGCTCCACATGGCTGGCCAGTACATTGCCCGCGAATTCGGCAGGCTGAACCTCACCGCCGAGCGCGCTTTTGACCGCCAGATAAGGGAAGTTGATCCCGGAGAGACAGGAGATATGCAGTCCGCCGGACATCCGGGGATTGATCTCCAGCAGCTTCGGAACCCCGCCGCTGTATTTCATTTGGATATTGAAATTGAAGGGGATGCGGTAAGTCTCGGCCACCCGGGAAGCGATCTCCTCAAGCTCCGGGATGTGCTCCATCAGCCGCAGGCGCCCGCCGGCTTTACGGCGCGGCACAGCCGCGAGCAGTGCTCCCTTCGCATCCGCCAGACAATCAATACTGTACTCATAGCCCTCCAGCAGCTCCATCACCATCAGGTTCGGAAAGGACTCCACGCTGGCAAGCGTCCGGTGGGCCTCCTCGAAGGAGATCTGCGCCGTAACATGCCCGAACAGCTCCTGTAAGGGACTGCGGCTGTTATTAATAATCCGGAAGCCAAGCCCGCCTTCGGTTTCGGTTGGCTTGAAGCAGACCTGATGCCCTTTGGCAACAAGCTCCTCATAGGCTGCCCGGAATTGCTCCGCTGTACTAACGACATGATAGTCAGGAATCGTCATAATCCCTGTCTGTCTGACACTTTCATAAAATTTGCCCTTGTCCATGATCGTCTCCAGCAGGTCTACGTCGCGGCAGACAAGCACCTTCGTGCCGATGGAATCGAACATTGACGCATGCAGAGCAATATCCAGCATATGAATCCTTGGAATGAAGATATCAATCTCGTTGCGGCGGCAAAAATCAACGCAGAACTGCACATACTCGATCCCGTCGAGCTCCGGCTCCGTTCCCGCAACATCCGCGCCTTGCAGCGACATATGCCGGATATCGGGGTGGGTGGCGAAGATTTGTACCGGGATGCCGTCCTCATTATTGCGGATGAGATTCATATAATGAAAAGCCACGGAAAACCAGCGGTTAAAATATATGTTTACCTTTTTCATTGCGGCCAACTCCCAGTGCCGTTAAATTGTTATAAATCTTCTGCACATATTGCATAATCTCATCCCCGGCAAAAACACCCGACTGCCTCGTAAAGGGATATTCTAATTTTACTAGACCTGCCTGCTGCTCGGCAAATATTTCTCCGTGGCAAGGAGCAATGGCGAAATCAGCGCTTGCAAGCAGGCTCTTGTCCAGCAGGGAATCTCCTGAAGCAACCATTGGCTCGGAATGAACCGTACGGCGCACATGAATAATCGCATCGCTTTTGTTCACAGCCTCCGGCACCACATATAGCTTACGCCCCTGTAAGGAAACCCGCCAGCCCAGCCCATGCAAATGCTCAGCCAGACGCGTAATCTCATCCATAGGTAATAAATCACGATAAACCACAAAGGTATAAAATAGACCGTCGCAATAACGCTCGCTGATGATCCATTCCTCCCGCACGACTGACCGCACCAGACTGCCCGCTTCTTCCGCTGTTGCAGAGCCACGTTCTACCAGCCTGCCAATGGCTGCCCGCCATTCCTCGTCTATTATCCCATTCACAAGTATGTTTCCACCATTGCTGGTAATCGCATAATCAGGAATAATTGTCTCCTGAAAAAGATTAATTCGTCTGTACTGCGCAATGGTGCGCGTAGTTACCGGCATAAAAACAATCTTGGCTGCAAGCTCCTTGAGCAGATCCAGCGCATGCTGCGAAATATAGGAGACCGTCTTGCCGTCCACAATCTCGGCCGGGAGGAGACCCGGGGAATCCTCTGGTACGCCAATCGCACCTGGAGAATAGATCAAAGTACGATCCAGATCGCTCGCATAGATCATTCACTTTCTCCCTTCAGCGGCTTAATGATTCCGCAGCAGGAATAGGTCAGTCCGGGATACACCTCCACCGGAACGCCCCGGTCCTCCGCCAGCAGCAGAATATGGCGCAGATTCGGATTATCTATAGTATCGACGAGAATTTTCCAGGGCACTCTGCGCAGCAGCACACGGGTGGTTTCACCGACTCCGGGCTTGACCAGATTAATATCCTTAATGCCAAACATTTGCTGGATGCTCTCGATATCGCTCAGCCCTTGCCAGGTGATCTCTGGAGGAGCTTTCAGCATTCCTGCCGCGATAGCCTGCGCCTCTTCGATCACTGAAGGATAGTATGGAGTTACCGCATCAATAAACACATTGGAGAGGTCGCTATCCAGCCATTCCTTATAGAATTTTGCCCCGTGGAACTCCTCTGGCCCAATAAGATCATCCCGCAATACGGTACGGCTCATCAGACCCGATACGGTAGAGTTCAGGCAGGCGCTCGGTATCAAATAATCTTCCCTGGTCCCGAAGGTGCCCGAGCAGTTGCCCGGATCGGCGAGAACCGCCAGATCATCATTCAGGAAAATGCCGTATTTTCTATAAAAGCTGCTGCAAGCTTCAATTAATACCCGGCGGATGGCTCCTTTGCCCGTCCAACCGTCGATAAATTGCAGCTCCGCAGCCGCGCCATGCTTCTGGAGCATATAGAGAATCGCATTCTCGTCAATGCCTTTGCCACGGATAATGGAAATGCTGTAATGCGGCAGATCCGCTCCATACCGCTCGGCAATATAACGTTTGATCAATACGCCAATCGGCGTACCGGCTCTGGCCAGAGATACCAGTACTGTATGATCCAGGCCCCGCTTGGCTACAATCATCTCGGAGACAACCGCAACCGCAAGCGCTACCTTTCCGGCAGATTGCCGGAGTGTCTCGTGAAACAGCTCAATATACTGCTCTGTCGGCTGATACTCAACGGGAAGCATTTCCGAATAGTGCACACCGGACTGGATCGCCTCCTCCCGCTCAGCGGTCGCCCGCTCCAGTTGCACATTACTGAGATCCTTAAGCAGGAATGTGACATCGGAAGGGGGATAGCTGCCCAGGGGAACCGGGGGCGTAATTTTTCTGCTCATCATCTCTTCATATCCTGTTCCCTTCATCCGCTCAAGCCTCCATTTCCAGATTCAGCAGCGAGTACAATAAGATGTACCTTGCTCCCTGCCAGCCTTTTCAAAATATCCGTCATCGGCTGAATCCGCCCGCGGGGCACATCACGTTCAAGCAGTACGAAAATATCATCATACTGTCCGGGGTCTACATTGTAGATATAATTTGTAATTCCGGGATCGCCCGCTGAAGGATAAGCAGCCGCGCTGTGTACACCATAATCCGGGCGGCGCTCCGGATGAATCGGGCTGCGGGTGGAAGACTGATAGGACACCCCTTCGCCCATTTCTGCCGCAATCCGCATCGGCAGATACATGAATTCACCCACCCCCAGCACAAGGGTACGGGGCCCTTCACGCAATTCGCGCAGCTTCGCCGCTACCTGTGCCGCTGCCTGATCTATTTTCCCGTTATCACTGGACTCCAGACCAAAGCGGCCGCTGAATTTCACGTAAGGCGATGGATTGATTTCTCCATAAGAATCTGAAGAACTCACCAATAGACGCTCCAGACCATCCTGCACATAAGTCGTGACAACGGGAACTTCAGCAGCCGACTCCTCATATCCTTTAGCTTCAACCGGATTTAAATGAGGGATTCCCTTCACTTCAATACTGCCCTTCAGCAACGATAAAGCTCTGATCCGAATACCCAGCTCCTGCTCCAAGTCATGGTAAGCCTGAATGTTGCCGCTGCTCCGCCAATCGAGAAGAGAGGCCACTACATATTCCTTGCGCGGAAATTTAGACTGGATATCGCGAATCGTATTGAGCGCTGTATTGCCGGTAGTAATCTCATCATCCACCAGCACAATCGGTTCATCCCCGGACAGCAGCTCAGGCTTCAGCGCATAGCATAAATGATCAACCGCATGGGAATGCTCTTCCTCAAAGCTTACCACCGAAGCAAGCTCGGGTATATCCTCACGGGTAGTATGAATATAGGATGTGCCGGCGGCAAACATGTTGTACATACTGTGGCCCAGGGCAGTCGCGGTCTCAGCAAAGCCGATAAACAGAACAGGCTGCGGAAGCACAAGCTGCGCACTAAGCAAATCATGATACGCCTTCTCCGCATGCTCCGGGTGAATCAGACCGTGAACCGCTTGGTCCAAAAGCTTGTCCAGCAGCTCACCGTCTGCTCCCGCTCCACCCATTTCCTGATAGAGCAGCAGCCCCAGAGCGGCTCCACTGAGCAGCGGGGTGTATGGATTGACGGGGATGTGCTTGCCGAGCACCTTGCTGACGAAGAGGAATGAGCGTTTTTTATTAATCCGGGCCGCCATAGCGAATAACGCTTCCACCGGCATATGAAAAGGGTTTGCGGTTTCAGTTACCGTCACCCGCAGATTCTCGACAATATTAAACGTGTGAATATTCGTTTTCGGGAAGTAATCCGACAAAATGCTGTTGTTCATGTAGCACCCCGTATATTTGAGATCGTAGTAAAATACGTTTCGCCCAGTTCAAATGCGGCTTAATTTCATTCATTTTGTTGTAGTAATCGCTTTTGAACACACCGCGGCTGCCATCGTTGCTCTCCACAATCCCCAACGCATCCACATATTCCTCATGCATTACCGTATACATAGCTTGTACGGGTCTGAGGTGGGAAGGATGAATAATCGTTTTGCCTACAATTCCATTTTCCTTATCCAAAAGCACTTCACGGAATAATCCGTCCATAGAGCGGGTAATATATTGGTTGCGTATTTCGATGCCATGCTTGCCGTAAGTATCCTCAAAGGGGGTCTGCCGCAGCTGCGGGCGCAATACCCGGTGTCCTTTGTTCGCGAAATATTCCCACACCGGCCCCGATATTACATACCCTTCTTCCACCCGCCCGAACACGTTGATGATATCGGAGATGCAGTCGCGGATTGGCGTCAGATCATAAATGCTGATATCGGGACTGCGGCGCAGCCCGAACAGACTGGAGAAATCCGTCGCTCCGATCCGCACATTCAGCACATAGTCACGGTATTCGGCAAGTAGATCGCGGATAGCAAGCAGTGTGTCCAGCCGGCTCTCCCGGTAAATGATCGGGGCGCTCTCCAGAATAGGCATGCCATACAGAACAGGGGCGGAATAGCTGCGGGAGCTGTTGTAATCGGCGATAGCCTCGAAATAGTCAGCACCGTTCTCCATAGAAAACTTGGGAAAAACAAAGCCGGTCAGCATTGTAATAAAGGTCCCCAGCCGGAAAATAAGCTGCTGCAGCTGCTCCGGATTGCGCACACGTATGAACAGCAACGGAAGACTGCTTCCCTTATCAGGCTCATTCTCGGTATAAGCAGACAGGAATGCAAGATGTCTTACAATAGACTCTTCAGCATAGTCAACCTCACCGTCGCCAATCGCATCCTCCAGATCCATAATTACCGTTACGAGTCCCGATCCTCTAAGCTTAATAATATCTTCAGCCACACTGCTGCGGGTAGCCGGCATATACAGGGCGGCTCCGACAGCGTAAGCCAGCAGTTCCTTGGGCGTAGAAGGGTCAAACGAAACAGGCGGAGAGTAGAATAAGGACGTTTCTTGTTCTTTGGTCAGGTAATTAAAGTATCTCAAAGCCTTCCCTCCTTGTCGATTTGCAAAGCACACAAAAAGAATAGCCCCTCCTTATAGAGAGCTGTAGAACCGGCTACGCCGTCCTCTCGGGGACGGCAACCGGCTTTCTCAAATACAAGCAAGGGCCATGCTATAGACCTATACGATTACATCTTATGCTTCCGCTTCAGTTATACCTTGCGGTTAGCCTCTCTTCTCTTCTTGCCGTTGCTGTACAGAATCGTTCCCACGAAGACCGCAATCAGGATGGTGAAGAACACCACATGCGGCATTTCATAGCCGAAGGCTCCTGCCAGCATCTTGCCGGCAATAATGGCGATCAGCAGGAACGCCGTTTGCTCGAGTTCAGGGAATCTGCCAATAAGCTTAAGGAACAGCTGTGCCACACCGCGCATCATCAGCACGCCGAGGATACCGCCCATGAAGAGCACCCAGACCTTATCGCTAAGTCCGAAGGCCGCTACAACACTGTCAATACTGAACGCAATATCCATTAACTCTACCATCAGCACCGTTCGCCAAAAAGAGGTGCCTTTGTTCTCCGTGTGATCTTCCTCTCCGCCCTTAAACAACCCTTTATAGGCGATATAGAAGAGGTAGAGCGCACCGAGAACCTTGACGAGCGTAAATTTAATCAGGAACGTTCCGAGGCCAATTGCCAGGAATCTGAATAAATACGCACCAAGAATCCCGTAGAACAACGCCTTTTTCTGCTGCTCCTTCGGCAGATGCTTAACCATGACCGCAAGTACGAGCGCATTATCCGCCGAGAGCAGGCCTTCCAACAGAACCAGACTCCCGATGATTCCCCAGCTTACCGGGTCAGAGAGCGTGCCGACAATGTCGCTCCATGAGAAGAAATGCCCGTAATTCTCACTGATACTCCTAAAAAAATCGCTGAACCAGTTCATTCCAATATGCCTCCGGTAAAATAGTTTATTTGCTGCCTGCTACCCACTGCAGTCCCCAACCAAAAGCCTGATCCATTTCCCGGTGACCGCTGAAATATTGCACAAGCCGCTCAATACTGAACGTTTCATTCCCCACATTCCGGATCATGGCAATCGCGCACATGCCCTTGCGGTTGTTATGCTCGTCCAAATTCACGACAATATCAGGCCCGCCTTCCTGAGTGATGGTAACCACGCCATCCGCTTCGGACCAATGGGTAACGCCCTTATAGATAAAAGCAAAAATCAGAACCCGTTCGATTTCGGCAACCTTACTTCCGTTTATACGCAAGTTCTCTCCGGAGGTTACAGAACCGGTCCGGTCATCGCCATCCAGCATCACATAAGGCGGCTGCTCCAAAAGGCCAAAAGCATTACCAAGCGCCTGAACAACGCCCTTGCGGCCATCCTTCAGCTCATACAGGCAAGCAAGATCCAGGTCCACACCGCTCTTACGGCTGAACAGCCCGCCCTGCTTCTGATTCCAGTTAAGGTTAATCCGCACTTCGCCAATCCCGGAGGCCGATTTCTTCAGATTGATGGAATCGCCTTTTTTCTTCAATTCAATCTTCTTCAGATTAAGATTCAGCGCTGGAGCGGGTGGTGCTTCCTGCACCTGTGGAGGAGGTGGGGCAGGTATAGACGGCGGCCGGACAACAGGGGGCTCCGGTGCTGGCGGTATTGGGGCTGCTGCCTTCTCCTGCTTCTGCCCCGCAGCCGGCTCGTCAGCCACTTCAATTCCGAAGTTGCCGCAGAGCGCCTTCAGCCCGCCGTCAAAGCCGGCCATAACAGCACTGTACTTCCAATCTCCGCCGTATCTATATAATTCTCCTACTACAACAGCCGTTTCCGCAGAGAAATGATTTCCGAGTTTACACCGCAGGATTTCCGAGCCTGTTGCCTGGTCCAGAATCCGGCAATGCGCTTCACTCATTTGCCCGAACATTTGCTTACGGTTTTCGCCGTCATAGAGTGTAAGCGTAAATGCGATTTTCATAACGTCAGAGGGGATTTTACCCAGCTGCACTTCGAAATGCTTGAGGCCCCCGAGGCCATGCCCCGGAACATCCTTATACCGGATATAGGGTGTAGAAGGATTATTGTAAAAGATCAGATCCTCATCCTTGCTTACTTTGCCTTGAGCTCCTAACAGAAAAGCCGAGGCATCAATTTCCATAGAGGAAGGCGCTTGCCAGGCGATCTCCACAATAAGAGATTTAAGTCCGGGGTTGCCCTTCGTCAGGTCAGCCTTCTGCCCTTTTACTACTTCTGTGCTCATGTTTATGCCACCTTTTTCAAGGGATAAGGGTATAAAAAGGGCAGGATCGGTAAGGATCCCGCCTTTGAAGCTTCTATTGCGCGTCCAGTCCGTAGTTCCTGCACAAGGCACTAAGTCCGCCGGCAAAGCCGCTTCCAATCGCCTGGAATTTCCAATCCGCACCGTTGCGGTAGAATTCACAGAAGACAACAGCAGTTTCTGTTGAGAAATCCTCTCCCAGATCAAAGCGGAGAATTTCACGGTCACTTGATGCATCTACGACACGCACAAATGCGTTGGAGACTTGTCCAAAGTTCTGGACCCGGGCTTCGTAATCATAAATAGTTACCGTAATACCAATACGCTGGATATGAGAGGGAACCTTACTGAAATCAACCAGGATCTGCTCATCATCGCCTTCTCCTTCACCAGTACGGTTATCCCCCGTATGGGTTACAGAGCCGGCGCCGCCATTAGGATTATTGTAGAAAACAAAATCATCCTCGCCTTTGGCTTTGCCATCCTCATGGAGCAGGAATGCCGAGGCATCAAGGTCGAAATCCTTGCCGCCGCTATATTTGTTCGTATCCCAGCCGAGTCCCACAACTACCTTCGTCAGACCCGGATTGGTCTTGGTAAGATCAATCCGCTGTCCTTTGGAAAGACTGATCGTCACTGGCAACAACCTTCTTTCATGAATAGTTTCATTTACATCTATTGCAATGCTTATTGCAGGCCGTAATCGCGGGTCAAGCCGGCAAGACCATCCTTGTAGCCGCTGCCGATCGCATTAAATTTCCACTCAGCACCGTTGCGGTACAATTCGCCGACAACTACGCCGGTTTCAATGGAGAAGTCTTCGCCCAGGTCGAAACGGATCAATTCCTCGCTGTTAGCATCATTTACGATGCGCACGTACGAGCGGGAGACTTGTCCGAAGTTCTGGCTTCTGGCTTCTGCTTCATAGATCGTAATGGTGAATGCCACTTTATCCACATCTGCCGGAATGCTGAGCAGGTCCACTTGAATTTGCTCGTCGTCTCCGTCACCTTCGCCTGTGCGGTTGTCACCGGTGTGTACAACGGAACCGTTCTCGTTCTGCTTGTTGTTAAAGAAAATGAAGTTGCTCTCTTTATCAACTTTGCCGCTCGCATTGACCAAAAATACGGAAACGTCCAAGTCAAAATCTTTACCGCCATCATATTTGTTGGTGTCCCAGCCAAGACCTACTGTAATTTTGGACAGGCCTGGATTCGTTTTCGTCAAGTCGATCTTTTGACCCTTGGAAAGATTAATCGCCATGAATAGAAACCTCTTTTCTTATATTGGAATTAGATGTAGCGTTCAGCCAATTGGTTGATATGTGCTGCATGTGCGCCTTCACCGATGGCGGCGAATTTCCATTCCTCGCCATGCCGGTACAGCTCTCCGCAGATTAGCGCCGTGAAGCCTGTGTAGTTGTCCGTCAAATTGAACTTGACCAGCTCACTGTTGCCGGATGCATTAATCACCCGGATGTACGCCGATTTAATCATCCCGAAATCCTGCTTCCGGTTCACGGCATCGTAAATATTGACTACAATCAGAACCTTATGCACATCCCCGGGAATCGCCTTCAGATTCACTTGAATCTGCTCGTCGTCCCCTTCTCCCTCGCCCGTCAGGTTGTCCCCCGAGTGAACAACGGAGTTGTTTGCATTCTGCTTGTTGTGAAAGCACACCAGGTTCAGCTTATTAGTCAGCTTGCCATTCTCATTCAGCAGCAATGCCGAGGCATCACAGTCCACGTTGGCCTGCTTCTTGATCCCGAAGAATCCGCGTGCCGGCTCAGCAGGGTCCCAGCCGAGTCCTACAATGACGCTGGACAGTCCGGCATTTCCTTTGGTTAAATCAATTTTTTGACCTTTTACCAGATTAATACCAGCCAAATTCTTGTACCTCCGTTTCCGAAAAGAATCACAGTCTCTTAGTCATACGACACAAAAACAGATACGTTTCATCTTTCATCCGTTTCAGGGAGAAATTCCTTTTTTGCAATTACAGACTAATTACAGACTGAACTCGCTTGGGCTGAGTCCCAGCACACTGCAAATATTCCGCACAACCGCTTTTTCGTGCTCATCGAAATCACCGTCAGCCGCTCCGATTGCGGAGCATACGCCTACAATTACGCGTCCAATTTCCGGCTTGCTGCTGAATTTGGCGATAGCCTTCAGCGCTTCCTGCTTACCGATCTCCGGGGAGAATTCGAAATTGCTGACATAGAAATTGAACTGGGTAATAACATCTCTCATGTCAAATACCTTCAGCTCATTGCTGAGGTTCATATATCCGGCCATCTTGTTCTTTTCGGCTTCCTCAATTTTTCCATCGGCAGCAGCAACCAGGGCGCAGCCCGCTACTACAGCGTGCATGAAATCTTTGTTTTTAAATTTCTTCACCTGGTCTGTCAGTCCGTTTTTTGTCGTGTTCAACCAATTTTTAAATGTGCTCATCGTATTCTCCTTCTATCACTAAAAATTATGATAAACAAAAGATATCCCCGAGCCTCCTCTCCGTCAATTCGACAGATATTTACTTAATGTTCCATATTCAAACACTTACCCTTCTAATATAACCCATTAAAGCACAAGATTCTACTTTGCCACAATTTCACAGAACTTTGGATAAAAAAGCCTGCGTGCGTTCATGCGACGGATTCCCGAACAGTTGCTCCGGGCTGCCCTCCTCAACCACCACGCCTTGCTCCATGAACAGAACGCGGTCTCCCACCTCACGGGCGAAGCCCATCTCGTGCGTAACCACAACCATAGTCATGCCTTCGCGGGCCAGCTCTTTCATGACTGCCAGCACCTCGCCAACCATCTCGGGATCAAGCGCGGAGGTCGGCTCATCAAACAGCATGATCTTCGGCTCCATCGCCAGCGCCCGGGCAATCGCTACCCGCTGGGCCTGCCCTCCGGACAGCGAGGCCGGATACATCTCCGCCTTGTCCAGCAAGCCGACCTTCTGCAGCAGCTCCAGCGCCTTCTCCCGCGCTTTGTCCTCCGGCCACTTCCGCACCTGGACCGGGGCCAGCATGATGTTCTCGATCACTTTTTTGTGCGGAAACAGGTTGAACTGCTGAAATACCATGCCAAGCTCGGTACGGATATCATTAATCCTTGTGCTTTTGGCCATCAAGGAAGTGCCGTCAATGATAATGTCGCCCTCTTGCGGCTGCTCCAGCAGATTCAAGCAACGCAGAAAGGTCGATTTGCCTGAACCCGAAGGTCCGATCACCACCACAACCTCCCTGCTGCGAATATCAACGTTAATGTCGGTCAGCACCTTATGGGCTCCGAATGATTTATGCAGGTGTCTAACTGAGATAATTGGCTCCATATGAGGCTACACCTTCCGTTCGATATAATTCAGCAGCTTGCTGAGGGAATAGGTAAGAATGAAATAGATAAATGCAGCCGTCAAATACGGCTCCCAAATCCGCAAGTACTGCCCTTTCATCGTGTTGCTCCAGTACATAATCTCCGGTGCGGCAATCAGCGCCAGCAGTGAGGAGTCTTTTACCAGGACAATAAATTCATTCCCAAACGCAGGGATCATCCGCTTGACGGCCTGCGGCAGAATAATAAAACGCATTGCCTGAAATTTCGTCATTCCAAGTGATACTGCGGCTTCCCGCTGACCCAGATCAATCGACTGAATCCCGGCGCGGAAAATCTCGGCGGAGTAAGCGGCTGAGTTCAGCGACAGAGCTACAAATGAAGTCAAGAACACATTGGTAGTGCCGTAAAAGGCCGGAATCACCCCGAAGTGTACGATCAGGATTTGCACATAAAGCGGCGTCCCCCGAAAAAAATTGATATACGAATGAAACGGCCAGCGGAAATACGCCTTCGGAGCCATTTTACCAAAGCCGATGCCCAGCCCCAGTATGGAGCCGAAGATAATCGAGACAATAGATACGCCTATCGTAAACGCCGTTCCCTTTAGCAGCACCGGTAAATAATGAGCGATGATGTCAAATCTGAAATCCATAGAATTCTTCCCTTCTCTTCTGTCTATAAAAAAAGAAGCACGCGCAATAGCAATCATTACGCATGCTTAGTTGTTCGTCCGCTTATTTCGCGTTCAAGAGGGCCCCGGTATCCGGCTCTTCACCAAACCAGTTTTTGTAGATTTCAGCATATTTGCCGTTCTCAATAATTTTCTTGATCGCCGGGTCCAGCTTGGCTTTCCATTTACTGCCCTTAGGATACAGGATGCCGTAATATTCGGAACCAAAGTTCTCTTTGTCGATAATCCCGGTCAGCTTCTCTTTCGGATTGTTCTTGATATATTCGTTGATGATGGCGATATCGGCCACTACCGCATCCGCCCCGCCCTTGTTCAGCTCCAGCAGAGCTACTGCGTTGCTGTCAAAACGTTTCAGGTTGGCGTTATCAACACCCATAATCCCGCTCATCAATTCATCTGCCGTAGTCGCCGCCTGCACTGCAACCTTTTTGTCCTTCAGATCAAGCGCGCTCTTAATGTCGCTGCCTTCTTTAACCATAATCATATTGGTGGATTCAAAATAAGGGATGGAGAAATCATAGGTTTCCTTGCGTTCGTCCGTAATGGATACCGAGGATAATCCGGCTTGATATTCCGTACCTTGCTTGACACTTGTCAGCATCGTATCCCAGCCTGTGTTGGTCACAGTGTAATCAATCCCGGCTTCTTCCATGACCGCCTTGATGAAATCAATGTCAAAGCCCTTGATGGTGTCCGTATCCATGTACTCCATTGGCGCATAGCTCGCGTCACTGGCGAACTTAATGGTCTCACCGCTGGCATTTTTGTCAGAGCCACAGCCTGCCATTGCCAAGATTACAAATGACACCAAAGCTAACATATATAACTTTTTCCCGATCCCCATTTTCCCATCCCCCTACTTATTTGTAAAATAACTTAAAGAGATTTTATCAGATTAAAGTAGTGGTGACAATTAACTTTTCTCATTTGTGTAAAGTTATATTACATAATATCGCTGTATTGTAACATTTCCTGTTTTGTAATCGTAAAAAAAGGCACTGCCGGGAAAAACTCTTCCCTGACAGTGCCTTTTGGCTGTATTCCTGCATTAATTCCGATTCATTTATTATCCCTTAAAATGTCAGATCCCCGTCATAGGATGCAATCATCCGGTACAGCTCCGGCCGCCGGTCGCGGAAAATCCCCCACTCGATCCGCCCCACTTCAAGCGCGTCCAGATCAAATTCGCTGACCAGCACCGTCTGCTCATCCCGTCCGGCTTCGACAATCTTGTTGCCCTGCGGGCCGGCAATAAAGGAGGAGCCATAAAAGTTAATGCTGGAGTCCTCGTCGATTTCTTCGCCGATCCGGTTGGAGGCCACGACAGGAATAAGATTCGCCGCCGCGTGTCCAAGCATGCAGGTCTGCCAGTGGTCCTTGGAGTCAATCGAGCCGTCCTGCGGCTCCGAGCCGATGGCGGTCGGATAGAACAAAATCTCTGCACCCATCAGGCTCATTACGCGGGCAGCCTCAGGATACCATTGATCCCAGCAGACGCCGACGCCAATTTTGGCATAACGGGTGTTCCATACTTTAAAGCCGGTATCACCCGGGTTGAAGTAGAATTTCTCCTCATAGCCCGGACCGTCGGGAATATGGCTTTTGCGGTATTTGCCCAGCACCGTTCCATCGGCGTCAATCACGGCCAGCGAGTTGTAACGGGCGTAGTTCTTTTTCTCATAAAAGCTGATCGGCAGCACCACTTGCAGCTCTTTGGCTACCGCTTTGAAATGATTCACCGCTTTGTTGTGCTCAAGCTCGGTGGCATAAACGTAATAATCGGATTTCTCCTTCTGGCAGAAATACGGAGTCTCGAACAGCTCCTGCAGCAGAATAATCTGCGCGCCCTGGGCTGCAGCCTCTCTCACCAGCGCGTCGGCCTTGCGGATATTCTCATCAATGTCGCCGGTGCAGCTCATTTGCGTCGCGGCTACTTTTACTTTTCTCAAGATTCTGTCCTCCTTCAAGAATTAGCTGATTTCCCCCGCAGGCATCTGCTGGGTGGTGCAATGCACATTGCCGCCTTCGCCGATGACGGCCATCCCGTTCACCGTACGGATTCTGCGGTCCGGGAACAGCTCAGCAAGCTTCTGCTCGGCAAGCCGGTCCGTCTCTGCGGCCGTACCGCCGAACACCGGCAGAATAATGCCGCCGTTTACGAAATAGAAGTTCAAATAGCTCAGCGTCAGACGGCTGTCCTCCACATCCCTGCGCGGGGGCTGCTGAATCCGGACAATCTCCAGCTTCCGTCCTTTGGCATCCACGGCGTTCTCCAGAATCCGCAGATTCTCTAGGGTAATTCCGTAGTTCTCATCCTGCGGGTCGTCGCAGACCTGAATGATCACCTTGCCCGGTGCGGCGAAGCAGGCGATATTGTCCACATGGCCATCGGTTTCATCTCCGCTGAGGCCGCGCTTCAGCCAAATGATAGCTTCTGTACCTGTATATTTACGCACGTATTCTTCAATTTCTTCCCGGCCCAGCTCCGGATTGCGGTTCTTGTTCAGCAGGCATTCCTCTGTGGTCAGGAGCGTGCCTTGCCCATCGGTATGAATTGAGCCGCCCTCCATGACAAGGGGGGCATCGAAGCGTTTGATCTGCACCTGCTCCAGAATCTGCGGAGCCACCTCATCGTCGAGATCCCACGGCGAATATTTGCCGCCCCAGGCATTGAACTTCCAGTTCACACCCGCAAGCGCCCCACCCTTACCCTTAACAAAGGTAGGACCGTTATCGCGCAGCCAGGCATCATTATGCCGGATTGGCAGCAGCGTAACATTATCCCCGAGAGCGAGTGCCTGCACTTGCTCCAGTTCGTCGGGATTCACCACCACGCTTACAGGCTCAAACTCGGCAATAGCCCGGATAATCTCGGCATAACCTGCGCTTACAGCTTCATAATTCTCCGGGAAAACCATGGAAGCCTGGACCGGCCAGGAAATAAAAGTACGCTCATGCGCATCCCACTCCGCCGGCATTGTATAGTTCAAATCTTTAGGATACATTCGTTAGCTACCTCTGCTCGTATATTTTGGAGCTCGCACAACCCTCCAAGCTCCTTACCCATCATACAATAATATAGTGATGTGCTCAATTGCCGCACGCTGAAAATCCCCCTGGGAAAATCCAGGGGGATCGGGGCAGGATTGTATTTTACAGCTTAATTTGTTTCACTACGTTCCCTGCAAAATCCTTAATGATAAACTCCCCGTTATCGAGGATTCCGTAGGAATTAGGGTTATTCTCTTTCGGCAGCGAGATCGAGCCGGGATTCAGCACGGTAATGCCGTCTTTGACTTCAGCCACCGGAAGATGCGTATGTCCCTGGATAAAGACATCCCCCGGCGCGAGCGGTGGCAGATTGTCGATGCTGAAGCCATGCCCGTGAGTGGCATAAATCTTCCGGCCTTCATGAAGAATCAGCACATAATCGCCCATCATTGGAAACTGCAGCAGCATCTGGTCTACCTCGGCATCACAATTTCCGCGCACTGCCACCAGTGATTTGCCATAGGCATTCAGCCTGTCGGCGACTCCCTGCGGGTTGTAACCGTCAGGCAGCGGATTTCTGGGCCCGTGGTACAAAAAATCTCCCAGCAAAACAAGCGTATGCGGCTGCTCCTCCTCCGCTTTAATCAAAACCTGCTCCAGCCAATGCAGTGATCCGTGAATATCAGAAATGAACATTAGTTTCATGTCGCATTCTCCTTTTCTCTTGATATAAGCTGAACTATAGATTTAACAAATCGGCTTTGACCGTGACTGCGGTGAATGTTTGGACTTCCGGCCGCTGTTATGTTTGGATTTCCTGATTTTGTTCCGCTGTCTGCGGTAGAAATTCAAACATAGCCTATGCTTACGATGCGAGCTTTCCTGCGGAAAGCTTTCAGGCGGACGCATTCGCTCCTCCAGTTCCAAACTTCCCCTCCGCCACTTCAGCCTTTTGGTAGTACTTTAGTTCAACTGATATTCGTCAGCTTGTCCTATGTATCTATTTATCTTAACTCGCCTGAGGCTGGAAACGCAAAGTGGACGCCCCGGGGGGCGTCCGTGCTATGCGCTTATATCGGCATGACTTACGGCAGATTCGATGAGCCCATCAGGAAGCGGTCCACCTCACGGGCTGCCTGCCGGCCTTCGTTGATCGCCCATACTACAAGGCTCTGTCCGCGCCGCATATCTCCAGCGGCGAATACGCCTTCGACATTGGTAGCCTGTGCTCCGAATTCTGCCTTGGCGTTAGAGCGCTCGTCACGCTCTACTCCAAGCTGGTTCAGCACCGTTTCTTCCGGTCCGGTGAAGCCCAGAGCCAGCAGCACAAGCTGTGCCTTGATCACTTCTTCACTGCCCGGAACTTCAACCGGAATCATCCGGCCCTGCTCATTTCGGGTCCACTCAATGCGCACAGTGTGCAGCTCCTGCACATGTCCGCCATCGTCCCCGACAAAGCGCTTCGTATTCACAAGGTAACGGCGCGGATCTTCCTTATATAACGCTGCCGCTTCCTGCTGGCCGTAATCGACCTTCAGCACCTTCGGCCATTCCGGCCAAGGGTTGCCCGCCTGGCGGGTAAGCGGGGACTGCGGCATAATCTCCAATTGGATTACGCTGCGGCAGCCGTGGCGGATGGAGGTTGCCACACAGTCGGTGCCTGTGTCCCCGCCGCCGATTACGACGACATCCTTGCCGGCCGCAGAGAGGTATTCCCCGTCCGCGAGGCCGGAATCCAGCAGGCTCTTCGTATTCAGCGTCAGGAACTCCATCGCCTGGTGAATGCCCCGTAGCTCGCGCCCTTCAATCGCAAGATCGCGCGCCTGCGTAGAGCCGCCGCAGAGCACTACTGCATCATGGTCATCCTTCAGTTGCGACGCAGTAATATCCGTGCCGATCTCGGTCCGGGTAACAAAGGTGACCCCTTCCGCCGCCAGCAGATCCACACGGCGCTGCACAGTCTTTTTGTCCAGCTTCATGTTCGGAATTCCATAAGTCAGCAGACCGCCGATCCGGTCGGCCCGTTCATAGACAGTTACACTGTGTCCGGCTTTGTTAAGCTGGGCGGCACAGGCAAGTCCCGCAGGACCGGAGCCGACTACGGCAACCTTCTTGCCCGTACGGCTCAGCGGCGGCTCGGGAACAATCCAGCCCTCGGCAAATCCTCTGTCTACAATAGCCTTCTCAATGGACTTGATTGTTACCGGCTTGCCGTTCATTCCCACCGTACAAGAGCCTTCGCAAGGCGCAGGGCAGACCCGTCCGGTAAACTCCGGAAAATTATTAGTTTTGTGGAGCCGCTTCAGAGCAACCTCCCAGTTGCCGCGGTATACCATATCGTTCCATTCAGGAATCAGATTGTGCAACGGACAGCCCGAGGCCATCCCGGAGAGCAGACGTCCTACGTGGCAGAACGGCGTTCCGCAATCCATGCAGCGCGCCCCTTGCTCCCGCAGCTTCTCCTCATCCATTGGCTGTGAAAATTCATTCCAGTTCTTGATCCGTTCTAGCGGCTCACATTCTGCAGGAGTCTGCCGCTGATACTCCAGAAATCCTGTTGCTTTACCCATACCTGTCATCCTCCGAGTCTCTCTGATTGGCCGCCGAAAAAGATCAAGGGCGGCATTCTTGCCCCATTCGGCTCCAAAAAGACAGTTACTCTCTGTCACCGACTGATTATTTGTCACTGTAAAGCAGCAAAGCAAAAGGCTATAAAGAGGCGGATTTCCGCCTGAAATGATTTTATATTATCATCTATACTCTATAGCCTAAATGAGTAATGTCACATTTTTTAAATAAAATTTCGGAGATGGGCAGAGCCGGTCGGAAGCATTATTTCGCCTTATTTCTTTTCCTTAGAGAACTCGCCTTCCCCAAGCAGGAAGCTGAAGCTTTCTTTGATGCTCCCGTAGTAGATGAACAGGAAGACTGCCAAAGCAACTAACGCAAGCAAGATAACTACACCATAAGCAGTATTGTTATCATTGAACACAGACCAAGCAATAACTGGAACTGGGCTTAGCACACATAAGCATACGCCCATCACCAGAGACAGGTTGTACGTAGAGGCATATGCGCCGCTGCGCTGCCGGATCTCGGTCCGCAACTCATACGGCAGGTCGAAGCCTTTGCGCAAATATTTATATTTCTCCAGCATCGTGCCGCTGAAAATGAACATTCCAACCGCTAAAGCCACCAGTATAAGCAATATGACCACACCAAGGATTGAAGCAGTATCTTCAATAATGATTCCTCTGAGAAAACCGAACTCTGCCAGAGAGCTCAGCAAAATCAGCAATGCGGCGCCGCCAATGCAAAGCGTCACACCAAGCCCCACCAAGAAGCCTGATTTCTTTTTGGCAGCCATATAGCCCCAGGTATCCTCGGGAGCAAGCAGGGGAAGTGGAGGATACGGCGGAAGCGGGCTTTCTGCGCCCTCCACCTGAATATCCAGCTCAGCAATCAATTCATCAATATTGCCGAACTCGGAGATCACGATGCCTATGGCTTCATTTTCAGTTTTGCCCTCCTGCTTCAGTTCATAATATTTCTCTTCCATGCTCGCCAGCAGATCCTGCTTAAGTCCCTGCATTTGTGCAGTCTTAGGCAGAGCGGCAAACATATTGTTTAAATACCCGATGATTGTATCCATCTTATCACAGCTCCTTGATAAATTTGTTTACAACTTCTTGTGTAATAAGCCACTCCGCACATTTCTCATGATAGTAGGCCAGCCCCTCCAGAGTAATACGGTAGTATGTACGGCGTTTCCCCTGAGTCTCATCTTTATAAAAAGAGCAGATATACCCATTCTTCTCCAGCCGGGCGAACGCGGAGTAAAGGGTGGTCTCTTTCATAATATATTTCTCATCCGACAGCCTTCTGATATTCTTCGAGATTTCGTAGCCGTAGGACTCGCCGTTCAGGAGCATATATAGAATAAAAGTATCGTTGTATCCGCGAATCACATCACTGCTGATCAATAATATCCCTCCTTACTTCATCTGTCGTACTACTTCTGTCGTAGTAATTTGTATTGTAGCATGATTACTACGATAGTTGTAGTATTTTTTTAGAAAAAAGTGCCTTTTTTTGCGAGAAATATAAGGATACAGCTGCCATAGCCGTTTGAAAAAATGGATGGATCGCTTCAATGGTGTTGCAACGAAGTATTGTGCGGCAGGTTCGGACTCTAACTGTTTACTTTTCTCATTATTGCAGCTTTTCAACTTCAGCTTATCCGGTTGATTTTTGGCGCAGACGGCAGCATGATAATATGGATGGAAAATCTATGAAATGACAAGCCACAGAGAAAGAGAGGTAGACTGCAATGAATTCTATTTTGCTGGTGGAGGATGATTTGAGCCTGATTGACGGACTGGAGTTTTCCCTGCAAAAAAGCGGGTTTCATGTCGATATCGCCAGAACCGTAAAAGAAACTCTTCCGATCATAGAGCGGCAATGCCACGATCTGCTCCTGCTGGATCTGACCCTGCCTGACGGCAGCGGTTTTGATATATGCAAAAAAGTGCGGCAGTCCTCCGCCGTGCCCATCATCTTCCTGACCGCATCCGACGAGGAGGTCAACGTGGTCATGGGCCTGGATATCGGCGGTGACGATTACATTGCCAAGCCGTTTAAGCTGAACGAGCTGATCTCACGGATCAACGCTCTGCTGCGCCGGTCCGGCCTAAGCCATACACAGCAGACGGTGCTGCAATCCAACGGCGTGACGGTCAGGCTGCTGGAAACCCGCGTGTTCAAGGATGACCGCGAAATCGAGCTGACTCCTGCGGAATACCGGCTGCTGTGCCTGCTGATGCAGCATCCGAATGCGGTGCTGCCCAGAGAAATGCTGCTGGACAAGCTATGGGACAATAACGGCAGCTTTATCGACGACAACACATTGTCCGTCTATGTGCGGCGGCTGCGCAGCAAAACCGAAGACGACCCGGAGAACCCGCAGTTTCTCCTTACCGCACGCGGTCTGGGCTACAAATGGAATGTGACGAAATGAGGGAGCAATTGATGGGGATCATGGCCCACAAAAATATAAAGCTGCTGTTTGCTGCCATCGCGGCCCTCCTGCTCGGCGCGCTGCTTGCCGGGCAAATGACCGTAAAGCTTATGGCCGACGATTACAAGCAGCGCATGCTCGCCCACGATTACGAATTGGCCGGCTATTTGACCGGGAGCGGCCTCCCGCCGCACCGCATCGCCGCCCTATTCACCGCCTCCAAAACCGGGGAACAGGCCGCAGCCGGGCAGCGGCTGCTGAATAGCGCCGCCTATAACCGCGACACTCCAATCAGCCTGCTACCAGAAGTAGCCGGCTTTCAGCAGAAGTACTCGCTGCTGCTACTCGCCCTGTCCGTCTGTTTCGGGCTGGCGCTGCTTACCGTCCTGCTGATGTTCATTCTGCGGCAGAACGCCATGCTGAAACGGGCCAATGCCGCGCTCATCGGCTTTATGGAAGGCGATGTCAAGCTGCGGCTGGACGATCAGGCCGAAGGGAGCTTCTCCCGGCTGTTTACATCCATCAATATGCTGGCCACCTCCCTGACCGCCCATATCAGCAGGGAAAGACAGAACAAGGAGTTTCTGCGCGACATCATTTCCGACATCTCACATCAGCTCAAAACCCCGCTGGCCGCGCTGCTGATGTATGTCGAGATCATTCAGGATGAACGAACCGGAAACGATGTCGTAGACAAGTTTACTTCAAAAAGCCGGCGCGAACTGCTGCGCATAGAGCATTTGATCCAGAGCCTGCTGAAGCTGGCCAGACTCGACGCGGGCGCGATCGCACTAGAGCAGGTTGAACAGCCGCTGCGGGCGGTGCTGGAAGCGGCAATGCAGGGCTTCCGCACCCGCGCGGAGCTGGAAGGCAAGACGGTGGTTCTCACCTGCCGTGAGGACATCCGGCTGAACTGCGACAAGGAATGGCTGCTCGAGGCGGTCAGCAATATTGTCAAAAATGCACTGGATCATACGGAAACCGGGGACAAGCTGGAAATCACCTGCGATGAGACCCCGCTATTTACCGGAATCACGATCACCGACAACGGAATGGGCATTCATCCCGAGGATATTCATTCCGTCTTCAAGCGCTTTTACCGGAGCCGATTCTCCAAAGACAAGCAAGGCGCCGGCATCGGGCTGACGTTGTCCAGGTCGATTGTGGAAAAACACGGAGGGACCATTACCGTAGAAAGCAAGCTCAGCAAAGGAACGGTTTTTCGCATCGTTTTCCCCAAGCTTACAATTCTGTAAGCCGCCGTTCACCGGGGTGTAAGGCAGCCATGCTATCATCTCATTAAATCAAGCGAATGAGGTGTTTATGTTGGATATACTGGTAACCGAACGGTTATGCAAAACCTACGGCAAAGCCGAGACCAGGGTCGATGCCCTGAAGGAAACTTCCTTTACGGTAGCCAAAGGAGAATTTGTTTCGATTGTCGGGCCGTCCGGCTCAGGCAAAAGCACACTGCTGAACCTGCTCGGCGCGTTGGATGTACCGACATCCGGCAAGGTGCTTCTGGATGGCCGCGACATTTATGCGATGAATGAAAATGAATTGTCGGTGTTTCGCAGACGCAACATCGGATTTATTTTTCAGGCCTACAATCTGGTACCGGAATTGAACGTGGAGGAAAATATAGCTCTGCCGCTGCTGCTCGATTATCAGAAGCCGGATAAACGGCATATCGGTGAGCTGCTTGATATTCTCGGGCTGGCGGAGCGCAGGCATCATCTGCCGAACCAGCTGTCCGGCGGCCAGCAGCAGCGGGTGGCTATCGGGCGGGCGCTGGCCACAAAGCCGGCGCTCATCCTGGCTGATGAGCCGACGGGCAACCTTGACAGCAAGAACAGCAGTGAAGTCATGAATCTGCTGCGGCTGTCCGTTGCCAAATATCGCCAGACCTTGATTATGATCACCCATAATTCCAATTACGCCACCTTTGCCGACCGTGTGCTCGATGTAGAGGATGGGGTCGTAACCGAGCTTGGAGGCGAACGATGATCGGCCATTACCTGGGCCTGGCCCCCAGGTATCTTGCCGCCCACCGGAAGAAGACCCGCCTAACCATCACCAGTGTGGCCATTGCTGTTGCACTCGTGACTGGTATTTTCTCCATGCTGGAGGTATTCCTTCAATTTTCCAAAACCCAGATCATCCATGATAGAGGCAACTACCACATTGCGATTATTCAGCCTTCCGAACAAGAAATCAATATGCTGTCCAGCCGTAAGGATGTCAACAACGCCGGAAGATGGCTGGACTTCGGACAAGTGAAGGCGAACGAAATAAACGGCTCGGCAGGTGCGATAGACACCTCTTTTGCCAAAAATATGAACATCACTCTGGTTGAAGGCCGCTACCCGGCCAGGGACAACGAAATCATAATTGAACAGTGGGCAGCAGACAAGCTGTACCTGAATACCAAGCTGAACGGGACGGTCAACATCGCTTTTTCCGACAGGATCGTGCGGAAATTCACCGTAAGCGGAATATACAAAGATTTCGGCAACATGAAGGCGAGCGGCAATCCGGGCATCTTTATGTCTATGGCGGGAGCGGATAAGCTGAAAAAAAGCCTTCCTACTATTGAGATGTACATGATCGAATTCAAAAACCGGGTCAATATTGCTGCTGCAGAAAAAAACATCACCGAGACACTCGGAATCGACAAAGGCAGAATCGGCCGCAACAACCGTCTCCTGGCCGCGATCGGTCAGAGCAAAGGCGGGGCGGCAACACAGCTTTACGTGACCGGCGGTATTTTATTCTGCATCGTCCTGATCGCCGGAGTCATGATGATCTACAATGCGTTCAACATCTCGGTGATGGAGCGGATACGACAGTTCGGCCTTCTGAGATGTATCGGCGCTTCTCCAGCCCAGATCAGAAAGCTGGTCAGACGGGAAGGGCTGGCCATCACCGTCAGGGCCATTCCCATCGGAGTGCTCACCGGAATGCTGCTCACTTTGGGCTGCTCGGCCCTCCTGAAATATTACAATGCCCGTCTGTTCGCCGATATTCCGTTGTTCACATTCAGCGTTATTGGTATCGCCACTGGTACCGCTGTCGGGTTCCTGACCGTGTTCTCAGCCATTCTGCTGCCCGCCCGCAAAGCCGCCCGCGTCGCTCCAGTCCGTGCTGTAACGGGCAGCAACGACCTGAAAATTTCCACCCGCAGAAAAAGAGGCTGGTTGACCAAACTGTTCAAGGCGGAGATCGCAATGGGCATTGGCAATGTTGCCGCCAAAAAGAAAACCTTTATCCTGATGGTCTGCTCCATCACGGTCAGCATCGTTATGTTCATGGGATTCCAGGTCTTTGTTGATTTACTCCATTCTCAACTGTCAACGACCAAGCCGTACACATCCGACATTTCGCTGGTTGCCAAGCAGGGCGATCTGGACGGCGCGCTGTACGGCAAGCTGCAACAGCTGGAAGGCATAAAAAAAGTATACGGAAGAATGTTAGATGATGTTGCCGCCAGTTTTGACGCCTCAAAGCTGAGTGAAGCCTATAAGAAGGAAATGGGCGGGATCGATGTTACAGCGGATGGACGTTTTGTTCCGCCTGAGAAGTCCTGGCTGATTTCCTACGATCAGGCGCAGCTGGATTGGGCCAAGGAGGAATTGCTGGAAGGCGAACTGTCGGAGGAACAGCTTAACGCCCGGAACGGAATCATTGCGGTATCTCTTCATTACAGGAATGGACGCAGTGCAAATACGGCGGATTCGACTAGCTTAAAGCTCGGCGACAAAGTAACCATTGAGACTAAGGCTGGCTTAAAGGAAATGACCGTGCTGGGAATTGTGCGCTCACTCCCTTTCAACAACAAGGAAAAAACATTGACCAGTTTCATTACGACCGAAAAGCTGTTCCGCGAGCTGACCGGAAAATCGGCCTACCAGGTGATTGATATCCAGTTGAAGAAGTCTGGCCAGGAGCAGTCTGTGAATGAAATCAAAGCGGTGCTGGACAGCGGCACTACTTTTCATGACTATCGCCAGCGAAACGCTGAGCTGAATCAGACCTTTTTTACGATGGCCGTGTTTATTTACGGATTTGTAGCAGTCATCGGCTTGATTAGCGTGCTGAACATCATCAACACCATGAACACCAGCATCGCCGCCAAAACCAAATATTTGGGCGTTATGCGGGCGGTAGGCATGTCCGGCGCCCAGCTTAGCCGGATGGCACTGGCCGAAGCCGCCGCCTACAGCCTGACCGGCGGGATCGCCGGCTGCCTGCTCGGCACCGCCTTGCAAAAGGCACTGATTGAAAGCCAGCTCTCCTGGTTCCAGATTATCTGGGAGATTCCTTACCTGCAGATCGGCCTCATCCTCCTACTCGTCCTGGCAGCAGCGGCAGTTTCCGTCATCACCCCGTTGAAACGGGTGAAAAAACAGGGCATCGCCGAGGTGATCGGCTCGCTTTAAGGAAATGATAACCTGATTCGACTTGGGTTATTAGGTCAGGATCCTTTTTGCTGGAAATGTGAATGGTAAAAACCCAATAAATTTTAACCTTTCAGACTCCCATTCTGCATTTCAGCCTAATGCACAAAGTCATATAAATTATGAGTTGGCGTGTTATACTTTGGTCATAAATCAACAATCTAATTTAACATAGCCATTATTAAAAAAAGACCGTCCTGCAGGCAGAAGGCTCTACCCGCAAGACAGTCCAATTATTGACTTACCCTCATCTTTTCTGCGTTAGTCCGGCTAAGCTTGGATCGCCAGTACCACCATGCCGATGCCCTGAACCGTCAGCCGTCCATCTGCTTCCATTAACGCCAGCTCTTCACCCAGCAGCGGCTCCCATGCTCCGAGCGCAGGCAGCTTAAGCGTTGATCCAGACGGATTAGAGTTGTATACCACGTACAGATGCTCGGCTGAATCGCCTCCGGCATGGCCGCGCAGGGTATATGCGAGCGCGCCGGCCGGAGCCTTCTCGAAGATCAGGTTCGCACGGATTTCCTCCGCGCTGTGCATACGGAAGGCCGGATGCTCCCGGCGGAGGGCGATCAGTCTTTTCATATAAGCTACATCATCCGCATGCCCGGCACAGCGCTCCCAATCGAGCCAATTGATCTCAGTCTTTGATTTGAAGCTGTTGTCCACACCGTTCTTAGTACGCATAAACTCTTGTCCTGCATGAAGGAAAGGAATTCCCTGGCTCGTCAGCACCATCGCCGAAGCCAAGCGGTGCATCGCTCTGCGCTGTTTGTCGCTTTGTCCCGGGGAGGACAGGACGATTTTATCCCATAAGGTATGGTTATCATGGCATTCCACATAGTTCACGCACTGCTGCGGCTCATCGGCGAATTGGCCGCTGGTCTGTCCGAACACCACTCCCCCGGTAATGCCTGTCTTGACCCACGGCTCCAGACCTGATCCTCCGCCGACAAACCCCGGCTCCTCAAAGCGGAAAATATTGCCCTTCACCGCATCGCGGAAGCCGTCGTTGAACTGCCCGATCCCCGGCAGCACATCTGCGTTACTCTGATTGGCAAGCCTTTCCGGGGCAAGCTCCGTCTCCATAATCCAGCCCTCACCGATGGTTATAATTGAGGAGTCAAGCTCATCCAGACGGCGGCGGATTTCCGCCATCGTATCTACATCCATAAGCCCCATTAAGTCGAAGCGGAAGCCGTCGAGATGATATTCCTTGGCCCAGTAAAGCACCGAATCCACAATGAAGCGGGACATCATCAGACGCTCGGTGGCAGCGTCATTGCCGCAGCCGGAGCCGTTGGACAGGCTGCCGTCCCGCTTATAGCGGAGGTAATAGCCGGGAACCAGCTTGGTGAAATTAACGCGGTAACCGTCATACACATGATTGTAGACAACATCCATGATCACACGCAGGCCGCGGTCATGCAGCGCTTGAATCATTGTCTTCAGCTCTGTAATGCGTACTCCCGGGATGAATGGATCAGTAGCATAAGAACCCTCCGGCGCATTGTAATTCTTCGGATCGTAACCCCAGTTATACTGGGGCTGGTCCAGCCTGGTCTCATCCACGCTCTCGGTCGCATAGTCGTAAACTGGCATCAGTTGAACATGCGTGACTCCAAGATCGGCAATATGATCGAGCCCGGTCAGAATCCCCCCCGGACCGCGCGTGCCTTCTTCGGCCAGGCCGAGGAACTGGCCTTTGTGAGCAATTCCGCTGGCTGGATGAATGGACAAATCACGCAGATGAAGCTCATAGATAACTGCATCCACAGGATTGCCGAAAGGCGGCTTATCCCCGGTCCACCGCTCGGGATCGGTCTTGCGCAGATCAATAATTGCGGCTCTGTCCCCATTCACTCCAACAGCCCGCGCATAAGGATCAGCCGCCTCATTCCACTGATCCTCAATTCGCACACGGTACGTGTAGAGTTTTCCTTCCAAATCACCCGGAATCGTCAGTCTCCAGGTCCCCCGGACGTCACGAGCCATCGGCAAGCGGCGTCCTTCAGCCTGCTGCCACGAATCATAGAGCACAACCTCCGCCTCCAGAGCGGTCGGCGCCCATAGACAAAATGCAGAAGAAACAGGTGTATAAATAATGCCCAGATCATCGCCGTCATAGCTGAACAGCTCGTCAAAATCCTGCTCGAATACAGAGATGCCATTTGTAGCCGCAGGATCGCCATAATAAATGGCTTCTTCCATTTCCCTTTGTACGGACAACGCAATCGGTCTCCTTTACCCTTTAATAATTGGATATTATAACTTTATTTCCGGATTTGTGCAAACGTTTGAATTGGATTAGACTGATGATATTCTAGGCACTTCAGCTATATTCAGCGCTACCATCGTGATAATATCCTGATTGGGCTGATAAGGGATACGGCGTTCTTTCCCGGGTGTAAAGCCGCCGGTCTTATGGCGTATCCCATTGTCTTGAACAATAAGCACCGGTCCGGTACCTTTATCCGTCTCATCATAACCGATGCCCAGCACCCAATGATAATCATAGGCATATCTCTCCCGCCACCGGAAGCTGAACCATTTGTCGAATTTGACTGCTACGGGACGTGCCGCATCAATTTCGGCCTTATACCTCTCCATCCCGTTAAAAGCGGATACCCGAACCGGCTTATGCCTGCGTTCTTCATACGGAAGAGCTGCCTTGAGGTAAGCCTCCACTCCCCGGGTAAAGCTGCGTACACTCATGCCCCAAGGAGCTCCGCCATGATGGCTGTATATATAATTAATATGCGCTGCCTTGGAGTCAAAATGACCTGTGCCCGGGATGAACCCACGGCCGTTATGCGTATGCCAATATTCCATTAATGCGGCCATAGTAGCCGGTCCGCAGGCGGAGCCTGGAGAGGATACTCCCGGTTCCCACTGCGTGTACGGCTCCACCTTCAACTGATGCTTAGACTGTATCGTTCTCATGAGGGTTCTAACCAAGCCTCCTCCAGCGTGATCCGGCGCTGCTCCAGACTCTCCGGTGTCCTGTGATCACAGTATACGACAAGTGACGGAGGGAAAGAAAATGAACAAGCCTTTTCCAGCAAAAAAATTAAAATGAAAATATTGACTTATATAGGAAGGATCATCTATAGTTTAAATAAATATTTTATTCGTAACCTGTTACGACGGAAGCACCCGTAATAAAGGCTTATTTGCCTTTACTGCGGGTGCTTTTTTTGTTGTCTTCAGCGCTGCGGATAACAGAAGGAGGAGAATAATGAATATACTTAAGACCGCTGCGCTGACACTGCTGTCGCTGCTGCTCATGCTGCCGCTGTCAGCCGTTCCTGCAAGAGCTTCCGGGACGGAGCTGACCCCTTCTATTCAGGCCGCTTTTGAGCTGACCGCCGCAGTCGCGGATTCTTCCGCAAGAGCAAACCTGAAGAGCCAATACAGTGATCTAGCGGCCTTGTCAGCGCAATACGACAGCAGAGAAGAGCAGCTTCGCAAGCTTCATGACAGCAACGCACAGTCACTCCTTGTGGTGAAGGAACAGATCAAGACCATTGATCAGGCCACTGTGACCAAGCTTACCGCTGTCGTTGCCAGCACCAAGAACCGCTATCAGCCGCTTTTTGATCAATACAGTGCGCTTAATAACCGTATTTCCCTGCTTAAAGGAATGAAGGACAAGACACTGAATTCCGTACTGCGGACCCAGGCAGATGCAATGAAAATTCTCGTCCAGCTCGCACGGCAGGATATCCGCGACAAAGAGGCGCAGCTTAAGGCCGCCAAGGAGACCCGGACTAAGAAGATGGCTGCAGTACGCAAGACATTGGCCGGGATTGAAAGTCCGCAGGCGGCAATCAAATCCCAGAAAAGTGTTGCCTCGGCCCTGAACAAGCGATTGTCTGCAGATTGGAGCGGCTTCAAAACCGCCATCCGCAAGAAGAATCCTGTCCTGGCCGGACCGTCCTTGTCTGCACTTGTCTCCGGCCACCGGCAAATTGCGGCCAGCAAGCAAAAGCTCATTGAGCTTGAACAAAAGGTTGCCGGGATCATCGCTGCCTCCGCTAAGCAAATCGCCGCCTGATTCCACTAGCGGCTGTGTCTTCCTCCTGCCGGCTGGCATATGGTAGGTAAAGAGCAGACCAAGCGGACGGAGGAGGCTTGTACCATGCATATCTGTATTGTTGCGCCGGAGAAGTTCCCGGTGCCGGGAGACGGCTCAGTAGAAATCTGCATTTGGGCGATTGCCCGAAAGCTGGCCCGCCAGCATAAGGTCACTGTATTGAGCAGAAAGTCACCCGGACTGCCTGAATCCGCAGAATTAGAGCAGGTACGCATCATCCGTCTGTCTTCAGGCAGTCCTGCGCGTTATCTCGCCTCCGTTCTGGGCTTTCTGGAAGAAGAGCGCTTCGATGTGATTCAGGTGGATAACCGCCCGCTGCTGATGGCCGCCCTAAAGCGGCGGCATCCGCACACGCCGGTGCTCCTGTTCCTCCACTCCCTGACCTTTGTCCCGGCGGACTCCAGAATCGCCCGCAGCTTGACCAAAGCCGATCTTATTGCCGCCAACAGCCGCTCTTTGCAGCAGCGGCTCTCCCGGCGCTTCTCCGGCCTAAGCAAGCGCATTCGCGTTGTGCCGCTGGGTGCCGACCTGACCCGCTTCTCCCCTCTGGAGACTTCAGAGAAGCTGCATATCCGTAACTTGTGCCAGCTTCCTCCTGTGTTCACCGTACTTTTCGTCGGCAGGGTGATTCCCCGCAAGGGGGTCCCTGTGCTGATTAGAGCTGTGCGCCTGTTGAACACAAAATTACCGGCCCAGCTGGTAATTGCAGGCGAAGGCAAACCGCCGTATATCCGGCGGCTTAAGCTATTGGCACGCCTGCTGGGGGTTTCCGTGTATTTTACGGGAAACATTGCCCACGAAGAGATTCACCGCCTGTATCAGGCTGCCGACTGCTTCGTCTGCCCGTCCCAAAGACATGAATCCTTTGGGCTGGTGAACGTGGAGGCGATGGCCTCTGGTCTGCCGGTCATAGCCTCTAATATTGGCGGCATCCGGGAGATCATTGTATCCGGCCACAACGGATATTTGGTGGATCGCTATCGCGAGGCGGCACCCTTCGCCAGACGTCTGCTGCAGCTTGGCCGCGAACCGCAGCGCGCAGCCGGGATCGGACTGCAGGGGCGCAGCGATGCGCTGCAGACCTTCGGGTGGGAGCATACGGCGGCGGCGCTGGAGGAGCTGTACCGTTCTCTTTTGCCGCAATCGCAATAGCAGGTGGTTGTTCCTCCTTCAGCCGCCTCCCTGCTATGCGACAATCTGTAACAAGGAATTTGTGATTCTTATCGCTGGATACAGCCTCAGTTAAGCTTATACTCGAAATGTAAGCGTTGCCATAAAGGCAACCCCCTACAACACATAATTCGCTGTAGAAAGGGTGCATCATTATGTTAATGATCAAAGCTATAGTCAGACCCGAGAAAGCGGATGAAGTCATGGCTGAATTGCTCCTCGCCGGCTTCCCCTCCATCAGCAAAATGGATCTGCTCGGCCGCGGGAAGCAAAGAGGGATTCAGGTGGGAACCAATCATTACAACCAAATTTCCAAGAAGCTGCTGATGATTGTCATCAATGATGATGAGAAGGACGATGTAATCAGCATTATTATGAGAACAGCAAGAACCGGTGAGCAGGGGTCGTTCGGAGACGGTAAAATATTCGTGCTGCCTGTACAGGAAGCCCACACAATCAGCAACGGCAAAAATCAATTATAAGCTCGCACTGCAAATAATAATAAAGAGGCAGCAAGTTGCCTGCCCGGATACAGGATTCCTGTCCAGCGGTGCAGCTTGCTGCCTCTTCATGTTCTAATCAATCTTCAAAACATCTGAATAACGGTAAGCACAAGCCCCACGACAAAGCCGCATACCGCACCGTTGACCCGAATCCACTGCAGATCCTTGCCCACCTTCTCCTCCAGCATCTTCACGAGACTGGCATCATCCATCTGATCCAGATTCTCCTTAACCAGAAGTCCCAGCCGGTAGTGGTTAGCCTCTACGAAGGCGATTAGGGACGCGCGAATCCGCTCCTCCCAGCCCTGAATCCATTGCTGCTCCTTGGCGACACGGCGGGCCAGCTTGGCATATAACCCAAACAGCTTGCGTCCGCCAGCAGCTTGCTCCTCTTCCAGCAGACTAGCGGCCTTGCCGCGCAAATGCTCAAGCTGCTCCTGCAGAAATGCTGTGACGGCCTCGCCCTGAAGCTCGTTCAGCGCCCACTCTTTAATCTTTGCAATCCGCGCCTCATCATTTACCAGTTGGAAGATGGCGACGCGGATTTCCCGGATAATCTCATCGCGGTACGGGCTGTCCTCTTCGCGGAAATCGCGGATGCCGGACTGCAGCATGCCCTGCAGCATTTCCCCCAGCATATCGGCATCCACAAATCCGACAAAAGCTTGAAAAGCCATACCCTTAAGTCCACCGAGCTTCACCTCGGCCAGCTTCTCGCTGGCGATCTTGCCGAGCATGGCCCGTGTGGCGGGACGGGCGGCCCAGCCGGAGATCCCTTCGAGCGCATAATCCAGAGCGGCGAGATCCTTGCCGTCGTTCATGAGTCTGGTGGTTATTTTATCAGCGGTAACCCCTAGCTCAGCTTCGCGGATATAATCGGCCACAGCCGTCTGAAGATACGGAACAGCCTGTTCTACCGGAAGCTTCCGTACGAAGCCGCTAAGCTGCTCCAGCAGCTCGGCCCGCGCTTTTTTTCTGGCGAACAGCCGGGTCAGCATCTTGCCGCCCAGTGATACAATGCGGACTTTGCGCAGCTTGTTCTCGATACTCGCCTTGTTCAGCAGCTCATTTTCCATCGCGGAAATCAATGACTGAATAATTTTATCCCGGTTCTTCAGCAGCAGAGAGGTATGAGGAATCGGCAGACCGAGCGGGTGGCGGAACAGCGCAGTAACCGCGAACCAGTCGGCAATCCCCCCTACAAGCCCGGCCTCAAAGCCGCCCCTAAGCAGCACAACCGCCAAATTTTCCGGCAAAAACAGTGTAATCAGAAAACCGCAGGCCATCACAGCCAGCGAGATTGTGGCTAAATTCCTGGATTTCATTCGTTGTTCCCCCTTGCTTAATAACGTGAGACCATAATCCAATATAATCAGTACTTCAAGCCTACCTCTCATTGTACCACGACTGAACTCCTTTCTGAAAATCGCCCGCAGCCTTTGTCACGCCGGGGCAAAAGTCCCTTTCATGAAAATGGATTTTTAACTTTCAGAGATAAAATGATAAAATACAGACAACTCTAGTACAGGAAAAGGAGAACAACAACATGCTGATTGCACTGGATATGGACGGAACACTGCTGAATGAGGAAGGCATCATTAGCCCGGAGAACCGCGAGGCCATCGTGCACGCCCAAAGCCTAGGTCACATTGTGATGATCGCTACCGGACGCTCGTATATGGACGCTGAACGGCAGCTGCGGCTCGCGGATCTGGAATGCCCGGTGGTCAGTCTGAACGGCGCGGCTGTTATACTGCCGGACCGTACACTGGCGGGAAGCACACCGCTGGACAAGGAGGACATTATTCCCGCCATGCGCTGGATGAATGAAATTCCTGAATTGTATTATGAAGTATACACACAGGATACCGTGTATGTTGAGCTAGACAAGCGGGTGTACCTGGAGAAGCTCGCGACGCTTAAGGATGAGGAGGTCCCGGAAGATCTGCGCTGGCTGCTGAAGGCAATAGTGGGCAAACAGTTCCGGCAGGCTGCGGTAACCTATGTGGAGAAGATGGAGGAGGTCTGGAGCAAGGAGGAGAACGTGATCTATAAAACGTTGGCTTTTTCTCTGAACCTTGATCTGCTGAAGGAAGCCTCTACGCGATTTGCAGCGATTCCCGGGCTGATCATTACCGCTTCACATGAGAATAATATTGAAATTAACCATAAGGATGCCAATAAAGGCGCTGGTGTCGGTATGCTGGCGGCGTATTACGGTATTCCTGCTGATCAAGTGGCGGTCATGGGCGACAGCTACAATGATCTGCCGATGTTCGAGATGGCCGGCTATAGAATTGCCATGGAGAATGCCGCACCGATTCTCAAGGAAACGGCCGACTTTGTTACGCGGAGCAATGCGGAGAATGGTGTGGCTGTGGGGATAAGACATCTTTTGGAGAGGAAATAGTTCAAACAGTTCAGCGGCGTCCGGCGCGGCTGCGGCCGATGTAATAGATCCCGCCTAAATTTACTGCCAGGAAAACAAGAACAGCTACTTTTTCATCCATTGTCAGGGCATCAAGTATGGGAATAAACACGTGATTCCTCCAAATCTCTTTACGATGGGTAACCTGCCGCAATCAGCAGATATTTATTTTTATACAAATTAATGCTTTGTGTAATATTTTAGAACAAACTGTCAAAAAAATGAATATGCAATATATCGCGCGCAGCTTGTTTTATTTAAGTTTGAAAGTTTTTACGATTTTGGGGACATCGTCATTCACCATACTTGAGAGTATGCGAATGGGTCTGCCGTATTTTTTATAATCGTAGTCATACCCCGTTTTATCGAGAAACTCTTCAGGAAGCTCTTCAGGAACCGTATAGGCAAAAATCCGCCCATTGCGCGCAGCCAGCCGGGTGATGGGAGATTCATCATACCCCTGATCACGCCACTGCTTCAGAGTCATGTGGTACACAAGAAAAGTGAGTGCTGATTCGTACACCTTGCCTTTATACTTAAAAAGGAAAAAGACGCCGTATTCCGCATCGCTCAGCCGTGTTCTTCTTTTGATGACAGTGTAGCATTTCCACCTGCGGGGCAGCCTGATGCTGAACCCGTACTTCGGATCGCTGTACAAAAAAGATTTCTGCGGACCCGCAAGCGGGACAGAACGGTTCATTTTTGCTGCCGGTTTCCTGTTCCTGACGATATTGCCCATCACGATCGCTCATTTCCAAATATTGGATTTCTGATCACAAGGATAATAGTTAGACTATTCAATGAACCCAGGGTGTGACACCACATCTTATTTGAAAAAGTGCAGACCTGCCGCAAGCTTCGGGATGCATACATAAACGAAGGTGAATAGAATGAACAAGCTTTTATTTCATAACATACCGCTGGGCGCTACCGGCGAGCGGATTCCGCAGGCGAAAATCGCCTCCGCCCGGACAAGCCGGGAGACGGTGAAGCCGGGGGATAGCGATGCTGCTTACTTCCGCAGGCTGGAGGAGGGCGGAATTCTGCTCAACCTCCCGCAGATCGCTGCCGTGCGGCATCATCAGGGGCCGCTGCTGACGCTGGCCGGGGCAGGCTCAGGCAAAACCTCGGTGCTGATTTGCCGTGCCGGGTACTTGATGTCAGTGCGGGGGATCTCCCCGAGCCAACTGCTGCTGCTGACCTTCTCCAATAAAGCGGCTGCGGAAATGCGCGAACGGATTGCCCTGCTGCCGGGAGTCAGCGAGAGTGATGCCGCCCGCCTGCAGACCCGCACGTTCCACTCTTTTTGCCTCTATTTCCTGCGCCGCCAGGGAGTCCAGCAGGAGATCTTCAATGAAACGCGCCGCCAGCATATTCTGCTGAAGCAGATCATGCGTGAGCTGGGGCTGCCGAAGGATGCCTATCCGCCGGAAACACTGCTCGCCCTGCTCTCCTCCTGCAAGATGAACCTGAGCGAGCCGGATGCTCTCCCGGAAACGTCAACAGCCGAGAAGGAGATGAAAGCTGTACTGCTGCTCTACGAGCAGTGGAAGACCGACAATTTCAAAATCGACTTCGACGATGTGCTGCTGATCGCCTACCGGATGCTGCGGGAGAAGCCGGCGCTGCTGCAGGAGCTGCAGATGAGATTTCTGTACGTGATGGTCGATGAGTTCCAGGATACCAATGCGCTGCAGTATGAGCTTGTCAAAATGATTGCCTATCCGCAGCATAATCTGATGGTCGTCGGCGATGATGACCAGACGATCTATTCCTTCAACGGAGCACGCAGCGAGTTCATTCTTGAGTTCGAGAAGCTGTATCCGAATGCCAAGGTGATTACGCTCGATATCAATTACCGCTCCGGCCCCGCGATTGTCGGCCTCGGCAACGGAATTATCCGGCACAATTCGCGCCGGAGATCCAAAACGCTGCAAGCCGCCAAAGGCAGCGGCAGCCAGCCCCGCTATCTGCGCCCGCAGACGGCGGACGAGGAGGCCGAGCAAATCGTGGACCATATTGTGAGCGAGGTCGGGAGCGGAGCAAGGGAATACAGCGATTTCGCCTTGCTGTACCGCGCTTCAAGCAGCAACCGGGCTCTGCTGGAGCTGCTGCTCCTGCGGGATATTCCCTACGTTGATTACGGTGAAGGCCAGCTGCTCTATGAGCATTGGCTGATCTCTCCGGTGCTGGACCATCTGCGGCTGTCGGTCAACCGGCGCAATTTCGCCGCGATGGAGAATATCCTGCCAACCCTCTATTTGAACCGGGAAAAGGGGATGAACCACATCCGCCGGCTGGAAGCCATTCAGCCGAAGCAGGGACCGCTGATTCATCTTTTGTCGCTGCCGGGCATGGAGGATTTCAAGGCCGTTAAGCTGCGGGAACGGCTGGAACTGATCCGTGGTCTCATTCAGTTAACCCCCGTCCAGGCCATCCGGCAGATCCGTACAGTCTTCTATGACTACTTCATTGAAGCCAACGAACGGCATCAGGCCACTCTGCACAGGGAGATGCTGAAAGAAATGCTCGATGAGCTTGAAGCCTCTGCCGAACGGTTCGACAGTGTCCCTGTGTTTCTTGAGTTCATTGATAATGTTGCCGAACGCAATGAGCAGAGCCGCCAGCCCGGGATTAAGGAGCAGGGCAACCGGATTGCGCTGATGACTATCCACAAGTCGAAGGGGCTGGAATTCCCGGTGGTCTTCCTGATCGGCGCATCGGAGGGCATTCTTCCCCACAGCTCCGCCCTGGAGGGCGACCGGCTGAAGGACCGGAAGACAGCCAAGACACCTGGCAGCGGAAGCAGCACGGTAATCGTAGGCAACGCAGCCGGTCACGCCGCGCTTGAAGAGGAGCGGCGACTGGCCTATGTGGCCGTGACCAGAGCCCGCGAGGAGCTGTTCATCAGCTCGCCCGCAAAACACCGGGGTAAGAAAGCGGAGGTCTCCCGCTTCATGCTGTCCGCCTTCCGCTCTGCTGTCTCCGCTTCTCCGGCCCCGGCCTCAGCCGCCATAAGCCGAACACCGGCGGCAAGATTCCAATCCTCCGGCGCAGCGGCAGGAGGAAGGACACACACCGTTCCCGTCTGGAATTGCACCGGCAGCAGCTGTCCGGGCTGGACGCGGATGAAGGCTGGCGGCTTGGAGGATCATTTGTCCTCCAAGCCCTGCCCGCTCTGCAGCTCCCCTATGGAAAAAAGCAGCCGTGTAGTTCCGGTGTAACAGGAGCTATATGGCTGCCGGTTGGAGTATTGAGAAAGGGATCGACTGCTCGGGGACCAGCAGCCTGCGGCGGCTCCAGCAACGGCATTTCTGCCGTTGTTTCACGCCCGGCAGCCCGCGGCGGAACCAACAACGGCATTTCTGCCGTTGTTTCACGCCCAGCAGCCCGCGGCGGGACCAACAACGGCATTTCTGCCGTTGTTTCACGCCCGGCAGCTCGCGGCGGGACCAGCAACGGCATTTCTGCTGTTGTTTCACGTCCAGCAGCCCGCAGCGGGACCAGCAACGGCATTTCTGCTGTTGTTTCACGTCCAGCAGCCCGCAGCGGCTCCAGCAACGGCATTTCTGCCGTTGTTTCATGCTCAGCAGCCCGCAGCGGCTACAGCAACGGCATTTCTGCCGTTGTTTCACGCCCAGTAGCCCGCGGCGGCTTCAACAACAAAAAAAGTGACCGCCAGCTATCACAGCAGCGGTCACTTTTATTAAGCACATTTATGCATTCGGAGTCACTAATAGCCACCTGGGCTGACCCAGGAGTCCAAGCAGCGCAGGGGAATCTCAGGTCCAGGCCCACAGAAAGCCGTCGCGGTCCCAGGCTATTCTTCCCGCGTGCAGCTTGCGGAAAGCCTTCTTTACATCCTTGGACAAAGAGGCATTTCCGTTCTCATTCACAAATACAAATTGCTCGCCGAAATTGGCCTTCACGTATTCAATCGCAGCGGTCTGGTACAGGGTTCCCGTAAAGCGGATTTCCTTGACCATCCACTCCGCTACCTCTTGTGCAGTTGCTTCCATCCGGGTACTGCTCCTTCCAGCAAAATCTTCTAAAATGCTTTCCCATTATAACATGAATATAACCCGATTCGGGAAACAACCGAATCGGGTTATAAGTCGAGCAGGTCCGGGCTATTACCGCTCCTTAACCTTGGTATGTATTAAAATGGTCTGTCTGGCGTGGCTTCTGTGCTGCAGTTACCATAAGCAGAACGCCGGTGATCAGATGCAGGACCCAGCCCAAAAATGGAATCCATGCGAGCACCGAGGTTATGATTCCGAGCACTGAGCCGTAGAACGGTTCCCTATTCTTCGATGATAACACCAGCGTTATGATGTGAAGAATGAAGGTTAACCCGAGTACAGTGTACCCGCTTCCGATTACAATCGCAGCACCAAGAAGCGGAATTGCCAAAATAATTTCAAACGAACCCGTAATCCATTTCAAAGCTCTCGAACTACTCACAAACAAGCCCTCCTATACGTTAATGTACTAAAAATTATACAAAATCATCCTGTAAATAGATATGCATTTTCTTGTATCAACCTATTAAAAATAGCAGTTATTCCAAACTATTTTGTTTTATATTTTCCGCAGCTTCCCCTTCTGCTTGGTGCGGGTCCGCCGGCACGAAAGGCGGCAGCCCTTCCGTAGTCATCGCCGCAGATGGCTGAATTCCGAGACAGTGGCACATTAGCGGGGCGAGCCGTAGCTGGGGGAGCGCCTGGACCTCTTTTTCCAGGGATAACACCTCTTCACCAAAGGTATAGAGCGGCACATGCCGCTCCGCCGGAGTGCCCCCGCCATGAAATCCGTTTGCGTTCATTCCGTGGTCGGCTGTAACCAGCACCCTGTAGCCCTGCTCCATCCACTGCGGCAGCACGGTAGCGAGCAATCCGTCCACCCTGCGGACCGCAAGCTCGTATTCCTTGCTTTCGCCGCCAAAGCGGTGTCCGGCATCATCAATATTCATCGTATGAATATACAGAAAATGCGGGTCATAGGCCACCCGCAAATATTCAGCGTCTGCGAATACATGGCTATCCGGGTAATGATCCTCGAAGTAGAGGCTACCGTGCTGAATCGGCTTCAGGACATTATGCTGGTGCCGGTCCGACACAGGGTCAAAAGGCGCCGAGCTGTACAGCTCGCTGACCCAGTGGTACGCGGCTGCGGCTGTACGCAGGTTAGCGGCGACAGCCAGATGGAACACACTCATCTCACGGCTCAGCCGGACGATATGATTGGCGGTAATTCCGTTTCGCGACACCGGTGTGCCTGTCAGCAGCACCTCATACAGCGGACGCGACAGGCTGGGCAGCTCCGACTGTACCTTGTAGCACGACAACTGCCCCTGCTCCACCAGATGCTCCATATAGCCCATATACTTGCGGGCTGCGTCATACCGCAGTCCATCGAGCACAACCACGATAAGCTTGTTAGCTGATTCCGTCATAAGTCTCCCGCCTCCCATGAACAACCAGCCCTAACAAAGTGCTCCCGCACAAGATCGGGCATGATTGAGTCTACAGATCAGATTATTCTTCCCTCTTGACCGCTCCTGCCGCGCAAGCCGCGCTTCTTATGCCCCTTCCTGCTCCAGATGCAGCAGCTGGGACGGATCAAGCAGCAGAATGACGTTATCGCCTTCCCTTACCCGCAGCCAACGGCCGTCGTTGAGCAGATCTACCGTGAGCTGGATTCCTTCCGCCAAAACAACCGTACGAATAATATTGCCCAGCACAGACACAGACTCAACCCTTCCTCTCACATCCATCATGCCGTCTGCATCATCTTGAATCGCTTCACCTTCTGCCAGCAGCGTCACCGCTTCGGGACGGATGGCGAAGCTGTCCGCCCTGCTGTCAATTCTGCGGAACAGCGCCAGCGCCTCGCTGCGGCTCAAAACATTATAGCTGCCCATGAACCTGGCAGCAAATTCTGTACGCGGCGCAGTGTAGAGCTGCTCCGGGGAGCCCTCCTGAACAATCCGCCCCTTGTTCATGATGCAAATCCAGTCCGACAGAATCAGCGCTTCCTCCTGGTCGTGGGTGACGAACAGCGTCGTCATGCCCAGCCGCCGCTGAATGTCGCGGATTTCCGCGCGCAGATTCTTGCGGATTTTGGCGTCGAGCGCGCTGAGCGGTTCGTCCAGCAGCAGCAGCTTGGGCTGGACGGCCAGCGAGCGGGCCAGCGCCACCCGCTGCTGCTGTCCGCCGGACAGCGACTGCGGGTAGACATCGCGCTTGTCCTCGAGATCGACCATCGCGAGCAGCTCCCCGCAGCGGGTGCGCCGCGCTGCCGGGGCAACCCCGCGCATGCGCATCCCGTATTCCACATTCTGGCTTACGGTCAGATTGGGGAACAGCGCATAGGATTGGAACACCATGCCTACATCCCTGCTGCGCGGCGGCAGCTTCGTCAGCTCCTTGTCCGCAAGCAGGATGCTGCCGCTGTCCAGTTCGGTGAGCCCTGCGATGCAGCGCAGGAGCGTGCTTTTGCCGCATCCCGACGGACCCAGCAGGGTTACAAGCTCCCCTTCGGCGATGTTCAGATCCACTCCGGCCAGCACAGGGGCATCGTCAAAAACTTTGCGGACCCCCTGCAGCCTCAAATAATCCTTCTTCATTCCGTGTCCCTCCCAGTCATTACTTCGCTTGGCCGCCAATCTTTTTGCCCAGCTTCATCAGCACCGCCGACAGCAGCAGGATAAACACAAAATAGGAGATCGCAATCGCACTGGCCAAATGCCCGCTTTCGCCGACCCGCTGATACAAATAGACCTGAATCGTCTGGATATGCCCTCCAACCAGCATGTTCGTCAGTACGAATTCCCCGAACAGCACGGAGAACGACAGCAGCGCGGAGACGATCACCCCGGGCCAAATATTCGGTAGAATAACATTTACAAAGGCGGTCCGTCTCCGTGCCCCAAGCAGCTCAGCGGCATTCAGCAGCTCCACGGCGGATACGCTGAGCAGACTATTGCGGATGCCCTGATACATATATGGCAGAATGACCACAAAATAAGCCCCGACCAGCATATAAGCGGTCCCGGAAATGTCGAACGGACCAGACGAATAGGCACGGATTAAGCCGACGGCGGCGACCACACCCGGCACAGCGTAAGGCAGAACAACGATCCCTTTCATAAAGCTCTCCCAGCGCGGAAAATAGACCGTAATGACAAACACAGCGGGCAGCATCACGGCTAAACTGAGCAGAACGCTGATCACACACAGATACAGTGAGGTCCACAGCGCATCCAAAAAGCGTAAATCCTTGAACATATCACTGAACCAGCTCAATGTCCAGGTGCGGGGCAGCAGTGTATTCTGCCAATCCTGGGCAAAAGCATACAGCCCCGTAGCCAGCAGCGGCAGCAGCAGATATACCATGAGCAGGAGCATGAAGGTACGCGGGGCAACGCCCGCCTTGCGTGTATTCATTGGCCCGCCTCCTCCCGCACGGCTGCCCAGCGGCGTCTGAACAGGCTGCTGCTCTGCTCCCGTGCGGCTGTTCTTTTGCCGCTGAAGCCCTCCATGCGGCGCACCATCCGCTGATTGAGAAATACCGCAAGCAGTGTACTAAGCGCGAGCAGAACCGCTAAGGTGCTGCCCATTTGCGGCTGAGTCACCACATCGCCGGCAACCAGCGAGCCAATGCGGACAGCGAGCAGATTGTAATTCCCGCCAACCAGCGCATAAGCGGTGGCATACGCCCCCATCGCATTGGCAAAGAGAATGCCAAGTGTGCCGAAGATCGCCGGGGACAGCACCGGCAGACCGACGGTCTTCCAGAACTGCCAGGGTCCGGCTCCCAGCAGAGCCGCCGCCTCTCTCCACTGCTCCCTGATGCCGTAGAACGCCGGATACAGCAGCAATAAAGCCAGCGGAATCTGGAAATACACATACACCAGAATCAGGCCGGACCAACTGTACAGGTTGAAGCCGTCGAACACGCTCCAGCCCCATTGCTTAAACAGCAGTGTGAACACCCCATTGTTCCCCAGCAGAATAATGTAGGCAAAAGCCAGCGGGACTCCGGCGAAATTCGAGGTCATGTTGGACAACATTAGCAGCCGGTCACGTACGGCTGGTGCAAAACGCGTGATACAATACGCGCATACAAGCCCCACAGCCAGCCCAAGCAGGCTGGAGAAGACTGAGATCAGCAGGCTGTTCTTGATCGCCTGCATATAATAGGCGCTGGTCAGCGCATGCTGATAGTTGCCCAGGGTGAAGCCTTTTCCATCCGCATCCCGGAAGCTGCCCGACAGCATCGACACTACGGGCACCACCTGAAACGCCAGCACCATCAGCACAAACGGAGCCAGGGCCAGAATCACACCGCGCTTCCTCTGTTTCATCTCGGGTGCTCCTCTCGCATAGAATACAAAGCGGGCGCCTCAGGCATACAGCAAAGGCGCCCTTACTCTCTTATATGAAGCCGGCCCGCAGGGGACCCGACTAGTTCAAGTGTACAAGCACACGTTCCTGCCATAGCTGCGGAAGGCTCTTTGCAGTCTCTTCCCATACTTTATAGTCGCCAACCGGCTTGGCGTTGACATATTCCTCTTTCGGAAGCAGCTTGGCAGCCACATCCTCCGGCAGCTTCACGCTGTCGCGGATCGGACGGGCATAGCCTTTTGCCAGATTAATCTGGCCTTCGTCGCTGAGAATGTACTCACGCGTCAGCTTGGCAGCATTCGGGTGCGGAGCCCATTTGTTGATGACCGTCGCATAACCGCTCACTACACTGCCCTCCTTCGGAATCGCCACGTCAAATCCACTCTTGTCGATCTGATCCTTATAGTTCAGCGCGTTGAAATCCCACAGCAGCGTTACTTCCACTTCGCCCTTCTCAATGTTCGCGAGTGAAGCCTCGGCATTGGAGAGACGGCCCTTCTTCGCAAGATCCTCAAAGAATGCAATCCCCGGCTCAATATTCGACTCATCTCCGCCAAAAGCAATCGCTGCAGCAAGCACAGCCATCTGCGCCTGCGCCGCCTTAGTGACATCGCCAACAATGATTTTATAGTTGCCGTTCTTCAGATCCTCCCAGCTTTTTGGCGGGTTAGCCACAAGCTTCGTATTGGTCAGGAAGGAGATGCTGCCCTGGTAGCCTACAATCCAGTTGCCGTCCTTATCCTTGGCCCAATCCGGGATCTCATCCCAATAAGAGGTTTTATAGGGCTGGGTTACCCCCTTCTCCACCGCAACCGGACCGAAAGCGATACCCACATCGCCAATATCTGCCGTCGGCTTATCCTTCTCCGCTTCGAACTTGGCGATTTCCTCCGCGCTCGACATATCGGTATCTGTATGCTTAATTTCATACTTGCTCGTAATATCATTCCAGGTATCCTTCCAGTTCGCCCAGGTATCCGGCATACCCACACTAACCACAGAGCCTTCTTTGGTAGCCTCTGCTTCAATTTCGGACAGGCTCAGCTCTTTCACTCCGGCATTTCCATTTCCTTCATCAGCTTTGGCTTCCGAGTTGGCACAACCGGCAAGCAACAGGACGAGCAAGGACAACAGCAGACCCATGGACATGATTTGCGTAAATCTTTTTTTCATGATTTCCCTATCACTCCTATTTCTGATTTGCGGGCGTTCTCTCTGATCCAAGCTGTACGCTGCCCAACTGAAGTATAGGGGGCCATTATTCGCCCGGAATTAAGTGAAATGACAGCATTTGTAAACAAAAAAAAGCTCCGCATAGCGGAGCCTTGCTTCGAAGCCTATTCCAAGAGCTTCTTCATCTGCATTCTTAATTGTTTCGCTTCCTCTTTAATATTGGAGTGGGAGACATCTACATTGGCATCGTAAAAGTGCATGATTTCAGTAAACAGCTCATAGAAGCTATTTTTGATTTCAAAATTTCTGCTCAGCGGAATCTTCGACCGGTAATTATCCAGCAGCCCAAAATATTTGCCGTTGGCATTACTGAGCTGGTACAGATCCAATTCGGCATCCGCCCAGCAGCAGTTAAACGGGTCAATGACCGCTGCAGCAGCTGACTGGTCTTGTTCGAGCATAACATTCCACATATTATAATCACCGTGGATCAGCCGCGCATGCTCTACCTTCTCCCCAAAGATTTTCTCATAATTCTCATAGGCGGATTGTACAGTCTCATAGACCTCATCATCCAGCTGCTTGTTCTTATGCATTTTCGCTGCTTTTTCAAATATGAGATCAACCTTTGGCTTGTAATACTCGTTCCAATCTTTCGTGTAGGTGCCCGAGTTCAGTTCGCCGAATCCCTCCGGATGGATCACACTGTGATAGGCAATAAGGTTGTCGATAATTTGATCAGCGATTCTTTTTCTGTTTTCCTCAGGCATATCATAAATCTCACCCGCATTGATACCTTCTATGTATTCCATACCCAAGACATCAAGAGGGATTGTATCACTCTTGTGATGCACAAAATACACCTTGGGCATAGGGAGCGTCGAATACTCGCCAAGTGTGGTTAATTGGGCTTGCTCACGGGTGTTAAGTCCAGTCCGGTTGTATACTTTTATAACCAGCCGGTATGGCGGCGCATCCATCTCAACCAAAAACACCCTGCCGTAAAATCCGCCTCCGATGTCCTTGATTGAACCTAATGCTGCATGAAATTCTGCCTTGACTAATTCACTAATATTCGTAATGAACTGCTGATCCATCGCTCTGCCTCCTCTTGGGATTTGAGCTTATTTTAGGATACCTGCATTGAAAAATATATATAATATCCTTTCCCTATATAAGAATAAAGAACTGCCCGGTTATCCAGCCAGCTCTTTACCTTGTCTATAGGCGTTGTTCGGGGCTGAGCTACATGCGCAGCTGCTTCTTGAACCAGTCCAGAATTTCCGGGAAGACTTCATCCAGATAATTCATCGTACAATGCTCGGCATCCTCCATGTATCTCAGTGTGGTTTCTCCCTTGGCCCAGTTCACCATTTTATCTGCATGGGTCTTGGGCGCAGGCATCACCTCATCACGACCCGCATGGAAAAAAAGCAGCGGTGAGCGCAGAGCAGGTGCATCATCAATATCATAATTGAACTGGGAAAGTGCCTCCTCCAGCGTCTTAACTCCCGTCATATACGTAACCCCGCGCTGCCAGATCGGATTCAATTTCCCCAGCCCCTGGATTCCGCCGATATAGACCAGCCCGCTATTGCCGGCCGTACATTTCACCCGGGGATCACGGGCTGCGGCCTCAGGCGCCAAATAACCGCCCAGGCTGAAGCCGACGAGGCCGATTCTCTCCAGATCAATCCCGCAGGGCGGCTGCTGTTCAAACCAGTCTATCACTGCTGAAACTGCTGAATGGTAATCACGGGAATCAAATTTCATTGTACGCCACATCTCGCCCTGGCCCGGTCCGTCAAACGTGAAGAAATTAAAGCCCTGCCGGTTAAACACTTCGCTGAAATGATGTCCCTCCGCCTCCTTAATATTGTCCATGCCATTCACAAAAATAATCAGCGGTCTGCCTTCAGTGTCCGCTTTCCTTAAATAGCCCGGGATGTTGACCCCACGATACGGGATATCCACTCTTACAGGCTTCTCCGCTTCGCTGTATAAGGAGAGCGCCCGGACATAGCTTTTTCTTGCCTTGTCCTGCGTAGCCTCCTTCTGCCCGCTGTCGATAAAAAAGATATGCTGTCCCGCATGGTAGCAGGCCACAGCTTGATGGAATAGGGCCTTGGCTGTACCCAGACTGCCTTCGGCCAGTGCCCGCTCCGCTTTGCGGTACACCTCATCGCCCTCCTTGGTCCAGACCTGACACCACTGACGCCAATCGCCAACTCTCGCCACCACTCTCCGGAGCCTTCCATAATCCAGCCCGAACATTAAAAACCGGCCATACCAGCGCTGATACACTCTCTTTTCATTAAAAACAAACCGGAACGCAAACCGCTCCTTCACCGTTAACTCTATCATGATTGCCATCCCCTTCACTAATAGTAGTTATATATATAATAGCTATAGCAACTATATGAGTAAAAAAAACTTATTGTGCGTTCCGGCAAATTTTCTCTAAAGTATGAATGAACTGCGCCAACTCCTCATCAGGGATATCTTTCCTGAATTGTTCGTTAAACTGCTGCACATGAGGGATAAGATCAGCGAACATTTTCTCTCCCGCTGCCGTCAGATAAATCTGATAGCTCCGGCGGTCCTTGCCATGCGCTTCGCGGGCCACGTAGCCCTTCTTAGCAAGCACATCCAGAATACGCGTAACATTGGTCTTGTCCTTGAAGGTTCTGACGGCAATCTCGCTCTGATTGATTCCAGGCTCCGCATAAAGCACATTCAGCACGGTCCATTGCTCAAAGGTAAGATCATAACCCCTCTCCATAAAAACGCTTAGCATCTTGCGCTTGATCAGCACCTCGCCCTTGATAATCTGATATCCAAGCAGTTCTGTATAATCGTACCCGCTATCCAAAGTTCCACCCGCCCCAACAAGTTGTTATAACTATAGTAGTTCCAACAACTTGTGTTGTCAAGGGCTTTTGCCGGCATACTGTAAGAAGCTCTTCCTACTACCAGCTTTATCTTCTCCGCGCCGCCACACTGACCACGCCGTAGCGGAAGAGCACTTTGCGGCCAAACCAGCCGAACAGCCGGTCCGTAGCAAAGCCCATGAACCCCAGGCAGAATAGCCCGACAAAAATCCAGTCCGTGCGGAAGAACAACCGCGAATTCCAGATGAGATAGCCAACCCCTTCGTTTGAGGCAATCATTTCTGCGCCGATGATGGCCATGTAGGAGGTTCCCATCGCCAGCCGCACCCCCGTGAAGATATACGGAATCGTAGCCGGTACAATGACATGCAGCAGAATCTGCCACTCGCCTGCCCCCATGCTGCGGGCGGAACGGATTTTGTCCTCCTCCACCGACATTACACCCGTTAAGGTATTCAGCACCACAATGAAAAAGGTCGCATACATAATCAGCGCAATCTTCGACTGCTCCCCGATGCCGAACCAGACCAGGAACAGCGTGATGAAGGCAATCGGCGGAATAAAGCGGATGAAATTCAGGAACGGCTCGGCAAAAATGCGGATGATATTTACTTTTCCAATAATCAGCCCCACAGGAATAGCCAGCAGACTGCCGAGCACCCAGCCAACCAGCACCCGGTAAAAGCTGATGCCGATATACTGCAGCAAGGTACCGTCCGCAATCAGCTCCTGCCCACCCTTAAGGGTGCTCCAGGGGCCGGGGATCACATCAGGACCATACACCCAAGCGCCCAACTGCCAGATGCACAATGCTGCAATCCACAGCAGGGAGACGGACACCCATTTTTTCTCCACCCATTTCATCATGTATCACACCCTATCCTATTCTTCGAAGTGGCTCTGAATTTGATGGTACAGCGAGTAGAATTCCGGCGAAGCCACATCCCGCGGGAAGGGCAGCGAATTATCGTAAATGTCAGTGATATTAGAAGAGGGGCCAACAGACATAATACCGATCCGCTCGCCCAGCAGCAGGGCCTCCTGAATATCATGCGTCACAAAAATAACGGTTTTATGCGTCTCGCGCCAGATGTGGACCAGTTCCTTCTGCATCGTCCGCCGGGTCATCGCATCCAACGCGCCGAAGGGTTCATCCATCAGCAGAATGGCCGGATCATTTGCCAGCACCCGGGCGAGCTGCACCCGCTGCTTCATGCCGCCTGACAGCTCCTTCGGGAACTTCTCCTCATGCCCGTTCAGCCCAACCAGCCCGATATAGCGGTCCGAGATGGCCCGGCGCTCCAATTTGGGCATCTTCTTCATCCGCAGTCCGAATTCCACATTCTCCCGGACGGTCAACCAAGGGAATAGGGACGAGTCCGCCTGCTGGAACACAACCGCCCGGTCTCTGCCCGGCTTATTCACCTCTACATTGTCCACTCTCAGATTGCCGCCGGATTTGGAGACAAACCCGGCAATCATATTCAGGAGTGTCGATTTCCCGCAGCCGCTCGGCCCAAGCAGCACGAAGAATTCACCGCCTTTGATCACCAGATTCACATCTTTGATAATGTAATGCACGTCACCGGCGGCAGGCTCACTGTAGCTTTTGCGGAGCTGCTCGATATAAATGGCATGCTGTTTGGCAGATAAGGACATGGGGCACCTCCTGAAAATTTGGTTATTTCGAATATGTCACCTTATCCGGCAGCGCCTTTTTAAGCGGCTCCAGATTCAGCTTGCTGTTCAGGTCAAAGTCCTGCTTAATGATACCCGTATCGACCATATATTTCTTTTGTCCCGCGAGACTGTCATACGCAGCCTGTGTAAATCCAACCTTCCAGGGGCTCTTCGGCAGGTCCTTCAGCGTAGCTTCTTTCGGCTGCTTCACATCCTTGAACATCAGGTCAGCCACTTCTTCAGGATGCTCCTGGGCATAGGTCGAAGCTTCATCCACCGCTGCCAGGAATTCCCCGATTCCACCCGGATTGGCCTGCACGAACGTATTCCCGGCTACTATCCCCATCCCCAGCCGAACCGGGGTCTTGGACATGTCGGTCAGCTCATGCACGCCTTCAAGCGCGGCAAGTTTGCCGGTCAGCGCTGAGCCGCTGAACCAGGCGGCATCTACATCACCTTGCTTCAGTGCAATGAAGGCTTCGTCAAAAGCGCCTTGTCCCGTCAACGTTACATCACTTAACGCGAGGCCCTGTTCCTTCAAATATTCATCCCACAGGTACGGCAGAAAAGTGCCGCGCATGAAGCTTAGTTTTTTACCCTTCAAATCAGCCGCCGACTTGATATCATCCTTTACGAACAGCTTCCATACCGCCGCAGCCTGATCTGTGGCCTGACCGGCGGAAGCAATAATCGAATACTCCCCTTTGGCAACGGCATTAAGCACCGGGAAGTCGGCGCCGAAAGCTATGTCCACCTGCTTGATGAAGAGCGCATTCACACCCTCCGCCGGAGTCCCGAAGTTGACGATTTCCGCCTCAATGCCGTGTTTGGCAAAGATTCCTTTATCCACGGCCACCCGGAAGGTCGGGTTCGTATTGATGTCGGCAATTTTAATCTTCAAGGTGGATGCCGCCGCATCCCCCTTGGAGCTGCAACCGGACAGCACCAGCACTATAGACAAAGATAAGAGCAGAACTGCTGAGTGATACCATGATTTTTTCAAAATTATGCACCTCTTCGTTTATGAATTTCGCTAGCTGTTTCTCCGGCCGCCGCCCTCATCCGCAGTAGCCACACAAGCAGCTCCCTCCATGAACGGCAGCGTTGTTGCTACATTAACCACAGAATCTGAGCCTTTTGGCGCGGCTCCCGGCACTCTGAAGGTGGATACCTCTATCGGCTCAATGGCATTTTCCTGCGGCTTCGCCAGTTGCGGTACCCAGGCATAAGGCACGCGGTAGGAACGGTAGACCATATTCGTATTTCTGCGGTCGGTGTAAGGGGAGATATACTCCCACACTAGCTCATGCTCTGCCGTCACTTCGAACAAGCGGCCATTCGAGCCTTCGGTAATCAGCGTATTGCCGTTCGGAAGCCGCTGGGCCGAGCTGATATATGGACTGTAGAATTTATAGGAATCGGTCGGAACAGAGAACCCTGCCTCTGCAGAGGTATACTGCCATTCAATATCCAGCGTTACCGGATTGATTTCCAGCACCCGGGAGTGGTCGCGAAGCGCATTCTTTTGCCCAAAAGGTGAAGAAGGATTCGGCAGGCCATACCCGCCCCAGCCGCCGTTGTCGAACACCAGCAGATTGCCTTCGCCCGGCAGCCCCTTCGGAATAATGTGCGCGTGATGCTGGCCGATAATCCAGTCGATATGCTTTACTTCAGGCAGCGAGTAGTCCGGTCCCAGCCGCCAGACAATAGCCCCGGTCCGCTTGTCAGTGATGGCGATAATATTCGCCTCCCGGGCGTCCCAGATAATGTTGTCGGGATGGAAACGCTCATCTCCGTTATCATAGAATTTGTTCGGTCCCACATACGAAGCCGAATTAATATGCAGCCAGTCGCCTACACCGCCGCCCAGATCACCGAAGGAGCGGGTGTTCGGATCGCGGAACAGGACATTGCGCGCCGCCTCGTCAAAACCCAGCTCATCAAAATGGTCACTAGCCGCCCACTCCCAGATAATATTGCCCTCCCAGTCCACTTCAATAATCGTGTCATCCAGCAGCTGCTTGTCGGAAATCTGGTGATTATGCAAATTCTTATGGGCTAGAATCAATGTTTTACCACTGTTAGCTGAAGGTTCAAGGCCGGGAGTATAGTAACCGACCGGATTGCCCTCCCGCTGGTAATCATGATGCTGGCGCGCATACCATAGCGGCTCATAGCCGGGGTCCTCGATATGCTCGTAGCTGTTATATTTCCAGACCACATTGCCTTCCCAATCAACTTGCACCAGATCGACATTATCCTGAATCCCAAACTTCGGATCTCTTCGTCCCGTGCTGCCGAGCACGTAGCCGCCAGGAAGGATTTTGGCCGGAAACCCGATCAGCCCCTGCCACAAATGCACCTCCTTGCCGCTCATATCAATCAGCACAACCCCCTCGTCGCCCGCCTGGAATACGGTGTAGCCGCTCCACGCTTTGCCGGGATTGTATACCGTTGCTCCTGTTGGATATACGGTTGAATGTCCCATGATTCATCCTCCTCAAAGTTTTGTAAGCATAGGCTTCCTTGATCTCACTTCGTACAAAACTCGCTTCGGAAGCTACGCATAAGTTTTGTAAGCATAAGCTTCCATTTTCAGTAGCTGAGATAGTTCTTCTTCACACTTGCGCGTGGCTTCTGTTCACGGGTCTGCAGAAGGGGCGGCTCGGCATTTTGCTCCGCCAGCTTGAGCAGCGTCTCCGAGAATCCTTCCAGATTGCCGATAATCCGCTCATAAAAGCGGGCCTGCTGCTCCAGTTCCTCTGCCGTAAATCCCTCGAACAGAAGCGTAATACATCGGGCCCCGATGTTGCCGTTGCGCGCAACCATCTCCCGCCCTTTCGCCGTAATATCGAGCAGCACCGTGCGCCGGTCATTCTCCTTGCGTCTGCGCACCGTGTATCCACCCGACTCCAGCTTATCGCTCAGCGCTGTTATGGCGCCTGAGGTGAAATCCAGCTGCTCCGCGAGATCGCCGAGACGCTGTTCACCGTCACGGATAATTTTTTGCAGAATCAGCATGCCCGGTAGAGCAATACCCTCCACGCTTACCCGGTCACGCTCCTTCACGAATCTCCGCACCATTCTGCGGAACAGATCATCCGCTTCCTCCAATCGCTCCCACTGCTTATCATCCATTCGTTTCCCCTGCTTTCCAGTAATCAGATACCCTATACAACAAGGCGTAACACCTTTGAACCACAAAAAGACCCCCGGAACATCCCCTTATGCGGGATATACTCGGGAGCCTTTGGCGGTCCAATCAGCTCAGTCATTATTTTCACGGTTATTATTTCACTGTTCATTTAATTAGCAGTGAAGGATTGCAGTAATCATATATCCTTTTATTCCTACCTGTCAAGTAAGTATTTATAATTTAGAGGCCGTCCCTCAGCATTTTCGCTCAGGAACAGCCTCACTCACTTCTCACATCGCTTTTTCTGTCAAATCGCTAACTAAATTTCGTATCCACTTGCGGGAGTATATCCGGGCGTAGCCGAAGCCAAAGCGGACAACCTCCTCAAGCGATATGACGAGATATACAAGGTACACAGGCTGCTTCCAAACGTACGACAGCAACAGCCCGGATGGGACACCTATCAGCCATGTTGCGGTTGATTCCATAACGAACACGAACTTGCTGTCTCCCCCGCTGTTCAGAATGCCGCCGGCTATAATCATATTGGATACTTTGACCCACAGAAATCCAGCGAACACGATCACAATATAGACACCCATTTGTTTCGCATCCTCGGAGATGTTGAACGCAGAGACATACAGCTTCGAGCCTGCTGCAATAATGCCCCCGACGATTAGAGAGATCACGATGCCAAGGCGGATGAACTTTTTCGCGTGATCGAGTGCGATGTCGGTTTCGTTCGCGCCTAAACGGTTGCCAACCAGTACTCCGGCTGCACTGGACAGACCTGACAACAAACCAATGCACAGCCCTTGCAGCGGAAATGTAATGGTCATCGCAGTCATCTCCATCGTTCCCATGCGGCTGTAGATGATCGCATATGCCGTTTCGCCCAATACCCAGATCAATTCAGTCAACAGCAGCGGATAGGTCGTTCCAAAAAACTTGCGGATGAGCGGTTTAGGAATAACAAACAAGTTCTTTAGCCCGACAGCCCCCGGTAAACGATACCGGTACACAGCACCGATGATCAACAAACATTCAAAAACCCTGGAAATAAGAGTAGCTATGGCCGAGCCCTTCAGACCAAGCTCAGGTGAGCCGAAGTGGCCGAAAATAAGCACGTAGTTCAGGATAATATTCAAAACAACTGTAATTAAGCTTACATACATCGGCCATTTGGCATGTCTGGTACTGCGTAAAATCGCGGAATACATCATCGTAAACATGACAGGCACGAAGCCAAGTGACATGAATCTCAAGAAAATATGCCCATCGTCTATTACATTCGCATCTGTGGTGAACATGCTCAGAAAAAGCGGTGAGTCGATGAATACAGCCGCTGAGAACAGGAACGAAAACACAAAGCCGACGAGCAGACCGAGACCCAGCACCTGGGATACACTTTTGGTATCCTTGTTCCCCCAGAACTGGGCAGCATAAATGGATACACCCGTTGATAGACCGGCCAGTACAACTGCGATGATCCCGTATATTTTCGTAGACATCCCGACCGAGGCAATTGCCACGTCTCCAAGCTGTCCGACCATCATCTGATCCGTCAAATTGAGGAGTGCCATCAGCAAGCTTTGAAGCGTAACCGGTACAGCGATTTTATACACACTTTTATAGAAATTATCCTTCTCTAGCATGAATTTTTCATAACCCCCATTTTCTTGATTTTACAGCTCCCATAGCCACTCGAAGTCTATGAATTAAATGAATGTCATATCACTTTTTTATAGCGCATGAGTGTGTAGTTATCCTTGGGCTGGATCTCTACAACCTTGAACTTTTTGGTAAAGCACAATTGCTGATACCCGTCTCCATCCACTAAAGTAATGTTCGAAGCGCCTCCGATGATGATTGGGAGCTGCATCAAAATAATTTCATCAACGATATCCTGATTAAAAATATGCCAGTTCAAAAAGCCGCCGCCTTCTACCATGATGCTGGTAATCCCATAGTTGTCCTCCAATTGCCGCTCAAGCTCCACGAAATCTACTTTATCCTCGCCGCAGATAAGGCACTCCTTCCCTCTTTCCCGGATCTGCTTGATTTTGCCCTCGTCCCGCCCTTTCTCGGTCGTGACGATAATCGTCTTCCCCTCATCCGAGAGCACATTGCTATCCAGCGGAATGTCAAGGGTCGTCGTCGGAATGATACGGATTGGATTTTTGTTCTCCTCATACCGGTTAGTAAGAAACGGATTGTCTGTCAGGATCGTATTTTTACCAACCATAATCCCCTGCACATTTCCCCGGAATAGATGGATGAACTCGATATCTTCACTGGAAAACAAAGAAAAAAGCTCTTTACTCGAATTACCGGCCCCCATAGTTAGCTTTCCGTCAATCGAAATTTGGCTGAATATCGTTGTTTTCATTTCTCTTCCTCCGTCTCTTATTAGCTTTGAAATGCGCGTGAAGCTTCATGGATGGTCTGTTCCATTTTTTTCAACGCTTGTTCAGGATTGCTCAAGGGCAGCTCAGTCAGGCCCGCATTCATCGCTTCCCATACATGGATCATGAAAGGATTAGTTGGCATTGGGCGTGCATGATCTAAAAGCGACAAAATCGTTTTTTTGTTAGGCGCAGCAGAGGCAGCCAGGCGGTTCAGCACCTCTTCCTGAGCCGGAATCCGCTGCACATCGAGCGTCCACATGGTTTGGCATTCATCACTCAGCATAAAACGCGTGAACGACAGGATATCCTCCCGCTCCCCGGAAGTTAACGAATGGTTCGGGTAAATCAGGCCGATGGAAGAAGACATGGATAGCGATTGCCGGCCTTCTATGACCGGAAGCTGGCAAACGGCAAGCTTGTTACCCATATGCTTGTCCAGGTGGTTATAAATCCACTCGCCGCAAATAATGGCGCCGATCTTACCGTCAATGAACTGCTCTAGCAAATCTGTGGAGCCGTCGAGACTGACGAGCACGCCTTGATCCATCTTCTCGCGGATGAACTGGAGCGCCTGCTTCATTTCAGGGGTGATGATATCCGGCTTTCCGTTCTTTACAGGCCAACCGCCGAAAGCCGTGAGGAACGGAATAAACCAATAGCCCTGCTGCAAATCTGCCCCTAGTGGCACAATGCCTTGAGCGGACAGCTCCTCTGCCGCCTCCTCGAACATATCCCAGGCCGCCGGCGCACTGACGTAAATCTCCTGATTGTAATACACAACCAGATGGTTGCCCCGAAGTACCGGGGTACCATACTGAACGCCATCCAGTTGCATCGTTGAAAGGGCCCCTTCACTCAGCACATCGTCCAACAACCCTCCCGGCACTTCGGAGTAAAGGCCATTCTGGACGTAGGAGGACATATCGGCTGGAACCATTGCCAGGTGGGGACCTTGATGAGTGTCCTTAATTCGGTTCAACCCTGCAGTCAGCTCCGAAATATTCATCACTTGTGGCGTAATTTGTACGCCAAATCGTTCCGTATACAGCTTGCAAATTCCCTCCAGCACTTCAATCGAGGTATCTCCCGGACCGTCAAACTCATGCCATAACACGATTTCCTTTTTGTTTTTTTCCATCGCAGCTTCTCTCCTTTAACTGATAAGTTGAACTTTAGATTTTTATATTAGGTATTGGTCGTAACTGCGGGGAATGTTTGGACTTCCGGCCGCTGTTGTCTGCAGATTTCTTGATTGTTACCGCTCTTCGCGGTAGAAATCCGCAGACAAAGGCGGACGCGTTCGCTCCTCCAGTTCCAAACTTCCCCTCCGTCACTTCTGCCCTTTTTTTATTTTCTTTCGTTCAACTTATATGGCTTGTCTAATATTGTTAACGAGCACTAAAGCTTGATTCGGTGCAAGCAGCAGGCTGTCGAGGGTCTGCCCCACACTGCTGCCCGTTAAGGAACTATCTAGTGTCACGGTCATTGGGCATCGTCCGGGTACGGCAGCCTTCAAATCGACGTGGCAAGCATCAGAACTCAAATTAAAGCTGCACAGCAGCGTCTGATCTCCATGCAGATACCCATATAGCACAGTACCTTCCGGGGATTGAGCCACAAAGAAGTTTTCCGGCTTGACCAGCTGAGGCCAATCCTTCTTGAATTCACTTAACTCAGCCAGCAGCGGCAGCATTGGCGCAGGGTTGGTCCAATTAATCTGCATGACATTAAAAAAAGCGCGCGCGATATCCTCTCCGTTCGTATTGTCTCCAAGACCGCAGTTGAGGGGCTGCTCCTCATTCATTTCATAGCCGGTCGTCACGTATGGAATCGCGTTCGGAAGAAATTGATTAAATACCGCGATCATACGGGCAACCTCGACACCACCACGGCTCGTGATCCGCGGAGTATCAGCCGTTTCTGCACAGGCAAACACATGAATACACAGCTCAGGCAGCTCCTCTAGGAATGAAACGAGATTCTCCTTCGTAATTTGCGTCATGACGTTCCATCCGCTGCCAAGCATAATGTTATAGCCGGTGCTCGCCGCCTTCTTATGGTTGCGGTTGAACAAGTCTTCGCTGATCAAGATCGCATTCGGATTGATCTCTTTAATCGTGTCAAAAATTCGGGTCAAGAGCGGCGTAGGCAGCACATGTCCGATATCGATGCGGAAGCCGTCAATCCCGTACCTTTCGAGATTGAACCGTACTGCCTGCTCCAGTACGTCCCACAGCTCAAGATTCGGCTCATCTCCCGGATAATAGTTGCATTTGATCGTATCAAAAAGGACATAGGGCGCTTGATCCGGACTTATAAGATGTCTCACTTGAGGAGAAACATCCTTGTAAAGGCGCAAGAACGTAATATCTGTCCAAATCGGCTGCACATCATTAATCCAATCCGAATGCGCCGGAGCAGTCGTTATCCCCATTTCTTGCTCCACCAAGGTTAATAGTTCCTCCCCGGTTTTAGCAGCCTTTTCCTTTAACTGCTGCCAAAGGACCGGATGAAGTTCATTTGGCGGCAGTGAAAACTTCCGAAGGAACGCTGCAGTTTCCTGGCTGCGGTAGACCGTCTCCAGCTTGTCAGGCGTACACTCCTCAAAAAATCCAAGCTCAGGAATGGGAGGCGGCGCAAACCCCTCCAATGCCTCAGTTTTGATCCAGTACACCCAATCCGGGTGTTCGGTAATGAACTCACTGTTTTTCGCCGTTACCCGGGGAATGAAATCGAGAACGGTCTTTATATCAAGCAAATGGCAGGCTTCGACCAGAGCGCTGAGCTCATCGTGAATCGTGAACTGCTTCATGCCGTCTAAAAGGCTGTCGTGCAGGTTCTGGTCCAAGTGGAATAACGATTGCACCGCGTAAGGTGATCCGATATCCCCCTTCAGGTTCAATTTGCTGTATTGGTTAACCGGAAGCATGTACAGAATATTGATCCCCATCTTTTTCAGCAGCGGCAGCAGAATGCAGAACCTTAAAAAAGTACCTGATTCGATTGTTCCGTCATGGTTATAGTCCCAAGCAGTCGAATAGCGAATTAGCGAGGAATAGATCGCGCTGTCGTCCAGATCCGTACGTTCCTTGAGCGAATACCTCCATGAAAGCTTGTCCAAGTAATTGAAGTTCTCCGTCATAAAATCATACGGATGTACACAAATCTCACCGTCTTTTTCGGAAAGAACACGCTCATATTGGCACTCATTCCACACAGCAGGTATCCAGATCGGCTCTATATCCTTATCTTTGTGTGCAGACAGGTAATCCTGAACAAGTCTAAAATTGCTGTCTTTACTCATTGGCAGGTGCCACCTCTCGTTGATTGTAGTTCTACGTTTAGGGAACAAAAACCGTCTTGACGGTTTCACTCCTAACCACCTTCAAAGAGTTCAATTCATAGCCGATCAGCTCGTTAATTGCTGTTTCATATTGATTGAGCTTAACTTTTCTGGTCACCAGCTTCTCCAGCTCCGGTGTCTCAGCGGCAAACCGCAAAGCCTCCTCGAACATGTAGCGGTATTCGCCTGCTCCAATAATTTTGATGGCATTCTGTACGAATTTGGTAGGAGAAAAGGTATACTGGTACTTCGCATTAATTCCAAAAGGAATGATGCGGCCTCCACGCTCAATCCATCTCTCTGCCACTTCGAGCTGAGTGCCCACCGTGTCGATAATCAGATCAAACTTATGTCCTGAGCAGATCTCATCTACGACAGCTTGATCTAATTGGGACGGTGTTAGCGCATAATCTGAAAATCCTCTGGCAAAGGCTAGCCGATATGGATTAATTTCCGTCGCAACGGTGAGCGCCGCTTTTGATTTGCTGACGATTTGACTGAGCAGTCCCATCGGACCCGACCCGATAACGAGCACCTTATCGTCTGCCGATACGTTAGCTTCTTTGAAATTGTGCAGGACACAGGCTAGCGGCTCAATCAAAACCCCTGCTTCCCAGCTCATATGATCCGGGAGAAGGTGTGCAAACGTTTGTTCAGTTGAGTAAAAAAAAGTGAACGTCCCATTTCGATTCAAACCCGCAATAGGCATTCCCTTGCCGTCGGTACCCGTACACAGGTGCGGCTGTTTCTTCAGGCAAAAATAACATTCACCGCAGCTTAGATTCGGATCAATAACAACGCGGTCCCCCACCTTAACTCGGTCAACCTTGCTGCCGATTTCGATTACGGTCCCTACAGCCTCATGACCGCGAATGACCTCTGGAACTCCCTCTTCTTTACCGGTTATGACCGCCAGATCCGTTCCGCAAACCCCTGTCATCTCAATCCGAATCTTGACCTCATCTGGAGCTGTAATCAGCGGCTCTTCACATTTGCACAGCTCCAGCCGGTGGTTGGATGTCCACACCAGTGCTTCCACATACGTTCTTCCCTTCTATTTTTTTATAGATTCGAGAAAAAGTGCTTAATATTCATCCAGAATATACCACATCACAAAAGTCGAAGTAAGGTGAATGTTGTCGATGAATGTTAATGATTTGCAATTTTCATGAAAATACCATATATTTACATAAAATCAGACAAACAATAACAAAAACCCAATCAACACCCTCATATGTTGATTGGGTTTTTGTTATTGTTTAGATAAATGCCGCCGGTTTGATAAATTCCAGAGCACATTTGCAGTTATAGTCAGCGATATCCTTGGCAAGCTGCTGATCCGGGTATCCGCGATGAATCAGCTTCAAACCGCCTGAAATCAAGGAAAGATGGTGATGGAATTTATAAAATAACATCCTGTCCGGATCGAGGTTATCCTGCTTTAAATACCGGTAAAAATCCCTAAAGCGAAACTCCAGGAAGCTGTGTTCATGCTCAATATCAAAGAACTCGGCTCCGTCTATATCAATTAAGATAGGCTCCAAATGATCTGTGACCAAAACATGGTCAGGACCCAGCTCCCCATGTATAAATCCATAACGGCTTCTGGGCTCAATTCCCGATTCAAGCTCATGCAGCTTATCAAGCAGCTTGCTTTGATTTTCTCTGATGCTGTCAATATGCCGGGAAGCATAGATTAACTGCGATTTTGCATTTTCCAATTGGGCAAGATGGCATTGCCCCGTGTTGTTCCCGCTATGATTGGCCTTCCCGTAGGTACTTCTTTCGCCCGCATGCATGCCGGCAATCATATCCCCCAACTGCTGAAAAACCTCATCTTTAACCCGCAGATCGGAATGGTGGAAATAATCTTCAGCCTTCTGGCCTGCTACATACTCAACAAGAGCGTAGTCGAAAGTGTAGCGACTTCTTTCCTTATTCAAATCATAAAGAACAGGGGTTCGAATGGAATGTTCAATTAAATACCTGTTGTTTATCTCAAATAATTCACTGCCGAAGGATTGGGCATTTATATGATTATTAGCTATTTCCTCTTGAAAATAATTCATCGTAAGATCCCACACATACATAACGCAGGAAAATCCATTAGTGCAGTCTATCTTGTAGACCACCTTTTGTGCACCACCATGCATTTTCACAACATTTGCGACTGAGTAGCCCGCACCAAACACCTTAACTATATACTCCTGCAGACTGGCAGGATCGAGGTGACAACAAGATTCCAAGGAATAACACTCCATTTCTTCTTTTATTGCCGGCTACCTCACTGTATTATAATCCCAGGCAAAAATATAGACTGTTTCTTCAGTCTCTGTTATGATGTTGAATAAGGTCTTGAAAAAAATAGCCATACAAAACAGCCTTTGGAATGATTCCAAAGGCTGTTTTGTATAATGCATAGTGATCGGCTTGTCTAACATTTAAGGTCAAATCCAATTGGGAGGTGCTGACGATGAACGAGCCTGTGTTGAAAAAAGCAATGGACACATTGGAATTTCTTAGTCAGGATGCTGAGGCACGCCGATTGTATGAAGATAGACAGAAGTATCTGCACGACGAAGCTTCCATGATTGAGGGCGCATTAGCTGAAGGGGAGAAAAAGAAAGCAGTTCAGATGACCCTAGAGCTCCTTAAGCTTGGAGTTGACACATCAATTATATCCAAAGCGTCCGGACTGTCTGAGGCCGAAATCATCGCTTTGAGAAAGCACAACTGAATTAAGCAAATTAATTACAAAAAAGAGCGAATAAGCAGTTATCTAAGCTGCCTATTCGCTCTTTTACTATAGAAGGATGATTGTCTTCTAATTACTTGATGATGACGTATTCCAGGTTAACCAGCTTGGCATAGGTAACAATTTGGTCTGTTGTCAAGTTCAAGGAAACAACGGTATGATGGCCGCCGCCGTTCTCGATCCAGGCCTTAACCCCATCCTGGAAGTTAGGCTTAACTTTCCAGAGTACACGGGCCACTGGAAGCTTAGGAGCCGGAACCGTAGGTTCGAATGCCGTAACTTCGTTGATCAGCAGCTTGTAATGAGTACCGAAGTCAGCCATGGATACAACTACGCCTTCTCCTGCCTTGCCGTCAAACACCAGACGGGCCGGATCTTCACGGTCGCCAATACCCAGCGGAGATACGATGACTTTTGGTTTGTTGCTTGCGAGACTTGGATCTACCTCAAGCATATGGGATTGCAGAATGGCTTCCTGGCCTGCAGCCATTTCATAAGTGTAGTCTTCCATGAAGCCTGTATTCAGGTTGTGGCTCATCACTTTCATCAAGCGGTCAAGTGCAGCCGTCTTCCAGTCGCCTTCACCGGCGAAGCCATATCCCTGTGCCATCAAACGCTGCACCGCAAGGCCCGGAAGCTGCTTCATACCGTGCAGGTCCTCGAAGTTCGAAGTGAAGGCATTGTAGCCGCCTTTGTCCAGGAAGCGTTTCAGGGCGATTTCATAGCTTGCCTGAACCTTGACGCTGGCTTCCCAAGCTTCCTTGCTGTAAGTGCCGTAGTCAAATTCATAAAGCTTTGCATATTCCGCAAACAGAGCATTAACTTCTTCTTCCGTAACCGCGTTCACGTACTGAACAAGGTCTCCAATGCCGAAATAGTCAACGGTCCAGCCGAATTGAATTTGGGCTTCAACCTTATCCCCTTCGGTAACACCGACGTTGCGCATATTGTCGCCGAAGCGGGCAACCTTGATGCTGAAGCTTTCGTTATAAGCAACCGCTACGTCCATCCAGTCCGCAATTTGCTTCTGCACTTCAGCGCGTTCCCAGTAGCCTACTACCACTTTATTTTGTTTCTGCAGACGGGCATTGATGAAGCCATATTCCCGGTCGCCATGAGCGGCCTGGTTAAGGTTCATGAAGTCCATATCAATCGTTGCCCAAGGAATGCTCTCGTTGTATTGGGTTGCCAAATGCAGCAAAGGCTTCTGCAATAATTTCGTTCCGCGAATCCACATTTTTGCCGGGGAGAAGGTATGCATCCAAGTGATGACACCGGCAACCTCGTCACGATAGTTGACTTCCTTCATGATGGAGGTGATTTTATCCGCGCTGACAGCCAAATCCTGCAGTACAAGCGGGTAAGGCAGGACACCGCTGTTATTGAGTGCATCGGTCATAGCCTGCGCGTGAGCCTTAACCTCTCCCAGAGCTTCTTCACCATAAAGATGCTGCGATCCTACGACAAACCAGAATTGTTTGGCACTTACTGTTGACATGATGCTCATCCTCTTCTCTTTTGATAGTTTGTATTATTTCTGCCCGTAGTAGGCGTCTTTCCCATGCTTCCGTAAATAGTGCTTATCCAAAATCCGCTGCGGCAATTCTTCGGCAAAATGATTTAATTCCCGTGCGAACAAATTCATTTTCGATACTTCTTCCAGCACGACGCTGTTCATTACTGCAGATTTGGCATCTTTGCCCCAGGTGAATGGAGCATGACCCTTGAGCAGGACACCGGGAACTGCCATAACATCCAGGCCACGCTGTTCGAAGGTCTCGATGATGACACGCCCGGTCTCTGCTTCATAACCGCGGTCAATCTCCTCCTGGGTCAAGAACCGGGCACATGGTACAGAGCCATAGAAGGTGTCGGCATGGGTAGTTCCCATTACTGGAACATCAAGCCCGGCTTGAGCCCAGACAGTCGCCCAAGTCGAATGCGTGTGCACGATACCGCCGATCTCTGCATAATGCTTGTAAAGCACGGCGTGGGTCGGTGTATCGGAGGAGGGTCTCATTTCTCCCTCAACCACATTGCCGTCAAAATCAACAACCACCATGTCACTCGGCTTCATCTTCTCATAATCTACGCCGCTAGGCTTGATTACGAACAAGCTGCTCTCGCGGTCAACAGCACTTACATTTCCCCATGTGTATTTGACAAGTCCATGCTTGGGCAGGTCCAGATTGGCCTGGTATACCTCTTCTTTCAACCGCTCTAACACGTTAATCCCTCCAGTTCTCCACTAGATTATCTACAGCAGCCTGCTCAATCGCCAAACCCTTCGTGTAGCGTTCCATAAAGGTTTCGAAGCCTTTAACGTCGGAACCGTCCGGATATATTTCTTGGCCCTCAACGTTGCTGAAGACTTTGCTGTCGAGGAAGTCGTCTAAGCGCTCCTGCTGATCTTTGTTCATCATATAGGAAGCGAGAATAGCCATTCCCCACGCTCCGCCTTCTCCGGCTGTTGCCATAACGGAAACAGGAACATTGAGTGCAGCCGCAACAATTTTTTGTCCAACGATAGGGGTTTTAAACAAACCGCCGTGAGCCAGAATGCTGTCAATTGCGACGTTTTCTTTCTTTGTCAAAATATCCATTCCGATTTTCAAAGCCGCAAAAGCCGTGAAAAGGTGGGTCCGCATGAAATTGGCCAAATTGAAGTTGCTCTCAGGTGAGCGGACAAACAGCGGCCGGCCTTTTTCGATTCCGGTGATATTTTCGCCTGAGAAATACCCGTAGCTAAGCAAGCCGCCGCCATCCGGGTCTGCTTCCAAAGCCTTGTTGAACATCACACTGTATAAATGAGCCGTATCCACCTTTTGTCCCGCTGCTTCAGAAAATTCACGGAACAAGCCCAGCCAGGCGTTGATATCGCTTGAGCAGTTGTTGGCATGAACCATGCCGACCGGGCTGCCGTTTGGAGTGGTTACCATGTCGATTTCCGGATATACGGTTGAAAGCTCGTTCTCTAATACAATCATGGCAAAAACCGAAGTTCCTACGGAGATATTACCGGTCCGTTTTCTCACGCTATTCGTGGCAACCATCCCTGTTCCGGCATCGCCTTCCGGAGGACAAAGCGGAATGCCTGGCTGCAGGTTTTCAGATTGGTCCAGAATTTTTGCTCCGGTTGCGGTTAATACCCCTGCCTGCTCGCCGGCGGTATAGACCTTAGGGAGAATATCCTTCAGCTTCAAGGAGTAGCCTTTGGCCGCGATGAGCTCCTCAAACTGCTTAACCATCGCTTCATTGTAATCTTGTGTGGCTTCATCTATCGGGAACATACCCGAAGCATCTCCGACACCGATGGCCTTATTGCCAGTCAGCAGCCAGTGAATGAAACCGGCTAAAGTCGTAACAAATTCAATACGAGGCACATGCTGCTCTTTGTTTAGTATGGCTTGATACAGATGGGCAATACTCCACCGTTCAGGGATGTTGAATTGGAATTTATCCGTTAATTCTTTAGCTGCAGCACCAGTTGTTGCATTACGCCAGGTCCGGAACGGAACAAGCAGCTCGCCTGTGCTGTCAAAAGCCATATACCCGTGCATCATTGCAGAAAATCCGATCGAACCAATGGTTCGGATGGTGACTCCATATTTCCGTTCAACTTCTTGCTTCATTTCACTATAGGCCTCTTGCAGACCCTTGATAATCTCCGCTAAGTTGTACGTCCAATACCCGTCTACCAAAAGATTTTCCCACTCATAGCTTCCAGATGCGATCGTCTCAAAACGCTGATCAATCAGTACTGCCTTGATACGTGTGGATCCAAATTCGATACCAAGTGAGGTTTCTCCCTTAGTAATCGCTTGCTTAATGTTCTGATCCATAATCACGTTACTCCCCTCTATGACAACTGTTTTAACACCTATAATCGAAAGAAGGCGCTTTCCCTTATTGACAGCCTTAGTATATTTTTTGTTCGTACATTTGTCAATACAGAATAGCAGATATGCCTACAAATTTTACAATAGACAATTGTATGCTTTCCTTATACTGTTTATACATAGAAAACAAAGGATTATAATAAGTTCATAAGCGTGTTATGATATGTACATACAAATATTGCGGGTGAGTCAATTAGTATTAGAACAACTTTGGAGGAAGTGAGTACAATGAAACCAAAATATCAGGTTATCCTTGAAGATATAAAAAGCAATATTCTTTCAGGAACGTATAGCGTAGGTGAACAAATCCCTACAGAATCCGCTTTGCAGGAGATGTATCAAGTAAGCCGACAGACAGTGCGGAAGGCCATTTTAGAGCTGTCGAACGAGGGTTTTCTAAGAAGTGAAAAAGGATCAGGCACTTATGTCAGCAACCAGTTCCGGTCCAAATCCGGCGGGAATCCCAATAATCGGACCATCGGTGTGATCACGACCTATATTTCGGATTACATCTTTCCCTCCATTATCCGCGGGATTGAAGGCCGATTGAATGAGGATAATTATTCGTTGCTATTAGCCAGCACCAATAATGATGTTGCGCAGGAAAAGAAAGCCTTGGAAATGATGCTGTCCTTTGGTGTGGACGGCCTGATTATTGAACCTACGAAGAGCAATCTATACAATCCCAATATCGCTTACTACCTGTCGTTCAAGGAACAGGAGGTCCCTTTCATCATGATCAATGCTTATTATGAAGAATTGGAGGTTCCTTTCTTTTGTCTGGATGATGTACAGTCCAGCTATCTGGCGACTAAAGAACTGATTTCGAAAGGACACACCCAAATTGGGATCATTGCCAAAATGGATGATTTACAGGGGAAATATCGGATGAAGGGGTATATCAAAGCTCTTGGAGAAGCCAAATTACGGTTTCACCCCGAGCAGGTGCTCTCCTTCGATACCGAGACGAAGCAGGACCTGTCCACAAGCTTAAAGAAATTTCTAACCGAAAATAGAGACATATTGACCGGAATTGTCTGCTATAACGACGAGGTAGGGCTTGAGGTCGTAAATGTGTGCAGACAACTTGAGCTATCCGTTCCGGAAGACTTGTCCATTATTGGTCAGGATAATTCTTATATCGCCAAAAATGCGAACATCAAGCTAACGACCTTGACGCACCCCCAGGAGCAAATGGGACGCGACGCCGCCGATTGGGTCATTAAGAAGCTGCAGGGAAAGAAGGATTTACGAAACAGCACCTATTATCAACCTGTTTTAGTTGAAGGGGAGACTGTGAAAGCGAGATAGGGAGAACACTCCTGTGTTGTTTAAATGCTCCTACAAAATGGCCCTTGGAACTTGGAATCATTCCGAGGGCTGTTTTTCTTCGAATAGATCCCCGGGAAGCAGGAGGTGCCGGACCCAAACTACTTGCTTGCGGAAGTATCTTTTGCATACCCGAAAAACGTCATTTGGCTGTCCTCGTTCTCAGTCATACTGTACGGATGAATCTGATCAGAATGTCTGCGGACAAATTTCCCTTCACCTACCGGATAGATCTCGATATGAAGATTGCCGGAGTATCTTGTGAAATATAATTTTCCATTGATAAGTTCTACTTGTATCTTGTCTTGTAAATATGTTCCGCAATACTCTCTAAGCTTTTCTTCGTTGCACGGGAACTCTTCATGGTTTGCCGGAAGCTCTACATCCACTTGATGTACAATATCCGAAATAGCATTGCCCAGTCTGTACTGATCAATAGTCTCATTATTTGAAAGAATGATGATACACATATCTTCATCGAAATAATCCTGCATATACGTGCTTACCCCAAGATGATCACCGCCATGAGAATATCTGTCTGTACCGTAAACTTGATGATGCTCCAGTCCATAGCAGTAATTATTGCTGTTCTCCTTGAAAAACCTGGTGTACGTTTGTGGCGACAGGATTTTACGATCCCGCAAACAGGTATACCATTTGTACAAATCATCGCAGTTTGAGACAATAGCTCCTGCGCCGATGCCGAATTTCTCGTTATGATACGGAGCTTTGATGTTGGCATCCATATTTTTCACATAATTACATGATCGGTTCTTAATAGGTTTACAGCCATCATCAACATCGCTGTTCACCATATTCAAAGGCAGAAATATGTTGTTTCGAATATAGTCTTCGTACTTCTGTCCTGACACATGCTCAATAATCCATGCGAGCAAATTGTAGTTTGAGTTATTGTAATCAAATGCCGTACCCGGCGGCCTTGTAGGCTTTTTATTAATGTACTGCCGGTAGAAATCCTTTTGCGAATATTCTGTTCTATTGTATCCGGCAAAAAAATCATTTTCAAAATTATAGAAATTATACAAACCAGAAGAATGCGACAACAAATGATGTACCGTAATAGACTCGTCAATCTCCATATCGGCAGGAAGGTGCACTTGAGCAGGTTTGTGGATGTCCAGCATCTTCTTCTCGTGCAGAAACATAATCGCAAAGGCGGTAAACTGCTTGGACATAGAAGCGATTGAGAAGCATGAATTTATACTGTTTTGTATTCCGAATTCGATACTTGCATAACCGTATGCGTTTTCAAATAGGACTTCGCCCTTTCGGATGACTTGAATAACGCCGTAAAAGTCCCACAGCTCCAGATATTTGCTAATATACGCTTCTAGCTTCATTTGCAGTGCTTGCATCAGACCTCACTCCTCTAAAAATGTAAAATATGCCCTGTCTGTATGGTATCATGCGAGGCAGGCTTGAGTAAAAAGAAACGGTTGGCCCAGGTTCCCCCTGATCCAACCGTTTCTTGTGTAGCAGCTCCATACAAATAAGTGCCTTAACCGGGCTATTTTAAGATAATATTATCAATCAGTACCGCAGAATCAAAAATGCTGTCTCCCTGATCCCACACGTGGAAACGGAGCACAATCGAAGCCTTGCCGGCAAATTGGCTTACATCGAATTGTACATGCTTCCAGTTGGTCATGTATGTCGTATCATCCCCGCCGTAGAAATCAATCGGCACTTTGTTCGCATCAATCCAATATTGCGTGGAGCTATTGATGGATTCGTATCCGATGGTGACGGACTCTTTACCGTAGACACTAGAGGTTACAGTCTCCCCTCCATTAAGATGAGAGGTAACAACGGATGCCGGATTGATATATACACTGGAGGTTACCGTTGTTTTAAAAGTGTCGTTATATTTGGAATTAATATATTCCGTCGGCTCCTCAGAAATGAAATTGTAATCGAAGGAAAGCGTCGTTGCTCCAGCCGGAACTATGAAGCTTTGCTCGATATAACTATCCGAATTGTAGTCAAAGCCTCCATTATTGTTGTTTTCGAACCCGAGGCCTGTGCTGATAATCGCCATGTAGTTGCCCTCTGTCGGTTTGAGCGGTCCCAGCTTGGAGATCACCCGGACATCCCCGTTTCCATTCCAGCCCATCCAATTTCCAGTTTCAAAAGTTCCGTTGATCAGGCCTTCTGTCTTTGCACCAATGTTGTTGCCCTTCATAGCGAAAGCAGCCCGCCCATCGTTTGCGCCAACCGCAGCCACCGCTGCCTTGAATGCTTCTTCAGTCGTCTTGTTCTCATCGAACAAGGCGGTGAATACCGATTGAACTATCGCTTGATCATACGTAACCTTTACATAATCGGTATATCCATAATAAGTGCCAGCGCCGTTGTTGATGAATGCATCTGCCATCGAATTGTTGTACAAGCTCCGGCAGCTCCCATTAAATACGATCGTATCCGGCATCATATCGTTATAACGTGTAATAAAAGAAGGCGTAATCGCATAGTAACCGGAGATAATAGCCAGTCTTCCTTTTTTCAAGTCCAGCTCATAGGCTTTCTTACTCTCTGCTGTCGCCTTTTCCCCGGTCAGGAACATGACCTGCGGCCCGGCATACTTGAAATCAATACCGTACTTATAATGAAGAATCTGGAGCACAGCTTCATCATAGTAAGTATCTCCGTGCGTATCTAAAAACAAAGCTCCATAGTTGTTCAGCCCTTTAAAGAATTTAACATCTGCTGCAGTATCTTTTACTCTGTCCACAGGGGCCGGATACTTCGACTGAACGAACTTATTATACACAGCGTCATAGACTGTTGATGAGGCAAGCTTGCCGGAGAATGGAGAAATCACAGCAACCCGCTTGCTTCCTATGGTTGCAGCAGTTTGTTCCACACTTTGCGTTAGCGTATTTGCCTCCAGCACATTGCTGAATGCAGCATGTTCTCTGGTGCCAGCTAGACCCTTCGTATTCTCGGGAGCTGATGAAATCCCCCCCAGAATCCCGTTTTCCAATAGGTACCATACACTTCCGCCCTGGCCGGAAATACCTGCACGTCGCACGTCCTCTTGTTTTTGCAGCCAAGCTACGGTTTCTTCCTTCGCTTTTTGCAAATCCCCGTATTTAGCAGCCAGATCATTAAGCTTATCCTGCGTATTTTTTTCAATGATTTCCGTTTGTGCAAGCTGCTCATCCGTAAGATGCTTCACTACAGATAATTTCAAGACATTACCGCTTGGAGCATTTCCCGTATAAACCTGCAGATTTATGTAACCTTCCGTGCTTTCAGTCAATTTAGCTTTTCCACTGTAGATCCCGTCTGCCTGGAGGCTGTCTCCATGTTCCTTCAAACCATCATCATAAAGTGGTGTAATTCCCTTAATTACTTTACCGCTGTAATCCACCTGATAGACACTCGCATTTACCGTCATGGCCTCATTAAAAGATACGCGGAACGAAACCTCTGTTGGCTCATCCGCATAAATGGAGTCGGCGCTCTCCCCGTTCACCACAACCTGGAGACCGCTTGACTGTGCGGACGATGTTGGTACAGGAGTGGCCGGTGCAGGCGTTGCAGGTGCAGAAATCACCGTAGAAGTCCCGGACCCGTTTGGCACAGCAGATGCAGCCGGGGTTGCTGTAGGAGTTCCACCCTTGTTAACCTCAGCCAGCAGCTCCTTGGATTTCTCGATATATACCGACTTATTGGTTTTGAATTCATAAGCCAGACGAGCCAGCGCCTGCCGCTCCGCTTGGTCTTTCGGCTTAAACTTCAGCGTCCCGTCACTGCCTTGGGTTCCGTTGATGAAACCGCTCTTGAAGGCCAAGGATACGTGCGCTTGCGCCCATTTGGACACCTCCGACATATCCGACAGCTTGGTGTCCAGCGGAAGCTTCTTCGCTGTATCTTCCAATTCGAAAGCCCGAATGAAGAACACGACCAGTTCTTCACGGGTAACATGCGCATTAGGGCTGAAAGCAGCAGCCGAAGTACCTTCGGTGATCCCGCTCTCTACCAATGCACCTACGTAGCCGCGGTACCAGCTATTCGGAGCAACGTCTTTGAACATCGCCGCTTGACCGCCATTTTCTTTCAGACCGAGGGACAGGACGATGATCTTGGCCAGCTCGGCGCGTGTGATCGCCTTATTCGGTTTAAACGTGTGATCTTCATACCCAGAGATTATACCTGCTTCTACTAACGATTGAATCTCCTTCTGCGCATAAGAACCAGCGATGTCTGTGATCTGCCTCGCCTCACCAAACGCCATACTTGGCACAAGGGTGCTTAACAGCAGAGCAAATACCATCATCAGACTGATTCTACGGCGCACTGCATGCACTAGCATTGTCTTCTCTCCTTCTGAATTAAGATAATTCGACAACTTCTTGATTTTACAATAGGCACTGAGGAGCTTACATTATTTATCGGTAATTTTACACAGAACTTTTTACCTATTTTAGAATAAATGAACATGATTTATAGGCACAGCTTATCCAACCGCCGACTGGTTATCAGACCATCGAAGCAGTAGAAATGTCGCAGTATAAAAAAAGCCCCTGCAGAGCTCCGGCTGCTGCAGGGACTAATTCCCGTTAATTAGATAAAGATTCTGCCCACGCATCGACAGTTACCACCTCTGCCTGACGGGGGAACACCTTCTCGGTCAGAACGCGATGCACCTCGGGGTCGGCATCAATACAGGCATCGGAAAGCACCGTAAGGGCAAAATCTTTATCTGCCGCTTCCCGCAAGGTCGATAGAACGACCCCGCTTGTGGCGATGCCGCTAAGAACGAGTGTGTCGATCTGGCGGGACCGAAGGATCACCTCAAGATCACTCCCGGCGAACGCGCTCACCCGAACCTTGGTCACAATGGGTTCATCCGGCCGGGGCTGCACGGATTCGCTTATTTGCATCGCCGCTTCCGGTGCCGCCGCTGTTCCCGCCCGGCTGGCAATTTCCCCGAACATTTTGTTTCTGGAGCTAATCTCAGGATAACCGGCGCGGAACGCGACCCGTACATAAATCACGGGAATAGCGTGACTGCGTGCGGCTTCAATAGCCTTTTGGAACGGAAGCAATGCCTTCTCATTGTCTACGAACCGCGATACGACGCTGTTTTGCATATCCATGACCAATAGTGCGCTTTTGCCCGGCGAATTGTGCATGTGTTATTTAACTCCTTTTCTTCGAAGTGGACACGTTTGAATCACTAGCCCCATCATAAACGGAGTGCTGCCTCCGGTTAAAATTATACGGAGGTCCTTCTCCGTTTGTCAATCAACCGCCGGTGATGTACTATTTACAATGAGGTGTTATCCCAAGATGTCCAAAAAGAAAATTTCAGTTGGAAGCAGTGACACTACAGAATCCGTCGTCACGCCTCCCGTGAAGGCATTGCGTGCAGATGCCATAAGAAATCGAGATAAGCTTCTCCAGGTTGCCCATAAGGTGTTTACGACCGAAGGCGTCTCCGTTTCGATGGATGAAATCGCCCGGCGTGCCGGTGTAGGCGTAGGTACTGTTTACCGGCATTTCCCGACCAAGGAGGATTTGTTCGGAGCCGTCATTGTCAGCCACAAATCGCGTCTTATCGAAGAAGCAAATCAATTGCTGTACCACGACGATCCGGGTGAGGCGTTCTTTCATTATTTTGCAAAAATCATACGTGAGGGGATTGCAAACAAGGCGATAACCGATGCCCTTGTTAGCAGACTGAATAACGGTGGGCGTTCGGAGGTTGCGAGGGACTTTTGGCGGGGAATTGACAATCTTCTCGGCCGCGCCCAACAAAGCGGCTCCGTCCGGGCTGATGCCAGCATTGAGGATATCAAAATCCTGCTTACCGGCATCTTGCAGGCAGCCGCGGACGGCGAAACTTTCCCGGACCGCGCCGTGTCGATTCTATGCGACGGCCTTCGCGGGAATGCCAAATAACCGCTTGCTGTCCACGAGGGCGCAAGTGGTTAAGGTGAAGTCATGTTCATTAGATTTCTTTCACGAGAAATTCTATTTCGTACGGCAACGTCTTTCGTTGCTCTACTCGTTTTGATGTAGCGACTACTCGAGTTCGACCCAACCTATAAAAAAATCACCTTTACAATTGTTTTCTCATTAGGTTTCGAAGAAAAAGATAACTCTGCATGATGTTGTCTGCAGTTCAAATGCTGCCAATGTCAACCTTCGGCGTCGAATGTACTCAGATAACGATACTCCAGTAATAAACGGAAACATTCGTTGAAAATGATAAGTAGAGCATAGACTATCTACGCCATTTTATCATATGATATATCGTCTGCTAGATTTGTTTCGATATACTCCTGCTCAACCAATCCATCGTTTTCCGTTAGCGGAACGTAATCAGTAAGCATTTTCCCTTATTTCATTCAGTTCCTCCGCGCTAAACAATTCTGCCTGGTACAGATTGAAAAATCCCCCTAGATTCTTAATAAAGACTTTATATTCTACACTTGTTTTTTGATAACGGGTATCCAGATTTCGCTTCTGAAGGTTGGAGAGGATACATCCTTACTCTCATTCCATAATATTTCCGGTCCTCTTGCCAACTCATAACTCGCGGAAGGAAACCATTCTGAATAAATACGTCCCCATACGTTCTGCAAAGTCGCCGGGAATGGGCCGACCGCTTCAAAAACGGCCCAAGTGGCTCCAGATACCTCCAGTTTCGTCAAAAGCTCGGGACACTCCCGGCTGGTAGCCACGCCGACGTAGTGATCAAGCGATCCCTTCTCCTCCATACGCTCCTCGGAAAAATTCACCGATGCTTGAATCAATCCCCTCGGTTCAATATCCGAGAGTGCTTTGAGTTGAATAATGTCCTCCGGCGTTAAGCTTCTCCACATAGATTCGATTTCCGAATTCACACCATTGAATTGAATAGGTACCCTCTTCATGATGCCTACGATCTGGAATGGCTCCTTCTCTACAATACGGTAATTCATTGCGGTTCCTCCCTGAACGGTTAAGTGAAAGGTCATAGGTGGATAGGCCTTTAGGGAAGGTCCATTGGACTTTGCCGTTGATGGCGACATCCCATGCTGAGTCTGAAAGGCTCTAGAAAAGGCGTCGGCTGAGTTGTATCCGTACTTCATCGCCACATCAATAATCCGTACATCACGGGTTTGAAGCTCAAATGCAGCAAGGGTCAGGCGTCTCCGGCGGATGTATTCCGATAGCGTCATTCCGGCAAGAAATGAGAACATCCTTGAAAAGTGATATTCGGAACAACAAGCCTGCCTCGCCGCTTCCTTCAAATCTAAATCTTCCACAAGATTTTCTTCGATGTATTGCATAGCCCGGTTCAGATTTGCAAGCCAATTCACGTGAATAACCTCCCTTCAGATACAGAATAGCAAAGAACGATTATAGGCATCCGACATTTCATGTACGATTTTGTAGTACGGCCATTCCAATCGTTTACTGAGAAGTGAATGGCGCCGCCGCTCGCGCCTCCTATCACTAACCTTCCTGCCGTTCCATCAAATAAAACAAATAATCGGTCAGAACCCCGGCATCCCCTTGCTGCCTCAACATCGCGGTCACATTCCCCCGGTGATAAGTCCCATGGTTGACCACATGCTGCAGGATGTCAGAGAAATACGTATCGAGACGGCCGTACTTCGGATGCTCGATCGTCATCGCCTTGTCCGGGTCAGGCGTAGATAATTCCACCTTTCCTTTTTTTATGGAGAGTTTTATCAATCAAAAAAGACGCTCAGGAGCGCCCCACACTTAACAAATATTATAGACATTGGAGTAAATTTTATAGAAACTCGGGCCACGCCTCCTGTGAAGCGTGGCTCTTCCTCATAATCAGCCTTTCAAGAATTGCAACAATGCATGGTTAAATTCCTTAGCGTGGGTAGCATTGAATCCGTGGGGGCCGCCATCAATCACGACTAACTGACTGCCTGCGATCCGCTCATGCGCTTTTTGACCACTGATCTCGACAGGAACGATCGCATCGGCGTCACCATGGAGAATTAGCGTTGGCAATTTAAATTTCTCAAGGTCCCCACGGAAATCGGTATAGCTGAATGCCGAGATGCAATCAAGCGTACCTTTCGGCGACGCAAAAGCCGCAATATCGCGATTGTATAAGCGGAACGCTTCGTTTACCAAGTCGGTTCTGTCCCCAGAGGCGAAGAAATTGGTTGTGAACTCATCTAGGAACGCTAGACGATCCGCCTTCACCCCGTCTTGAAATCCTTTAATAGTCGCATCGTCGAATCCGCCGTCCGGGTTATCCGATGATTTGTACAGGTACGGCGGGATAGCACCGGCCAGCACCGCTTTCGATACCCGCTCCGTTCCATAAGTACCAATGTAACGCGCTACTTCGCCTCCGCCCATGGAGAACCCGACCAGTGTCACATCGTGAAGATCCAGGTGCAAAATCAACCTATGCAAATCCGCCGCGAACGTATCATAGTCGTATCCGTTCCACGGCTGGGAAGACTGACCGAATCCACGACGATCATACGTGATCACTCGATAACCGGCTTCCACTAGTGCAGGCACTTGCTTCTCCCAGGACCTTCCGCTGAGCGGCCACCCATGGATCAACACAACCGGCTTGCCCGCTCCGACATCCTCATAATGAAGCTCGATTGCAATTCCATTCTCGTGTCCAACCGTAACCTTTGCCATTTATATATCCCTCCGTTTTTTGTTTTTGGGCGCTTCCATATGCTTCCACTAATAGTGTTTTTTTATTAACACAGCGTTTTCTCTGATCATATTCTATCCATTAAAAGAATTATTTTGGTGATCACCGTATTCATGGACCTCCCCTTTCACTGTTGAATTTAGTTAAAATTCTTAACGTCCGGAATATACCAATTAATAATCTAGCTGTCAACGCCCAAAAAAAAATAGATTATTATGTCGATTACTATGAATTGACTATAATCTCTATTACTCTTATGACTAAAGTTCTATTTCACCGAAAAATCAACCTACCCTCTCTTTAGTGACGTTTTCCATGTACCATGATGTGAACTACACACACCTAAGAGGTGGGTGCTTCTTGGTCAATAGAGCTGCTGCTCCAAGTTTACCCAAGCTTATAGGATTGAGGAATTTATGCAGACCAGCCGGCTGTTTCGTGAAAGCTGGCCGATGCATGACGTCCAGATCGTCTTAAAATACTTATGACTTGCGTTCACTCAAGAACCGTAGAACCAAGACCCCCTTCGAGGGGTCATTTTCTTTTTTAGGAGGTATATAGATTGAAAATCAACAAACGAAGCAGGATATGAATACCTCAAGGATTGTCACCGCGGTATCTTATGCGGCTTCAATCGAGTGTGCATCCGTCTTGCGCCGAAAGAACGGCTTGCCTTTCGACCAATTGATGAACGGCCGCTCTATGACATAATAAGAGATCACCGCCGCCGCATACGAGATTACGACGACGGATACACTGATGCCGAGCCATCGCCACACGTCTTCAATCCCGGATTGGTGATAATCCTTTATGCCGTACTTTTCGATTAACGTAATGAACAAATAGTGCCAAATATACAGGCCGAACGAAATTTTCGCGGTAAATCGGAAAAACCGGTTATCAAGATAGCGCCCTAATATCACGCTGAACGGTGCCGACAACAACACGACTCCGAACAAAATGGCATAAGCCGGGAAGTAGTACGGTTGCTGCTGAAAGCTGAAGTCAAATTCGCCCCGGTGGCGCATACGCCAGAGCAGCAAGCCGGCAAGCCCCAAAGCAACTGCCCCGATTGCATCGAACAACCCAAACTTGCGCAACCGCTCGATCGCCGTGCCGCCCCGCATGATTGCGGTCGTAACGCCCGCCGCCAGGATGCCGATGGTGAAGTGGCCGAAGAATCCGATCGGATTGTAATTCGGCATCCAGTATTTTGCACCGCCAAGCTGACCAAATCTCCAACCCCGGCCCGTCTCGCTAGGCGTAAACCACTGATGTACGAGCGAGTTGGCGACAAGCACCAATCCAAACGCGACGACCCAGAACAAGATCGCTTTTCCAAACGAACGCCGCTTGCTGAGCATAAACAATAAAGCCATAAACAAAGGCATAAGCATGTAGCAAAACACCTCGAAGCTAATCGACCAGAATGGCCCATTCAAGTCGGACGGAAAAAACGTTGTATAGTGGAAGCCCGCCGTAAACGTGAAACCCGTTAGGATTCGCCGCCACAAGTACTCCGTAGGAATGTCCAGCCTCCATACGAGCAATAGACAAAACAGGAATGAAACATAGAAGCCGGGCATAATTCTCGCAGCGCGACGCACTGCATACGTTCGGATACTTGGATACGGCTCATTTTCCAAGTAAGCGCTCCAAAAGGGGAACGACAACAAAAACCCGCTTAACACGAAAAACAAGCTCACCCCGCTGTTCCCAAGCAAGAAAACCGACTGCAATTCTTGAAGCCAAGGCTTTTGTGCGGGCATCGCCAGCCGTTGTGACAAATGATGCAGGATGACGGACAGGCAAGCCATAGCACGAACGCCATCTGCTCCTGTTAATCGGGTACTGCCTAACCGAAGCGTTGACATCAGCTCAATTCCCTCTTTTCCCAAATGATTTCCCGAACGGATGAGCATCCGCGTAGACAACGAAAGGGCCGTCGAATTGAACAGGGGAACTGATGCCTGGAACACCGCAGCCGTATGTACACTACTCCCATTCGCAATGGCGCTGTACATTGATTTCAGGTACTATATCTTTCAATAAATCACAGAAAAATCCTTCAACGCTCATATTATTCAGTACAAAAAAATTCAAAGACCGAATTCCAAGATTGTATCATTCACCTATTGACTCGATATATAAATCAAAGTAAAGCTAATTGAATCAGGCGCTATTAATACAGACTTTGGCGGAAGATCAATGGAATTCTTTTTTAGTACAGTAGAATTGATACACCGCCGCCTCTAAAAGCAAAAAGGTACGGAAAAGCCGGTTCATTACCGGGTTTTCCGCACCTTCGCTCTCTGCTCTAAATCAACGCGTCGAAATGGCCCTCCGAGTTCACCGTCGCCGTCCGGGGATCGGTTAGACTAATGCCTTTAAGGCCTCCCTTTCCTTCAGTCCGCCAGAGCGGGAGATGGTCTTGAAGCGGAGAAGCCGGTACAAAATTGACCGGGGTGCTGCTCCCGCTTTTCTGCACCAGTTGGGTCTCCAGCAGCCGGATTTTCCGCTGCAGCTGCTCCCGGAGATAAGGAGTCTGCATATCGCTACCCTGCGCCGCATTCACCTTGTCCAGCTCAATCATCAGCCGGTTTCGCTGCTCCTCCAGGGAACTGACATCGCTCTCTGTGCCGCCGTAAGCTGCAGTGGCTTGTACTGGGCTGATTCCTGATACTGTCTGTGCCGCCATGATCTGTTCCTCCGTTTCCTTAGCCCCATTCCGAATCCGGCCAATTCAAAAGTTCTATTCATTTCTATTACCCGGCCGTTTCCGCCATGACACACCCGAACCACCATATCAGCAATAATCGTCGCATAGTCTCAGCCGGCCGCTTTTTCGACCATACCAAAGACCCACCGGAGCCCGGCAAAAGTCTCTTATAGGTAATCATCATTTTGTAGCATAATGCTTATTGGTTCAACAGAAGACGGAAACTTGCCGCTACTTATGATACGGTTCACGCGCTGTCTGTAACGGCAAGTTTTAGGGCCATCCTTTTGCGGGATGGCCCTTTCTTTGATTCGCTTTGATACGCCTTTTAGGTTCTTACTTGGATTCGATGCGGCCTAACGGATTGGTGCCCTCCTCCAGAGCTTTCTGGGCTTCCAGCCAGCTGAAATCGTCGAGATTAAGCACATCGCGAAGGTAAGACCACGTGAGTTGCCGGAGCAAAGCAACTCGTTCGGGGTTCTCGTCCGTCGTCTCCGCGATGTTGTACCCGGTAATTCCGCCAAGAGTGTGTTCTGCCCCAAAGAGGGTGAGCAGGCTCTTACTGCCCGGACTCAGGAAATAGGGGTCGGTGAACCAGTCCGGTCCCCGAGTAGACAGCAGGGATTGGTCATGATCCCCCACCACCACCAGGGTCGGCGTTCTCATGTCGGAGAAGCTCGGGTTCATAAATGAGAAGTGCTCTGCCGCGAACGGAGTCAAGTCAGCCCCGCCCAGTCCGGGTGTTGCAAGCAATACGCCCGCCTTGATACGCGAGTCGGACATGTCCTCTCCCAGTTCCCCGTAGGCATCGAGAACGCGCGCACCGAGCAGCATGCTCACCGTTTGACCTCCCCACGAGTGTCCGGCTGCAGCGATACGACTTCGGTCGAGACGTCCGCTTAGACCCGGAACGGAAGCTTCAATAAAATCAAGTTGGTCAAGGACGAGCTTTAGGTCCTCGACACGGAAAAGCCAGATCAATGGTGTACGGGAATCGTCAGGAGGAAGATTCAGCGTCCTCGAGTCGAGATGGGTGGGTTGAATGACCACGAAGCCGTGAGCAGTCCAGTAGTCGACTAACGGATCATAGCTGTCCAACGACTTACCAAAGCCATGCGAGAAAATAATAATAGGCAATTGCCCCCCCATCGCTGGCGCTGAGACCCGCACTTGCAAATCCTCACCGCGGCCCGGGGCTGACAGCACTACCGGCTTTACCGAGATGACTGGAGTAGACGTACTTACGTTCATTTTCATAATAGATGTTCCTTTCTTGATCTTCTCAATATCAGCTCGGGTTGACACGTCAACCTAAAGCAAATGTAGCATATTGAAGTTGACACGTCAACCATGCTATTATATTCCCATGGATAAGAGCAAACTGAACGAAGAAGAAATTCAATTATGGTATAAGTGGAAAGGCTCCTTTCACAGCATCTTCGGTCGCGTAATTAAAGAGATGTCCGAGCACACCGGACTATCCGAGGGCGATTATGGGGTATTGGATCGGTTAGACCTTCTGGGGGACGGCAGCCTTCGCCAACAGGAGCTGGCCGAATCCATGGACTGGGATAAGAGCCGATTGTCACATCATCTGACGCGGATGGAAAAACGCAGGCTTGTGATGAGGAAGCCAATAGACGCAGATCGCGGTGTTCAAGTCAGCATCACTCCCATTGGAAAATCAGCATTAGATGGTGCCCGTCCCATCGTCTCAATGGCCATACGCAAACATTTTCTGGATCAATTAACCGATCTGGACATTGAGTCGATTACGAAGCTGGCGGAAAGAACAAAAAAAGGGCCTACAGCGTCTTGTAATGCCTCGACGCCATGACCGCATTTTTTGAAGCAGATAAGTTGAACGTTAATTGAACAGGCCCCTTCCGCCACAACGGCGGAGGGGGCTTTGGCTTTCCGCAAGCAAAAGTCCCCCTCCAGGTATCACATCGTTCTATGACCCCAAAAGCTCGCAGAAGCCCGTTGCGCCGACTTTTCCGCCGACTGGCCCATACCATACCAAACCCATGCCCGGCAAAACGCCTTTCCAAGCCCTGTAATTCAACAATTTGACCATGATGTCGGTAACTACACCACTTGCCTAATAGTCTCAAATGGGTGCCTAATCCTATCCAACCCTCTTTCACTAAAAAGCGACATACATTAGAGTTAGGAACAAGGATTGTTATAGGAGGAGCTTATGTCAGATCAAATCAATCAGCTACAAAAAGAGCTTGCTGAACGCATTGAACGTCATACCGGCAGGGACGGCTTTCAGTTTACTGAAATTCCAGCCCTCACATTCTCGCGTTATTCCACATCGCATTACTCCACCGTGTCCGGGCCACCATATGGACTTTATAACCCATCCCTCTGTATCGTTGTTCAGGGCATGAAAAAAGTAATATTTGGTGGAAATCACTTCAGGTTTGGTCCATCGAAATACCTTGTTGCATCTATGGATTTACCGATTATCAGCGAAGTGCTGGAAGCATCTGCTGAGTTCCCCAGCTTGACATGTAAAATCGATTTTACGCCCGTTCAAATTCTAGAGTTGTTAAGCGATGATGAACTCAAGATAAAATCACGTGGAACATCCAGAAGCGGAATGTATGTTGCCCAGCTAGATGTATCTTTGTTAGATGCTGTCGTAAGGCTAGTTCGTCTACTGGAAAAACCGGCCGATATCGCTGTCCTTGCCCCGCTTTTTATAAAAGAAATTTTATACAAAACGCTTCACGGTGAGCATGGGGACTCATTACGGCAAATTGCAAAGGATGTGAGTCCCGCCTTTCATATTAAACATGTAATCCAACACATTCTGAAACATTTTCAGGACGCTTTACGCATTGAGGATCTGGCGGATATCGCCAGGATGAGCGTTCCATCGTTCTATAGACATTTTAAAGAAATAACCGCCATGAGCCCGATTCAATTCCAGAAGCAACTGAGGCTTCAGGAAGCCCGTCGCCTATTAATATCCGAGTCAGCGGATGTTGCAAATGCTGCATTTCAGGTGGGCTATGAAAGTCCGACACAATTTAGCCGCGAGTACTCCCGGATGTTTGGATATCCGCCAAGAGAAGATATGAAACGACTTAAAGGAATGGATTAGCAAAGAGAGGATGCTTGATCCTGATAGGATTAGGCATCTTTTTGATTTGATTGTGGTAACGGATGCTTATGCATTCGCTGCATAATTAGAGATGAAAAACGAACTATTAAGTTCTTACCAGAGAGGATGATTATCTTGTTAAAGCGAACCCTGGGGAGCAATGGTTTAGAGGTTTCTTCTATTGGGCTGGGTTGTATGGGAATGAGCATGGGTTATGGCCCTGCTCCAGATAAGAAGGAAATGATTTCGCTAATTCACAAAGCTTTTGATCAAGGCATCACATTCTTTGACACCGCTGAAATGTATGGCCCTTATACAAATGAAGAGTTGGTTGGCGAAGCTCTTGCTCCGTTTAAAGGGAACATCGTTATTGCAACGAAGTTTGGCGTTGAAGTGGAAACCGGCAAGCCCGTGCTTAACAGCAAACCGGAGAAGATCAGACAGTCGGTTGAAGGTTCTCTTAAGCGACTTAAGGCCGATACGATTGACCTGTACTATCAACATCGCGTCGATCCGAATGTCCCTATCGAAGAGGTCGCCGGAGTCATACAGGATCTCATCAAGCAGGGCAAGATCAGACATTGGGGACTTTCAGAAGCAGATGTGGACACGATTCGCCGTGCCCATGCCGTACATCCCCTCAGCGCAATTCAAAGCGAATACTCGATGATGTGGCGCAGCCCTGAGGAGGAATTGCTGCCTGCCCTTGAGGAACTTGGAATCGGCTTAGTCTCCTTCAGCCCGCTTGGCAAAGGCTTTCTAACAGGTACAATCGATAAAAATACCAAGTTCGACCATTCTGACAACCGGAATTTTTCCCCTAGGTTCAACACGGAGAATCGGGAAGCCAATCAGGTTTTGGTGGAACTTATAAATAACCTTGCCGCGGAGAAAGAGGCAACGCCCGCTCAAGTCGCATTGGCTTGGGTGCTTGCTCAGAAACCATGGATTGTTCCGATTCCTGGCACAAGTAAATCGGAGCGGTTGGAAGAGAATCTTGGAGCGGCCGAAGTTAAGCTTAACCCTGAAGAGCTAAGCCAATTGGACATCGCGCTGTCAAAAATCAAGATATCCGGCGATCGCTATCCGGCTGAGATAGCAAACAAAATGAGCAAATAAAACTTAAGTATGACTCGACGTCCGACCGTTTTTGAACCAGCCCCTTTCACAGCAAAAACACTGTAGGGGCTTTTTGATTTTCGGCAAGCCCTGCTATGAATACTCTTCGTTAATTTCGACCTGCTCCAAAATATTCAGCCATTCCTGAGGATTTGCATAAGTCAAAATCGGGTGATGTTTTGAGAGCACCAAATCCCCTATTACGGCAATTTTGTCTTCCGATCAAAGAACTTTCGATTATTTTACTAAAGACGAAGAAGCTGTTTTTGCCCTCAATTTAGCAAGGTTCTCCCCATGAAATCCCTTCACAATTAACCAGGCTGCCAAGCTCATCTCGTAAACGCCCACAGGAAGCGCCATCAAGCCTTTTACCGCCGAATAGGGTCCGATGATCCCGAACATTTGCAGCAAACCAGCTAAAAATACCATAACCGCTGTAATCATTCCGAAAATCGCTAACGGTTTAGGCACATAGCCTGTTCGATAAAGCAAATAACTATACAGACTAGTATTTATGCCCAACATGAAATTTGGACCCAACATAGCCGTCCAGCGATAAATCGACTGCAGCAACAGTCCTATGGGCTCAAAATTGGTTTTACTTGCTAAGTTAGTTGTATCATAATACGAACTAAGTTGTAACAAACCCAATATGCTTACGAGACCTATCGCAATAAAAACAGCTTCCATAAATCGAAAACAAAGATACCCTAATGCAAGATGCTCATTCCAATGCCGAACGTAGGGAAACAGCATGACTGCCGTACCAACAGCCGTTACCACAAGCAAGAGGTCATTCAATACACCGATTAACACCTTCGTTTCCGATCCATTTGCCACGACCATCTGCCATTGTTCTGACAAAACCGGTCCATACAAAACAACCGCTATGATGGACGTCACTGCGGCAAGAATATAAAAAATCCCCAGTATCCTTGCATTCCTTCGGTCTCGCGTCATCTTTTTTGCCTCCTAAGATAATAAATTTATTTGCTGATGGACGTATGGTATACTTACCTGCAAACACTTCACATAAGGAGTCACTATGGACCATAACGAAGTCATCGAACGCGCTTTGATCCATATCGAGGGCCATTTGCAACAATCCTTGACCGTAGAATCCGTTGCCAATACCTTCAACATGTCTAAATACTATTTTCATCGGCTGTTTTCTGCTATGATGGGCTGTTCGTTAAACCAATACATCCTATCCAGAAGATTGAATGCATCTTTAACCTTTATTCAGGACAAGAACAGGTCGCTAACCAATATTGCATATCAGCTCAACTTCGGTACGCAAGCCTCATTCACTCGTGCTTTCAAACGACAATACGGTGTAGCTCCAAGTTCTTTAAGAACAGGAGTCACAACTATCCCTCCGGTCCCCATACCTACAGTAGTGAAAAGACCCATAAAAAACATTAACGGTGATATCGTCACGGATTTCACCCTGACCGAATTCAAGGAGACCCGAATCAGCGGGATCGCCTTTGAAGTGAATTTAGCCAATAATGATTACAAGGAGAAGATTCGCGCACATTCAGAAATGCTGTTGAGTCACATTGATGAAACTATAAATGGTCCCTGTTATGTCATTTATTCAAACTGTCAACCCGATTCAACTCGGTTTAAGGTTCTGTTTGGGATCCCAAGCAGCATTGAAATCGATAAACCTTATTATTTCACGGTGGATGTGCCGCAAATTTTTTGTGCCAGGTTCAACTATTGCGGTGAACTACTTGACATTGGGGATGTACTGAAAAGCGACTATGCCCGATTTTTAAAGATCTCCAGGCAGGAAACGGCAGAAACCGATATTGAACTCATTCAAGCTTTTGATGACGTCCACCATCTGGATTCAACCTACCATATCTATGCACCTATCAAAAAACTCCCTGCCGATTCTGACTTGTAATTTCGCGGCTCGCCTGTCATTCTGTCTGCTCCTTTCTTTGCTTGACTTTGATCATTCCTTCTCTGCAAATAAAATAACATAACGGGTTTTGCTCGGCTTTCCACATCTTGCTGTAATCAGGGACGAAAAAATGCATCTCTCTCGAGATGCACCCTGATTGACTTCTTGTTAACTAACAGGAGCAATCCGCCCATCAGTGATTTAATGATACAGTTCCCCACGCTGTCTGTTCATCATTGCGTTGCTCTGTTACCTAAACAAAATTAATAGGCCGCTCTCTAACTTATACAGCTTTAACCGAGTGTGCATCCGTCTGCTTGCACCGAAAGAACAGCTCGCCCTTCGACCAATTGATGAACGGCTGCTCTATTGCATAATGCTGGCGTGAACTTTTGATAACTAAGTCCGAATACCTGCTTTATGTCGCGACAATGTGGTAATTCCTGACCATTGATTTTGGAAACGATCATTGTCACAATAGGATAAACAGCCAGATATTACGGAGTTGTTACTTTTTGAGGCAGGCAAAGACCTGAGAAGAGTCATGTTCGGCCCATTCTTGAATTGAAGGGACGATGCTTGATTCTATAAAGGTCTATTTGCCGCGCGAAATGATAGCCGCTACATGCACCACGGTTGGGAGGAGCTGCAATGCCCCGGGAAAATATTGCCCCGAAACAGAATGAACAGACCGAAAGGGAGGACCGCGGGTCAGCAAAAGCATCGGCTGTACGTCTGATTGTGCTGGCGGGTGGCGCCAGCAATATATCAGAAGCTACTCACTGCACAACCCGGCTTCGCCTTAGACTCCGGGACATCTCCCTAGTGGATGAAGCCAGCCTGTCTGGCTTGCCGGAGGTTCAGGGTCTATTTTTCCAGTCCGAACAGCTGCAAATCATACTCGGACCGGCCTACGTCTTCAAGGTACACCGGCAGATTGTCCGTATCCTTCAAGACGGTGGGCCTGTCCAGCAGCAGGAAGTGGAACTCCCGCCGATGCCGTCATTAGAACAACCAAACCAAAAGTACACTGCCGGTTCCGTCAGGACGCCTTTTTCTTTGTTAAGAAAGGCTGTCGATACGGTCAGCTTCTTCTCCGATATTGTGGTGCCCATGATTCCGCTTTTTGTCGGGGTCGGCCTCCTGCTCGGTTTGCTCGGTATGATAGAGGTCTTCGGGTGGGCAGCGCAGGACAGTATCTGGTTCAGGACCTTGTCACTATTGACCCGATCGGCATTTCAGCTGATGGCCGTGATGTTTGGCTACCACACCGCCAAGCGGTTTGGAGGGACCCCACCGCTCGGTGCTGCAATCGGCATTATCATGACCCAACCCGATCTGCTGCGGGTTACCGGATTCGGAGGAACGCAGGTAAGCTCGGCTGATCTATTGCTCGCACCACAGTTCGGATATCAAGGTGTAGTGATTCCTACTATTCTTGCCGTATTGCTGATGACTCTAATCGAGAAGGGGCTTCGCCGGATTCTCCCGTCGTCGACTTCAATGATGCTAATTCCCTTCCTAAGCCTTGCCACTGGAGGCACCTTTGCTATCCTGGTCATTGGACCGCTCACTTCTCAGCTTGGCGGCGCTCTAAGCAGCATGCTGGAACTTGCGTTCAGACAAGGCGGTACCGTTTTCGGGCTGCTGCTTGGCGGAATCTACAGCGCAATCGTCGTAAGCGGGCTGCACCATGGGATTCAGGCTGTTGAAATCGGACTGATTACCAATCCGGATATCAGCGTCAATTTCCTGCTCCCTATCTGGTCTATGGCCAATATCGCACAAGGTGCAGCCGGACTGGCCGTGTACGCCAGAACCCGGGACAAGGCATTGAGGAAAATAGCGCTGCCCGCCTCGATCACTGCCTTTTTCGGGATCACCGAACCGGTTACCTTTGGAATTAACCTGAAGCTTGGCCGCCCTTTCTTGGGCGCTGCGGCAGGAGGAGCTGCAGGAGGCGCTTATGTAGCTTTTCATCAGGTGGCAGCTGATTCATTCGGTTTGACCGGGATTCCAATGATCGCATTTATCGTCCAGCTCGGACAGATGAATCTTATCCATTACATGATCGGATTTCTGCTGGCAGCAGTAACAGCTTTTATGATTACCTGGATTCTTAGTGTTGACGAGCCGTCTGGCTTAAGGAACGAAAGAGCATAGGAGAACAACATGAAAATCAAAAAAATTCTGAACAACAACGCGGTTGTGGTGAACGACCTCGGAGAGGAAAAGATTGTCATGGGCTCCGGGATTGCTTTTCAAAAACGGAAAAACGATATTATTGATCCATCCCTGATCGAGAAAGTGTTCATTATGGACGACCCGGAGCAATACGGCCATTTGCAGGAAATGCTGCGGACATTACCTGAAGAGGAGATTGCAGCATCAGAACTAATTATTTCATACGCGGAGCATGAGCTGGAAGTAACGTTTAATGAACGCGTGCATATTGCACTGACGGATCATCTCTCCTTTGCTTTGGAGCGAATCCGTAAGGGGACGATGATCCAGAACACGCTGCTGGATGAAATCCGCATTTTATTTCCGAGAGAGTTCAAGATTGGACTTCATGCCAAGAGCATCATTCGCGAAGCATTGCAGGTTGATATCCCTGAAGATGAGGTGGGATACATCGCCATGCATATCCATACCGCCTGGAAAAACGCTGGTGCTCGCGGGACTGCCGCCGAAATGGCGGCAATGCTGCGGGATATTGCCGAAGCCGTGGAGCGGGCCGCTGGCATTATTCTGGAACGAAGTTCTGCCAACTATGAGCGTCTAGTGACCCAGCTTGAAAATATTCTGCGGTCCGACGAAACCGGCAAGCTGCTTAGTGAGCTGAACCCGGAAATTGTACGAATTGCAAAGGAACGTTATTCCCAGGAATACGCCCAAGCCAAAGAGGTTGGGGAGCAGGTGGAAGAAGATTATGACTATGTGCTCATCGACAGCCAGCTGGTATTTATCGCCATGGAAATCAACCGGATCAGCATCCGGTCGAAGAATGGGAATATATTGTAACCGGACATTCCGGGTCCATAGACCCTTGATAATGCTATGAACTAACGAAAAACACCTCTTTCATCCTAAAAAAAACAGGAATTTCAGTCTATAGCGATTATCCGTCATTAAATAATAGAATTAACGTGACAGCAAAATATTGTCGGGATTGTTACTGTTAAGCAGGCAAGACCTAAAAATCCATTTGGGAATCGATACTTTTTTAAGTGTCCCCCAATGGTATTTTTAGGTCTTTTTTCTGTTTTAAGAGGACATAGCCGAAACAGAAAAGGAGACAGGAAATATGAAGATCAAAAAGATTGTAAGACAAACAGCAGCAGTAACCTTTGCAACAGCATTACTTGCAGGTGGCGGGGCTTCAGCTTTTGCAAAAGGTGGAGACAGTAAAGACTTCAAAGAAAGCTACGGCTTTTCCCACATCACCCGTTCTGACATGCTAAAAATACCAGAGCAACAAATGAGCGAGCAATTCCAAGTGCCTCCATTCAATGCTTCCACAATCAAAAACATCTCTTCTGCACAGGGTGCAGACCAGTGGGGCAACCCTATCGACCTTGATGTCTGGGACAGCTGGCCGCTCCAAAACGCGGATGGAACGGTTGCTGAGTACAACGGGTACCATATCGTTTTTGCTTTGGCGGGAGATCCGAAAAGAGGATGGGACACATTCATTTACATGTTCTATCAAAAGGTGGGCGACACCTCGCTGGATAGCTGGAAAAATGCCGGAAGAGTATTTAAGGATAGTGATAAATACGTTTCAAACGATCCGATTCTTAATAATCAAGCAGAAGAATGGTCCGGTTCTGCAACCTTGACGAAGGATGGCAAAGTCCGCTTGTTCTATACCAACCGCCAAGGCTGGGATCCGGCGAACGGATTTTTTGGCAAGCAAACCTTGACGACCGCTCAGGTGAATGTATCGAAGCCGGATGCGGATACACTGAAGGTGGATGGTGTGGAAGACCTCAAATCAATCTTTGACGGAGACGGAAAGACCTATCAGAATGTGGATCAAGCCTTCGGTGGAGGCGATTATGCGGATAACCATACATTAAGAGATCCTCACTACGTTGAAGACAACGGTCATAAATACCTTGTTTTCGAATCCAATACCGGAACGGAAACGGGTTACCAGGGAGAAGAATCGCTAAATAACAGAGCTTACTACGAAGGAAACAAACCCTTCTTCGAAGCTGAAAAAGATAAATTGTTGTTTGGTCCCAAGAAATCTCTGGCGACATTAGCGAACGGCTCACTGGGTATTATCGAGTTGAATGATGACTACACACTGAAAACCGTTATGAAGCCGCTCATCGCCTCCAATACCGTAACAGATGAAATCGAACGCGCGAACGTCTTTGAAATGAATGGCAAATGGTATTTGTTCACGGATTCCCGAGGCTCCAAAATGACTATTGATGGAATTGGCGCCAATGATGTATACATGCTGGGCTATGTATCAAATTCATTGACCGGTCCTTACAAACCACTGAACGGCAGCGGACTTGTTCTGCACATGGATCTTGATCCGAATGATCTTACCTGGACTTACTCTCACTTCGCAATCCCGCAAGCGAAAGGAGACAATGTGGTCATCACTAGTTATATGACTAACCGGGGCTTGTACGCTGACCAGCATTCCACCTTCGCGCCAAGCTTCCTGGTGAACATTAAAGGCTCAAAAACCTCGGTTGTCCAAGACAGCATTCTTGAACAAGGACAATTGACAATGAACTGATCCCTTGAACAAAGATAAGCGTGCTTTTAAACGCCACTCTCTGATCTGTCACATTTGCTTGGCCTTTATACTCACTATTGGAATAGCGGTTTATTTTTCCGGACGGAACACGGCACCGGAGGAAACCTCTGCTACCCAATCACATCAGACCTATCGAGCCAATTATCATTTCACAACACCCGACAAATGGAAAAATGATCCGCAAAGGCCGGTTTATATCGATGGAGTATACCACTACTATTATCTGTATAATCGAGACTATCCCACCGGGAACGGCACCGAATGGCGGCATGCGACCTCCACAGATCTGGTGCACTGGAAAGACGAGTCGATCGCGATCCCCAAGTATACCAATCCAAATGGCGATCCCTGGTCAGGGTCGGTCGTTGTAGATGAGGCAGGTACGGCCGGGTTTGGAAAAGGAGCTCTGATCGCGATTGTAACGGAGCCCTCCGCCGATAGCGGGCAGCAGGAGCAATATTTATGGTACAGTACCGACCATGGATACACATTTACCGCTTACGGTAATGCTCCCGTTCTGCAGAACCCGGGGACAACCGATTTTAGAGATCCCAAAATCATCCGGGATGACTTATCCGGCAAATGGGTCATGGTCTTGGCTGAAGGCACAAAAGTAGGCTTTTATGAGTCTCTGGACTTAAAAACCTGGCACTATGTCAGCGGCTTCGCAACGGAGAAACTCGGAATTGTAGAGTGTCCTGATCTTTACCTGATACAGGCGGACGACGGGACCTATAAATGGGTGCTTGGCGTTAGCGCCAATGGCACCTCATCCGGTAAACCTAACACCTATGCTTACTGGACAGGAGACTTTGACGGCAAGACATTTTTCTCCGATCAGAAGAAACCGCAGTGGCTGGATTACGGTTTTGACTGGTACGGCGCTGTAACCTTTGAAGATGGTACAAGCAGCGACAAATCACATCACCGTTATGCTTTAGCCTGGATGAATAATTGGGAGTATCCCCATAATACACCCACGCTGCGGGAAGGGTTCAACGGAATGGACTCGATTGTTCGCCGAATTGAGCTGAAACAGGCAGGCGAGGGCAGCTATCAACTTGTCTCGAAACCCCTGGAGGCCTTAAGTCAAGCATCAGATGCAGCCGCCGCCTATGGGCCAATCGTTGTGAATGGTTCTGAAACGCTGCCTTTCACAGGAAATGCATACGAGCTTACCGCCGATATCACTTGGTCAGCGCTCAGGAATGTTGGGCTCAGGCTTCGGGAATCAGCCGATGCAAGCCATCATGTGGACACCGGAGTTTCTGTAGAGGGCGGGTACAGCTATGTCAATCGGGCTTACACAGGGAACCCTGATAAGAGCGGCAAATATCTGGAGAGCAGGGCTCTCTTCGATGTAAGCAATAAGAAGGTTCACCTGAGGGTTTTTGTCGATAAGACGAGCGTGGAGGTCTTTATAGATGAGGGGGCCATTGTTTTTTCCAATGTCGTTTTCCCCGAATTAGACGATCAGGGAATTACCCTGTTTTCGGACGGCGGCACAGCAGTTTTTAGTAATATTATGATCAAGCCGATCAAATAAATTTCCTTGCCATTCACCCGATTCCACATCAATTTGGAATCGGGTGTTTTCTGCGGCTCATCTTTACTTCTATACTATTCGTTCCGAACCATCCTCGCATCACCATACAAATCAAGATAACCTGACAACATACGTTATGAACTGGTACACATTATCCTTCAGAGCCGAGACGGAAGCCAGCAGCTTTTTGCCGGAAGGGCTCCAGCGCAATTGGTCAGCAACCTCAATATCGTTCAGCACGGGCGTCTGTTCTCCAGTCTCCACCTCCGTAATGAACAGACCATCCTGATTGTCGGCGGCGCTTGCGGCAGTCGTCACATAGGCTAGCTTGCTGCCGTCCGGCGACCAGCTTGTGCCGAAAATCTGCTGGCCCGATGCCACCCGGGACTGTTCATTACCTTCGCTGTCGCAGAGCAGCAGCACCATTTCTCCTGGCCCCTTCCGCTCCACAATCGCCAGTCTGCTTCCATCCGGTGAGGGAACGACCCACATGACATTTTTTTTCAGAGCCTTGGACTGCTTCGTTGCGGTATCATAGGCGGTAAGCTGGCTGTCTTCCCCGGTCACATAGAACACCCTGCTGCCGGACTGAACAACCTCATGCACATAAGGGATTCCGGTCTTGAGTACTGTGTCCTGCTTGCCGTTTATATCGGTTGAAATGATGTTTCCTTCCATATCCGGGAAAATAACATGCTCATTATCTGCCCATTTTCCTTCCTCATTTCTGAATTCCGCATCGCTTACTTTCACCGAAGTCCCGGCAGCCAGGTTCATGATATAGCCGATCCCGGTCGCGTCATACAGTTCTTTGTAAAAGAGCTGTTTCTTGTCCGGAGACAGCTGCGCCGCGCCATAATTTTTGTCTCCCTCCTGAAGCGGCGTGTCATTCCCCGAGGAGAGCGTGCGGAGATAGAGATTATGCGGATACCGTTCCTGGCCCTCGATTGTCTGCGGGGGAAGGCTGCGGTTCTCTTTGTCCACCACAATCGTATCCTCACTGGCAAAATCCAGCCCGCGCACACCCTCCACCTTGTCGATGCCCGCAAGCTTCAGCTTGGTGTAGACCGATTCGCTGGTGTTGTCGAGGACGGTGATTTTTTGCCCGCCTTTTTCTACGACCTGCCGTGTCTCCGTATTTCCTGTGCTGCAGGCTGTGACCCAGAGCAGAACTGCTGTGCTCATGAGAATCAGCGCCACCTTGCCTGCTCTGCCGCTCATTGTAATGTTCATGAATGTATCCCCCTAGAGGTTGTGTTGCTCCAAGCATACTGAAGGCATATTTCCAAAGCATCGCGGAATGTTTCCAAGTTGTAAAACTTCAGCCCTTAATCCACCGCCGGAAAAGAGAGTTCAAACGCTGATCCGGCTCCACCTGTGTCCAGCAAAGTAATGGTCCCGTTCTGCTTCTCCACCAGATTTCGAACGAGGGAGAGGCCAAGCCCCGTACCCCCGGACTGTCTGGACCGGTCGCGGTTGACCGTGTAAAAGGGCTCGAAGATTTTGTCCCTGGACCCATCCGGAATGCCGATCCCGGAATCCTTCACCGTAATCCAGACCCGGTTGTCCCTGACCTCGCTGTGAAGGTGGATCATCCCTTGCGGAACATTGTATTTGATCGCATTGTCGAGGAGGTTGATGAAGATGTGCATGAAGCTCTCCCGGTCGATCCAAATATGGGCCGGCTGGACATCCAGCGTAATCGTCAGACCATACCGCTCCGCCTTGCCGTTCATGCGCCCGCAGATATCGCGCAGTTCCTCCGCTACCTCCAGCCGCCCGGCCTGGGACTCGAAATCATATTTCTCAAGCGCCGTCAGTTGCAGCACCTTCTCTACCATTTCGTACAGCCGCTGCGTTTCTTTGGCGATGTTAAGCTTGGCGTCATGCAGCAGCTTGGGATCATCCTCGTACATGTTCAGCAGATCCACATAAGCCTTGATCGAGGTCAGCGGCGTCTTGAACTCATGGCTGATGTTGCCGATGTACTGCTTCTGCTGCTGCTCTAGCGCCTGCAGCTTCTGGACGGCGAGCTGCAGCTTATGCTGCTCCGCATCCTTCGCGGCAATGCTGCTCTCAATCTCCCGGCTCATAAAATAAATACCCTCGGCCAGCTCGCCCAGCTCATCCTTGCGCTTCACCGGCGGTGCAGTAATATAGTCGGCCCGCTGTATAGACTCCGCCGCCTTTTTCAATCGCCCGATGGCCACCGCAGCCCGGTTGAAATAAAGGTAACCTCCGATGAAGCTGAGGAGCAGAACCGCGCCCCCTGTGGTTAGGAACAGATTCAGCAGCGTCCGCTGGAAGCTCTGTGCGCTTGCCAGCGAATACTCCAGCTGCATAGCCCCCATCTGGCTGTCCGGCCCTTGCAGAGGCGCCAGATAGAGCAAGGTATCGCCTGCGCTCTGGTAGGCGATTTTATTCTGCAGCGCATAGGCCAGCGCATTTGCAGGCTTCGGTCCCGCTGATGCAGCCTCCCCTTGCCGGGAGCTGCCGACCTGCTGGCCCTGCGCATCATAGAGCGTAACCGCAAGGCCGGTGAATCCGGCCAGTTCGGCGGCCAGCGCCTTGCCCCGCTGCTGCATGAACGCCTGCGGCTCCAGCCGTGCTCCGGTATAGTAGGTCTGCTTAACCCGCAGATTTACTGTTTTGGCATGCTGGGCCAGCGTGCTCTCCATCTGTGCCTGCTGATTCAGACTCACTCCGCGCAGCACGAAAAAGCTCAGGATGCTTATCGCCAGAATTAGCAGCACGGCCAGGAACAGGCTGAACTTCAGCTTGATGCTGATTTTCATGCGAAGCTCCCTGCCGGGACGGCCTTATAGCCGACGCCATAGACGGTCTGGAGAATATTCTGGTACGGCTCGCCCAGCTTTTTGCGCAGCCGCTGGATATGGATGTCCACCGTGCGTGTGCCGCCGGCGTAGTCCATCTCCCAGACCTGCTCTAGCAGCTCTTCGCGCATATAGACGCGCTGCGGATGGGACAGCAGCAGGAGCAGAAGATCGAATTCCTTCGGCGTCAGCTCCAGCGACTCGCTGCCCAGCAGGACCGAACGCCGGTCCGCATGGACCTGCAAAGCGCCGTACTCAATGACCTCGCTTTTAACCTCGGCGGTGTTCTTCTCGAGCCTACGCAGCAGCGCCTTCACCCTCGCCAGCAGCTCACGGATTTCAAATGGCTTGGTCATATAATCGTCCGCACCCAGCTCCAGACCGACGATTTTATCGACGATATCATTTTTGACGGTTAGAAGAATAATTCCGATATCATCCCGGTCCTCCAGCTTGCGGCATACATCATATCCGCTCATCTTCGGCATCATCACATCAAGCACCATCACGTTCGGACGGAACGCAAGCGCTTTGCCGAGCGCCTCTTCACCGTCACCGGCGGTATCCACCTCATAGCCTTCACGCCGCAGCGCGTAGGCAATTGCACTTACAATGCCCGGTTCATCATCCACTACCAGCACTTTTTTGGCCACCCTGCGATTCACCTCTTTCGCTTGCATTTATTTTCACCCTTGATTTCCACAATTACTCTTCCGGTATACTTCCAGACGGGCTTAAGCCCGAAAGGTTCCCATAGGCAAAAAAGAAATGCACCCAAATCGTCATCCAAACGTAGTATCCGGAAGAGGCTCATTCTTTAGGTTATCTTAAAGAAGAGTTAAGCTTAATCTCAGCTTTGCCGGGTACAATGATATTAGTTGAAGCACCTTAGCTAACGTAACCAATAACCCTGCGCCGATATAACAACACATGAAAAGAGGATGACTTATGAATATAAAACGAGTAATGATTGTGGGGTCGATGATTGTAGCCATCTCCTTCGGAGGAACCGCCTGGGGCAAGCCCCTGGCAAGTGCCAGCCCGGTCGCTAAATGGTCTGCTACCAGTGTAGCTGAAAAGGATGACCTATTGGAAGCATTGAACCAGTCATCAGATGAAGAACTGTACGATTCGCTCTATGACGGTAAATCTCTGAAGGATATCGCTGCAGATAGTGGCGGTAACATTGACAGCGTCATCAATTTGCAAGTCGCCCAGCTTACACAGCAGCTCGATGCAAGGCTCGCCAGCGGCAGCATCACCCAGCAGCAGTATACCGCCCAAAAAGCCGAATTGAAAGAGATCGTGGCGCAGAGCGTCCTGACTTCATTCGGCTAACAGAGAGTACATAGTACTCGGTCGTCTGGAACAGGCCATCCCATCTGCAGGAAATATGCGGATGGGATGGCCTGTTTTTTTTGGGGTGGAGCGGCGACACGCGGCGGGATTAACAACGGCATTTTTGCCTTTGTTTCACGCCCAGCTGCCTGCGGTGGCACTAACAACGGCACTTTTGCCGTTGTTTCACGCCCAGCGGCTCGCGGCGGCGCCAGTAACGGCATTTCTGCCGTTGTTTTGAAAACTCAAGCCGCTTTCCGCCCGATCACGGCTTGAAAATCTGCTTCACTGAGCCGCGGCCCTGATCGGCTCTCAGCTCAACCTCAGCGTATGCTCCGTTGATGAAGGTAAGCTGCGGCGGAACATGCCCACAATCAATATCATAAATTACCGGCAACTGCAATTCCTCCGCCATGTCCCGGTAGACGTCCTCCACCGTATAATCCTCGACTGGCCGGTTGGCGGCGCTTCTGCCGAACATCAGACCCGCTGAGTGTTCAAACCATCCCGCAAGCTTCATCTGCACCAGCGATCTGCGCAGGTCGGTTACAGACAGCTCACAATTCTCCATATACCACAGGATTGGTTCATCCCCAATATAATGCTGCTGAAAATGCCGGAGATCACCAAACGGCGTGCCGATCAAATGTCTGATTACATCAATGCATCCGCCAAGTAGACAGCCTTGAATATGCACATCCTCGCCGGAAACGGAACGCCAGCGGGTCTGCTCCGTCAGGTGAAACACGCAGGGCGAGGATTCGCCGAAGTTCCATTCCTTTTGATAGCTTGCAGAAGAGTGCTGGAGAATGGCTTCCCCTGTCTGTGTTGCCAGCACCTCCTGCCACATCGCTGTAGTATCGTCCATGAATTCCCCTCTGAGATCAATCAGGTTGGTTCCATGCGCAGTGGCGATGCCCGTTCTCAGAGTGATTGCCAGCAACAGAGCACTAACATCTGAATATCCCAAGACCCATTTGCAAGGCATCGCATCAAAATCAACAGCTTCCAGAATCTCAATCAGCAGTTCTCCGCCCCAAGGCGGGAAAATAAGCTGAATACTCTCATCTGCCATCATCTGATTGAATTCGGCAGCACGCACTTTGGCCGGTGATGATTTGGCCTTGACCTGGGTCCACACGGTATCGCCGCATACTACGTGAAAGCCTGTCGACTCCAATCGGCTGACTGCCAGCTTCAGCAGAGCATGATGGTTCGCTTTTACCCCGGATGAAGGGGCTGTTGTGCCTATTACGCCTCCTGGCCGTAACGACGGATATCTGATCATTATAATTGCCTCCTCCAGTACAAACGGCCGTCCCATTCGTTATTAAAATAAAAAAAGTGACATTCAGTCTGCGTTCAGCAGGAATGTCACTTTTATAGTAATGTGGATGCTGAAGCACCGCTCTATGCTCCTGATTTGTCCCGCTTAATCTCCAAAATATCGAGGAAAAAGACAAAGATCGGAATACCGAGAATGAGTCCCCATATGCCAATATAATGCTCAGAGAACAGCAGCACGATAAAGGTGTAGAACATCGGCAGATTCATTTTGGAGGACATCAGCTTCGGATTGAGGAAGTACCCTTCCATCACATGCAGCACGGCAATCAGCGCCAGTACGTAAATGATCATCGTCAGCCCGCCAATATTGTAACCTATGATGCACAGGGGAATAAGTGAGATCACAAAGCCTACAACCGGAATTAGACTGAGCAGGAAAATCATGATGGACAACGCGAAAAGGTAAGGGAAAGGCGAAAAGAACATGCCAAGTATCCACAAGCCGCACACCGTAAACATCGTATTGAACAGCGCGATAAGAATTTGTGCTTCAATGACTTTGCCGAAGGAGGCGATGAATTTTTTGCCAAAATACTCCAGCTCCACGTAAAACCAGGAAATCTTGCTCTCTCTCAGGCGGGAGGTAAAGCTGACAATCCGGTTTTTTTCCAGGATAAAGACCAAGCTTAGAATGGTTGATAATACGAAGGTTGTGCCCCAGTCGCTGATCCTCAGCACATATTCAATACCATGGGTCATATAGGACTGATAGTTCAAATCCTTGAGTTTTTCGAATATATACTGCGCAATCTGGTTTTGCGGGATATCATCAGGGGTTAAATTCGTCAGGAAATCAGCCAATTGCTTAATCTGAATAAATACCCTGGGCAGGTATTTGACGAGCGCCATCACAATCATGGTGATTAGAGCGACGTATAGGAGGATGATGATCACCTTGCTATTCACCTTGACAAATTTGCCGATCTGCTTGGACAGCAGCACCTGAAAGCTGTTCATCACATAAGCCATCAGAAACGTGAGCAGCACCAGATTCAGCATATCTCTAATACTGTACAGCAGCAGTGCAATCAGCCCCAGAATCAAAAAGCGCCGGACTGTTAAATTCGCATAATAACGTTTAAATACATCCATTGTTCTTCTGTTCCTCTCCATTCGCTTGCGATTAGGACTTTTGTATATAGTTTATAGTCTACAGTAACGAAAACACTTATAGCAACTGAATGCCCCGCTAAATACGCGAAAATACAAATTTATTGTCGAAATGCCGGAGGTTTGCTGGGTCATGCCGCCGTTGTGCTATAATGTGCAGGTAAAAAAGGATACGCCGTCCTTAAAAGGAGTATATGCTTTCTAATAAATTTTTAAAAAAATTGGAGGTTCACCTGTATGGGCAAAATCATCTGCATCACCGGCGCTTCAACTGGAATCGGCCTGTCAACGGCTCTGAAATTCGCCAAGGAAGGCTGGACCGTCTATGCCGGAACCCGCAACCTGGACCGCGATCAGGAGCTATACCGCGAAGTGGACAATCTTAAGTTTGTCGAGCTGGAAGTCACGAAGCCGGAGAGCATCGGGCGGGTTATAGATCAGATTGAACAGGAGCAGGGAACGCTCGATGTGCTGTTCTGCAACGCCGGCTTCGGCTACCTCAGAGCGCTGGGGCAAGCCCCGATGGAGGACATTCACCGTGTCTTCGACACCAACGTCTATGGGGTCATGCATACGATCCGGGCCGCACTGCCACTGCTGCGCAAGACCGGCTACGGGCATATTGTGGCCACCTCCAGCGTAGGCGGACTGGTGGGCCAGCCTATGAATGAAATCTACTGCGCCAGCAAGTTCGCGTTGGAAGGCCTGCTGGAAAGTCTCGCTACCTATTACAAGCCGCAGTTCAATATTGATGTGACTTTGCTTGAACCCGGCGCTATCGCCACTGAATTCAACAAAACCGTGCTTGGGCACATAGCCGATACCGGCGGAATTCTGGAAGACGAATATAAACCAATCCTCGATGCCTACAGAGCCACTTTCCTGCAGCGCAATACGGAGCCTCAGACGGCGGATTCCGTTGCCGAAGTGATGTGGGATCTGGTGAACATGGAGACCAAGCCGCTCCGTATCCGCACTTCAGAGCAGGCCGAAAAGTTCGTCTCCCGCAAAGTAAGCACAGACCCTGCCGGTCTTGAAGGTGTCCTCAGCACCCGCAAAATCCAGCTGAACTTGTAAGAGATCAGCCTGTAAACACCGGAGCCTGCTCATCGGTATCTACAACCGTCTTCAGGCTGCAGATTTAATCCGGTCCCGCTCCCCTGTGCCGACCTCATGTAGACTGTCCGCTGCCTTCCCATATCCAGGGATTGGTAGCGGTGCGGGATGCCAGGCTGCTATCTGCTGCCGGAGCTACCAACCTATTGTGGAAAAAGGACAACTAATTCGTGTAATTTGTTCCCGCCAAGGACAATAGCTGGAAAAAAGGAACCTAATTCGCCCGAATGGGCTGATACAGGCAAAAATCCCCTGAAATAAGTGGAGAAAATCCAACTTAGGCTTGCTGCATAGACAAATCCAGCAGATTAGTTCTACTAATTCCACCTAATTCTACACAGCACCGCCTTATTTCAACTAACTCCCCTGGCTCTTTCATTTCACACACAATTCTATTCCCTCTATACATCCTATGCCGTTTTTCCGTTTCTTCTCATACGTCTATTAGACGATACGCGTTTCAGAAACACGGCAGAAATACACAAACAAAATTTGTTCAATTCCGCAGTACAGCAGCCGTACATTAACATATTCTGGACGAAGGAAAATTTACACCGCCGTTTCACGCAAAATTGCCCTCCTGGCACATATGGCCAGGAGGGCAATCTGTTCTCATATCACGCCTATCTCTGAATAGGCTCGATCCGGTATACTCCGGCGCTGCCGGCAGCTATAATCTGCCAGCCGAAGGACAGAACCGATTCCAGCCGGTTCTTCTCGTCCTCTGTCAAAGCCACTTCTACAGCTTCCTTGCCTTCCTCCAGCTCCAGCTCCGCCTGTATGCCAAGCGCGACGGAAATCCAACTGCGGATGCCGCGGATCGTGTTGTACTTGATCTGGTAGCCGCCGGTCACCGCCTGCCGGAACTGCTCAGACTGCTCGCCCGCCAAAGCGGTCAACTGTGCATAATCGAATTCATATTCGCTCTCATCAACCGGAAGCTCTCCCGATTCAACTCTGCGCAGCAGCTCTTCATCGGACCAGCCCAGGGAACGCAGTGATTCCACCAGCAGTGCATCCCATTGCGACAATTTCACTTTGTTTAAAATATCAGTCATCTCATAACCTCCCATTACGATTGTAAATTAATCGAACTATATAAGTTGAACTTTAGATTTTCATACTAGGGTCTGGTCGTAACTGCGGGGAATGTTTGGACTTCCGGCCGCTGCCCGCCTGCAGATTTCTTGATTATTACCGCTGTTCGCGGTTGAAATCCGCAGACAAAGGCGGTCGCTACCGCTCCTACAGTTCCAAACTTCCCCTCCGCACTCCTACCTTTTTATGATTTTTTTAAGTTAAACTTATTTAGTCAAGAGCCACGTAGTGGCCCGGGCTTACTTCACGGAGCTCAGCCTGCTCACCCGCGTTGCCTGCCCCGGCATAGCCGTCCAGTTGTATCCGCTGGCTTACCTTCTGCGGGTCTGTCTCCAGAATGGAAGACAGCAGCGCTTTGGTGTAGGGATGAAGCGGATTGTCGTACAATTCATCGCTCTCCGCAACCTCAACCAGGCGGCCCCCGTACATGACGCCGATGCGGTCGGAAATATGCCGGACCATTGACAGGTCATGGGCGATGAACAGATACGTCAGACCGAACTCGGACTGCAGGTCCTCCAGCATATTGACGACCTGGGCCTGAACCGAAACGTCGAGGGCTGAGATCGGCTCGTCGCAGACGACAAATTCAGGCCGTACCGACAGCGCCCGGGCAATGGAGATGCGCTGGCGCTGTCCACCGCTGAACTCGTGGGGATAGCGGTACAGATGCTCTCTCTTGAGCCCTACCCGCTCCAGCAGCGCGGCGACCGCTTCCTTACGCTCTTCGCCCTGGTAGATGCCGTGGATTTTCATCGGCTCGCTGATCAGCTCCAGCACATTCAGGCTCGGATTCAGCGAAGAATACGGGTCCTGGAAGATCGACTGAATCCGGCGGCGGAAAGGCTTAAGCCCCTTCTCGCCCAGTTTGCCGAGCGGCTGTCCGTCGAAAGACACCTCACCTGCCGTATAATCGTACAGCCGGAGCAGACAGCGGCCAACCGTAGACTTGCCGCTCCCGGATTCGCCCACCAGACCAAAGGTCTCGCCCTGGCGGATCTGGAAGCTGACGCCATCGACGGCCTTCAATACGGCTGTATCGCGTCCGCGCATATCCTTGCCTTTGGAGAAGTGTTTCTTGAGATTATTCACATCCACCAATACCTTGCTCTCACTCACTGGAATCCCTCCCCTCAGCATAAGCTGCCGGCTGCTCCTGCGTCCCCTGTGCCAACCAGCACATTGAGCGGTGGCCCGGAGAGAGTTCTACTGCCGGAGGGAGCTCTCTGCAGCGGCCAAAAGCATGTGGGCAGCGCTCCATAAACGGGCAGCCGGGAGGCGGGTCGAGCAGATCGGGCGGTGTACCCTCAATCGGAATCAGCCGTTCACGCGAACCGCCGCCGCGCTTCGGAATGGAGCGCAGCAGGCCTTGGGTGTATGGATGCTGGGGCCGGTAGAAGATATCCTCCACCGTTCCTTCCTCCATAATCAGCCCGCCGTACATGACGATTACCCGGGTGCAGACCTGCGCCACCACGCCGAGGTCATGCGTAATCAGCGCGACCGCTGTATCGGAATTGCCTTTAAGCTCTTTAAAAAGGTCAAGAATTTGCGCCTGTATCGTTGCATCCAGCGCCGTTGTCGGCTCGTCGGCAATCAGCAGCTCCGGCTGGCAGGAGAGCGCCATAGCAATCATTACCCGCTGCCGCATGCCGCCGCTGAATTCATGCGGATATTGCTGCAGACGCTGCTCCGCATCACGGATGCCCACCTGGCGCAGCATCTTGGCCGCCTCGGCATAAGCAGCGTCTTTATCCAGCCCACGATGCCTGCGGATAACCTCTGTGAGCTGCTGGCCGATTTTTTTCACCGGATTGAGCGAGGTCATCGGGTCCTGAAAGACCATCGCAATACGGTTGCCGCGCAGGTGCCGCCACTGCTTCTCCGAAAGCCCGGACAGGCTCTCGCCGCGAAACCGGATATTTCCGGCAGTGATGCGGCCCGGAGGCGTAATGAGCGACATGATCGCCTTAGCTGTGACGCTTTTGCCGCTGCCGGATTCCCCGACAATCCCAACAGTTTCACCGGCATCTATATGAAAACTGACTCCGCGGACGGCCTTGTTCTCTCCATCCCGGGTAGCGAACGAAACCTTCAAATCTTCAACAGACAGCAGATGTTCCGTCATTGTGTCTTCACTCCTATCTTCGGATCAGCTTCGGTTCAAAGCCCACCCGCAAAATATCACCCAGCACATTAAAGCTCAGCACCGTCAGCAGGATCAAAAGCCCCGGAAACAGCGCCAGATACGGCGCCTGGGCGATGTAGCCCTGTGCGCTGTTCAGCATGCTGCCCCAGGTGGCATTCGGCGGCTGCACCCCGAAGCCGAGAAAGCTCAGCGACGATTCCATCATAATCGCTGAAGCGATATTGTTGGTCGCGCCCACGATAATGACCGGCACAAGGCCGGGAAGAATGTGCCGCCAGATGATGCCGAAGCCGCTTTGTCCCGAAGCCTTGGCGTAGAGCACATATTCGCGTTCCTTGATAGTCATCGTCTCTGCCCGGACGACCCGGGCCACGTTCATCCACATCAGGAGTGCGATAATAATGATGATATTGCCGACGCTTGGCTTCAAATATACACTGAGCAGCAGCAGAATCAGAAACGACGGGATCGACATGATCACATCCAGCATCCGCATCAGAAGATTATCCAGCCAGCCGCCGAAATAGCCGCTGATTACACCTATCGTGGCCCCGATGCCGGTCGCTACGATCATCGAAGCAAACCCGACCAGCAGGGATACGCGTCCCCCGTACAAAGCTCTCGCCAGATAATCCCGCCCGTAGTCGTCAGTGCCGAACCAGTGGCCGGCCCCCGGCGGCGTAAGCCGGGCCATAGCGTCCATAGCATTGGGATCATAGCCGGACAGAAAGGCGAAAATCGCCCCGAGCGTGAACACGATCAGAGTCAGCAAGGCGGCGACACCCAGACCGTTTGTAAACAGCTCGTCCCTTACATTTTTCCATTTACTGCGATTCATGAGGTCACCCCTTTTTCAATTTGATTCGTGGGTCCACGAAACTGTAGAGTATATCTGCGGCCAGATTGCCGATGATCAGCATCAGGGAGGAGAACAGGGTAATCCCCATGATCACCGGATAATCCATCCCCTTGACCGCCGTCATGCCCAGCGAGCCGATACCCGGCCAGGAAAAGACTGTCTCCGTTACGATAGCTCCCGCCACCAGATCGCCCATAGACATACCGAGCAGCGTAATCACCGGCAGCAGCACATGCTTCATGACATGCCGGAACAGAATCGTGGACTTTTTCGAGCCAAAAGCATATTGAATCTGCACGTACTCCTCTTTCAGTTGTCCGATGGTGCTGGAGCGGATATAACGTACATACCCGGCGAGAAAACCGAAGGCCAGCACAGTGCATGGCAAAATGCCATGCTTCAGCACATCCACAGCCGACTCCACACCAATCGTGCGCATGCCCATGCTCGGCAGCAGGTGCAGCTTGATCGCGAACAGATACATCAGCAGAATCGCCAGCCAGAATAACGGAATCGAAATCCCGATATAGGAGATAAAATTGATCAGCTTGTCTACCCAGCGGTTGCGGTTCGCACCGGCAATCAGGCCAAGCGGAATCGCCAGCACCACCGCAAGGGCAATGGCACTGCCCATCAGACCGGCTGTAGCCGGAAGGCGCTCCAGAATTTGTCCGAGCACAGGCTGATGATTGACGAGGGAATAGCCGAAATTGCCCTGCGCTATCTCTTTGATCCAGATGAAATATTGAATATAGGCCGGTTTATCCAGTCCCAGGTTATGGCGGATACGTTCAATATCCTCCGCGTGCATATTCGGTGTAACAAAAGACAGCACCGGATCTCCCGGAGCCAGCTTGATCATTGTAAAACACACAACCGATACAAAAAACAGCATCGGCAGTGTCTGCAGCAATCTTCGGACGATGAGTTGTCTCATACGCAGCTTCTCCCGCTCCTGATCGGCAAAAAAATAAGCTGGGTGCCCAGCTTATTTTTTCCCGTACTTATTTTTTGGCTGATCTTATTTAAGGTAGATCTTGGACAGGTCTTCGAAGATTACGACAGGCTTCAGCACCGCTTCTTCAAGTCCGCCATAGTTCTTGGATACAGCAACCACTGTTTTAGTATAAGCGATAGGATAGATTGGTGCATCCTCTGCAACAAGTTCTTGTGCTTTTTTATAGATTTCTCCACGTTTGGTGGTATCAGCTTCTCCTGCACCTTCATTCAGCAGCTTGTCGACTTCAGGGTTCGCATAATGCGAATAGTTGGAGGAAGCGCCGGATGTGAACAGAATGCGGTAAGCATCCGGGTCATAACCCATGATATAACCGGTCAAGGCCAGTTCAAAGTCAGTAGCCTTAAGGTCGATGAACTTCTGCACCCAGGCAGAGGAATCCATGCTTTGCAGTTCAACATCTACGCCGACAGCCTTCAGCTTCTGCTGCACATACAGGGAGATCGCTTCCTGCGCCTTGTTGCCGCTCTGTACAATGAATCTCAGCTTCAGGTTCTTAACCCCTGCCGCTTCCAGCATTTGCTTCGCCTTGGCTGCATCGTTATCGAAGGTAGGCACATCATTGGTGAAATACAGCGCGTCTGGAGTCAAGAAGGACTTGGCCGGATCAGCATATTCACTCGAAGTGTAGGCTGTCTGGATAATTTCATCGCGGCTGAGTGCCAGCGACAGGGCTTGACGGACTTCTTTTTTCGCCAGAACGCCGGTATCGCTGTTCGCATTGAACATCAGATAAGACAGACGTCCCTCAGCGTATGGCAGGATTTCAAAATTATTCGTAGCCTGAATCGTAGCTACATCCTTAGGATCAAGATACTGCACATTGATTTCACCGTTCTGCAGAGCAAGGTTCGCTGCATTGGCATCCTTGGCAATCCGGTATGTTACCGAATCCAGATGCGGCTTGCCGCCGAAATAGTTATCGAATCGTTCCAGCGTCAGATATTCGCCAGCCTTGTACTCTTTGAACTTGAATGGACCGGAACCGACGGGAGCGGCGTTTTTGGTGCTTTTCTCAATGTCGGCTTCGTTCTCAAAAATATGCTTTGGAATCGGAGAGACCTGCACCAGCGTAGCTTCAAAAGCCGGGCTAACCTGCGGCAGCTTGAATTCTACAGTCAGATCATCCACTTTCTTGGCTGTGATCGGCTTATCGCCAATCAGGAAGTTGGCCCGCAGGAAGCTGTTCTGCTTCTCATCCAAAATTTTGTCGATAGTGAACACTACGTCATCAGCCGTCAGCTTCTCACCATCATGCCAGGTAAGTCCGCTCTTGAGCTTCAGTGTATAAGTAAGATTATCGGCCGAAGGTGTCAGGCTATCTGCCAGATAAAAGGTTTTCTTGCCGTTATTCACTTGGAACAGCGGCGCATACAGCGCCTGGTCGATGGTCAGGCTGACACGGTCGCCCGCATAGTTCGGATTCAGCACTACCGGATCGGATGCAACCCCGATGATCAGGTTTCCTCCGTCTTTTGGTCCTTCGCTGGCAGCAGGCTGCTGTGATTCTGCAGGCGCATTGCTGGCTGCCGGTGATGCGGCGTTATTCCCCCCGGAGCACGCACTAATCAAAAATGTTAATATCATTATAACTGCAAGTCCAGATAACCCTCTTCGCATATCTTTCTCTCCTCCATTGTCTATGAGCAAATCCACTCGTTGTTTTTTGAATTATACATCGGAATACTCGGAATAACAATGGATGGAATTTCACATAAATGTAACTTGGAGGAAAATCAATCCATTAGAGCCTCAAGGCCCGATCTACCACACCCTGATTTCCTTCATCACATCCCCGCGTTTCAAGGCATCCACATGCTCCATCCCGGCGGTTACCTGCCCAAATACCGTATGCCAGCCATCAAGATAGTCAAAGGCATCATAGCAGATAAAAAACTGGCAGCTTCCAGTACCCGGCCCAAAATGAGCCATCGACAATGCCCCGCGCACATGCTTATGGGGATTGTTCTGTGTCTCGCAGGGAATTTTGTCCGTGCCCCCTCTGCCGGTGCCTTCCGGACAGCCGCCTTGGGCTACAAAGTCCCGAACGACGCGCTGAAAGGTCAGACCGTCATAAAAGCCGCTGTTCGCCAACTTCTCGAAATTGGCTACAGTCCCCGGCGCATCCTGTTCGAAGAGCTCAAGCTGAATGGCCGTCCCTTTCTCCAAGGTAATCAACGCCTGCTTCATACGGTTTCCTCCGCTTCTGCAGCTCTACCGGGTCCGCCGATATGCGCAACCGTCTTCGCCGCTTCCTCCGGCGCATAAATCTCCTGCACATCCTCGTCCGTCAGCGGCCGGTATTTCCCCTCCGCATCGTACCAGAACACCTCGGCACGCGGATTCATCGCCAGCAGAAGATTGATCAGTTGTTGTACCTTCAGCGGTGATTGTTCCATTGCCCCCACTCCTCAAGCCGCAGTATATAATTCCCTAAGTCCGTCTATGCGGTATTGTATAACAGCTTCGCTGCAGACACCAAAACATATATTTCCTTGTGGCAAAAGGATGAATCAGGAACCTTACTGTCCGCGATCGTTCGGTGTCAGCATCGGCCCTGGGTAAAACCCCGTCTGGTTTTGCTGGCTAACTGTACTCTGTACAATTATTTCAGCTCTAATTGAGCTTCTGAGAGACTTAGTTGTATTTGCTGCAATTAAAATTCGGCCGGGAGGCGGATTGGCTGCATATTCAAAAAAATAGCTGCACGAAATACAATTAAACCTCGGCTAAGAGAATTTCCAGCCTGTTTAATTGTACTAAGTGCAGCTACCTGGTCATCCGTTCCTCTGACTTGGCCTGAATACAGCCAGCTCATTTCCTCACACCGAGCTCAGCGGCTCCTCCACAGGCTTCGGCTTGGTGATCGTAACGCTCAGCCCGCCTTCGGCTTCGTGCACCTCCATCACCGAGCCCTCTTCTGCTTCACCGGCGATCAGCGCACGGGCCACACGGGTCTCCAGGCTGCGCTGGATGAACCGTTTCAGCGGTCTTGCGCCATACACCGGATCGAAGCCTTCTCTGGCGATGAACCGTACTGCCGATTCGCTAAGATCAAGGCCCACACCCCGTTCAGCCAGACGCAGACGCAGGCCATCTGCCAGCTTGAGAACGATCTGTTCGATTTCATCCAAAGCCAAAGGCTTGAACATCACAATGTCATCCACGCGGTTCAGGAACTCCGGCCGAAAATGTCCGCTCAGCTCTTTCATGACTCTGTCCTTGACCGCATTCGTCAGCTCCCCGTTGTCGTCGGTGCCTTGAATCAGATGCGGCGAGCCAATGTTCGAGGTCATGATGATGATTGTATTCTTGAAGTCTACCATCCGGCCCTGTGAATCGGTCAGCCGCCCGTCATCCAGCAATTGCAGCAGGATGTTGAACACGTCGGGATGGGCTTTCTCCACCTCATCCAGCAAGACCACGGTGTACGGCTGGCGGCGCACCGCTTCCGTGAGCTGGCCGCCTTCCTCATAGCCGACATACCCGGGAGGCGCACCGACGAGGCGGGACACACTGTGCTTCTCCATATATTCCGACATGTCAATACGGATCATGCCGTCTTCACGGTCGAACAGCGATACGGCCAGCGCCTTCGCCAGCTCCGTCTTGCCGACCCCGGTCGGCCCGAGGAACAGGAACGAGCCAATCGGCCGGTTCGGGTCCTTGATGCCTGCTCTCGCCCGGAGCACCGCATCCGCGACCAGCCGGACTGCCTCCTCCTGTCCGACTACCCGTTCATGCAGCGTATCCTCCAGACGCAGCAGCTTATCCCGCTCGCCTTCTACAAGTCTGCTCACCGGAACGCCGGTCCAGCGGGAGACGATGTCGGCGATCTCCTCTTCGGTCACGGCTTCACGCAGCAGACGGCTCTCCTGATCCTGTGCCGCCGCTTCCTCTGCGGCCTTAAGCTGCCGCTCCAGGTCGGGAATAATCCCGTAGCTGAGCTCTGCAGACTTGTTGAGATCGTAGTCTTCCTGCGCGTCCACCAGGTCCTTGCGGGCCTGCTCCAGCTTCTTTTTCAGCTCGCGCAGGCCTTGAATGGCCGACTTCTCCTTCTCCCAGCGCGCCGTCATCCCGAGATGCTTCTCCTTAAGATCGGCAAGCTCACGCTGCAGAGTTTCCAGGCGGCGCTTGCTGGCGTCGTCGGTTTCTTTTTTGAGCGCGGCTTCTTCAATCTCCATCTGCATCAGGCGGCGTGTCACCGCATCCATCTCGCCCGGCATGGAGTCAATCTCCGTGCGGATCATCGCACATGCTTCATCCACCAGATCAATGGCCTTATCCGGCAAGAAACGGTCCGTAATATAGCGGTTCGACAATACCCCGGCTGCGACCAATGCGCTATCGTGGATTTTGACCCCGTGGTGGACCTCGAAGCGCTCCTTCAGCCCGCGCAGAATAGAAATCGTATCTTCAACATCCGGCTCACTGACCAGCACCTGCTGGAAACGCCGTTCCAGAGCCGGGTCCTTCTCGATATACTTGCGGTATTCATCCAGGGTTGTCGCCCCGATACAATGCAGCTCGCCGCGCGCCAGCATCGGCTTCAGCATGTTCCCGGCGTCCATCGCACCTTCGGTTTTGCCTGCGCCGACAATCGTATGCAGCTCGTCAATGAAGAGGATGATCCGTCCGTCGCTCTCGCGGATTTCCTTCAGCACCGCCTGCAGCCGTTCCTCGAATTCCCCCCGGTACTTGGCCCCGGCGATCAGCGCGCTCATATCCAGCGAAAAGATCGTCTTGTCCTTCAGCCCCTCCGGCACATCCTTGCGGACAATCCGGTGGGCCAGCCCCTCGACAATCGCCGTTTTCCCTACGCCCGGCTCCCCGATCAGCACCGGGTTGTTCTTCGTTTTGCGGGAAAGGATGCGAATAACCCGGCGAATCTCACCATCACGCCCGATAACGGGGTCAATCTTGCCCGCCCGCACCTCGGCTACCAGATCACGGCCGTATTTCTCCAGCACCTCATAGGTTGCTTCCGGCTCCCGGCTTGTCACCCGCTGATGACCGCGGATGTCCGCAAGCACCGCCAGCAGCTTATCGCGCGTCACTCCGCGGCTCACGAACAACCCGCGCAGCTCACGGTTCCCGCTGCCGGAATCGGACACCATCGCCAGTACGGCGTGTTCCACCGCCACGAATTCATCCTGCATCAGCGCCGCTTCCCGCTCGGCCTGCTCCAGCACAGCGATCAAGGGCTGCGACGCATACCGCCGCATTGTGCCTGCGCCCGATCCGCTGACGCTAGGCTTCCGCTGCAGCAGCTCCTCCGTACCCTGCAGCAGCTCGGCTGCGGGAATGTTCATCTTCTGCAGCAGGCGCGGCAGCAGACCCTCATGCTGCTGAAGCAGCGCCTTCAGCAGATGCAGCGTGTCAATCTCCTGATGCCCGCCTGCCGCTGCCAGCGACTGCGCTGCGGCAACCGCCTCCTGCAGCTTCTGTGTTAATTTGTTGAAGTCCATCTTCTTCATCACCTTTCTATCGTTGTACCGGACCTCAGCCCATCGCGGCTTTGCGCCGCGCGGCTCCGCCCGGGGCCTGCCGTTTGGCCCCGGCCTGGAAGCTGCCAGCTTCGGATAGCTGGCGGTACAGCTTCTTCTCCGCCTCCGTCAATTCGGCGGGAATCACAATCTCCACCGCGAACAATATGTCACCGTTCGCGCCATTCGGGCGCTTCAGACCCTTGCCGGAGAGGCGCAGCGTTTTGCCGCTGGACATCCCGGCCGGGATCTTCAGCTTCACGCTGCTGCCGTCCGGCAGCGGCACCTTGGCTTCGCCGCCGAGCACGGCCTGCCACGGCGCAATCTCCACCGTGCCATACAGGTCTCCGCCCTCCGGCTCGTAAATATCATGCGGCAGCAGATGCAGCGAGATCAGCAGGTCGCCGCCTGGGGCCGTTCCATTTCCGCCGCTGCCGGGAATGCGGATAACCGTTCCTTCGGCGGCACGCGCCGGGATACTGACATTCACATCCTTGCCTCCTACCTGCACCCGGATGCTCCCGCCTTTGTAAGCCTGCTCCAGCGTAACCTCAAGCTGCGCCTGCATCGTGCTGCGCGCTTCACCGAAGGGTCCGCCTGCTCCGCCGCTGCCGAAAAAATCAAACCCCGCCCGGTCCGCCGCACCCCGGCTGCCGAAGAACATTCCAAACAAATCGTCCCCGGAAATCCCGCCGGAGGAGGAGTAGCTTCCGCTCCAGCCCGCACCGAAAGGCGAATCTCCATACGCCGAAGACGAAGCTCCGCCGCGTCCTGCCCCGCCCCCTCTTGGGCCGCTGAAGCCGTAGCGGAGCTCCTCATCGTAGGCTTTTCTTTTCTCCTCATTGCCCAAGACCTCATAGGCTTCCGCCGCTTCCTTGAACCTCGTTTCCGCCTCCGGCGCCTTGTTGACATCGGGATGCCATTTCTTCGCGAGCTTCTGATAGGCCTTTTTTATCTCCTGCTTGGTGGCCTTCTCCCCCACGCCCAGTGCTTCGTAAAAATTAGCTGCCAAATGTGCCTCCTCCTTTCGTAAAATGCGGCGGCGGGTAATCCGCTCTCCGTGAAAAGACGCACCATAGCCGGAATCTCCCACTACAATGCGCCTGAATGATGGTGCTATATGAAAAGCCCGGCGAAGCCGCTGATACTGCAGAAGCCTTATTGGGTAAACGGTGCTGGTTACTATACCCGGGTCATCTTAATTTCCAGCCGCCCCGCCGGACTTGGACGTCTCCATCCTCCATACCGCAGCCGCCTGGCTCTCCGCTTCCCCCGGATGCCCGCCGCGCTGCACTTAACCGTCAACTTGCCCGCTTATTGAAGCTGTTCTCCGGTAGAGCCGTTATCCTGGATTTCAATGCGTTTACCGAGCGATTTTTGCCGTTTCGGTACCGAAAGGGTCAGCAGACCGTCCTTCAGCGAAGCGCGAATTTCATCCTCGGTGATGTCCTGCACATAGAACCGGCGCACATATTCTCCATACCGGCGTTCTCTGCGCACCACCTGATGGTCTTTGTTTTCCTCGTTATTTTCTTCGCTCCGGACCGCCTTGATCGTCAAGTAAGGGCTGGCGTAATCAATGTCGATTTCTTCTTTTTTGAAGCCGGGCAGCTCAGCCTCAATCAGATACGCCTGCTCGCTCTCGCGGATATCCGTCCGGAAGGACAGCGTGGAGCTTTTTATCGGTGCAAAAAAATCATCATTAAACACATCGTTCAGGGACTTGGCCAGCACACCAAAAGCATCATCTCTGCGTTTTCCAAAGGGAACCAAATCAAACATCATACATTCTCCTCTCATTTGACTTTGACTTTATTTGACCTATGGCTTTATTATAATCCCCTCGCAGGTACTTAACAAAACCCGTATAAGCCGAAAAACCGGAAAAATCCGGCGTTTCAGCTTATTTTACAGCACAAATTTTGGGATTATTAACGTTTTGACCTTATTTGACCTTTAATGAATATATCGCTCCCGATACTCCGTCTCCAGCATGCTCATCATTACCACATCATGGTACTCATGGTTGTAGAAAAGCACCTGGCGCCGCACGCCCTCCCGGACAAAGCCAATCGACTCATATACGTGCGCGGCACGGTTATTATATGTATAGACCTCCAATTCAATACGGTGCAGATTCAAAATCCCGAAGCCGTAGTCCAGCATCAGCAGCAGCGCCTCCCGGCCGTAGCCTTGTCCCTGATGCCGATCCTCACCGATGGCAATCCGCAGGTTGGCTGTACGGTTATTACGGTCCATATCCTGAATGGCGATGTCGCCGATGATCTCATCATTCTCCTTAAGGGCGATCAGCAGCAGCACCGAGCTGTCATCCCCGGGCTTGCGCTCAATATATGCCGTGATCTGCTCCTTGGTCATATGCTTCTGCGTCCCTGTGAGTCTGCGGGTCTCCGTGCCATAGAACATGTGGTAGTACAGCTCGGTGTCTTCCGCGTTAAGCGGGCGCAGGTACACCCTTTGCCCTGATAGAAGTCCCGAATGCTTGCTCATACTCTCATCTCCTGTCATTTATGTAGCTCTATGGTATTGCAGAACTGTATACTCTTAAATAGACAGAATCGCCTTTTTTCAAGGGACAGATTGGAGTGATCCTATGCTGCTTGTACCAACGCTCAGTGAAAATAATGGAATTCCCTACTATGTACAGTTATATGATTATTTAAAAAAAGAGATCATCAGCGGCACGCTTCCGGCAGGCTCCCGCCTGCCTTCGATTCGTGATCTGGCTGCCCAAATCCATATCAGCACCACTCCTGTAGAGCTTGCCTACCAGCAGCTCTTGTCCGAAGGCTTCATCACCAGCAAGCCGCGCAGCGGATACAGGGTACAGAAGGTGCACCTGCTCAGCGAAATAGCGGAGGGTCTGGAGCGCTCCCCTCTGCCGCCCCAGCCCATTACCGCCCGCGATCCCCGGACGTATGCTTATGATTTCCATATTTCGCGGAATGACTTCTCCGTTTTCCCGCACAAAATATGGCGCAGCCTCTACCAGGAGCAGCTAACAAACCCTGAGCTGCTGCAGTATGGCGACCCGCAAGGTGAGCCTGCCCTGCGCGTAAGCCTTGCCGCCCATTTGCGGCAATTCCGGGGACTGCGCTGCACACCGGAGCAGATTGTAATCGGCGGCGACCAATACACGCTATGCTCTCTTGTAGCGCTACTTCTTCGGGAGAAGACGGGTCGGCTCGCTATTGAAGATCCCGGCTACCACCTGCTTCCGGCAGCTTTCAGGCGGCATGGCTTCAAAATGCTGCCCATCCGGCTGCAGGAAGACGGGCTTGATGTACGGCAGCTATACGCCAGCGGAGCAAACGCCGTATACATCTCGCCCTCCCACCAGTTCCCCCGGGGCATGGTGATGCCGATTGCGAAACGGCTGGCGCTGCTGGAGTGGGCGCAGGCAAGCGGCGGCTATATTATTGAAGATGATTATGACGGCGAGTTCCGCTATCATGGCCGTCCGATTCCTGCGCTGCAGGGGCTGCTGGATAACAGTCCGGTGATCTACATGTGCAGCGTTGCCCAGTCAGTAGCTCCGGCGCTCTGCATTCATTATATGGTGCTGCCGCAGCAGCTTCTGCCGGACTATCACCGCCTGAAAAGCGAGCTGTTCCTGGAGCATTCCGCCTCCCGGCTCAATCAGATTGCGCTGCATTATTTTATTGAGAGGGGGTATTTTGCCAAGCATGTGCGGAGGATGCGCCTGCTCTATCAGAGGAAACATGATCTTCTCCTGCACTCCATCCAGCATTATTTCGGGGAAAAGGCTATCGTTTCCGGCCAGGGCGCCGGATTTCATCTTCTGCTCACGCTAAGAAGCGGCGGCAGTGCGCGCTGGCTGGCGGAAATTGCAGGGACCGCAGGCATCCGCGTTACACCAATGTCCTATACCTGGTGGAACCGGCCGGATAATGATGAGCCGGAATTTATTCTGGGCTTCGGCGGCATTTCCGAGGCAAGCATTGAGGAGGGAATCCGGCGGCTGGCGGAAGTGTGGCTGGGCCAGACACCGGAGAGGTGATTTTACTGAATACCCTTTGGTTTTCTTTGTACAAAGCTCTTATAATTCTTAACAGACGGAATTTTTTTATGATGCGAGATTAGCTCTTTATCGCTGATGATCCACGTATGATTTGATGAGTTTTTCCTGCGTATGGCGACAAAATTATATTTACCTGCAGAATACACCTTATATCCCTTCCGAACACTTCTTTTGCAAAAAAGATCATCTTCACCAACGTTCTGATCCGGAAACTGAACTTTGTTAAACACGCCCTTTTTAATGACAAGCGTTGCGCCTGGAAGTGTATTTACAGGTCGATTTTCATCCTGTGGAAAACGAAGTATGAGAGTCTTTGAGCCGCGTAAATACATATAATGGGCCCGCTTTCCAATAACATCGGCATTTGTTCTTTGGAAGGTCTTCAGGGTTTCTGTCAAATAATAGGGAGCGTAATAATCATCATCATCGAACTTGGCAATGTAGCTGTATTTCGCTTTCTTGACGGCGTAGTTGAGGCATGCACCGAGAGAGGAACGGCCCGGAACACGGAAAACATGCACGTTTCGCAGCTTTTTAGCTAAGCTCTGATAGGGTGCAAGGGGGATCTTATTGTTGTTGACAATAATGATCAGTTCTTTCTTTGGATGGTTCTGCCTTTTGTAATTATTGAACAGGTTCTTTAAAAAACTCTGGCGGTTTGTGCAGGTAATAATGGAAACCCCCTGCTTTTTTATACTATTTCTTGAGCTAGCTTCCATTATATCGCTCCCCTTATCCGTGAAAATCAACACTATCTCGCTATAAAATATGTGACAAGATAGCAAGTGTAACGGCATATCCACAAAATGAAGAATACGCACAACTCTACTTATACTTCGTAAGCATTTCAGTAAGCAGCTCCTTAACCGCCTGGGCCAGCTCCGGCGGCTCTTGTACCGCAGCCTCATTGCAGAGGCCGATTACGAACCGGGCGAAGAACTGCAGGTCGGTGCCGGGAATGTCCCCTTCCAGCCAGCCGGTCCCGTCTTCACGGATATGGAGTAAGGACGATGACCACAGCTCGGCCTCGCAAGCCTGAACACCCTCATTCGTCAGTTCAATATGCACGCGGACCTGCTCCCGATTCTTGGCTGTCTCCCGCCCCTGTCTGTTATCCGCTCCCCGCTCCAATTCTCCCCCCTGCCGCACAGGATTGTACTCATCTATATTTCCCAGATGCACATGCCGCAGATCCAGCGGCGCAAGCCCGGAGGTGTCGTACCCCGCCGCACGCATCCGGTCACAGCGGAACACGCGGATGCCGCCGCGCAGAAAACAATAGGCCGGACAATACCATAGCCCGCTGCTGGCATAAATGCCGATTGGCTGTATAGCTCTCTCCATGCGTTTGCCTTTGGACTCATAATCAATCAGTAGCACTTTCTGGGCTGTAGCTGCTTCCAGCAGAATAGCGAGATACGGGAACTCCGCCTGTCTGGCCGGGGTCACGAAATCAATCCGGTTCTTTATCCCGTCAATACGGTCACGGACATCTCCAGGCATGTAATGATAGAATTTGCGCAAAGCCGATACGGATTCTTCCTTGAACGGCAGATAGCTGTAATAACGCAGGGCATGGCTGGCAAAAAAAATCGCCACCGCCTCCTCCTCGGTAAATGCAATCGGCGGGAGGATTCTCTCGTTCAACACCTGGTAGCCGCCGTGCGGCCCTACTTCGGAATACAGCGGAACGCCCAGCTCCCCAAGCTCCTGCAGATCTCTAAGGATGGTCCGTGAAGACACGCCGAACTCCTCCGCCAGTTCTTTGACCGTAAACTTGCGTTTGCGGTTGACGGTCATCATCAGGTCCAGCAGCCGTTTTGATTTAGACATGGCATAACTCCATTTAATTTTTTATTTGTGACAATACTTGTCACTATCATACCCTACAATGAACTCATAGCCCAGTTGCACCGGGCAAATTTAGGCAATAGGGAGAGATTTGAATATGACATTACAGCTGAACCCTTTTATACTGCTGGGCGGAACTGCACAGAAGGCGATTGAATTTTATCAGGAGGTGCTGGGGGCAAAGCTGCTCTTCAAGCAAACTGTCGGAGAAGGGCCGCAGAATCCCCATTCGCCGATGTCCGAGCAAGAGAAGGCACTCATTGCCCATTCCGTGCTGCGCGTGGGAGAGACGGACTTTTTTGTAGCCGATCTGGAGGAGGGACAGGTGCTACGCCCGGGCAATGGCATCAACATCTGCATTACGGTAGACAATGCCGGAGAGGCAGAGCGGTTGTACCACTCTTTGCAAGAAGGCGGGCAAGTGGACATAGAACTCGGCCCTACCTACTTCAGTCCCGCTTACGGCATGGTCACCGACAAGTTCGGAGTGGCATTTCAGGTGTTTACAAAGCGGGGCGGGGAATAACCCCCAAAGCGAGGCGGGGGGCTTGATGAAGACTCCTCTGTCCAGCCCCAACAGGCAGAACCGGAGGCATTGCCGCCAAATAGCGAAGGGAAACAAGTCCACGGCTTGCCCGTGATCTTGTTTCCCTTCGCCGCTTCATTAAGAGCTTGTCATCAAGATAATGATGCATCTTTGGTTCTTTCCTGCTTCAGACTCACCAAATCTTGCACATTGCGTGCCGTAATGGAAGAAACGCCAAGATCGGCATAATGCTCCATTAGCCGCGTCTCATTCACGGTCCAGACATAAACGGGAAGTCCATGAGTATGGGCGCGCTCCATAAACCATGGGGTCACAAATTCATGATAAATGTTGACCCCAAAACAGGAAGCCTCCAGCGCCTCCCGAAAGGTCATCTCAGCGGCTAACTCGTATGGTGAAGTTCTGAAGAGCTGAGTGTCCGCATTAAGCAGCTTCCTGAGCTGCGGCTGTCTGCGCTGCGCGAGCAGGGCACGCTCACTTTCGCAGCCTGACAGAAAGACCTGTTCCAGCATGTCTAGTCTACGTACCAGTTCTGCGGCAGCTTCCACAGCTTCGTCCACCTTCAGATCGAGGTTGGCGATTGCTCCAGACGGCTTGAGCAACCGCAGCATCTCTTCCAGCGTGCTGAAGGTCATGCTGCCTCTCTTGCCGGCATAATCGGCGACAACCTCCACATTCTGCAGCTCTGCGAAGTCCGACTCCGAGATACAGATGCTACGCCCTTCTACGGTGGTCCAGACGTCATCATGCGTCAGGATGGCGATTCCGTCCTTCGTCACCCGGATATCGTCCTCAATGATATCCGCTCCAAGCTCAATGCCCCTCCGCACGGATTCCAGGGTATTGTCCAGCGTCTCCATGCAGCCGGTATGAGCTGTAATAAGAGGGAATCGTACCTTTCCATTTGCCTTCATTTCCGCACCCCCGCCTTCTTCTTGTATAAAATCCATATGGTATTATTCAAAATAAATGGCATTCGTAAACGCAATTAGCGTCCGAACCCCCTGAACAACGCCCCACAGTTCGGCGCGTATCCACAGCAGGCCTTGGACGGAGATTTCAGCATGAGGCGGAAGATTATCCGGCAATGCGGTGAACTCGGATAGTACTCCTAAATTGCTCTTCAGACTGATCGTATACATTTGCTCCGGCAAATGCCAATGCTCATGGCGGACGGTGAAATCCGCCTGAACCTGAACCAACGCCAATTGCTCGGTTTCGTTTGATTTGCTGGCCACATCCCCGATTTGATGCACCTTTCCGCTAACGTTCACTTCAATATCCAGCCTCGGTCCCAAGGTGACGGAGACCCGGCCGGAGGCCAAAGCCTCTATCGCCCGTTCAGTAAACGGCGCTTCCCCCTCTTCAATCCGCAGGTAGGTCACGGACAACGGTTCACCCGCCGGCTCCTGGGTATGCCAGTCGCGGCCCGAAGTGGCGGCCAGCCGGAAGCCCTCATTCAATTTGTCCGTCCATAACTGGTACGCACGGATGTTGTTCTTCTTCACCGGCGCAAAGGTCGTAGACCAGACCTCGATATAATCAATCTCATTCCAATCGCCGATTTCAAACTCCCAATAACATCCCGTACACATCGGGCTGCCGGGCCGAAAAGGATGAGCCATGCCGGCAAGTCCGCCCTGCTCATGAACCCGGGCCAGTCCGGCATGGATATCTCCCGGTCCCACCTTGCGCCAATCCTGGTAATCCTTAATCCCGATGGTCACCATATGGCCGAAGAAGGTGGTCCATTCCATCCCTGAGATAATCAGCAGCCCGGTCTCACGTTCAACCTGCTCTTTGTTCGTAAGGCCTGCCATCGTATTGTGATCGGTCAGGGCAATACAGTCAAAGCCAAGCGACTTGGCTCCCCAGGCCAGCTCGGCCAAAGACTGCCTGCCGTCACTGTGAAATGTATGCGTATGAAGCTCACAGGCCATCCAGGTCATTGCACCGCCTCCTCTTCCTGCCAGATTTGCAGCGAATATTCACAGTAATCGGTTACGATGGCATGCAGGCTTAAAGTAACCTCCCACATTCCCTTCCCGATCTCCCCGCAGACCAGGCCGGGAGAAGCTTCATCTTTGGATAAATACAGAAACTGCTCAGGATCGTGCCGGTGCGCCGCACCGCGGTGCCCATCCGGACCGTCAACCGATACCGTAAGCAAATTGTTCAGCGGCAAATACGATGTATAGCGCGCTTTGGCCTGTTCTACGGCTTCCTCCTCAAAGTAGAGATCAATACTGTGCTCGATCAAAGCTTTGGCCTTCTCTGAATCCTCCAGATGCTTGGGGCTGTAAGAAAAATTGATCCCTAGCCGTCCTCCCGCCGAAGTCAGGAAGAAACGGTAGGAAATATGCGATTTCGAGCATGCGGGTGTTACTTTGCACAGTGCATCCACGAATACCGTCTTCATGACTTCCGCATCCCTTCCTCTTTGATCATGGACAGGACATAGAAGTAACCGATAAACGAACACAACAGGAAGGTAAAAAAGGCTAAAGCTGCAGCAAGCTGACGGTCCTGGAAAACACCGAAGACCTGTTCCATGGAGACACCGAGCATTTGCGGAGCATTGGGACCCACCAGATAAGGCGCTGTAAAGGAACCGATCACCCCCATGAACACGAAGGTAACAGCTACGAGCAGCGTCTTATACGTCAATGGAAGAATCAATCTGCAGAAAATTCTAAGCCGTCCGGCACAGATGATAAAGCGGAACCCAGCAGCATCGTCGTAAACGGGATGTTGAACCATAAATTTGCGATGATGATGCCCTTCATGTCATAAATAATCCGTGGAAAGCTCTCCTCCCCCAGATGGAACAAAATCCGCGACGCCCATCCATGGTTGCCGAGCAGCTGAATCAGGCCGTAAGTTGCGATAACGGTAGGGATGAAGATCGGAATCATGTACATCCGGCGGATCCACCGCACGGCAAAGCCGTCGTTAAACCGCATGTAGACCGCGAGGACATAACTGATAGCCAGGACAAGCAGGGAAGAGATCACGGTGATCTCAAGGGTGAAGATAATGTTGGAACGCATCAGCTTATCCGTGAACAGGTATTTATAGTTGGAAAGATCATAACCGCCCGTTTTATTTGTGAGGCTTTCCTTCAAGGAGCTGATAATGGGCAGAACGACGATAAACACCAGAATCAAAAAGGAAGGGAGAACCAGGGAAATCCCCAGCAGCCCCCTTTTTACTTGTCTGCTCATTGGGCAGCAACTTCACTTTGCCATCTTTGATTGATATCTTTACCCAGATCCCCGAGGCTGAATGTCCGGTAGCCTTCGGATACGCCTTTGAAGGAATCCTGAATGTCTTGCGGCATATTGGTCAATTGAATGCCAGGGAAGCCCTGCATTTTGTTAACGACCTCCGTCTGCGCTTCAGGCGACAGTACGAAATCGAGGAATTTGTATACCGCGTCTTTCTTGTCAGAAAGCTTAGGCACCATCAGATAAGTAGGGCCGCCATTAAAGCCTGGGGTTACTTGCTGCATTTTGGTGGTAGCAGGCAGTTGTCCTTTGGCGATCTGATCCAGCACCATATCCGACCAGGCCGGAATCATGTCTACTTCACCGCTGGCGAGCAGGTCGAGTGTTCCCTGGTTTTTCTTCGGATAAATACCTTTACCGTATACATATTTGCCCAGATCCTTCAGCAGGTCAAAACCTTGTGTCCACTGGCTCTCAATGCTTGGATCAGAGTTGTGGATGGCCTCTTCCGGCAGGAATTTGTAGATTGATGTAATAACAAACGAGCTGCCGGAACCACCGGTCGAAGGATCGTTGTAAGCAAATTTCTCCGGATTGGCACGAATCCAGTCGTAGAGCTCGTCCAGTGTCTGTGGAGGCGTCTTGACCTTATCGCTGTTATAAGCGAGCACTACTGCGGACGAACGATAAGGAACGGCCAAATTGGATACATCGTTCATCGTTTGCTGGTCTACGTTTTTCAAGTTAGCAATCTGGCCGGTGCTGAGTGTATCCCAAAGATCATCTTTTTTGCCTTTAGTGACGTCATCAATTGAGCTTTCATAGAGATCCACGCCACCCGAGCCTTTGCTGGCCTGTTTGGCAGCCATGATTTTATCGTAGGTAGGCTGTGCTGCCGTACCGGAAGCCACGTAGACGGGGTTAACCTTAATATCCGGGTTTTTCTCTTCAAACATCGGAATCAGCGTTTTCCATAAATCATCCACATTTTGCGAACCTGTGTAATAGAAAGTGAACTCTGTCGCCTGGGCCTCTGGAGCTGAAGTGGAATTCGCGCCTCCGGCCGTAGCGGACTCGGCCTTCTTGTCAGACGCGCAGCCAGCCAGTAAAGAACCTGCCATAACCAGACTTGCCGTCAGGGATAGAGCTTTTTTCTTGTTCAACATACACAAATGCCTCCTCAGGATTTATGAATTTATAAAAGTCTTGGAAAATGGATTTACGCTTGCGGGTACGCCAAAATTTTGGAGAACTGAACGAAAATCTCTTGACCCTGCTGCAATTCCTTAACCTTGTCACGGGCCATGAAGGCCCGGATTACGCCATGATCCCGGATGTCGACCGACACTTCGGCATAATGTCCAAGCACCATAATTTGTTTAATGATTCCATGAAGCCCGCCTTCTGTTGAATTCTCCAATACAACATCCTCCGGCCGGACCGCGACGGTTGCTTCGCCTGACAGGCCGGCGGTATTCGGAAAGTGAAGTGAACCTATTTGAATTGCCTCCCCAGCAATCACCCCCTTAACAAAGTTCATTTTCCCGATAAACTGGGCGACGTACAAAGATTTCGGCTCATCATAAATTTCCTGTGGTGTTGCGATTTGCTCAATCCGGCCATGGTTCATGACCACGATCCGGTCGGAGATGGATAATGCCTCCTCCTGATCATGAGTGACAAATACCATCGTCAGTCCAAGCTCGGCCTGGATTTCCCGAAGCTCCTCACGCATCTCGTGACGCAGCTTGGCGTCCAGAGCGGAGAAAGGCTCGTCCAGCAGCAGCACCGCCGGCTTCAGCAGCAGCGATCTCGCCACAGCAATGCGCTGCTGCTGTCCGCCCGACAGCTGTGCGGGATATTTCTTCTCTGAGCCGGGCAGACGAACCAAGTCAAGCACTTGCGAAACTGCCTTATCGCGTTCGGCCTTTCGGATCTTCCGAATCTTGAGTCCAAAGGCCAAATTCTCATATACTGTCATATGCGGCCATAAATTGTAGCCCTGAAACACCATGGATGTCGGCCGTTTCTCAGGTGGAGCGCTGAGCACGCTGTTCCCTTCGATCATGATGTCGCCGGAGTCCGGGTCCAGGAATCCGCCGATGCTGCGCAGCACTGTTGTTTTGCCGCAGCCGGAAGGGCCAAGCAGCGTAATCATTTCTCCTTTTCTAACGTCCAGTGAAATATCGGTGACACCGTCACCGGTCTTGTACCGCTTCGACAGCTTCTGTATGGATAAATGAGCCTGCATAATAACCTCCTAGCAAAATGACTTCGGAATTACGCCAGTTATTTCATTTGAAATCCGCTCGACAGGACATCTGCGCTCACGAACTTCTGTGCGGCAAGCAGCAGAATCAAGGTTGGGGCTGTCAATATAATAGAGAAAACTGCGCCGGCATAAGCGGGATAATCCGTAATAATGCCGTACATGACAACGGGCATCGTTCTGAAATTAGGCACCCCAACAAGATAGGTTCCCTGCGCCTCATCCAGTGAACTCAGGAAAGTAAAGATCGAAGCGACAATGATTCCCGGCATAGCCAGCGGAAGGGTAATGCTGCGGAATACGCGGAACGGGCTTGCCCCCACATCTCTTGCCGATTCCTCCTGGGCCACATGCACATTCCGGAAGGAAGCCGTAGGTATCCAGGTCATGTACATCAGCACGTTAATGATATGGATGAGCACCACTCCTAGAAGGGTGTTCATCAGTCCGATCTTATAGAACAATACAGCTATAGAAACGTAGAGCCCCATTTTGGGAAAAGCGTGTGTCAGCAGAAACGAGAACAGGAAGAAACGGCTGAGCGGGAATCGAATCCGTGCGAACGCATAAGCCGCCGGAACGCACAGCAGGATCGACACCGCAGTGACAATAGCGGCGATGCCAAATGACAGTCCAATTGACTTGGCAATTCCGTCCTGGGACAGCACAAAGGACCACCATTTCAGAGACCACTCTCTCGGGAGCGTATCCGGGTAATTCCACTGTCCGGTAAAAGCCAGGATGGCCAGATTTAACAATGGGCCCATGAAGAAAATCACGAAGGCGGCCAGCAGCAAAAACTCTATGATTTTTTTAGGCCCAACAGCTTTTAAATACCATCTCATTACAGCGCTTCTCCTTTCGTCTCCGGCATACAGCCGTTATTGAAATCGTGTGGTTGAATCCCGGATTACCAGTTGCGGCTCCAGCTCAATCGCCGTTTCTTCTACCGGCTCATGCCGGATCAGCTTGTCCAGCATCTCGCAGGCCAGTCTTCCCATCATCTCCGTATCCACTTTTACCGAAGTCAGCGAAGGGGTAAGAATGGATGCAGCATCAATATCATCGAAGCCCATAACAGCCACCTGCCCGGGAACTGTAACGGAATGCTCCATCAACAACTTCACCGCCCCCAGCGCGATCATATCGTTAGTGCCGAAAATCGCAGTATACGGGTGGCTCCGGAAATGCTCCCAATGCTCTTTCATTTTCCGGTAGCCTTCCTCAAAGGTTGAAGACTCCAGATAAGTAATGTCGGATTCGCCAAACTCGTAGCCTTGCCCGTTCATATAGGTGCGGAAGCCCTCCAGACGGAGATGATGGCTCCGGTGGGACTGCGGTCCGGCGAGCACGAATATCCGGCGGTGACCGAGTCCACTTAAATGCCGGGCGGCTTCACTGCCTCCATTCTGGTCGCGGTTGACGATATGAATGACACCGGGAACATCCGTGGACCCGTTCACCATGATGTACGGAACGCCAAATTTACCGATATGATCAATCACATTCTGTTCCAGGCGGCTGATCAGGATCAGCCCGTCCACTCTTTTCTCCAGCATGAAATCGGCGGAGCGCAGCGACATCTCATAATCGGTAGTCACAAACACCGAATAGTTCATCGGAGAAGCCGTCGCCAGAATGGCGTCCAGTATTTTTCCGTAAAAGGGATGCGACGCGACAGGATACTCGCGGCGATAGATCAATACGCCGATATTGTGCGTCCGCTGCGAGACCATCGCCCGCGCAACCGCACTCGGTTTGTACTGCAGCTCCTGAATGACTTTAAGCACTTTGTCTCTTGCTTCCTGGCTTGTATACCCCCGGCCCGAAATCACCCGGGAAACTGTGGATTTGGATACACCTGACAATTGCGCAATCTCTTTAATATTTCTCACGGCTCAACCTCGCTCTCCATTGTGAGACCGTTCCCATATGAGATCGTTCCCACATCAAACAGATTAACTTTCGAATGTAAGTTAGGTATTATCGAAAAAGATCAATTGCGTAAAGCATTTTTCGGTTTTTTACGCTATCGGCCGCTCTATTTACCAGACTGAGCCAATAAAGCGCTTAATGTAATCCTTCTGCAAAGGCGGCTTATTGTTCTCAAAGTAAAAAAGACGCCCCTTCATTCGAAATTCAAATGAAAAGACGCCTTATGGGTAAGTTTGCTTTTTCCGTACTTATATATCATCGCGAGAAGTACGCTCATGGATGGATGCAACATTTTGGAAGCCGAAATCGAGGTCTCTTGTCATGTACTTGTTGAAAAAGCTGGGATCAATTCCTGTCAATTGATGAAAGAAGGATAGTTCCACCTTCCAAGTGTCCTCTATCATTTGACCAACGTCCACAAGCCCTCTTGTTGAAACAAGATCAATAATGGCTTTGATCTTCATTGGTTTCTGGATCGGAATGATTTTATCGAGCGGTTCCCTTTCTAAATAATTCTTCCGGTGCATGGCCGCATAAAAGTTCCGGTGAGCTTTGGGCTCCATTAACCCAAGTTGGGCAGCCCGATATCCCAGGACTTGCAATGAAGTTTTCCATTTCTTTTTCAGATCCAGGTAATCATCCGGATTCGTAATATGAGCAACATCGTTCATATCAGATGCGAATTCGTCTTCCGGCAACAATAATGCTCCGGCAAACAGATTCGCTTCATTTTCAATCATTTTATGCTCTTTGCGATCCAGGTTAGCGAACTCCAGACGATAATGAAGCAACAAATGCCCCAATTCATGTGCAATGTCGAAGTTTCTCCGAACAGCCGACCGTTTCATATTGCCTAATATGATATAGGCTCGGTTATCCTGGGTCCAGAGGCTGTAGGCATCAATCTCCTCACCAATGGCCTTCTCAAACACAAACACTCCGCTTTTTTCGATCAGGAATATCAGATCATCATTTGTCGATTGCGCTAAATCAAGTCTTTCCCGTGCTAAACGGGCGACATGATTGATTTGAACCGCTCTGTCGTCATCTGAATGATTTAAGTAATCAATAACCTCATCCCTTAACTTGATGATTTTAAGGGTAGGAAGACTAACTTTGGCCGTAATATAGTTGATAAAAGCATCCAAGTATTCAACATGCTTCGCTTCTGCCTGTGTCTTCGAGATGACATTCAAGACTTTTGAACGATAAGCTATGTTCATTAAGTCGACACTAGCAGGCGTCAAATATCGAGCAAGCATGTCTTCCGTATAAAAGTATTTACTTTTAACGCTGAAAATCCGTTTCAACTCATTCACGATTTGCAATTTCGGTGATGTATAAGCGTTCTCGTACTGCCAGACCGCTTGTTCTGTGACACCTAACTTTTCGGAGAGCTGTTTTCTCGAATATCCATGCATGATCCGTAAATTGGCCAGATTTTCACCAATGAACATGCCTGCATCCCCCTTAATTAACTAACACCATTCTGCCAGTCATGATTGTTGTTGTTCATCTTCAAGTATCCCGATATCAAATGCAGCCGGGTCCATAATTTCTTCGTTCATTTCCGGTGCCACGACTTCACGATCCTCGTCCGTTAAATCAGCTCCAGAGATAAAGTCTGAGAGATCTTCTACAAGATAAGCGATGTTATCGACCGGATTAGGCAAATAATGCTTGATTTCAGATATCTGGTAAGCCTCATCCAGGGCATATGTTAGAATGTGGAATTCGGTATATGAAGATGCGAAATTCTTCAGTTCATCTTTCACCTGACTCTCAACAATCCAGAAGGAAAGTTGTTCGACCTGCTTAACTTCTGTTCCTTCTGTCGATAATTGCGGATTGGAAGAGAATTTCAAGTCTTTATTGATTTTTGAAAGATCATGAAGATAGGTACGATGAGGACCTTTCTTGCTGCTATCGTTTGGGATCTTTGCTGCCGAAAAGGAATTCTCATTGAAATAAGCAGCGTTTTTGATAAGGAAAAGGATCTTGGAGTCTCCGTGGATGAATTGAAGATAATCCCATGTTAATCCCGCTTTCGATTTCTTGTATGTAAAGCCGTAATTAACACAATCTTCCGCAAGCCTGCTTTCAATAAAATTCCCCTTCGTCCAGGCAAAAGCTGAACTGATTTTCATTTTTGATTTTCGATCTTTACGATGTTCAATATAATCGCGGTACCCGTCAACGATAGCATCAACAATCATCTTATTGTGTTCAGAATTGAATTTATACTCATCCATATCCACCACTCCGATTCACGATGATAAAGGCAGTTATATTCTAATCGAAACTGGAGGGTATGGAAATGATTTTTTTTGATTTTTTTAAAGTTTGATTGTATATCACCAAAAAATTTTATAGTTCTAGTGCTTTACCAGGTACTTCGCTTGCATTATTATCGTTCCCGCTAATTATTATTCACTTCAGAATAGGAGGGCTCAATGAACCATTAGCATAAGTTAAACGTATTATCAATATTACGTTAGAACCGCATACACCAAAGGAGAGGTGAGAGGAAATGCTTACCATAAAACATTTTACTAAGAGCTACAAGGGTGGTAAAAAGGCAGTAAATGACTTGAATTTAGTGGTCGAGCGAGGCGATATCTATGGCTTTATCGGACATAACGGTGCTGGAAAGACAACAACCATCCGGGCAGTAGTTGGTGTGCTTGATTTTGAAGAAGGGGATATTGAAATTGACGGTATCTCCATTAAGAAGGATCCTGTGGCTTGCAAGGCGAGTATTGCGTATATTCCTGATAACCCGGATCTATACGATCATCTTACCGGCATACAGTACTTGAATTTTATTGGCGATCTCTTTAGCGTATCCAAGGCGGATCGTGAGCTGCTCATCAAAAAATACAGCGATGCTTTTCAGCTTACGGCCCATTTGGGTGATATGATCTCATCGTATTCTCATGGGATGAAGCAGAAGCTTGCGATCATCTCTGCTCTCATTCATAAACCAAAGCTGTTAGTGCTAGACGAACCCTTTGTTGGACTTGATCCAAAGGCTGCTCACATGTTAAAGACAATCATGGTGGATCTGTGCAGCCATGGCAGCGCCATCTTCTTCTCAACACATGTGCTGGATGTGGCCGAGAAGCTCTGCAATAAGATAGCGATTATCAAGGCGGGCCAATTGGTAGCCCATGGCAAGACCGAAGCTGTAAAGGGCGAGAATAGCCTGGAGGATGTATTCATGGAGTTGATAGACAATGATTAATATTTGGAGATTAGCGAAGCTGCAGTTACTTTCTTCATTTGGCTTGAATAAGGCTTTACATACGAAAGATGTTAAGGAAAGACGCAAATTGCTTCTACTGAGCATTGGTATTCTGGCGGGTGTGCTCATGATAGGAGTAGTTTCATTTGGCTACAGCTTCATGATGGCACTGGCTTTTGAACAAATAGGGCGGATGGACCTGTTGCTTGCCATTATGATGGCTGTTACTTCTATTGTAGGGTTCTTTACTACGATCTATAAGGCAAGCGGTGTATTATTCAGCTATAAGGACTACGATCTGGTTATGTCGCTGCCTATAAAGACGAGTCATGTTGTCGCAAGCCGTGTGCTCCAGCTCTATGTGCTGACTTTGTTTTTTACTGTGATGGTCATGCTGCCAGCCGGTATGGTATATGCTATAAAAGTGATGCCTGGGGCGTTATTTTATCTGTTTTTTCTAATGACGCTCTTATTTATTCCGTTACTGCCGATTATTGCCGCAACTATTATTGGCTCATTCATTAGCTGGTTCTCCTCCCGGTTTAAAGCGAGCCGGATGATCAGCCTTGTATTAACCTTTGCTGTAATTATTGCATTCATAGTTGGTTCATTTACTCAGAATGGGAACGAGCAGGCATTAGCTGATATGGGGACCGGGCTGGCAGATATGATATTTAAGCTGTATCCCCTGACAGCCATGTATGTAGATGCTGTGTGCTCGTATCAGATCAGTTCATTGTTATTATTTACTGCGATATCCGTATTTTCTTTTATAATATTTGCCGCTGTGCTAGGTACAAGATATAAAGCTATTCATACAGGTCTAATGACCAGTCATACAAACAGTAAATATATAATGAAGCCATTAGCCGTATCCTCTCCATTTCGTGCATTGTACAAGAAGGAGTTAAGCCGATATTTTGGTTCTTCTATTTATGTGCTGAATACAAGCATTGGCATGATTCTATTACTGGTGATGTCGGTTGCTTTATCGTTTGTCAGCTCGGATAAGCTAGGGGAACTGATCGAAATCCCGCAATTATCACATTATCTGAGTACGCTGGCTCCAATCATAGTTTCCTTATTCGTAACTTTAAGCTGTACAACGTCAAGCTCCATTTCTCTTGAGGGTAAGCATTTATGGATACTAAAAAGCTCACCCGTATCGAAACAAAGCATATTGCTCAGCAAAGTTGCCGTGAATCTCACCATTACATTACCGGTCTTGGTTGTGAGTTGTGTGCTGCTTATAATATCGCTGCATACAGGGTGGACCGAAAGCTTATTATTGCTTGTTATCCCTTTGATATATGCTTGTTATTCAGCGATGGTGGGCGTAATTGTTAATTTGAAATTACCTAATCTGGAGTGGACAAGCGAAGTTACGGTGGTAAAACAAAGTGCAGCGGTCATGGTGTCTATGTTCATAGGAATCCTTAGTCTGTTATTACCAATCGGTATATCCCTTCTTCTGACTAATGTAAATGGTAACCTCATCTTGTTAGGTGTTGGAATTCTTATGGTAGCGATATGTGTAGGAATGTATAGATATATACAGACTAAAGGGGAAGAGTTGCTTCAGAAGCTTTAACAAGCAACGTGTGAACCGTATCACAAGCAGGGCAAAATTTGCTGGGAATGATCCGCTATGTTAACTGCATCCCGGTTGGTTATAATGAGTTATTAAGGGGGTGTTGATTTGAACTATTCTCTGACTCACATTCCGTATCCACCGGGGTGTCCGGCATATTTCACCTTCGATGAAGACCATGCCGGGCAATTCCATCAACACTCGGGCCTGGAGCTGATCTGGCTCACTGCAGGAAGGCTAAAGGTGACGATCAAGCGGCAGGATTACGATCTGAACGATAACGATCTTCTGCTCATTAATCATTTGGAGTCCTATCGCGTTATTCCGCAGGTGCCGGACACGCATTTTATCCAGGTCCATCTGGACAGCCTGTTCCTCTCCAAATACTATCCCGACTTTTACGATCTGTACTTTGATGTGAGGTCTTTCAGAAACAGTGAAGATAATCAGAAGGCCTATGATATTATTCGTATTTTGCTTAGTCAGTTATTTAACTCTATATATCATACAGACCGCCAAGGGCATCAGGAGGATCTCCGTCTCTTAGGTTATCTGACCTCTCGCTTTACCCGGCCAGCGCACCGGATGGACCCGGACACTCCGTCTTCTTCACAGGATGTCAGCATTGTCCGGCAAATTTTGAACCGGGTTGAACGGGATTTCAAAGGAAAAATAACCCTGAATCAAATCGCCCGGGAGCAGCATTACAATTCCTCGTATTTGTCCGACATTTTCCGGAAAAATATTGGTATCACGTTCAAAGCGTACCTGGAGCAGATACGAATCAAATATTCTTTATATTTGCTGCAATCCCAGAATGCTTCGATTATGGACATCGCCCTGTCCTCCGGCTTTAGCGATGAGAAGAGCTATTACAAGGCAATCAAGCGTGAGTTTGACGCAACGCCGCTACAGTTAAAGAGACGCTGGCAGGAATCAAGTGCTCCCGGAAGCACTCCTTGCACGGGGGCTGCACACGAGGCCAAAATTCACGATTATGCTTCGCAGTTGATTGAATCCGGCATGCTAGAAAAAAATACGCTGCAGGTTTCCATAGTCAAGGATATCCAGTCCGGGGGATATAAGCTGAAGCCGGTCTGGAGCAAGATGATGAACATCGGCTCAGCGAATACATTGCTGAATCAAAACATGCGCGATCAGATTAAGGAGATGAAGGAGGACATTCCGGTCGAATATATCCGGTTTGAGGGGATTTTCAATCAGGAAATGGATATCATCCAGAAGGATCATGACGGATTAAAATTCAACTGGAAATTCGTTAATCATATCCTCGACTATTTACAAGATATTGAGGTCAAGCCCTTTATTTGTCTGAGCTATATGCCGCTCGCCTTTGCCAGCAAAAGCACCAGCTTCTTCAACTATCAGGGCAATACCTCACCCCCGAAGGAAATGAGTCAGTGGCTGGCGCTGGTGCAATCCTTTATTACGAATTGCATTAACCGGTATGGATTGGACAGCGTATCCACATGGTATGTTCAGATATGGACGGAGTTTCCGGTATATGATATCCACTGGAGCGGCACGCTGGAGCAGTATTTTGATTTGTATAGACAGACGGCGCTGCTGATTAAGGGGATTTCTCCCTCGATCAAGGTGGGGCCTGCGGCTGAGAACTTCCATACAAATGATCAGCCCTCGGAGCGGCTGCTGGAATTTTGCCAAGATCATGCGGTACCGATTGATTTTTATAGCTGCAATATTTACCATAACCAGATCGATTTTATCGAATGGGGGGAGCGTTCTTCCGCAGAGCCGGTAGACATTCAATCTATTCCCTTTCAATACGAGTCCAAAAATCACACCAAGCATGTGCTGGTCAGGACACACCGGATGCTGAGAACGCACTATCCGGAAGACGTTGAATTTATCGTCACTCGCTGGAACCTTAGCTGGGATGTCACCAATTCACTTCACGACACGGCATTTATGGCGACATTTATTATCGATAATATGCTTGACGAATCGGCGGCGAATGCTGGAGCGATCGGCTTTCTGTCAGCCTCGGACATTCTCTATGAATGGGATATCAAGAATGCACCCTTTTACGGGGGAACGGGTCTGGTCAATACGGAGGGCATCAAGAAATCAGCCTATTATGCTTTCGTATTTTTGTCCAAGCTGGGTAGTCTGGTAACCGCCAAGGGAAAAAATTACATTATAACGCGGCAAGGGGATAACATTCAGATTCTGGTGTATAACCACACTTATCTTAACCAGTTATATGTGAGAGGCGAGCAGGAAGAGCAGCAAATCTACCATAATTTTGAGGAATCCAGTGATTTATCGGTTGATATTCACCTACAAAATATTTACGGAACCTATAAATGCAAGCAATACAGCCTGAACCGAACCCATGGGTCGGCCTATGACGAATGGGTTCGGATGGGGGAATATGTTGATCTAAATGATGAAGAGACGGAATATCTCAAGAACATTTCCAGGCCGATGCTGCGAATTAGGCAGGTTGCCCTGAAAGGTGATTTTCAGTTTTCCCTGCATGTCCCGGTTCATGGCATCGAATGCCTGACCTTGAATAAGCTGTACAACTGAGCCAAGAAATCCCCTGTTTTTTTGCGGGTGATTTCTTGGCTTTTTTTCTGATATTCGGTTCAAATCAATTAAGAGTGCGCTTTCTTCCCTATGCTTCACCAAAGAAACAGGAAGGAATTACGATTCGAATTGGACTACACTTTAAGCAATGATATTTATAAAATCTCAAATCTGAAAGCGGTTTTATAAATACCGCAAACTCATGACAGGAGGAAGATCACCATGAAAGCAAATAAACAGTTTCGTTTATCCTACACTGCAAAAGCAAAAGAAGTTGTAAAGCAAATGAGTTTGGAAGAAAAAGTGCATCTCATGAGCGGCCAGGTATCCATGGAAGAAATGCTGGAGGATTTCAAAGTCAGACATTACAACTGGAGACCTTATCCGGCAGGCGGCAATGAGCGACTGGGTGTGCCGGAATTGAAGTTCGTGGACGGACCACGCGGGGTGGTATCCGGCAACAGCACCTGTTTTCCGGTGGCTATGGCTAGAGGAGCCTCCTTTGAGCCGGGGCTGGAGGAACGCATCGGACATGCTATAGGCAAGGAGGTGCATGCGCAAGGCGGCAACTTTTTTGGAGGCGTTTGCATTAATCTCCCGTATAATCCCGGTTGGGGAAGAAGCCAGGAGGTGTATGGCGAAGAATCGTTCCATCTCGGTGTGATGGGCTCGTCCCTGGTCAAAGGCGTACAGGAAGAAAATGTAATCGCTTGCGTGAAGCATTATGCGTTCAACAGCATGGAGTGGGCACGCTTCAAGGTAAGTGTCCTGGCCGATAAACGTACGGAGCGCGAGGTATTCCTGCCGCACTTCAAGGACTGCATCGATGCGGGCGCGGGCAGTGTGATGAGTGCGTACAATTTGTACCACGGTCTTCATTGCGGACATCATGACTATTTGCTGAATCAAGTATTGAAGGGTGAATGGGATTTCGACGGCTTTGTTGTCAGTGATTTTGCCTGGGGCGTGAAGGATACGGTAGAGGCAGCCAATGGCGGTATGGATGTTGAAATGTGCCATACCAAGTTTTTTGGTGACAAGCTGGTGGAAGCCGTCAGAAATGGTCAGGTTAGTGAAGAAAAGATCAATGCCGCGGCAATCCGGATCGTACGTACGATGCTTGCGTTTACGGAAGCAGAACAAGGCGCTGTATACAGCAAGGACCTGATCACATCGCCTGAGCATATCGCTTTGGCGCTGGAAGCTGCCGAGAAGTCCATGACTCTGATGAAAAATGATGGGCATGTGCTGCCGTTCTCCAAGACCGCAACAAAGCGCGTAGCTGTCATTGGAGAGCTTGGCAACATCAGCAATATCGGTGACCATGGCTCAAGCCGCGTGTTCCCTCCTTATGTTGTAACTGCACTGGAAGGAATTCAGCGCTTGCTGCCTGGTGCCGAAGTGATCTTCAATAACGGCGATGATCTGGAGCAGGCGAAGCAGTTGGCGAAGACTTCGGATGCAGTTGTGTTCGTCGTAGGCTACGACCACGATGATGAAGGGGAATCCGTTACGAACGAAGATGCGGATCTCAAAGCGGGCGGGGACCGCAAGATCAGCCTTGGCTTGCATGCGAAGGATGTTGCATTGATTAATGCGGTTGGACCGCTGAATAAACAGTCCGCTGTCGTGCTAATTGGCGGCAACATGATCATGATCGAGGAATGGAAGTCATCTGTATCTGCCATTATGATGGCGTATTATCCAGGCATGGAAGGCGGCACAGCGATCGCAAAAACCTTGTTCGGTGATGTGAATCCGGGCGGTAAACTGCCTTTTGTCGTACCAACGAGTGAAAGTCATCTCCCTCAGGTGGATTGGGATGCGAGCGAAATAAAATATGAGTACTACCATGGATACACCAAGCTGGACAAGGAAGGAATCAAGCCATCCTTGGCATACGGCTTCGGGTTGTCCTATACCGACTTTGCCATCTCCAATGCAGACTTTGCCGTCGTTAATGATCAAATTGTCGCCAAATGCGAGGTGAAGAACACAGGACGTGTAACCGGAGATGAGGTGCTGCAGCTCTATGTCGGCTTCCGCAATTCCAAGGTGGATCGTCCGGTGAAGGTGCTGCGCGGCTTTAAGCGGATGACGCTGAAGCCGGGACAATCAACGAAGGTGGAAATCGCTTGTCCGATTGAAAAAATCAAATGGTTCAACCCAGCCACAAATCAGTGGGAGCTTGAGCATATGGACTATGAGGTATACATCGGCAACAGCAGTGCTGAGAAGGATTTGATTCAAGGAAGTATTCGCTTATAGGGCTTATACAAAACGTTCACATCTGGAGGATGCACAATGGCAAAAAGAGAAGAATCAAATCATAAGTTATCCTTACTGGAAAAGGTAAGCTACGGTCTGGGAGATACGGCCTCGAACTTGATCTATGCGGTGGTTACGACGTATCTGACGTACTATTTTACCGATGTATACGGAATTGGAGCTGCGGCTGTAGGTACGCTCTTGCTGGTAGCACGCCTTGTTGATATGGTCGACAGCCCCATTTTCGGTATTCTTATAGACAAGACACATACCCGTTGGGGGAAATCACGTCCGTGGATTCTGTGGTCCTGCTTCCCCTTTGCCATCGTAACAACATTGCTGTTTATGGGCCCTGAGCTAAGTGCTTCCGGCAAGCTGGCCTATGCCTATATTTTCTATATCGCATCTAATATTCTGTACACGGCGGTGAACAACCCGTTGACCACGCTGCTTCCTAGCCTGTCCAGTGACATCCAGGAAAGAACCGTAGCTAACAGCTTCCGGATGTTTGGCGGACAATTTGGCGGCTTGATTGTGAACTTGGCCTTATTGCCACTTGTGGCATTTTTCGGAAATGGCGATCAGCAGAAGGGCTTCTTTCATACGATGATTCTGTTCGGTATTTTGGGGCTGGTCATGTTCCTGATTACGTTCTTTAACACCAGAGAGCGTGTTCAGGATAAATCAGGCGGTAAATCTTTGCCAGTTAAGGAGAGCATTAAAGCGATCAAGGGCAATTTGCCCTGGTTTGCCGGGGTGCTGGTAGGCGTGGTGTTCTTCATCCTGTATGTGATTAAGCTGTCTTCCGGTATTTATTATATTACTTACAACCTGAATCAGCCGGATATGGTAACTACAGTAAATACACTGGGATCGCTAACCCTGGTAGGAATTATTTTTGTGCCGTTTCTGTCTAAAAAGTTCAGTAAGAAAACCTTGATGATCATCGGTATGGCCGTCTGCATGCTGGGTCAATTCATTATTTATCTGGGCGAACAGAGCACCTTCATGCTGCTAACGGGTACGGTCATTGGTGCGATTGGCTTGGGGCTGCCTGTGGGCCTGCTGTTCGCCTTGATTGCGGACACTGTCGACTATGGTGAATGGAAATCGGGTGTTCGCGCCCAGGGCTTGCTGGCTTCAACCGCATCCGGGATTGCCATTAAATTAGGCTCAGGCCTCGGTGGTGCTATTCCGGCCTGGCTGCTGGCTGCCGGGGGCTATGTTGCGAACCAGACGCAGACTTCCTCCGCACTTCGCATGATCGAAATCAGCTTTATCTGGCTTCCGATCGCACTGTGCTTGTTATCCATTCTCATTCTGGCATTCATGTACAAATGGGAGAAGCCGCATCATGAGATTATTGCGGAGCTGGAATTAAGAAGAGCACAATAGGAGAGAAAAAGGTTCAGAAAAAGAATATTAAGGGCTTCAAGCAACAACGCCTACAACGCGCGTTCACTACTGCTCGCTGTAGGCGTTGTTTATTACTGTAGCAAGCCCTTTTTCCGATATAGTTCTTACCTATGAGTTTTATTCCATTTATATATTAGACCAATAAACCTTCCGGCTATAATATGTATTTAAACTAGCCCGAGAGAGGAATGATGCAATGTCAATCTATGATTTTGAAGTAAGGACAATTACCGGTAACCCTATTGAATTATCATCCTATCACGGAAAAGTCCTCCTGATTGTCAACACTGCCAGCAGATGCAGCTATTCCCGTCAGTTCACCGGGCTTCAAAAGCTTTACGAAAGTTACTATGAGCAGGGATTCGAAATACTCGCTTTTCCCTGCAACCAGTTCAACGAAAAAGAGCCGGGAAGCAGCCGCGAAGTACAGGAATTTTGCAAGGCCAACTTTGGAGTTACATTTCCGTTGTTTGACAAAATAGAGGTGAGAGGTCCATCTGCTCATCCTTTATTTCAATATCTGATCCAGCAAGCCCCCTTTCAGGGTTATGATACTCAGACCTCAAGCGGTCAATGGATGCAGGACTTTTTACAGGAAAAGCACCCGGAGATTTACGCCGGAGACGGAATCAAGTGGAATTTCACCAAATTTCTAATTGATCGCAGCGGCCAGGTGAAGGCCAGATTCGAAACACCGACTGAACCGTCTGACATCGGACCGATACTCGAAGAATTGATTAGTTGCCCGGATGACAAGCTTGGATGACTTAGTGTTTCAATTGATCATACTGGGCTTGGGCAGCATTGCTGAGACCAGAATTGAAGAGGTTACCTGGCCGGGGAGGCGCTTAAAAATGCATTCACATCCTCGGCTATTTTCTTAAATTGCGTCCAATGCAGATAATGGTGCCCTTTTAATGTGATGAGCTGATGGGTGTGTACATTCTTGAGCTGCTCCTGATAGAAGGTAATATTGGATCTGCCGTCTCCATTTACCTTGTCCGTCTCAGTCGTAAAAATCATCACAGGCAGATTGGGCGGAAAGGTCAGCTCCTTCGTTGTGTTGATGTTATGCCCCAGTTCCCTGGTTTCATTTACTACGTTTTTATTGTACGCTTTCCAGGCTGTAATCATTTTGGTCAACTTTATATTCTCGTCAGAATACGTACCTTCAGCCGCTTCCGGTAAGACATCTGACGGAGCTATATAGGTTGCAAGTCTCGCCAGACCACTGGGTGCAAGCAAGCTCATATATGTGGGCATCTGAGGGACAGATTCTTTAAAATATTCCACTGCCTGCGGCAGGGTGATGTCAATTCCGGCAATCGCTTGGATTTCATCGGGGTACTTATTGGCGTAATACATACTGTAGATGCCGGATACTGAGTGCGGCAAAAGCGTGTATGGGCCTTGGATGTTCGCTTGCTGCAATGCGCTGCGCAGCTCCTCGACTATGTTCTCCACAGTTCGTTTTTCATTGGTCAGATCACTCCAGCCATATCCGAAGGGCTCTACAACTACCACTTTATTTTGTTTGGCCAGCTCGTCCAGCAAAGGTTCAAAATCCAGCACAGGCGCGGCTGTCCCCAGTCCGGGTACCATTACAAGGGTGTTGCCCTTTGTTCCCTTCGTGTACACATGCATTTTCTTTCCCTTCACTTCAACATACTGGCCCCATGCCGGATATTGCTTATGCTCATACATTGTCATTACACCATTACCCGACACGATTATAAGCAGGATTGCACCTAAAAACAGTATGATGTTCCTGATTACTCTCAGGAATTTGAACTTTCTCTTCGGTTTCATTGAACTCATTGCCCCTTAAACAAGATTGGTGAATGAAGATGATTCATCTCATACACTTCTCATTCATTGTAGGGGCCTCAGGTTAAAATCCGGAGCGGCGGCTGTTTAAATTTTGTTTAAAACTTAATACAGCGCCCGCCACAAATAAAAGGTGGCATAGGCCTCCCAGCCGCGCCAGGGCTCCGACAGCTGCAAAAGCTCTGCCGGGGTTGGCTTTCTGTCCATGCCGGCCAGGAATTTGACCGCATTCTGCAGCCCGACATCCCCCACCGGGTATGCTGTGGTATCGTTCAGACAGCGCATCCGAACGTACTGCGAGGTCCACGGACCGACACCGCGGATCTGCAGCAGCCGCTGCTCGGCCGCTTCCGGTGATGGCATCGCCAGCAGATCCTCGCGGCTTAAACCGCCGCCTGCGATAAGTGCAGCCACCTCCAGCACTGTCCGCGCTTTGCTGCGGGTCAGCTGCAGGGCGCACAGCTCATCAAGCTCCACCTCCGCGATTACCTCCGGTGCCGGAAATTCGTAGTAGGTCTGCCCTTCCCACTCCAGCGATTTCCCAAATGCCGCGGTCAGTTGGTGCTTCAGCCTGTAGGCAAAAGCCAAATTGACCTGCTGACCCAGAATGGCCCAGCATAACGCTTCGAACAAATCCGGAATGCCGACGATTCGCAGGCCCCTATGCTGCACGGCCAAGGGCTGCAGCAGCGGGTCGGCTTCCGCCATCCGGTAGAACGGCGCAAGGTCACGCTCCAGATCGAACCATTCCATAATATAGCGGGCCAGCCGCTCCTGCGCCGTTGGACCCGGAGGGGTTCCATGCAGCAGTGTTACCCGCAGTTTACTCCCTTCCGGGACCGTCAGCCGGATAAGAACCGGAAGGTTGTCCAGGTTGAAATACCGGGTCACTCCCTCCTGATCAGTCCGGTACAGACATTCTAGCGGCGAGCGGTTCAAGTACTTCAGACATACGTCAAAGTCGAAATATTCCGGCAGCGGCAGCTCAAAAAGCAAATCGTTCATGTCCTGCTGCCCCCACATGCGTAATGCCTTCCAGCGTTAGCAATTCCTGCTTCAGCTTGAGACCGCCCCGGTAGCCGGTCAATGTGCCGTTCGTGCCGATAACGCGGTGGCAGGGTAAAATCACCGGCAGCGGATTCTGCCCGTTGGCCGTTCCCACCGCGCGCATCGCCTGCGGTCTGCCGATTCTGCCGGCAAGCTCCCGGTAGGTAATCACCTCACCATGCGGGATGGAGGCCAGTCCCTTCCAGACCGCCTGCTGAAACGGAGTTCCCCAGATGTCCAGAGGAACGCCCTCGAAGCTGACCGGAATTCCCGCGAAGTAACGCTCCAGCTCCGAAATAATCCCAAGCTGCGCGAACACGGCTTGATCCTCCTGATAACGGTGCAGCGGAGCGTAGGTTTTCAGCCATGCTCCCTCAGGGAGCTTCTCTTCTCTCCCAAAAGACAGGCGGACCAAGCCCTTGTCACTGGCCCAGAGGGTCCAGTCTCTATTCCCCAAATTCAGGGCATGACGATAAATTGTGATCTCATTCATTAGAAGTCCCTCCTTGGATTTGGCTGCGGTATTCCGTTGGCGAGAGGCCGGTCTTCCGTGTGAACCATGCGGCAAAATGGGACGGGCCGCGAAAGCTTACCGCTCGGCCCACCTCGGCAACCGCAAGCTCCGTGTCCGCCAGCAGCGCACAGGCTTTCTCCACTCGCAGGTGATCCAGCCTCTCAGCGGGCGAGCTGCCCGTGACCCGCTTATAGGTCCGCTGCAGATGGAACGGACTGACCTTCAGCACCTCGGCCAGTGACTGCAGCGTCATCTTTTGCCCAAACCGATCTGCCATTAGCTCATCCGCCTGGGCTGCCAGCACCGCATCCGGCCGCAGCACACCGCCTTCCTCGGGCTTGCATCTTTTGCAGGGCCGGAATCCTGCGGCTACCGCCTTCTCCAGCGAATCATAGAACACAACATTGCCCGCCTTCGGCGTTCGCGCCCGGCAGGAAGGGCGGCATACAATATGGGTCGTGAGCACCGCTGTATAATATACGCCGTCATAGGTCGGCTCGCGCCGCACAACCGAGTCATAAATACGCTCGAATAATGTCTGGTCCACAGTCAATCACCTCATACCGCCAGTATAAACGATTCGGTTCGCCTTATGCAGCCCTGTGAAATAGGAGAGCAAGATTACGACAGTGCCTGTCTTCCATGCAGCAACCCAGGAAAAAATCGGGCAAGCGGGCTTCAACAACGGCATTTTTACCATTGTCAGCGGCTTAGGACGGAGCCTTTGTGGTTCGGGAGGAGAGAGTTTTCGTCATATCAATCCTCCTGATTCTTAACATTCCTGTATTCGCTAAGTTTTCGACTTAGACAAAAACAAGGGCGCCTCGTATGATGGGGGTGTAAGGGATCGGAGTCCTAAAAACCCATCAGGAGGCGCTTACTATGAAGTCTACCCGAAACGAGACAATGAATCA
>NZ_JBVYOK010000014.1:0-184459 GCF_056120445.1 Paenibacillus sp. sgz302115
CTTAGTACGAGAGGACCGGGATGGACGTACCGCTGGTGCACCAGTTGTTCCGCCAGGAGCATGGCTGGGTAGCTACGTACGGACGGGATAAGCGCTGAAAGCATCTAAGCGTGAAGCCCCCCTCAAGATGAGATTTCCCAGTATGTAAGACCCCTTGAAGACGACGAGGTAGATAGGTTGGAGGTGGAAGCACGGTAACGTGTGGAGCTGACCAATACTAATCGGTCGAGGGCTTATCCAAACAACTAAAACGCAGATTTCGTTTCGGATTCAGTTTTCAGGAATCAAGTTCCTGAATCATGCATTTGCACTGCAAGTGCCCGTTTGGTGGCGATAGTGGAGGGGTTCCAAGCGTACCCATCCCGAACACGACCGTTAAGCCCTCCAGCGCCGATGGTACTTGGACCGAAGGGTCCTGGGAGAGTAGGACGCCGCCAAGCGGAAATCCCCACACACCCTGTGGTATTTTTTTTGCCCTTATTAGTTGAATAGGCATATGTAAAAGGGCCTTTAGCTCAGCTGGTTAGAGCGCACCTCTGATAAGGGTGAGGTCAGTGGTTCGAGTCCACTAAGGCCCACCATTTTCCCTGATAGCTCAGTTGGTAGAGCACTCGACTGTTAATCGAGTTGTCACAGGTTCGAGTCCTGTTCGGGGAGCCATTTGGAGAGGTGTCCGAGTTTGGCCGAAGGAGCACGATTGGAAATCGTGTAGGCGCCACAAGCGTCTCGAGGGTTCGAATCCCTCTCTCTCCGTTCTGAATAGACTTCACTGTAGGGATGAGAATCCTTGTTGGTTCGTTGGAGCATAACCTTCGTTAGGAATTACATCGTAATCTCGAACGAAGTGAGAGTATCCCTCTCTCTCCGTAGTAAGTCTTCTTTATGCACTATCTTTATTTACAGCAAGGCCCGTTGGTCAAGGGGTTAAGACACCTCCCTTTCACGGAGGTAACATGGGTTCGAATCCCATACGGGTCACCAATTACATCTTCGAATTTTGGATGAGAATCCACTGGTTCGTTGAAGCATAGGCTTCGTAAGGATTACTTCGCAATCTCGTAACGGATTGGAGAGTATCCCATACGGGTCATATTATGGAGGCTTAGCTCAGCTGGGAGAGCATCTGCCTTACAAGCAGAGGGTCGGGGGTTCGAACCCCTCAGCCTCCACCATAGATTAATAACTGACGCGGGGTGGAGCAGCCCGGTAGCTCGTCGGGCTCATAACCCGAAGGCCGCAGGTTCAAATCCTGCCCCCGCAATATATCCCCAAAGGGATCCCAAAAGTGCTTATCTTGGAACCGTGGTGTAGTTGGCCTAACATGCCTGCCTGTCACGCAGGAGATCGCGGGTTCGAATCCCGTCGGTTCCGCCATATAAATTTACTTCAGGGATGAGAATCCATTTTAGGGTTCGTTGGAGCATAAGCTTCGTTAGCAATACATCGCAATCTCGTAGCGAAGCGAAGAGTATCCCGCCCTGTTCCGCCATTTGACTAATTATATTTGTTGGGGATTAGCCAAGCGGTAAGGCAACGGACTTTGACTCCGTCATGCATAGGTTCAAATCCTATATCCCCAGCCACTTCACACCATATTGTGAAGCTAAGCTGTGAAGGTGAATCCGGGTATACTCGGAAGAGACCTTATGTGAGAGCCATTAGCTCAGTTGGTAGAGCACCTGACTTTTAATCAGGGTGTCGAAGGTTCGAGTCCTTCATGGCTCACCATTTTCTTATGAAGTGTGCGCGTGTGGCGGAATGGCAGACGCACCAGACTTAGGATCTGGCGTTTCACGACGTGGGGGTTCAAGTCCCTTCACGCGCACCATGTTTTTGCGGACGTGGCTCAGCGGTAGAGCATCGCCTTGCCAAGGCGAGGGTCGCGGGTTCGATTCCCGTCGTCCGCTCCATATAGATTTTGCGCCCTTAGCTCAGCTGGATAGAGCGTTTGACTACGAATCAAAAGGTCGGGAGTTCGAATCTCTCAGGGCGCGCCATTATTACTTCTAGTATTAAAATAACGGGATGTAGCTCAGCTTGGTAGAGCACCTGGTTTGGGACCAGGGGGTCGCATGTTCAAATCGTGTCATCCCGATTTTATACCTGTGCGGGTGTAGTTCAATGGTAGAACTTCAGCCTTCCAAGCTGATAGCGTGGGTTCGATTCCCATCACCCGCTTAAATGTTAATATATAGAACTGGAACCCTTGCGAAGCAAGGGCTTTTTATCGTTTAACAGTGTATTATTTGCTAAAAATATATTGCCTTGCAGGTGGAATTGAACTATAATTTCATTGAACAGGCGGTGAACTAAAAGAATGAGAAAAGAAGACTTATCCTCCAAGCTGACCAGCCGTGACTTACAGGCCATTGAACGGCGGGCGCAGCTTCTGGAATCAGCTAAAGAGTTATTTGCCTTGCATGGCTACCATGCAACCACAACCCGTGGAATTACCAAACATATTGGCATGGCTGACGGGCTGATTTATCATTATTTTCCGGACGGCAAGAAACAGATCCTCGATACGATTATGCAGGATTTTCTGGAAGAGCGGTATCTGCAGATTGAAGCAGACATCGCTTCTTTAGACAAGAAAGCACCGATCCGTGAAATGCTGATTGCACTTGGCAAAATTCTATTCACTTATATCGCCAAGGACAAAAATGTTCTGTTGATTCTGCTTAGGGAAAAGAACATTCTTCCCGAAACTTACATGGAAAGCTTCAGCAGACACATGCAGATTCTTACTGGTCAGACGATGAAGATGCTGGAGCAGCGAGCCGAACGCAGCGAAATTCGCACCATGGATTTTTGGATGATGGGTAATCAGTTCTGGAGCGCCATCTATTCTTATCTTGTTCAGGATATGCTATTTGAACAATATAATATGTATGCCGTAGACTGGGATACCTATCTGGAACAGATTGTAGACTATACATTGTTGACCTGGAAAATAACTTAAAAACTGTTTTCCAGTTTTTTTAAATCAATTTAGTTCATCGAATGTTCAATGAAAAAAATATATAAAGGAGCGATTTATCATGAAATTCTATTTTAACGATCAGGCATTCTCTTTTGAATTGTTAAGAGCAGCGACATATGCGGGGTATCAAGGTGCTGAAATTGGGGAGTGCCTGGCAACAGCCTCCAAAATTACAGAGGGGGATTTCGAAAGCTGGTTTCTGGAATGGCACAAAATGGCTGACAAAACGGCTAGCACAGCGGAGGATTGTCTGAGCAAACGCCATAAAGTAAGTGCAAGAGAGGCCTACCTTCGTGCGCACAATTACTACAGAACCGGTGAATTCTTTCTGGATGGCACAGATCCAAGAAGAATGGAGAATTTCGACAAGAGCGTGGACACCTTTGAAAAGGCGATGGATCTCTTGGATACTCACTATGAAATTGTAAAGATCCCTTATGGTGATACTTACTTGAAGGGCTATTTTTACGGAGCAACAGCAGATCCAAGAAATGCTTTGACAGCTCGGCCAACGCTTCTGTTTATCGGGGGGTATGATTCTACGCTTCAAGAACTGTATTTCTGCGGTGCAGCACCGGCCATTAAGCGAGGATACCACTGTCTGGTGTTTGAAATGCCGGGACAGGGAGAAGCACTGCGCAAACAGAACCTGTACATGCGCCACGATGCTGAAGTTCCGGTAGGTGCCGCTATTGATTATATGGAAACAAGAAGTGAAATTAGTATGGACAAAATTGCACTGCTTGGGATGAGCTTAGGCGGCTATTTTGCACCAAGGGCAGCAGCGTTTGACGACCGAATTAAAGCCTGCATCGCCTTTAATGTCTTCTACGATACCTTTGATTCTACCTTGAATCAAAATCCGCAGTTAGAACAATTACTCCAGTTACCGGAGGAACAGAGAGAACAACTGCTGGCTGTGGCGGAAAAGGGCAACTCCAATCTGCGCTGGATGTTAAATAACGGAAAGTGGGTGTTTGGCTTACAACACCGCTACGAATTGTTTGAGGAAATGAAGAAAGCGACCTTGAAAGGAATTGCGGGGAAAATCAAATGCCCTGTGCTGCTGACAATGGGGGAGACCGACCATTTTGTATCTGAGGATCAGCTATCGGCATTGATTGATGAGATCAAATCACCCATGACCATCCGGATCTTTACCAAAGCCGAAGGCGCCGAGGAGCATTGCCAGGAAGGAAACCACGCTCTGTTCCATCAGGTGATGTTTGACTGGATGGATGAAATTTTTGACAACTATTGAAACCAGGTGAATTATGTACAAGGAAGAAATCAACAAGGTGGCACTCTCCGCGAAAATAAAAAGTGATTATCTGAATGAGAGTATCGTGAAATATTTTTTGCTGGCGGTCATGTCAGGCTTCTTTATAATCATTGGAATCGCGCTTGCTTTCTCAACTGCAGGAATCATTAATGTGGACGGAAAATTATACGGAAAGATTGCAGTCGGGCTTACCTTCCCAATCGCCCTTGGTCTACTTTACTTCGCAGGTGGAGAGCTTTTTACCGGAAATTGTTTTGTTCTTTCTGTCGGCCTTCTGGAGAAAACCATAGACCTGAAGAAAGCAGTGCAATTGCTGCTGGCTTCTTACCTCGGCAACCTGACCGGTTCCATAGTATTGGCATTTATATATGTGAGAAGCAAGGCCCCGATGGGTCTCGCAGACCGTTATATTGAAAAAGTCGCGGAAAGCAAGCTGACAATCCCGGCAGGTGAATTGTTTTTACGGGCGGTGTTATGTAATTTTGTAGTATGTCTGGCCATCTGGCTCTGCTATAAGATGAAAGAAGAGATGGCTAAGCTGTTCATGCTGTTTTGGTGTGTGTTTGCCTTTGCCACTCCGGGCTTTGAGCACTCGATTGCCAACATGGGGATATTCGCCATATCGCTCATGCTACCACACGCGGAGTCACTTACAATAACCGGCGCTGTCCACAACCTTGCATGGGTTACTTTTGGAAATATCATCGGCGGTTCCATTTTTCTGGCTTTGCCATACTGGTTTGTCAGCAAAGGGAGAAAGTCGGAAATGATGGTCTAGTAAGCTTCTAGGATAGTCCTGTGAACTTATTCATGGGGCTATTCTTTTTTGTATTCACCCGCAGGACAGACTCCTTGTGTTTCTTGGTGCGCTTCGAAAGGAACTGATATGATAATAGTGGCGAGTACAACGGTATAAATAACTGGAAGTTAAGGGGCTTACACAATGATTGACAAGGTAATTAGAATCTTTAAGATTATCAATGCAATCCAGTCTACTCCAGGAATTACGGCCAAGGATTTGGCGTTCCGGTGTGATGTGCACATTAGAACGATATACAGGGATCTGGAGATTATTAGCCATTTTGCACCTGTCGCGAATGAGGGCAGGGGGACGGGGTATAGGTTTTTGGGAAAGTTTTTTTTGTATCCGCTGGATTTCTCCGAGCAGGAGGCGCTGGCCTTCTCACTTTTGCCTTCTGTGCTAACTCCGGATAAAATTCCTCCAGGCTTCCATACAGCCTATGATAAGGTCATGGGTACACATCTGAAAGAGAAATCCCAGCAAAACGGGATTCTTGAGAATATTGCCGATATCATCCAAATGGGAAAACCGGCTTACCGAAAAGAAAGCCGGAATTTTCTGCAGCCGATCATCGGAGCCATTCTGGAGCAGCGGCGCATTCGGGCGGTGTATCACTCACAACTGCGCAATACGCTGACAGAACGGGAAATTGATCCCTACTATTTGATTCCGCGTGATCAGCGCTTTTATCTGATTGGTTATTGTCAGCTCAAACAGGCGATCCGAACGTTCCGTATCAGCCGGTTTCAACAGGTGGAGGTTATGCCTGTAACCTTTGATAAAGGCAATTTCAATATAAAAAAGTATCTGAAGAATACCTGGTCGATTGACCGGGGGAATAAAAATATCACATTCAAGGTGCGTTTTCATCCTTCGGTGGCACGTTATATTAAAGAAGAAGAGCTGTTTGTTCATCCCCGGATGAGCGATGAGCAGGATGGCAGTCTGCTGTTCGAAGTCACGCTCAACAATGAGAAGGAATTCATGAAATGGATTCTGCAATATGGATCGCATGCAGAAATCCTGGAGCCGGTGTCAGCCAGAATAGATCTGAAGCTGCAACTGGAGCAGTGGATGAGCATTTATCAGAGGAAGGAAAAATAGCGCTGCACGAATAAGCCCCGCCCTTAAAGGGTGGGGCTTATTCGTGCAAATACGGACTGGGATTACTCTGATTGAGGTACAGTCAGGCCCAGACCGTCAGCGATCCGCTGGCCGAATTCAGGGTCGGCTTTGTAGAAATGGCCGATTTGGCGGAGTTTGATCTCATCTTTATCCACTGGAGTCATAGCGCCTACGATATTGCGGACGAGACGGGTCCGCTCCTCTTCGCTTAGCAGGCGGTACAGATCACCAGGCTGTGTGTAATGATCGTTGTGATCGTAAGCCACACTGTCTGCCTGTCCGGTCACTTCAAAAGCTGCCGGCTTGTGCGCTGGTGACTCCGTCGCTCCGCCGAAGCTGTTCGGCTCGTAATAGACTGAACCGCCGCCGTTGGCTCCAGGGTGCATAGCGCCGTCGCGCTGATTGTTGTTGACTTCAGCAATTGGCCGGTTGATCGGCAAATGATTATGGTTCGCGCCTACCCGGTAGCGGTGGGCATCGCCATACGCGAAGAGGCGGCCCTGCAGCATTTTATCGGGGGAAGCCTCAACTCCGGGAACAAAAGAGCCAGGAGAAAATGTAGCCTGCTCCACTTCTGCAAAATAATTCTCCGGATTGCGGTTTAGTACCATGCGGCCGACCTCAATCAGAGGGTAATCCTTTTGTGACCATACCTTGGTAACATCGAAGGGGTCGAAACGGTACGTATCGGCATCCTCTACAGGCATGATCTGGACATACAGCCTCCAAGCGGGGAAATCCCCCTGAGCAATCGCATTGAACAAATCCTCTGTATGATAATCCGGGTTGTCTCCGGCCAGCTTTGCGGCAAGCTCCACGTCCAGATTTTTTATACCCTGCTCTGTTTTAAAATGGTATTTGACCCAAACGGAGGAGCCTTCCGCGTTCACCCATTTGAAGGTGTGGCTTCCGAAGCCGTGCATATGACGGAGTGTGGCCGGAATGCCGCGGTCGGACATCAGAATGGTGACCTGATGCAGCGATTCAGGGGAAAGGGACCAGAAATCCCAGACGGCATTAGGATTTTTCAGATGGGTCTGCGGATGGCGTTTCTGGGTATGGATAAAGTCCGGAAATTTGATGGCATCGCGGATAAAAAAGACAGGTGTATTGTTGCCGACCAGATCGTAGTTGCCTTCCTCTGTGTAGAATTTCACGGCAAAACCGCGCGGATCACGAACGGTATCGGCTGAGCCAAGCTCCCCGGCAACGGTGGAGAAACGGATGAACATCGGTGTGCGTTTGCCCACTTCGGATAAAAAAGCAGCTTTCGTATATTGGGACAAATCCTGTGTAACTTCGAAATAGCCATGCGCGCCTGCGCCTTTGGCATGAACCACACGCTCAGGAACACGCTCCCGGTTAAAATGCGCCAATTTCTCCAGCAGATGCACATCCTGCAGCAAAGTGGGTCCGCGCGACCCTGCAGTCATAGAATTCTGGTTGTCCCCGACAGGTGCGCCCCAGCTTGTTGTAAGTTTGTTATGGCTCTCGCTCATGAATACAATCACCTCGTATTAGGATTTGATTTTAGAATAAGTATAAATACTATAATATCAAAAAAATTTAAAATTTCAATCTTATTTTATAATTATTTTAAATAAGGCTAGAGATGATGTTCTTTGGGAGATGGTGAAGGACTATTTGAGGGTTATTGCTGATAAACACAAGGATACTGCTTTTTCTGTTGTGTCCGGGCGCGAGAATGAACGATAATGAGGGTATTGGGGTTAATGGTGTTCAAGCGATCAGGAGGAGACAGCATGCTCGAAAGACTGATTACACTGCCGTTCACGATGACGGAGGATGAGCGCAGAGAGCTGCGCATGCTTACGCTGAAGGAGAATATCTCCAGAGGGAAGCTGTTTGCCAAAATAATTATAGGCATCGAATCCGTGTTGGCGGCGGTTGACCTGGCGGCATCCATCACCAAGATACATGAGAGCTTTCATTTCAGCTTTTATTTTATAATGTATGTCTCTATGATTGGACTCAATGTGGCCTTTCTGCTCGGGGCGGCGGCCTATGAAAGAGATGCTAAGCTGGCAGAGGGAGGCTATCGGCTGTATGAGAAGCTTTTTATTGCCTATTCGTATTGCTTTGTGATTTGGGGCAGTGTAGTGACCTTGGCGGATCAGCGGCTGTATGGACAAGTGATGGCCTTTGTCATTAATCTGGTGAGTATTTCGGTTATTTTTTATTTCAATAACAGGATGGTTCTGCGGCTGTATGGAAGCTCAGCGGGACTGCTGTATATCGGACTGCCCTTTTTTCAAGCGTCTTCGAATGTGCTGATTGGCCATTATATCAATCTTACCTTGTTCCTCTTCTTTATCTGGATGGCGTCGAGAATTCTGTATGTGAACTTTTGCAGCAATTATTACAACCAGATTTTGCTGGAACGCAGTCACCGGAAGCTGGAGGAGCAAATTGTTCAGAATGAAAAAGTACATATGGAGCTGGCTCAGGCCAATAGGGAATTGCAAAGGCTGTCATTCACTGATGCGTTGACGGAAATTCCGAACCGCCGTGCCTTCGACCAAAAGATGCAGGAGTTGTTAAGTGAGAACGGAGAACCGCACAGTTCCGTGGCCATACTCATGATAGACATTGATTATTTCAAGCTGTTCAATGACAATTATGGGCATGCCGAAGGGGACCGGATCATTAAAGAGGTGGCCCAGGCGATTCAGGCAGAGATCGCAGGCGATTGGCGTTTTGCGGCCCGGATGGGGGGAGAGGAGTTTGTCGTCGCGGCACTTAATACCGGTGTGGATGAGGCGACGGAGCTGAGTGAAAGAATTAGAAGCCGGATTGAGAAAATGGCTTTTCAGCACGATTATTCCCGAGTGAGTTCTTACATTACGGTCAGTATTGGAACCGCTGCGGGTGAAGCGGCAGGTGCCGGAGAGGTAGCTGCACTGGTGGATCTGGCAGATCAGGGGTTATACCTCGCCAAAACAGGCGGACGCAACAGAGTCGCCACTGCCAGCGGTAATATGCAAAAATCCCGCCTGCAGCCATAGCAGCAGCAGACGGGACAGAATGGCGAGCCTTAACCTTTGATATACATCCGGTTGTAATATTCATCGAGCATACGTTTGCTGGCGAATTCGGTACGGGTGGTTTCGATGCTCTTGTGCATCATCTGTACCCATTTCTTCTTGTCCTCATAGAAGGTCGGGAGCACACGTTTCAAGAGCGTATCGTACAGAGCGTCGCTGTCATGCTGGTCAAGCACTTCAAAGTCTGAGGTCTCGAAGCCGTCGCCGATCTGCCAGCCGTTCTCGCCGTCAATGCAGGCTTCCGGCCACCAGCCGTCGAGGATCGAGCAGTTCAGGACGCCGTTCATGGCGGCCTTCATACCTGAGGTGCCGCTGGCTTCCAGCGGACGGCGCGGATTGTTGAGCCAAATGTCGGAGCCGCGTGTTAGCTGTGCCCCGATGGTCATATCGTAATTTTCCAGGAAAACGACGCTTTTCGGGTATTTTTTCATCATCGCCACGAGATTGCTGACGATTTTTTTGCCGGTGTCATCCAGAGGATGCGCTTTGCCTGAAAAGACGATTTGGATGCGGCCGCTTTCCAGGTAAGGTGCAATGATTTCTGGCTGGGAGAAAATCAAATCACTGCGCTTGTACGGCGCAGCCCGCCGCGAGAAGCCGATGAGCAGGTTATCGGGATTAAGGGAAATACCGGAGCGCTCCTCAATGAAGCTGATCAGCTCACCCTTGATCTCCTTATGTGCAGCCCACAGGTCGCCGCCGTCCTCATAAGCGCGGGTTATCCGTTCATCCACCCAGGTAGGGGTATGAATGGCATTGGTGATGCCGATGATCTCCGATCTGCCGGCAACTTCCTTCCACATTTTATTGGCGGTATCGGCATGCAATTGAGCTACAGCATTCGATATACGCGACAGACGCAGTCCGGCCACCGTCATATTGAACGGATCACCGCCGATGCGCTCCATTTGGCTGCGGGTCAAGCCGTTAAAAGCGCCCATATACTCCAGCCGGTCAAGCGGATGAGTCTCGTTGCCTTCCTTAATCGGCGTATGTGTAGTGAACACAACCTCTTCCCGCGTAGCCTTCCAGGCTTCTTCAAAGGTGCTGCCGCCGGACATTTTTTCACGGATCAGCTCGATGGCCGCCAGTGCCGCATGTCCCTCGTTGAAATGGTAGACATCAATCGGAATCTCCAGCGCGCGCATAGCTTTTACCCCGCCGATCCCCAGGACAATCTCCTGCGCAATCCGTTCCTCGCCAAACCAGCCGTACAGTTGGCCCGTAATCCAGGCGTCGCCGTTCTCGGGAATATCTGTATCAAGCAGATACAAGGGATTGTTGCCAAAATGATCGGTTCGCCACACTTTACAGACCACATCAATCTTGCGGACCTTTACGGTGACCTTCACCCCTGTATCTTCAAGAAAATCATAGATGTAATTGTGATAGGAGTCGTAAGGATTGCCGCTTGCATCAATCTTCTGGTCCGTGTAGCCCTGCTTCCACTTCAGTCCAATCGGGATGATCGGAGCGCCAATATCCTTGGCACCCTTGATGTAGTCTCCGGCCAGAATGCCCAGGCCACCGGCGTACATTTTGAAGTCGGAATGCAGTCCGTACTCCATGCTGAAATAAGCTACTGACGGTAATTGGTTCTGGTTCACTTGATAAGCCTCCTAAATACGATTTGGATTAAAAACTGGCATTGCTGCAGGCTTAATCTAGGGTGCAAACGTTTGCCCAATAGAGCGCAAGTTGATCTGGAAAACGATTCCACACCTATTCTAGCATATCTGCCAGAAAAAAGCATACTGAAGTTTTTAAAAGAAAAATCAGTAGGTCCGTATGGCTAGTACGATGGTAGCGTTGCAATTATTGCCCCGAGCTAAATATCCTAAAAATCCATAATCGCTTATAAAGCCGAATCCGGCAACCGAAATTAATAAGGAAGCACACCACAACCTAGGGGGGAACCGAACTTATGAAAAAAAGCATTAGCATCCTCGTAAGCTGCATTCTGGCAATCAGCCTGATGTCGGGAACGGCACTGGCAAAATCCGAGCACGGCAATGGCAATGGTAACGGTAACGGCCAAGGCCAAGGCCAAGACAACAGCAATGGTAATGGCAAGGACAAGGGCAATAAAGAGGAAGCCATCGTTGTACCTGCTAGTGCACCAGCGGCAACAACAGTTAACGAAAAGGATAAAGGGAAAGACGAAGATAATCAGAAGGACAAGGATAAAGATAAAGAAAAAGATAAGGACAGAGATAAAGATAAGGACAAAGATAAGTTTGAAAAAGAAACGGTTACTTCTGTTACTTATGCTACCTACGGAAAGGGCCACAATGGGTACAAGGGACTTCTGCATGCGATTGAAAATGTGAAGGATAAACCGGCGGGGGCAGTGATTGCTGAGCTTTTGCTGACCCGGTATAGCACGGAGCTGACCCCGGAAATGAAAGCAAAGCTTGAGGCGATTAAGGAGAAGGATGCGGCCCTGTCGGCGCTTGCAGATATGCTAAAGGAGCGGGGAAGCGTAACTGATGCGGTGTACGTGCAAAAGGAAGCTATTTTAGCCAATGTGAAGAACCTGAACGCTTATAAAAAGCTGGGCAAGCTGTATGAGCAAGCCGGAAAAAAAGGAATAAAGCTGTACGTGAACGGGGAAGAGTCCACCTCTGAGGTTGCCCCTATTCTTACAGCCGGAAGCACCTTGGTGCCGTTCAAAGCCATTGCCGAAGCATTGCAGGCCGAAGTGGTCTGGAACGGACAGGAGCGTTCTGTTACCATGACTAAGGATGGTATTACGGTGAAGCTATTTATTGATAAAAAGATTGCCTATGTCAATGGTCAGCCTGTCACTCTTCAAGCACCGCCGGCAATTGTAAAAGGCAATACGGTCGTACCTGCCCGTTTTGTCAGTGAAGCGCTGAAAGCCACTGTGAAGTGGGAGCCGGAATCCCAATCGGTAGTCATCTACGAAGAATAGGGATCGGGACTGAGGTTGTATGCCAAGAATTTGGCGGGCATAATAAATTATATCTCAAAGATGCGGCACGGCAGTGATTGCCGTGTCTTTTTTTAGTAAGATAAAATGCAATAAGAAGTTTGATAAAACAGGGCCAGCCCAGTTAAGATAGAGAGTAATACGTTAGGATGGTGGACAAGTTGAAAATAGTCGTAATTGGAAGCTTGAATATGGATATGGTGGTGCGTACGGAGCGTGCTCCGGAGGCCGGAGAAACCTTGTTTGGACAGGGCTTTGCGCTCTCGCCGGGAGGCAAGGGGGCCAATCAGGCGGTTGCCGCAGCGCGTCTGGGCGCAGAGGTGACAATGATCGGGAGCGTGGGCCGGGATGCTTTTGGAGGCGAGCTACTTGACGTGATGCGGCAGGAAAAGATCCGTACAGATCATATTGTGCAGAGCGATACTCATTCTACCGGCGTCGCATCCATCGTTGTGGACGGGGAAGGGGAGAACCGGATCATCGTCGTGCCTGGCGCGAATATGGGGCTTGGCGTGAGCGACATTGCGCTGCTTGAGCCGGTGCTCAAAGAGGCGGGCATTGTTGTGATGCAGCTTGAGACGGATCTCGCCATGTGCGAGCATGCTGCTTCAATAGCATACAGCTTTGGTATTCCGGTCATTTTGAACCCGGCTCCGGCGCAGGAGCTTGGACGTGATCTGCTGCAGCATGTCACATATCTGACTCCTAATGAGACAGAGGCGGGGATACTGGCCGGAATGGCTGTGAACAGTGTAGAGGATGCAGAGCAGGCGTCGCGGATTTTGCTGCAAAAGGGGGTGCAGAACGTCATTGTGACGCTCGGCTCCAAGGGTGCGCTGATCGTGAACAAGGATGGGAGTCAGCATGTCTCCGGATATCCGGTGCAGGCTGTAGACACTGTAGCCGCAGGGGATTCCTTCAACGGAGCGCTGGCTGTGCAGCTTACTGGCGGCAAACCACTGGCGGAGGCGGTCCGATTTGCCAATGCCGTCGGAGCGCTGGCTGTCGGCAAGCAGGGCGCGATTCCATCGCTGCCGTATTTGCCGGAGGTTGAGCAGTTCCTGCGGGATGCTGCTGAAAGGTAACTTTATATAGAGAAACGCTGAACCATAAGGAGCTGATCAAAATGAGCGGCACGGTAACAGTTAAAGATGTCACCCTCGGCGAAGGAATGCCGAAAATCTGTGTTCCGCTTGTCGGTACGACAGCAGGCGAGCTGATAGAGGAGGCAGAAGCACTAAAGGCGCTGGCGCCGGATGTCGTGGAGTGGCGGAGCGATTTCTTCACTGAGGTGGAGGAGCCTGCGGCAGTTCTGGGTATGCTTGAGCAGCTTCATGCCATCCTGCCGGATATTCCGCTGATTTTCACTTTCCGCAGCGCCAGAGAAGGCGGCGAGCGGGAGATCAGCGCAGAATACTACATTTCGTTGAATCAGGCCGCAGCCGGGAGCGGCCACGTCGATATTATTGATGTTGAGTTAGCTGGCGAGGAAGCGGATGTCCGCGGACTGATTGCCGCCGCGCATGCCTGCGGGGTGTTCGTGATTGTCTCGAATCATGATTTTCATGGAACACCTTCTGAGGAGGAGATTGTCTCCCGGCTCCGCAGGGCACAGGAGCTTGGCGGCGATCTGCCGAAGATTGCCGTTATGCCGCAAAATGCAGGCGATGTATTAACTCTGCTGGCTGCAACGAATACGATGCAGGAGCAGTATGCGGACCGGCCGATTATTACGATGTCGATGGCCGGAGAAGGGGTCATCAGCCGTCTGGCCGGGGAAATTTTTGGATCCGCGCTGACCTTCGGAGCGGCGCATAAGCCTTCGGCCCCGGGCCAGGTGGCTGTGGCTGAGCTGCGCAAGGTGCTGGAGCTGCTGCACCGCAGCCTGTAGCGGGATTAGCGCACAGGACAATCCCGCAAGCGTGTACCCAAGCAGGGTGTACGACCGCTTTCTGAAATGCAGGCAGCTCCGGTGGAGGGGCTGTCTTTTGCTGTATTTTCAGATAATTGGCTATTCCTGTGGAGCAATGCCCCGTTCCTTAAATACCTCTTTGGCTACAAAGGTCGCATTCAGCACCCGCGGAAATCCTGTGTAGGGCGTACAGTGAAGAATCGCTTCGATAATCTCTTTTGGGGAGAGTCCTACGTTAAGGGCGGCATTGATGTGAACGGTGAGCTGCGGTTCGCAGCCGCCCAGAGTAGTGAGCGAGGAAATGGTGATTAATTGCCGCTGCTGCAAATCCAGCCCTTCACGGGAATAAATATCGCCAAAAGCAAATTCAATCACAAACCGCCCCAGATCGGGAGAAATATCCTTCAGCGAGTTTATTACATTTGCCCCGCCAGTGCCATCCACTTCCATTAATTTGTTCCATCCGCGTTCATAACGTTCCGTTGTCATAAAATAACCTCCGTCTGATAAGGAATATTGTTGCTGAACTAAGGTTACAGCTTAGAGCGCGCTCTAATGCAAGCGCAAATAGTATGTGATAAGATCTGGTTATGGAGAACTTACTTACGATTCAGGAAATGTCCCGGCTGACGGGGCTGTCGGCACATACGCTGCGGTATTACGAGAAAGTGGGCATGCTGGAGGGAGTGGCGCGGAATGAACAGGGCTACCGTGCTTATTCGGAGGCGGATGTGTCCTGGGTGCAGTTTCTGCTGCTCCTGCGGGAGCTGGATATTCCGATCCGTGACATGAAGCGTTATTCGGACCTGCGCAGTCAAGGCCCGGCCACCGTCCATGAAAGACGGCTTATGCTGGAAGCCCACCAGAGCAGGGTTCAGCAGCAGGTGCAGAAGCTTGGCGAGAATTTGGAGAAGCTTACCAGCAAGATTGAGTATTATAAAGAAATGGAGAAGGGAGAAGCTTCGGCTATAAAATAGAGCGGCACTGGGAATATCCACTGCCGCTCCATTACTATACAAATTGTGTTTTGCTGCACTCACTAAAGGTGCATCTGTCCGTATCGTCTACTCCTGCTTCGCGCCGGTATAGACATGTACGGCATCCCGCAGAAACCGGGCCAGGCCGGGACGGGTTTTGTCGTAATAAGCGGTGAACCGCTCATCGTCAACGTACATCTGCGCTACACCTGCATGGGCTTCCTTGGAGTAGGTATCCCAGTAGAAGGTCAGCCACTGGCGGTGCAGGTCAGCCGCTTTTTGCGCCAGCTCGCTTGCCGAATCGCCTTCCTCCATCGCTTGCTCAAGTGCTTCGAACATCTCCTCCTCAAGCTGCTGTATGGCGGCGTGCTGCTCCTCGGTCATATTTTTCAGCTTAAGGTTTGATCTATCGACAGCCTCATCACCGTATTTGCTGCGGATCTCCTGTCCGTACTTCTGCTCATTATCGTCAATCAGCTTTTGCTTGAAGCCTGAGAATTTCTCTTCATTGCTCATGGTTATTCTCCCTTCGGCTTGTGCCAGTGTTTTCTCGACGTTCAGGATAAGCGTATCGAGCTGTTGTCTGCGCTGAAGCAGCTTGTCATGATGCTCGCGCAGGGCACGGGTTCCGTCAAAGGCCGGGGCGGTTATGATTTCTTTGATCCCTTCGAGACTTAATCCCAGCTCCCGGTAAAAAAGAATCTGCTGCAGGCGGTCCACCTCGGCTTGACCGTAGATACGATATCCCGAGGAGTTGATTCTCGCCGGCTTGAGAATGCCAAACTCATCGTAATACCGCAGTGTCCGCGTGCTGATTCCCGCAAGTAGCCCGAGCTTTTGCACGGTGTATTCCATTCGCTTCAGCCTCCAAACTATTCTCAGCGTATACGCTGCCTAAAGTGCAAGCAGCTGCTTACAAAATGAATCTACACCTTTACGCAGCGGCAATGTCAAACATTAATTTTTCCGGGAGGGGAAAAAACAGCGGCAGTCTCCCTAGTATGTCCACTAAAGAAACTGCCGCGATCATATGACGAGTATAGGCTGCTCAATTTCTATTTCTTGCCGAGCTGTGCCGCAAAATAAGCCTGCAGCTCCGCCAGCTTCCGGGGATCGGCCAAGGCGTCTTCGCCAGGGAAGTAATGCTCGGCGACCAGCTCCCAGGTGGGAACGATTTTTTGCGCTTTCATCGCTTTGATGGCGATCTTGACAGTTTTGCGTTCTCTGGCGTTGGAGAAGGTGTCCACGTAGTGCTGGGAACGCTCGAAGTCGAGCTCCGGGAAGACGGCGCGGAAAATATCCGCAGTCATCTTCGCATCGTCCAGCGCACGGTGCGCGGAACCGGAAGGCTCCAGCCCGAACAGCGCCATCGCTCCTTCGACGCTGATATCGTTGGTGAGGCCGCGGGCGCGCAGCACGCCTTTGAGCAGATCGAAGTAGGTGGCGGCGAGCCAGTAGGCATCGTCCATTTTGTGCATGCGGATATCCTGAATGATCCGTTTCATATCTTCGCCGCCCCAGGTCAGGAGCAGCACGCCGTCCTTGCTCTGATCAAGCCAGGCCCGAAAGGCGGTGATAACCTTGGGAAAACGGTCGGCCACGTCGATATCCTCTTGGGGGATGCCGGTTTTTTTCTTGATGAAGGAATTCAGGGTAGAGAAGTATATGGGTTTGATCAAAGCCGTGAATTCATCCTTATATTGCAGTGAAGCGTCTAACCGGACGGCTCCAATCTCAATGACCTCCATAGGGTGCTCGCTGGCAAATTTGCGGCCGTTGAATTCGATGTCCAGAATAATATAATCCACAGGTGAGGCCTCCGTTTCAGTGACTGGCGCCAAGTTTCCCTTAAAAATGCGCCGACTCCTCTATTTTAGCAAAAAAAACGCATGAATGGGGAATTCAGAGGGATTCTGCCGATAGTCATGCAGGGAGGAGGGTACCGGGGTGTCGAATAGGTGAGGGATATGGGGGAAGTGAAAGGAAATCTGGAGCTGCTGGAAATGGGCTTCGGTTAATGTAGTTTACGAGTAGATTAGGGGGTATTGTCATGGAAGAGAATGCATTACTGAAAGAGCATATCTGCGGGCTGGAAAAGCTGCTCTTGAGCGCGGAGGTACGGACATCACCGGAAAAGCTGGCGCTTTTGCTCACGGATGATTTTGTGGAGTTCGGAAGCTCCGGCAGGGTGTGGTATAAGAAGGATATGATGGGGGAAGAGGGAGCAGGTGTGGTGAAAATGACGCTGAGCGAGTTCGAGCTTTATCCACTGTCCGAAGAGACTGTACTGGCTACTTACCGGACCTGTAACGCTGGAACCGGGAGGGTGACCCTCCGCAGCTCAATATGGAAATTCCGGGATGGGCGCTGGCAGATGTTTTTTCATCAAGGGACCCCGGCCTGGGTGGGGGATTGAAACCAACGGGTATTAACAGAGGGGCGTATGTGGAAAAAGTACAACTAATCCGGGCGACTGCACGTCCGAAACAATAGTAGTGGGAAAAAGTACAACTAATTGGACCGAATGGAACAGTAACCTTTGATTTTGGTTGAAATAAGTGGAGAAAATCCAACTAAAGCCTGCTATGGCGTGGATTTCAGCAGATTTAGTGGTACTAATTCCACTTAAACTAGGCCGGCAGCCTAGGCTTGGCTCAAGTGACCGGGATTTCGCCGGGTTCAACGGTTAGCCGCAGCACGTCTTGCCAGCACAGCAAAGAGAGGGTTCTCATAACGAGGGCTCTTTCTCTGTTTGTGTGCACTACACCTAGTCCCGGATCACATGCCCCTGCCCGGGTGTGATTTCCACGAATCCGGCCATTTGCCGGGTTTGGTAGCGAATGGGCTTGCTGCTGCCCATGATGAGGATGTTGCGGATGTCGGCTGTGCCTTCCGAGGGGAGGGCAAAGGCCTTGATATAGGGGAATTGTTCGCTTAGCGTTGTGTGGATGGCGCTTATCAGGCGGTCTTTTTCGCTGCGGCCCATCAGGTTCATGATGATCGAGCCGCGGCTGTTCAGCTTGGAGCGGGCCAGGGCGAAGAACTCGCTGGAGACCAGATGCTGCGGAGTGCCGTCTTTGGTGAAGGCGTCCAGCAGGATGAAGTCATAGCGGCGGTCCGGCTCGCCTTCCAGAAGGAGGCGTCCGTCACCGACTACAACATTATCCTGGCTGTAGCCAAAATGCTGCCTGCTCAGCTCCACGACCTCCGCGCTCACCTCGGCAATCTTAAACGACTTCTCTGCGAAGTATCTGGCAATCGTTCCGATGCCGTGTCCAATGACAAATACATCCTCGAAAAAAGGCTCGCCCGCCTCCATGAGATGGATCATCGCTCGCGGATATTCAAAGACCACGCGCCGGGGGTGGTTCAGATCGAGTGCGCCTTGAATGGCGTCCCCCGAAAACTGCAGCACGCGGAATCGGCCTTTCTCACCATATAGTTCTGTCGTATCGTACACCTGGATTTCCTGCCCGTCACCGGCTGAGCTTAACCATGGCTGCAAAGGGATCAATCTCCTTACACTATTGAAATGCGTTTATATTCGTTCGGCGTGATGCCGACGATTTTTTTGAACAGCTTGTTGAAATAGGCGGGATCGGGATAGCCGACCTCGGCCCCGATTTCATGAACCTTCAGGTCCGGGGCATGCTTCAGCAGTTGTTTGGCCTGGCGGATACGGATTTCAATCACATAATCGGTCAGAGTCAGCCCGGTCTCCTGCTTGAACAGCTTGCTTAAATAGCTTGGCGTCAAAAATACCATGCCCGCCAGCATGTTCAGATCGGCGTGCTGGCTGTAGTTGGCCGCTACCCAGCGCTTCACGCTCTCAACGGCTGTGCCGGAGAGCTCCAGGCGGTGGGCGCGGATGGCGCTTAGCGCTTCCGAGATGGCGGAGGTGAATAGACGGCTGATCTCGCCAAAGCTCATGCAGGTCCCGATTTGCTCCTCCAGGGCAAGCCCGCTGCTGCTGCTGCGGTACATCGCTTCGAATTCCTGAAGCTCCTTGCGGGCCATGTCCTCAACCTCACGGCAAGCCCGCAGAATCTGTTCAGGAGAGGCATGCTGAGACTCCAGCACGGAGAACAAAGCATGAATCCGTTCCAGGACCCCGGGCACATTCAGAATCTGCAAATCATGGATCAGCGGCCCGCGCAAGGGCGTAAAGGGGTCGCTCAGACTTTTGTCCGCAGCGGAAAGCTCTTGAACTGTAATATAATGCAGCGGCTGCGGATTGTAAATCCCCGCATCACAGGCCCGCTTGGCTTCCACGTAAGCCGCTCTCAGCATGGCGGGATCGCTGTAGGAGCGGCTGGCTCCGGCATGCAGCGGCTGTCCGCCGCTTGCGGCGCTGAGAGGCTCGCCGAGCATCGCGAGTTCGGCAGCCGTAAGCGGCTCTGCGGAATACCAGATCCATGCATAGTGCCCTTTCTGCACCTCAAGAGCGTCCAGCAATAGCCCCTTCACTTGCCGAAGATGGTCTGAACAGGCGCAGACGGCTTCGCGGGAGCTTCCTTTGAGCACAAGCACGGTGAAGCAAGGCAGGGGCAAGAGAAGGCCGCTCAGCAGAACCGCAGACGGCTGCTCAACATGCAGCAGGGAGAGCAGCAGCCCGGAGCGCTGGCGTTCCTCCTTCTCGCGCTGCTGCTTCCGCTCCTCATCCAGATGGTAGAGCACCTCAAAGAGCTGCTCCTTGTTGATCGGCTTCAGCAAATAGTCTACGGCCGAGCTGCGGATCGCCTCGCGGGCATAATTGAATTCAACAAAGCCGCTCATCAGCAGGGTGCGGATGTGCGGATGTGAGGCTTTGAGGCGTTTGATCAGCTCCAGCCCGTCGACTTGCGGCATCCGAATATCTGTAATGACTACATCAACCTGAAGGCCGGGGAGGGCGTCAAGCAACTGCTTGCCGTCAGCATAGGTTCCGGTAACCAGGAACCCGCTACTCTCCTTGAGGACCATCCGGGCTAGCCCCTCACGGATCAGAATCTCATCATCTACAATTGCAATACGCAGCAATCCAGCTCGCCTCCTTCTGACTACTTGGATTAACCCTCACGGAGACGGGTAGAGAGGCCATCAATCCGCAGGGTAACACGGGTGCCTCTGCCAGGCTCGCTCTCCACATTGAGCCCAAACGAAGGGCCATAATACAGGCGCAAGCGCTCGTTCACATTCCGCAGCCCAATGCCGAACATTTCACCGTCGGCCCCGCTGCTCAAGCTATGGTTCAAGGCGTGCAAAGTGTCCTCATCCATGCCGACGCCGTCATCCTCTACGCAAAATACCGCTTTGCCGTTCTCCTCCCGGCCGCTGATGCTAAGTGTGCCCGGTCCTTCCTTCGGCTCAAGGCCGTGGAAGACAGCGTTCTCGGCAATGGGCTGGAGCACCAGCTTAATGACGGGAATGGGGAGCAGGGTCTCCGGCACATCAATATGCAGCCTGAATTTGTCCGGGAAGCGGATTTGCAAGAGGTCCAGATAATTCCGCACATGGTCCAGCTCATGGCGGATCGTGACCATCTCCTCGCTGCGGACCAGCCCATAGCGCATCTGCAGTCCCAGCAGATAGGTCAGCTCCGCTACGCGCGGATCATCACTGCCCTCAGCCAGCATGCGGATGGATTCCAGCGTGTTGTATATGAAATGCGGGTTGATCTGATTCTGCAGTGCCCGCATATCGGCCTTCTGTTTTCTTTTCTCCGTAATGGAGACCTCCTGAAGCAAATCCTTGACCCGCACAATCATCCGGTTGAAATGGCTGCCGAGCATGCCGATCTCGTCGTTGTATTTGGGATGCAGCCACACCTCCAGGTTGCCGTGCTGCACCTGCTTCATCAGCCGGACCATTGATTTCAGGGGCTTCGTCAGCGCGTATGAAATAATGGTAGCCACGAACAGGGCGAACGCAATAATCGCCAGCGTTGTCAGAATGAGCGTATTGCGGTTTTTCTCCACCGGCGAAAGGATGCGGGAGAGGGGAATGGTGACCATTGTGGTCCAGCCCGTTTGCTTCGATACGGTATATACAGCCAGATAGGACTGCCCATCCAGCTTAATTTGAAAATGCCCCTGAGCCAGCTTGACCTGATCCAGCAGCAGTTGTCTGGTGTGAGCCTGCTCCTCCTTGACCCCACCCTTTGTGCCTTCACCGGCATAAATCAGCTTCCTTTGATCATCCACGACCATTGTGCTGCCCTGAGTAACGGCATTTACCGGCTCCACAATGCCTTTGAACAGGTTGATGTCGATATCAAAGACGAGAATCCCGATATTGTTCAAGGTGCTTACGGATTTAATGGTACGCAGCACACTGAAGACTTCCCGGTGTTCGGACGAATTCACCCGGATGCTGTGTCTGCCCTGTACGACAGCAGATGTCCCGCCGGCTTCGCTGAGTTTTTTCCATGAGGCCAGCCGTTCCGCCGGAAAAATTTCATTGATGCCCGCAGCCCTGTCATAAAAAATGGTATCATGCTGGTCTGCCATATAGACGGCCAGAATCTCGCTTTTGGTGTGCTTCAGGTAGCTGAGGAACATCGACATCGCGGTATTTTTTTCCCAATCGGTGCTTGGCTCGGCCAGGTAGAACTGCACATCGGTATTGTACAGCGGCAGAGAAGTGTATCTTTTCAGGTCGGCAACGTAGCGGTCCATGGTATCCGAAGCATTCGAGGTCATCTGACCTGCGCTTTCGGTAGCGCTCTCCAGAACGGAATTGAACATGGAGCGGGAGGACATATAGCTGACATAGGTAATGGGTATGGAAATGAGAAACACAAACACGACAATGAGCTTCCGCTCCATCGGCAGATTGGCCAGGAACAACCACATTTTGCGAAAAAACCTCAGAAAGGCAGATATCATGCTGTTATTCCTCTCCGTACATGCCGCTTACTTGACCGCGCCGCTCGTTACGCCTTCAAAGATATAACGCTGCAGGAAAAAGTACAGAACCACTGTAGGCAGCAGAATCAGCAGTATCGCCGCACAGATCAGGTTCCATTCACCCGAATTGACCCCCTGGAAACGCATCAGGATGGTGGTGACAACACCAAGGCTCTGTTTGGGCATATATAGGTAAGGGATGTACATGTCGTTATAAATGCTGATCGTCTTCAGAATAACCAGCGTCGCCGTGGCCGGAGTCAGCAGCGGGAAGATGATCGAACGGTAGATTTTGAAGAGGGAAGCGCCCTCTACCATCGCACTCTCGTCGAGATCGACAGGAATGTTGCGGATAAACTGCAGGTACAGAATAATCTGGATCACGTCTGCGCCGATATAGAGCACGATGGGGGCGCCGAGCGTATTGTATAGGCCCATATTCTTAATAATGCCGAAGGTTGCTACTTGAGTGGTAATGCTTGGAATGATGGTGGCTACCAGATAAGCTCCGAACACAATCGGCTTCAGCTTAAAAGAGAAGCGGCCCAGCACGTATGCAACCATTGTCCCAAACAGAATGTTCAGGGTCAATGTAATTATGATAATGATGAGGACATTGCCGAAGCCGCTGAGCAGACCCCCGCGCTGGAAGACGGCGACAAAGTTGTCGAAGTTCAAAAAGCTCTTGGGCAGCGCCATAGAGCTGCTGGAATTGAACTCATCCGTAGATTTAAAGGCGTTGACCACTACTACATATGGGGGAAAGAGGACGACAAAGACCCCGATCAGGAGCGATAAGTATTTGATTACATCGGTGAAGCGGAACTTGGTGTGTGTCATAGTTACTTGTCTCCTCCCCGGCTCAGAACTAGCTGCTGCACCAGCAGCACGATAACGACAAAGAACAGCAGAATGATGCTCATCGCCGATGCCAGGCCGTAATTGTTAAAAGCGAATGCCGTTTCGACTACGCGCTGCACATAGGTCTGGCTGGCGCCGGCAGGGCCGCCTTTGGTCAGCACAAACGGCAGATCGAACACTTCCAGCGCACCGGTCACGGTCAGGAAAAGATTGAGCTGGATCACAGCCTTCATATTCGGCAGGGTAACTCTCCACAGCGTCTGAAAGGAGCCTGCGCCGTCGATCTTGGCAGCTTCATAAATATCGCTTGGAATGGCCTGCAGGGAGGCAATGTAAATAACCATGTTGTAGCCCATGAAGCGCCAGAAGCCGGTGGAGGCTAGTGAATAGTTGACCAGCCCTTCGGTCCCGAGCCAGCTGGTCTCTGCCAGATGCGTAAGCCCGAGGCTGTTCAGGAACAGATTCAGCGAGCCGTTCGTGGTATCGAAGACATAACCGAACATAAACGCAACAGCGACACCGTTCATAATGTAGGGCAGGAAGAGCATAATGCGGAAGCCGTTGCGGCCCCGCAGCCTGCTGTTCAGGACGACGGCGAAATAAATGGCTACGATATTCTGGACAATGCCCATGACGAAGTAGGCAAAGTTATGCGCGAATACCTTGAAGATATCAGGATTGCTGAACACCTCACGGTAGTTGTCCAGACCGACCCAGGGCTTCTCAGGACTATAGCCATCCCAGTTCGTGAAGCTGTAGTAGATCAGCTTAAGTGCCGGATAATACGTGAATGTAGCCAGCAGCAGCAGCGGAATAAGCAGGAATGAGATGATAATGATCGTCTTCTGTTTGTTATAGGATAACGTTCCGAACATGGCTTGACCTTCTTTCCTTAAGCTATTGACGGCAAAATGGATTATCCGTGAAGGCGATAATCCATTTTGCGCCGTGTTTATGAGGCCTGACTGTGCAGCGTGAGTCTTAGATCAATAGCCGAGTTCTTTTTTGGCCTTGGCCCAGGCTTTGTTCCATTTGTCGAATACGGTCTGCGGATCTTTGGCGAGTACAAATTCCTGCGCCATAGCCGGCAGGTCGAGCTGTGCTTTATTGGTGATTTCCGTAACTTTGGCGTCGTCAACGGTGCCTTCCTGCAGCGTTACGCCGGTGGCCTGGAATTCCTTGAGCTGGGTCAGCTTGGATTCCTTGCCTTTGAGCGGAGAGATAAATCCGGCAAAATCCTCATAACCGGAATCTTCGATCATCCATTTCACGAAGGCTTTGGCAGCGTCTACATTTTTGCTGTCCTTGGATACTGCATAGAAGAAGTCAGGGCTGAGCGGTGCGGTCAGTTTACCCGAGTTGTCATATGGCAGCGGGAAGAAACCTACGTTGTCGGATGTTGCACCTGCGCCGATGACTTGATTGATGACCCAGTTGCCAAGGAAGTACATGGCGAACTTGCCGGATGCGATGTCTTTCTTGGACTGTTCCCAGTTGGTGGAGTTGATGTCTTTTTCTAAGTAGCCCTTTTCGTTAAGCTCTCTTAACAGGCTAAGTGATTTGCCGTATCCATTATCCATTGTGAATGGAGTGTCGGTGTTCAGCTTCTCATTAGGGAAGTCCGGTTTGCCTTCAATGATGCGCGGCACTGCATATACCCAGTCGTTCAGCGGCCATTTGTCCTTGAAGTTGGAAGCAAGTGGAATGACACCTTTGGCTTTCAGCTTCTCGCAGGCGGCGAGGAATTCATCCCAGGTCTTAGGGATTTCGGTGATGCCGGCATCGGCGAAGGCTTTCTTGTTGTATACGATACCGGAGGTGGAGTTACCGGTTGTAATTCCGTAGAGCTTGCCTTCGTAGGATTTGAAATCTTTGAAGGTAATCTTATCGTTCAGGCCGAGATCGTCAAGTGAGGCAAAATATTTCGGCAGGTCGGAGTTCGGGATGGTAGGGACAAACATAACGTCTGGCAGCTCTCCGCTGGCCATTCTGACTTTAGCTTGCTGGTTGTAGTCGGTCTGGGAGGCTTCGAATTCAACCTTAATGTTCGGATATTTCTCATTGAAGCGCTTTACATATTCGTCATACTCTTTGCCGATCATGTCGGTTCTGTTGGTGAGGAAGGTGATTTTGCCGCTGATATCGGAGCCGCTGGCCGCTGCCGGTTCAGTGGTCGCTGCCGCATCGCCGCCGGTGTTCTCTGGAGCTGTAGACTCTGCGGGCTTGTCGGTGGCTGTAGCGGCGTTATTGTTGCCATTGGAGCCACAGCCTGTCAAGGATAGAGAGAAAACCATGATGATAACAAAACATAACGAAAATAACTTGTTTCTCATTGCGTTGTCCCCTTTTCGTGTTATTGTTAGCGTTTACATCATTTATTATAGCGATGAATTTACCGTTGAGAAATGGAGTGATTTATTATTTATTGTCTTCATTTATTCTGTTTGAAAGAATATAATTAGTGTATTGCTAACAATAAGATAACAAAATAGAATGAATATGAAAACGATTTATATTCGTATTTTAGGAGGCCCCATGAAACAAATGCAACTTCAATTGAACAACTGGGAATTTAGAGCCTGCGGTGATGACGCGTGGCTGCCGGCAGCCGTGCCGGGAACGGTGCATACTGATCTGCTTCGCAATGGACTTATTCCGCAGCCTTTTAATGGAAAGAACGAGCACGAGCTGCAATGGATCGACAAAAAGGACTGGGAATACCGGACGGTCCTGCAGCTAGATGAGGAATGGGAGCGTCTCGCAGTGACCGAACTGGTCTTCGCCGGTCTGGACACGTATGCCGATGTTTTCGTAAATGATGTCCATGCGCTCTCTGCGGACAATATGTTCCGGTCCTGGACCGTGGATGTGAAAGAGCTGCTGCGGACGGGAGAAAATGAAATTCGCGTCAGATTCCGTTCAGTGGTGCAGGAGGATCTGCCTAAGCTGGAGCAGCTCGGCTATGCGCTTCCTGCGCCCAATGACCAATCGGAGCTGGGCGGGCTTGGGGAGCAGCAGATCAGCGTGTTTGCCCGCAAAGCTCCTTATCATTATGGCTGGGATTGGGGTCCGAGATTCGTGACCAGCGGCATCTGGCGCGAAGCGGTGCTGGAAGGCCGGGACAGTGTGAAGGTGACTGATTTATATATCCGCCAGAATGCGGTCACAGCCGCAGAAGCCAGGCTGACGGCGGTGGTAGAGGTGGATTCGCCGGCAGGCTGGGACGGGCTGCTGCGGATCAGCTCTGGCGGACAGGAATGGATGAAGTCCGTCTCGGTACAGCCGGGTAAGCAGATTCTGGAGCTGGAGGCTGTAGTTGATCAGCCCCGTCTCTGGTGGTGCAACGGACTGGGTGAGCCTAATCTGACCGCGTTCCGCGCGGAGCTGCTGCAAGGCGGCAAAGCCATAGCGCAGGCGGAGGTAACTACCGGGCTGCGGGAGATCAAGCTGATCCGGCAGCCGGATGAGCGGGGGGCGTCGTTTTATTTTGAACTGAATGGTGTTCGGGTCTTTGCCAAAGGCTCTAATCATATTCCGAACGACAGTTTTTCCACAGAGGTTACTGAGGAGCGTTACCGTCATGAGATCGCTTCAGCGGTTGCGTCCAATATGAACATGCTGCGGGTGTGGGGCGGCGGTATTTATGAAGAAGATGTTTTTTACCGGCTGTGCGATGAATACGGTCTGCTGGTGTGGCAGGATTTCATGTTCGCTTGCAGCATGTATCCCGGGGATGAGCATTTCCTGAAGAGTGTGCAGGAGGAAGCCGAGTACAACGTGCGGAGACTGCGCAATCATCCGTGCATCGCCCTGTGGTGCGGCAATAATGAGATGGATTCAGCCTGGGCGCATTATGAGGAGAACATAGGCTGGGGCTGGAAAGAGAAGTTCAGCCAGGATATCCGTGAGACATTATGGAAGGATTATGAAGCTGTGTTCCACCATATTTTGCCGGAAGCTGTAGCTGCCGGTCACCCGGATGTGGATTACTGGGCATCTTCTCCGCTGCGGGACCTTACCGGGGATGCCAATCAGCACGCGACAAGGATTGCCGGTGAGGGCGATATCCATTATTGGGGCGTGTGGCATGCGAGCGAGCCTTTTGAGAACTACAATGTCAAGGTAGGCCGCTTCATGAGTGAATACGGCTTCCAGTCCTTTCCTGAGCTGAAGTCGGTGCTTAGCTACGCGGAAGAGAGCGATATGGCGCTGGAATCGGAGGTCATGCTGGCCCACCAGAAGAACGGACGCGGCAACCTGCTGATTAAGGAGTATATGGATATTTATCTGCCGGAGCCAAAGGATTTCAGAGGGTTCCTCTACATGAGCCAGATTCTTCAGGCAGAGGCGATGCGGATTGCTATTGAAAGCCATAGAAGAAACAAGCCTTATTGCATGGGTACGTTGTATTGGCAAATGAACGATTGCTGGCCGGTGGCCTCCTGGGCGGGCATGGATTATTACGGCCGCTGGAAGGCGCTGCAATACACGGTGCGTAAAAGCTTCCAGGAGCTAATGCTCTCTATCGTCAGCATTGACGGAGAGAACCTTCAGGTGCATGCCGTGTCCGACCGGCAGGAAGTCACTGACGGCGTGCTGCAGATCCGGCTGCAGGACTTCAGCGGCACTCTGCTGCAGGAATGGTCTGAGCCGGTGACGATGGCAGCGGATTCGGCAGGGATTGTATTTACAGCGAAGCTGGCCGATCTGCTTGCGGACCACGATCCCGGCCGGGTGCTGTTGACCGCGTCTCTACTGGCAGGCAGCGGACTGTCCGCGCATTCGCGGCACTACTTCGCATCCGCCAAGGAGATTGCAATGACCCGGCCAGCCCTTGCAGTGGAAGAGGTTCCGGGCAGCGGCGGACTACGCTTCACCGTAACCAGCGATGTGCTGGCGAGAGGGGTGTATCTGACAGCGGACGAGGAGGGAATCTTCTCGGACAACTACTTTGACCTGCTCCCGGGCGAGACAAAGATCGTGGAATTCTTCCTGCGCGGCAACGCGAACGAGGACTTCATTCCGGCTGCACCGAAGGGTCTGGAGGTTCATTCGATGGCGGATTATGTGAACGGCAGCCTGGTGTAAGCAGGAAGAGGCTTCGTGAATCCGAGCGATGGCATTTTTTCTGAAATAGGCTTAATTGAAATGTACTGTTGTTGATTCTGTTGAACTAAAGAAAACATAAAAAGGGCAGAAGTGACGGAGGGGAAGTTTGGATACTTACGGAGCGGTAGCGTCCGCCTGAGAGCTTTCCGTAGGAAAGCTGGCCGTATGATTAGGCTGTCTGCGGATTTCCACCGCGAAGAGCGGTATAAATCAAGAAATCTGCAGACGGGCAGCGGCCGGAAGTTCAAGCATTCCCCGCAGTTACGACCAGCCCCTAATATGGAAATCTATAGTTCAACGGATATAACTTTCAGGAGAGAAGGAACTAAGGCTATGGCAATTTGGATACAGGAAGACAAAGGGATATTCCATTTGCAAAGCAAGGGCATGAGCTACATCATCGAGCTGGTCAATGACTATCCGGCGCATGTCTATTGGGGGAAAAAGCTGCGCTACGGCAGCAATCTGGAAGGCTTGCACCCATTGGTGACAGGCGGCTCGCTTGACCGCCTGCCGCAGGAATACCCGCAGTACGGCACGGGGGATTTCCGCGTGCCTGCGTACCAGGCGAAGCTTGAGGATGGAACACGGATCACTGAGCTGCGCTACCAGGGATACCGCGTAATGGAAGGGAAACCGGCACTCGCCGGGCTGCCTTCAGTCTATGTGGAGTCGGCGGAGGAGGCGGACACGCTAGAGCTTACGCTGCGCGATGACTATGCCAAGCTGAACGTGATCCTGCGCTATACGGTGTACAAGGAACTGGATGTGATTGCACGTTCCGTGGAATTTGTAAATGACGGCCCGGCTCCGCTGCAACTGCAGCGTGCGCTGAGCGCCTCTGTTGATTTCCAGGTAGGCGGGATGGAGATGATCTATCTCTCCGGCGCCTGGTCGCGGGAAGGCAATATCACCCGCAGACGTCTAGAGCAGGGCAGCACTGGAATCCAGAGCCGGCGCGGGATGAGCAGCCACCAGCACAACCCTTTTGCCGCGCTGGCTAAGCCCGGCGCGGATGAGAACCGGGGGGAAGTATACGGCTTCTCCCTGGTGTACAGCGGCGGCTTTGAAGCTGAAGCAGAGGTCGATTCATTTGGAATGACCCGCATGGCCATCGGGCTGAATTCGTTCGACTTCTCATGGAAGCTGGAGCCGGGCGAGCGGTTCCAGACCCCGGAAGCCGTCATGGTCTACTCGGGACAGGGAATCGGGGAAATGTCCAGAACCTATCACCGTTTGTACCGGACGCGGCTCAGCAGAGGACAGTACAGGGATAAGGAGCGGCCTATCCTGGTGAACAACTGGGAAGCAACCTATTTCAATTTCAACACCGAGAAGCTGGAGGCGATTGCCGCCGAAGGCGCAAAGCTCGGCATCGAGCTGTTCGTGCTGGATGATGGCTGGTTTGGCAAACGGGATTCGGACAACTCCTCGCTAGGCGACTGGACCGAGGATCTGCGCAAGCTGCCCGGCGGTCTGTCCGATCTGGCGCAGCGGGTGAACGGTCACGGCTTGAAGTTCGGCCTATGGGTCGAGCCGGAGATGATCTCGCCGGACAGCGATCTGTACCGCAGCCACCCGGACTGGTGTCTGCATGTTCCGGGCCGCCGCCGCAGTGAGTTCCGCTGGCAACTGGTGCTGGACTACACCAGAGAAGAGGTGCGGCAGTATATTTTTGAATCGCTCAGCCGCATTTTCTCTACCGTTCCGGTAGCCTATATCAAATGGGATATGAACCGCTGCCTGACGGAGATCGGCTCGGCGCAGCTTCCGGCAGAACGCCAGAGCGAAACGGCACACCGTTATGTGCTGGGGCTGTATGAGCTGCTGGAACGTCTGACCTCGGCATTTCCGCATATTTTGTTCGAAAGCTGCTGCAGCGGCGGCGGGCGTTTCGATCCCGGCATGCTCTACTATATGCCGCAAACCTGGACCAGCGATGATACCGATGCAGTAGAGCGGCTGAAGATTCAGTACGGCACAAGCCTTGTCTATCCGGTCAGCGCGATGGGCGCGCATGTCTCCGCTGTGCCGAATCATCAGGTCGGGCGGATTACACCGCTGTCCTTCCGCGGCGATGTCGCCATGTCCGGCAATTTCGGCTACGAGCTGGATCTGACCAAATTCACTCCAGAGGAAAAAGAGCTGGCCAAGGCGCAGGTGGCAAACTATAAGGAGATCCGCAGCCTGGTGCAGCAGGGCAACCTGTACCGTCTGCAAAGTCCGTTCGAAGGCAATGAGACGGCCTGGATGTTCGTCTCAGATGATCAGCGTGAGGCGCTGGTCTACTATTTCCGGGTGATGGCGACGCCGCACCCGGCGCGCCGTACGCTGCTGCTCAGCGGGCTGAACCCGGATTTCGACTACCGCCTCGCGGACAGCGGTGAAGTCTACGGCGGCGACCGCCTGATGCAGGCGGGGCTGACGCTGCCGGACATCCAGCAGGATTTTGTGAGCGGATGTTATCGGCTGGCGGCGCAAGCTTAGCAAAGAAAATTTGTACATTTGGGGCAGGTCAGGGCATGCGATGCTTTGACTTGCCCCAATTTTTTGGGAAGAGGATTCCGATTGATCCTCCAGAGAAAAAGCGCTATTGTTCGTGTTTGGCGTCACTTTCATGTTAAGTATGGCTTTTTTCTTGCCCGAAATGCAATAATTATGTATAATAACAATTGCTATCGATGTGATTGTACGATATTCTGTTTTCAAAGGTGGTTTCATGGCAGAACTGGAAAACAGCGAGCAGAAGAAGAAGATGTGCCAGATCTATAATGAGATATCCAAGGAATTGTTTGGTTTCGGTACGACCCTGCTCCGCGTTACTGTCGATCAGCGGGTCATTACCTTTCACGCCAAGCACCGCCGGTCTCCACGGTCTTCCGCACTTGAAGGAGAAGCACCAGAGCTTAAGCAGGAAGTGGATTTTCGCATGTCACTGCTGTTCAAGAAGAGATTCAGAGAGCGGCTGGAGGAAGAGATGGGGCTTCGGATTGAGGTTCTGCTTAGGGATTACGATGCACCGACTGGGTGGGCTTTTACGAATATGATTTTGGGTGGGGAATGACAATTTATATACCAACCTGCGGATTTTCGTTTTTGATCTATCTTAAGCGAAGACCGTCCTTCTATAACGGGTAGCTCTTTTACTTTGTTTACACAAAGGAAAGTGTTCTTGTTCCTACAAGAATGCTTTCCTTTTTTTTATGAAAAAATAAGGGGAATTAAGATTTTATTACCAATGGGAGGTGCTGCGCAACCGGACTCCGCTATTTAGACAGCTTGGAAAGTGGCTAATCGATTATGCCTGGAATTATACGGGTAACTGCTGGAATTGTACCGCAAATTACATTTGGGAGGTTATTTACTAATGAAAAAGATTTGGACTACTAGCCTTGCTCTTGCACTGACTTCTTTGCTTGCCGCTTGCGGCACATCCGGCGGTAACAACAACGCTGCGTCGAATAGCACCGCCGCTACTAATGCAGCCGCACCGGAAGCGACCCAATCGGGTACTCCTACGGAACTGGTTATCTCGACATGGGGCTTCTCGGAGGACTTCTTCAAGGAGTCGGTCTATGCGCCGTTTGAGAAAGAGCATAATGTGAAGATCGTCGTTGAAATTGGCAACAATGCCGAGCGATTGAACAAAATCCGCCAAGGCAGCTCCGATGTGGATGTGGTCTATCTGTCAGACTATTATGCGCAGCAGGCGATTAACGAAGGGCTGTTCGAAACGATTGACCGCAGCAAAATCCCGAACCTCGAACAGATTTATGACATCGCCAAAGCACCGCTGGGCGAAGAATATGGTCCCGCTTATACGATTGGACGTCTGGGAGTTGCCTACAACCCTGCGCTTGTTAAGGGTGAAGTGAAATCCTGGAGCGATCTGTGGACACAGTTTGACAAGAATCTTGCAATGCCGGCAATTACAGCTACAGCGGGTCCGATGGTTGTGGATGCGGCGTCCGTGGCGGCGGGCAACACCGAATTCAATGCAGACCAGGCGTTCACGAAGCTGAAGGAGCTGGATAGCAACGTAGTTAAATACTACAGCCAGACTTCGGAATATGTGAATATGTTCGGCCAGGAGGAAATTGCCGGCGGTCCGATCATGGAAATGTACTTCAAGGACTTGCAGGCTGCTGTGCCGGATGCCAAGTTCGTAGCGCCGTCCGAAGGTGCTTATGCTGTAATGAATACGGTCAACGTCGTCAAAGGCAGCAATAATAAAGAGCTTGCCGAAGAGTTCATCAACTGGCAGTTGAGCCAGGAGGTACAGGAGAAATCCGCCAAAGCCAAGGTCGATTCCCCTGTCAATATCAACGTAATGCTGACTCCTGAAGAGGCAGTGGGTGTAACTTACGGAGCGGATGTTATCGGACAGTTGCGCAAGCTGGATATGTCCTTCGTCAATCAGCATATTACGGAGTGGACGGACCGCTTCAACCGTGAGATTGGCGGCTAAGGATGACGGGGCGTAAAAAAGTCATTCTGGACGTGGATACAGGGGTGGATGATGCCCTGGCGATCATGCTGGCGGTCACGAGCGGGCAGCTCGACATTCTGGGCATCACCACAGTCAGCGGCAATGTCTCGCTGGATCAGGCAACTCTGAACACCTGCAAGATTCTGGAGCTGCTCGGGGTATCCGGGCAGATTCCGGTATATCGCGGAGCTGATAAGCCGCTAGTGCGCGAGCAGCTCTTCGAGCACCGTGTACACGGTGCGGACGGCATCGGCGGCGCGCTGGGCGATATGCCGGTTATGAAGCAGGCGGAAGTGGAGGCTGCGGAAGACTTCATCATCCGCCAGGTGCTGGCGCAGCCCGGAGAGATCACGCTGATTATGACCGCGCCGCTGACCAATCTGGCCCGGGCACTGCAGAAGTGCCCGGAGCTTGTGCAGCATGCTGCCGAGGTGATTGTGATGGGCGGCGTGGTGCAGGGCTACGGCAATATTACACCGACGGCGGAATACAACATGTACGTCGATCCTGAAGCTGCGAAGCAGGTGCTCGCCGCAGGGTTCCCCCGGCTGACGCTGGTCGGTCTGGATGTTACCCGCCGGGCGCTGCTTGGCGCAGAGGATATCAAGAAGCTGCGCATTCCTGCTATCCGCGATTATGTGGAGCGGAGCACAGCCGGCTACCGGGAGCGATACTATGAGCGCAACGGTGTGCAGGCCTGTGCCCTGCATGATCCGCTGGCGGTGGGTGTGGCGCTGAACAAGGATTTTGTCACGAAATACGATTATTATGTGGACGTGGAGACCCGCAGCGAGCTGTGCGACGGCCAGACGGTCTGTGATTTCCAGAACCGGCTGAACCGGCCGCCGAACACCAGTGTTTGCCTGGAGGTGGACGCGTCCGCTTTTCTGGAATGCTTCATCAACAGCTTGAACCAAGAGCCGAAGAAGGACGGGAGTCGTTAGAATGAATAAAAAAGCGATGGTTCTCCTGCTGCCGGGACTGCTGTTCCTGGCAGCCTTCATGCTGATACCAATTACGCTGACCATTGCCTCCACGTTTGTGCAGGACGGGAAGCTGACGCTGGAAGGGTATTTGCATTTTTTCCGCGACGGGTACTTTAACCGCATCCTGCTGACTACGCTCCGGGTGAGTGCCCTGACCACGCTGGTCTGCATGGTGCTGGGGTATCCGGTGGCTTACTATATTTCGCGGACCAGCGCCCGCAAGAAGAGTATTCTGCTCGCGCTGTCGATTTTTCCGCTTCTGACAAGTCCGGTTGTCCGCTCCTTTAGCTGGATGATTATTCTCGGTAAAAAAGGGCTGATCAACTCCTTTCTCGTCAACACCCATCTGATCGATAAACCGCTGGATATTCTCTACACACCTACGGCAATGATGATCGGGCTGGTGCATTTGTTCCTGCCGCTGATTATCATCACCCTGCTTGGAGTGATGGAGAATCTGGATCATGAGCTGGTGCGGGCGGCGCGCAGTCTGGGCGCTTCTCCATTCACGGCTTTCCGTAAAATCACTTTTCCGCTGACTGTGCCGGGTCTGATCATCGGCGGCATTCTGGTCTTTGTCGGCAGTCTGACGGCGTATACGACACCGGCGCTGCTTGGCGGCAAGGAACGGGTGGTCTCCACCTTTTTATATCAGAACGCGATGACGCTGAACGACTGGCAGGCGGCTTCGGTCATCGCCGTGATTATGATCGTCATTACATTCGTGGTCGTGGGGCTGATGAACGCCTGGGCCAACCGATTAAATCCGAAGGGGTGAGAACATGAAGGAAGGCAACCGCGCGTTGTCCTTGTACACGCTGCTGGTCTTTATTTTTTTGCTGGGCCCGCTCGTTATTATTTCCGTGACTTCCTTTGAGCCGGGCACTGTCCTGAAATTCCCCCCTGAGGGCTTTTCATTGCGGTGGTACAAGAACATTTTTGAGGTCAGCGCATTCATGGAAACGTTCAAGACCTCGATTGTGATCTCGCTGCTCGGCAATCTGCTGGCGCTCCTTCTGGGTGTGCCTGCAGCCTATGCGCTGAGCCGTTACCGGTTCCGCGGACGGGACACGCTGAATGCGATTTTTCTGTCTCCTGTGCTGATTCCCGGCATTGTGCTGGGCTTCACGCTGCTGCGCTACCTGATTGTGGTGTACGGGCTGCCGATTGTCGCCGGACTCTTGATCGGGCATACGGTGATTATGCTGCCTTTTATTATCCGGGTCATCGCTTCGAGTCTGGAGAATTTCGACTTTGCCGTGGAAGAAGCGGCGCAGAGTCTGGGGGCCAGCAGGCTGTATACGTTCTTCAAGGTAGTCCTGCCCAATATCCGTTCCGGCATTCTGGCGGCCATTCTGATCGCCTTCCTGGAATCTTTCAACAACGTGGACATTTCCGTGTTCATGACCGGTCCGGGGATCAGCACGCTGCCGATTCAAATGCTGACTTATGTGCAAAATTATTTCGATCCTACGATTGCCGCCATTTCGCTCCTTCTGATGGTGCTGACGGCGGCGCTGATGTTCATCATCGAGCGGCTGATGGGATTCGCCTATTTCACCAAACGATAGACTATTTAACCAAAAGATACGGAGGCATAATGCAATGGCGCTCTTAAGTCTGGAACATGTATCGGTTGCTTATGACAACCGTCTGATCCTGGAAGATTTCAATCTGTCGCTGGAAAAAGGGCAGCTTCTCTCACTGCTCGGACCCAGCGGCTGCGGCAAAACAACCACGCTGCGGCTGATCGCCGGATTCCTGAATGCGGAAGCGGGCAATTTCATGTTCGCCGGGAAGGACTACACTAAGGTTCCGGTGGAAAAGCGAAATTTCGGCTTTGTGTTTCAGAGCTATGCGCTGTTCCCGCACTTGTCAGTGTATGACAATGTGGCGTTCGGCCTGCGTCTTCGTAAGCTGAAGGAAGCGGAGGTCAAGAAGCGCGTTACACGGATACTGGAGATTGTTAGTCTGGGCGGTTTTGAGAAAAGGCTGCCAGCTGCCCTGTCCGGCGGACAGCGCCAGCGGGTAGCGATTGCCCGGGCGCTGGTCATCGAGCCGGACCTGCTTCTGTTCGACGAGCCGCTTAGCAATCTCGATGCGAATCTGCGGGTGAACATGCGGGTGGAAATCCGCCGCATTCAGCAGGAGCTGGGCATTACGACGGTCTATGTCTCCCATGACCAGGAGGAATGCTTCTCCATCTCCGATCAGGTGGCCGTCATGAATAACGGCAAGATCGAGCAACTCGATCAGCCGTCAGCGATCTTTAAATATCCGGCCAGTGAATTTGTGGCCCGGTTCATCGGGTTCGGGAACTTTATCTCGTTTGAGGGCAGAAGCGATGAGGGCGCAGATATTGAGCTGAGCCGGGGAACGCTGAAGTTTCTGGCGGCCAAACGCCCGGGCGGCGAAGGCAATACCGGTCTGCTCGGGGCAATCCGCCCAGACGATCTGCAGCTCTATGGCAGCACGCCGGATTCCGGCATGTCCGGCAATACCTTGACCGGCAAGGTGCAGGTCAGCACGTATCTCGGCCGCAGCTACCAATATCAGGTGGAGACGGAACTGGGAGTCTTTACGGTCAATCAGGAGATGGAGCACCCTTTCGTGCAAGGGGAGCAGGTCACGGTTTATTTTCCAAAAGAGAAGCTGGTGCTGGTGCAGTAGCGCTTTATAAGGAGCATACACGATGATTACAGATCAACTTATACTGAACGCGAAAGTATACAACAGTTACTATAAACGGTTCGAGCTGGCGAATGTCGCCGTGCAGGACGGACGTTTTCTCTATATCGGGCCGCTCGGTGCGGAGACGTTTGAGGCGAAGGAAATTATTCAGGCAGAGGGGCAATATATGGTGCCCGGCCTGATTGATATTCATCTGCACATCGAGAGTACGATGATTACACCGGAGACCTTTTCCTACGGTATTCTGCAGCATGGGGTAACGACGATTGTCCCTGAGCCGCATGAAATGGCCAATGTGTTCGGCGTCGAGGGCGTACATGAGATGATCCGGGCGAGCAGTGAATGCGCGGTGGACATGTTCTATTCGATACCGAGCTCGGTGCCGGCAACTACGCTGGAGACAACGGGGGGTTCCATTGAAATTGCGGATATCGACGAGCTGATGGAGACGGAGCGGATGATCTGTCTGGGTGAAGTGATGAATTATGTTGATGTCATTCGTGATCCCGAGGGGAAAAGCAACCGCATCCTGCAGCATGTCCGCAGCCGTTATCCGGGTCTTGTGATTGAGGGCCATACGCCTAAGCTGCTGGACCTTGATCTGCACCGCCTGATCTATGCCGGCATTGATTCGGACCATACGCACCAGAGCATTGAAGGCCTCAAGGCGCGGATCGCGGCGGGGATGTTCATCGAGATTCAGGAAAAATCAATGACCCCGGAAGTCGTGGATTACCTGGTCCGCCATACGGTCAGCGAGCATTTCTGCTTCGTGACCGATGATGTGATGACCGATTCGCTGGTACAGACAGGGCATCTCGACAATCTGGTGCGTAAGGCCATCACTATGGGCATGGCCCCGGAGGACGCGGTTTATGCCGCCACGTTCACTCCCGCCCGCCGGATGAAGATGGATGACCGCGGCGTGATCGCGCCGAACAAAACCGCCGATTATCTGCTGCTGTCTGCTCTGGACAGATTTGTCATTGAAGCAGTCTATAAGAGGGGCGCACAGGTCTATGACCGCAAACAGCCCTTACCGCAGGCGGAGCGGGGGCCGCGGTTCCCGGCCCATTTCTATAAGAGTGTGAAGCTGGCTCCCTTGGCCGTTGCCGACTTCGCGGTGCCATCGGAGCTGCCGGACGGCCGCTACGGCTGCCGTGTGATGATGGTGGGCAACGTCTCCACATTCACCGAGGAGAAGCATGGGGAGGCCGGGGTTAAAGACGGCCTGCTGCAGTGGCAGGAGAGCGGCTTCGGCCTGATCGCCACCTTCGAGCGTTATGGCAAGAACGGCAACCGTGCCTACGGCCTGATCGGCGGCGACACGATCAAGCGCGGCGCGATTGCGACCACATATTCGCACGACAACCACAATCTGCTGGTTGTGGGCCATGGCCCTGAGGACATGGTCCTGGCGGCAAATACGGTGATTGCCGGGCAAGGCGGCTTTTGCGTCGTGCTGGATGGTAAGGTCGTTGCTTCGCTGGCGCTGCCGGTCGGCGGCATTCTGACCGAAGCTCCGCTTGAAGAGACGGCGGAGCGTGTGCTCGCGCTGCGGACAGCGATGGAATCGCTGGGCTACAATCATTACAACCCGATTATGTCGATCAGCACACATTCCCTTCCGGTCAGCCCGGCGCTCAAAATCACAGACCACGGCCTGATTGATGTCGGGGCGGGCCGTGTGGTACCGCTGCTGTTTCCGCTTGGGGAATAGCAGCCCATTTGGAGTATGAGATAGTGTAACAGAGTATGGCCGGAGACGGGGTATCCCAGCATGGGGTATCCCGTTTTCTGAATTTAGATGGCTATACAAACTGGCCTGATTGCACTTTCTGCAATAGAAAGCCCATCGATCCGTGATAAATCGCGTTCTGCTGTATTTCGTGCAATAGATTTCTGAATTTTGGAGCAAAAGCACCCGTTCCAATGAATTCTAGTGCATAGAGTGCAATAGATTCTGTTTTTCGGTGAATATAGGAGGAGTCTGTTGTAGAAAATGCAATAGGATGCACCGCCATCTGAAATGAGAACATCATCCTAAGGATCACGCGATCAGGCAAAGCGGTTTTTGTACATTCCATGTTGTGCCTAATTGTATATAATGGAAGTGTTGCTTGATTTCGGAGGAGGGCGGAGCGGTTATGCTGGATCAGGGGAACGGAGCAGAGCGGGCGGAGAAGACAGAGAATCCGGAGCAGGCGGAAAATCGTAAAAATCCGGGTGAACGGAAGAAGTTTGGGACGTGGTGTAATCCGAGAATGTGGAGGAAGCCGACGCTGACGCAGATATTCCTGACGATTTTTCTGCTTGGAATGGCTGTGTACTGGGTGGGGACGCTCGTGCAGATGTTCAGCTCCTTTGAGGACCGGGTATCCGGGCGCATCCAGTTGCAGGATATTACCTCTATTGCAGTTACCCGAACCGCGAAGGGAGCGGCGGATGGGGTCAAAGTCACTGTAACCGATAAAGCGAAAATCGCAGAGATCATGGACGCTTTTGCCGATGTCAAATTAAGAAGCTCCGATGTTTCCCGCAATTATACCAATAGGTACTCGATTCAAATTGCTGTAAACAAATACTTAAGATTCAGCATTGAACTGGATGACCAAAAGCACATCGACATCTTTGACCATGACAGAAAAGATAAGTACAGCAGCGGGTCTTTCAAAATCATCAATCATTATGACATGCAGTCGATCAGCAGCCTGTTCCCATAAGATTTCGGGTTACCGATTGACTTGCGTATGACCCGCCCCTATCATGATAAATAATATAAAGACTGTACAGAGGAGAGACACAGCATGGGCATGGAGATTGAACGCAAATTCCTGCTGCCGGAATACCCGGAGGGGCTGATTGCGGAAGGTCAGGTGAAGGTGCTTACCCGGCACAGCATTGACCAGACCTATCTTGCGATTGAGGACGGGCAGGAGCTGAGAGTACGCAAGATCACCGATCTGGATTCGGGCGAGATTACATATACCCATACCTTCAAGGACGGCAAAGGCATCAGCCGCAAGGAGATCGAATATTTCATCTCGGAGGGCTTGTACAATCAGATGATTGAGGCGGTAAAGGCGGTGCCGCTGGTGAAGACGCGCATTACAGGTCTCTGGAACGGAACCACTATCGAGATTGACCTCTATACCCAGCTTGAGCTTACGGTGCTTGAGGTTGAGTTCGATTCTATGGAGGAAGCTGAGCGCTTCGCGGCCCCGGAATGGTTCGGCAAGGATATTAGCGTAGAGAAGAAATATAGCAACAAAACCGTATGGAAAGATCTGCAGGACAAATAGCGAGTATGTGCGCAGCGGTGTCGAAAGTCAGTGTAAGCCCGGCTGGAGGATGGATGGCATATACCCGTAAAAAGACGCGCACTACATTTTATCGCAAAAGTTGACACAGAAGTAACGGACTTTAACGCTTAAACGTGTTACTATGTAGATTAAGCTTAAGCATCGTGTATCAGCAGGTTAAATAAAGAGGGGTTCAGGAGGATGAGAGAGGTATGGAGTATATAAGCACAAGAGGCAATGTAAAAGCTAAAGGCTTTATTGATACGGTTCTGATGGGGCTGGCGGATGACGGCGGGCTGATGGTGCCGGCTCAGATTCCGGTAATCTCCCCCGAGAAGCTGGAGGAATGGCGGAGCCTTAGCTACCAGGAGCTCTTTCTTGAAATTTTCTCATACTATACTAACGACGAAATTCCCTATGATGATCTCAAAAAAATGGCCGCTACCAGCTACGGCAATTTCCGCACACCGGAAGTAACGCCGCTGCACAAAGTCAATGACTCCTTGTATGTCCTGGAGCTGTTCCACGGGCCTACGTTCGCTTTCAAGGATGTGGCGCTGCAGTTCATGGGCGAGCTGTATTCCTATATTGCCAAGGTGCGGGGCGAAATTATCCATATCCTCGGAGCGACCTCAGGCGATACCGGAGCGGCGGCGATTCAGGGCGTGCGCGGCAAGGAAGGCATCAAAATCTGTATCCTTCACCCGCACGGCAAGGTCAGCAAGGTACAGGAGCTGCAAATGACAACGGTGGACGACAGCAATGTGCTGAACCTGTCCGTGGAGGGCAACTTCGACGATTGCCAGAAGGTAATTAAGGAGCTGTTCGCCGATCTGGACTTCAAGGGACGGTATCATCTGCGGGCGATCAACTCGATCAACTTCGTGCGCATTCTGGCGCAGACAGTCTATTATTTCTATGCCTATCTGCAGATTAAAGACAGTGCGGAGAAGAAGATTAACATCAGTGTGCCTTCGGGCAACTTTGGCAATATTTTCTCGGGTTATCTGGCTAAAAAGATGGGCCTGCCGATTAATAAGCTGATCATCGCCACCAACGAAAATAACATTCTCGAACGGTTCGTGCTGACCGGCGAATACAAACCAGGCAGCTTCACCGGAACCTACAGCCCGTCGATGGATATCCAGGTAGCGAGCAACTTCGAACGTTATCTCTATTACCTCGTAGACGAGGATGCGGTGAAGCTGTCTGCGTATATGGCTGAGCTGCAGACAGAGGGAAAAATTTCGGTGACTGGGGAAGCCTTTGCCCAGGTACAGCAGGATTTCGCCGCTCTGGGGGTTAAGAATCAGATGTGCCTTGATACCATCAGCAAATACGAGCGGGAATACGGCTATCTGCTGGACCCGCATACGGCTTGCGGCATCGCAGCATACGAAGCGTTCAGCAGCCCGGATGAAACGGCCATCACCTTCGCGACAGCCCATCCGGCAAAATTCGACGAGGCGATTGCCCTGACCGGCATCAAGCAGGAGTTCCCGGCACCGATAGCAGCCCTGTTCTCTATGCCGCAATTTATGACCGTAGTGGAGCACGACAAGGCGGAGATCGTGCGCCAGTTGCAGAATTTCTACGCTTAAACATTACAAGCAGCGCTTGCAGGCATCCCCTGCCGGCACCTTAATACAACCTGTTGCGCAAGGCCCTGTCCTGATCTAGGACAGGGTTTTTGTGTTGTTCATATTCCGTTCATATTGCCGTCACGAAGGGGACATCTTGCTTGATTACACTTTAAATATGTCGCCTAGGCGGCTCTACAGATACAAGGACAGGAGAAGATGAACGTGACAAAAACGGTGGAAATAGAAAAAACCGGGACCAAAAACCGCAAGAAACGGAAGTTATGGTTAAAAATAATTGGAGGTATTCTCGGGGCGCTTGTGCTGTTCATGGGCATCGTGTTTGTTGTTAATGTAATCAGTAACGGGGTCGAGAAAAAGAAAATCGAATCGTACGGCCAGTATGTCAATGTGGATGGGAAAAAAATGAATGTGCTCATTCAAGGCAGTGGCGAACAGACTATCGTCCTCCTTCCGGGACAAGGAACCCCGTCGCCTGCGCTTGATTTCAAATTGTTGATCGATGAATTGTCTCCGAATTACAAGGTCGTAGCGATCGAGCCTTTCGGATATGGGCTCAGCGACGAAACCGGGAAAGAAAGAACAACAGAGAATATCGTCAGCGAAATTCACGAAGCTGTGCGGCAGCTTGGTATTGACCGTTATGTTCTGATGGGACATTCCATCACGGGACTTTACGGAGTGTCCTATGTGAACGCCTATCCGGATGAAGTTCTTGCTTTTGTCGGCATCGATAGCAGCGTTCCTAATCAACCCGGCATGGATGTCAAATTGCCTTTGAAATCCATGCAGTTTCTTCAAGAATCAGGTCTGATGAGATTTCTCAAAAAAGTGAGCGGAGATCCATATAAATCGCTTGCATTCGATGAGCATACCAAAGAACAGATGAATTTGATTTCGAATCAGGTCTCGAGCAATCCTACGATGATGAATGAGCTCCGGCACCTCGGTTCCAATTTCAAAAATGCTGAACAGCTCACCTACCCTCATGATTTGCCGGTGCTTCTCTTCGTTCAATCGAATAACGAGGACATTAAGATGTGGGTTCCGCTGCATGAGGAGCAAGTCAAACAATCTGCACAGGGCAAAATGATCCCGATGGAAGGTTCACATTACCTGCATCATACGAAATTCAAGGAAATCGCTGAGGCATTCAAAGAGTATATGAAGCAAATCCAATAGTATGGTTCCCATTGAAAGCCGCTAAAATTAGCGGCTTTTTTGCGCGGATTCGCAGGTGCTTTTTTTCACATATATAATGTAGCGTAATTTGTCGGAATTTACGGCAGAAAAGTGGACAACCCTATCCCGGAATGAGAAAATAGCAGATAGAGATTAACATGGCAGTGTGATATTAGAAAAAGGACGGGATCTTGATGACCATTCGTTTCGGAGTCGTAGGCACCAACTGGATTACAGACCGCTTCATTCAGGCAGGTCTTGAGAACGAGGAATTTATCCTGACTGCCGTTTACTCCCGCACAGAGGAGAAGGGGCGCGATTTTGCCGCGAAATACGCCGGTGCTTCCATATACACCAATCTGGAGGAGATGGTTTCCAGCGGTGAGGTCGATGCCGTATATATTGCCAGCCCCAATTCCATGCATGCTGAGCAGGCGCTGATTTGTCTGAATCACGGGAAGCATGTTATCTGTGAAAAGCCAGCGGCCTCCAACAGTGCGGAGCTGCGGACGATGATCGAAGCGGCCCGGAAGAATGATGTGGTTTTTATGGAAGCGATGAAATCGACCTTCATGCCCAATTTCGGTGTGGTCAGGGATAATCTGTACAAGCTGGGCCAGGTGCGCCGTTATTTTGCCAGCTATTGTCAATACTCTTCCAGATACGATGCTTACAGACAAGGGACGGTGCTGAACGCCTTCAACCCGATCTACTCCAACGGCTCTTTGATGGATCTCGGCATTTATTGTCTGTACCCGATGGTGGCGCTGTTCGGCAAACCGGAATCCGTGCAGGCGGTGGGCTTGATGCTGGCTTCCGGGGTGGACGGCGAAGGCAGCATGATGATGCGTTATGCGGACATGGATGCTGTTGTGATGCACTCCAAAATTACGGATTCCTATCTGCCCGCCGAGATTCAGGGAGAGAACGGGACGATGGTCATCGACAAGATCAACCAGCCCTATCAGGTCAAAATCCAGTACCGCGACGGTACGGTTGAAGAGCTTACTGTGCCGCAGGTGTTCGAGGCGATGTATTATGAGGTTGAGGAATTTATCAGCCTGATCCAAAGTGGACTTCGCGAGAGCAGCATTAACAGCCACGCCAATTCACTGGCTGTCGCCGAGCTGATGGAGGATGCCAGAGCACAGATCGGCCTCCGCTATGCCTCGGATCTGTAGCGGAAGCTTCTCTGATGAATATTTGAAATGGGGAGCGGAACTTGAAAACTTTTAAAAAGGTGTACATCGAGATTACAAGCGTCTGCAACCTGGCCTGCAGCTTCTGTCCGCCAACTGAACGGCAGAAAAACTTCATAAAGCTGGATACCTTTAATAAGATTCTTGACGAGATTAAGCCACACAGCAATCATATCTATCTGCATGTCAAAGGCGAGCCGCTGCTGCATCCGAAGCTCGGGGAGCTGCTGGATGCCGCCCACGCCAAAGGGTTCAAGGTCAACATCACAACCAACGGAACCCTGATTCACAAGGCGGGGCCGAAGCTGCTGGGCAAGCCGGCGCTGCGCCAGATGAACTTCTCGCTGCACAGCTTCGACGGTCATGCCGGCTCGGAGAACCGCGAGGGTTATGTGTCGGAGATTATTTCGTTTGTGCGGGAGGCTTCCGCGCAGGGGGTCATTATCTCCTTCCGGCTGTGGAATCTGACCGAGGACAACCGGACGAATCTGGAGAAGCAGCGCAACCGCGAGACGCTGGAGCTGCTGGAGGAAGCCTTCAATTTGGACTTCAAAATTGAAGAAAAGGTAGTGCCCGGCAGCGGGGTAAAGATCGCGCCAAGGGTGTATCTGAACCAGGATCACGAGTTCAGATGGCCTGCCCTAAGCGAGCCGGAGGATGACGGCAAAGGCTTCTGCCACGCGCTGCGCAGCCAGGCGGCGGTGCTGGTGGACGGCACGGTCGTGCCGTGCTGTCTGGATGGCGAGGGCGTGATTAACCTCGGCAATATCCATGAGCAGCCGTTCTCCGAGATTGTCGAGGGCGAACGCGCGAACAATCTGTTCTACGGCTTCTCCCGCCGGGAAGCGGTGGAGGAGCTGTGCCGCAAATGCGGGTACAGACAGCGGTTCGGAACGTAATAAGCGTATGTAGAAACAGCGGCAGTCCTGGACGAGAACATAAAGTCCGGGATTGCCGCTGTTTTGCCTGAGCTATATTTTTGCGGGAGCCAGTGACTTGCCCGCTTTGGCAGATACGGAAAAATAACTCATCTCAACAGATGACATGGGTTTTGGTTTCGGTTCCCCCGTCGTTTTCTCTAACACGCCGTCCTGACGTTCATTCGAGCAGTCCCGGCGGTAGCTCCCCTCTTCCAATTTCATGTCGATAAAATCGACGACCTGCTGCAGCGAGGCGATCTGGCTGAGGATATTTTCCCGGTGGCTCCTTAAGAGCTCCACCAGCTCGGGATATTCCGCAGGATCGGTGTCAGCGGAGACAGCTAAAAATGGCCGCATCTCCTCCAGCGGCATCCCCGTTTTTTTCAGACAGGATATCAGTTGGATTCTATCGACGTCCTCCTGCCGGTAGACGCGGTGCCCGTTGTCCCTCCGGTCCGCACGTTGCAGCAGCGAGATTTTTTCGTAATAACGGATCGTATCCTGAGAAATTCCGGTTTGCTCGGCGGTTTGCTTTATGGTAAAGGTTTGCTCTGCCTTCATGCGATTCCCTCCCGGGATTGCTTTTTTGCATATTTTATATCTTAGAGCTGGCTCCAAGTCAAGTCTCTTATCCATGAGAAATAGCTTTGTTTTCGCGTCTTGACTTGGAGCCGACTCCAAGTTATAAGATGTGCGCATCAAAGAAACATTATCTGGAGGAGACGATACGATGGACACGAAGCAACGCGAAAATATCGCACTTATTACGGGAGCGAGCGCCGGAATCGGGCTGGAATTAACCCGGAAATTGCTGTCGGAAGGATGGCAGGTTATTGCTGTGAACCGTTCCGGCTTTCCGGAGGACGATGTGAAAATTCTGGAGGCCGTTAAGAACGGATGGCTTCGCACTTATAAAATAGCGGATCTCGCTGATTATGCCAGCCTGAGAGAGACTTTGGAGGAGATCAAGGACAAGGAGCGGCGGATTGATATTTTGTTCAATAACGCCGGCGGGAGCTTTCACGAGCTGAGCTATTCGAAGCAGGGGCGCGAGAAGCATTATGAGCTGATGACGGTCGTGCCGTATATCATGCTTATGGAATTGAAGGAGCTCATAAAAAATAGCCGTCTAAAAACGGTAATCAATACCTCATCTTCTGCACTTAAATTTACGAAAGAGTTGAATATCGAAATCCTGGAGCGCCCAAAAACCTTCCGCAAGCTGCTTGGTCCTTACGCTACCTCAAAGCTGGCGCTTTCGCTGTGGACTCAGGCCATCGCGCCGGAGCTTGCGAACGACGGCATCAAGGTCCGCAGTGTGGACCCGGGTGGCAACAATACGTTAAGAAAAGGAAAAAAATCCGGTCTGCCCATAGTGGTTAATGCGTTGATGAAGCTGTTTTTCTCTCCCCCTACCCACGGCGCAAGCCAATTATATGAGGGGGCTCTCGGGGAACATCGCAATGAGACAGGCGTGTTTTTGCTGAAGGGTCAGATTGGGAAATTGAAATTTGAAGATCAAGCACGGAATGTGCTGGAAAGAATTAAAGTGATTTACGAGGACGAATTTCTCGTGTCTTGAAGAAGTGCTTTTTCTGAGATTTCGTAAAATATTATTCGATTTGTTCGAGCCTGGAGAAGCAGCGCAAGTGGAATATTTACAAAGTAGCATTTGGTAGCCTATGATTTAAATATTCGTCCATTGGGCAATTGTATCGGATTCCAGCCCGCGTCTATTGAAGGACCACTACGCCGCAATGAAATCAAGCTGGGGGAGATGAACAAAAGTGAAGAATAGATTTGAATTTACTGCGGTCGTCTTAATAGGCAATGGCGAGTTAACAGACCACTTTACCATCGATATCGCCAAAATGGCTGACCGTTTAACCACACAGCTGGAGATCGCAAAGAAAGCGCTCCAAACTATTGTGGAAAGCTCAGCGCAAGACAACGAGGCAGCTAAGATAATTGCCGCAGAAGCTTTGAAATCGATTGAGCTGCGAAAGTTGAGTTAAATAGAAACAGCGGCAGTCTTGGACGAGAACATTAAGTCCGGGCAGCCGCTCTTTTATTGAGCTTTATTATTTTGTTAGCGGGATATAATGTGGCCTTCCTTCATGACAAATCTAACCTTCCGAAGATTGTCTATATTGGCAAGAGGATCATCTTCAATGACAAAGAGATCAGCCTTCTTGGCAGTTTCGATTGTTCCAATCTCGTGAGACAGATTACATATCTTTGACCCGACGGAAGTGGCCGCTACGATAATTTGCATTGGTGTGAGACCAGCTTCGCCTAACAAGTGAATTTCTTCCCACGGCATTCCTAGCCTATACCATGGTTTTTCTTCTTCAATAAAATCATCACCCAAGCCGATTTCTCCGCCTGCCTGGACAAACCTCCGGACATTATCCAGGCCTTGTTCTAATAGCGGGGCTCCAAATTTGTTCTGGAACATCTTTAATACCGTGAGTGTTGGTACTATCCAAACGTTTTTTGCTACCATCTGCTGTATCAAGTTATCGTCCAAACGGTCATAGATCATATGTGCAGCATCGTTAATTCCCGAATTCACAAGAATCTGAAGATTTTTGGCGTTGGTTACATGGGCAGATACATAAGTCCCCATCTCCCGGGCTTCCTGACAAATGGCTTCAAGAATCTCCTGATTAAGCTTAGGCAGTCCGTAGGTGCTGGGATCATATCCGTCTTCAAGTGCCGTTTTTATAAAATGAATTCCTTTTCCTAATACCTCACGAACCTTAAGCCTGGCTTCTTCCGCGCTTCCAACACCAATCGGCGCTTGCCCTCCATATCCCCCGGGGGCCGTAAATACTTTACCTGATGTGATCATTCTGGGAAAAGACAAACGATCCAGCCCATTCGTATGTGCTATAACATCGTCAATGGTTGCATTTGTAGACATTCCCTCGTCACGAATCGTGGTAATTCCCTCTTGAAGGCATGCAGCTAAATACTCTTTATGGTACCCGTGCAGAGGCTCATTCTGCAAAAATTTGAAACCGGTGTGCGCATGTGTATGAATAAATCCCGGCAGGATGAAAAGCCCATTCAGGTCTATTTCCTGTACTTCTTCATTCTTTGATTGGTTATCCCGATATTGTGTAATAGTACCGAAGCGTCCGTTTATAACTTCAATTACTGCATTTGTTAACGGCTGCCGTCCGGTTCCATCGATCAAAGTCCCGTTTTTCAGTAACAAGGTTTCGTGTCTCATGGCAGAACTGACCCTCCAGTAAGGATTGTTTTTATCCAAGGGAAAGTATATTCCACAATAATTACTGGTTGAAGATATTCTTTCTTTCTAAACCGTTTATTACTTACAAGCATATTACACTAGTAGTTGAACTAAAGAAAAAATAAAAAGGCAGAAGTGACGGAGGGGAAGTTTGGAACTGTAGGAGCGTAGCGACCGCCTGAGAGCTTTCCGCAGGAAAGCTGGCCGTATGATTAGGCTATGTTTGGATTTCTACCGTGAACAACGGTATTAAATCAGGAAATCCAAACATAACAGCGGCCGGAAGTCCAAACATTCTCTGCAGTCACGATCAATGCCGATTTGGTAAATCTATAGTTCAATTTATACAGTATCAAGCAAAATTTAGGAGGTAAACGACATGCTGAAATCCTTGCAAGCCATTGAAGCGTATCGTATGACGGGAATCGTACACGAAGCAAGCTGCCCTTGGCTGCAATATATCGTCCAGGCCGAAGAAACGATTGTGAATTTTGAACGCGTAGAGTCACTCCAAGAGCTGAAGTACATAAATCCGGTGCTTGATTACGTGGAACGCAGTCTGCGTCTGCTGGACAGTCTGTCGCTGTCCTATTGGATTAAAGAGCTGGTTGAAGAGACACTGGTCTGGTCGGAAACGGCAAAGGGCGGAACACGGCGCCAGCGGCGGTTGTGGGAGGCGGAAGGTATTAATATTTTTGTCCATAATATTGGTTCGGCCCAGTTGTATTGGCGTCACGCGGGTGGGATCTCCACTGGCGATGAGGTACGCCGGCTGCATGCTGACCGGGTGATAGAAGTGGGAGAAGCTGAAGCGGAGAGAAAAGTGATTGTACACCGGCTCATCGAGACGCATGGCCTGATCGGGCAGCAAATTCGCGGTGAGGTGCCGCCATTCGTTAATCGTCCGCTGTCAGCGATGGTGGAGGAAGGGCTGCTGACCGCCGATGAGCTGGAGCGGCTGCTGTTTGCGCTGAACCACTGCATTATTTCTGCTGTGTCCCCGGAGCTGTGGCAAGAGGTTCGGACCGAGGTAATGAAGCTGATTGCGGTAATCTCTTCAGGGGATCTGCACGCCGTGGTGCCGATGAAGGAGCGCTTGCGGAGAATGCGTGCGGGAGCGATTGCCGGGGGAGAGGACTTCGATGCAGAGTGGGAAGGTCTGGAGCAGGCAGGCTGGAGTGCCGCTGTACTGGAGCCTATGCAGCATATTACTTTCTGGTATGTGGAATCCGCACTGCAGACGTTTTCGCTGGAGCAATTCCTTAAGATCATGACTCTGGCGGCCTGCGGCGGCAAGCTGTCCACGCTGAACCACATCAGCTATGAGGTGGTCATGAACAGCATCTATTATGACTACAAAGGCGCGAAGAAGATCAATGTGTACAAGAAACGGATTATTGAAAAGTATCTGTCCGGCTTGGCATGGGAGGATATTTTGAACGGGGTGGAACCCGCCGGCAACCCGCATCTGATGCATCGGCTGCGGTTGGAGGAGCATCTGCCTGACACGTTGTTTGTTGATTTCGAATTCTCTCCGGCGGCTGAGAAGCTGATCGAGTTCTGCATGGAGGCTGAAAAGTCGGCGCTGTATGAACGGGCTGTGCTGCTGCTGTTCGATTTGTTCGAGCTGCGCCGGGATGCCTTTGACCGGTTCCATAATGAGGATACCTATTTGAGCCAAATGAATGAGACGGCAGATTATAAATCGGTCATTCTGGAATATGTCACTGGCCGGAAGGTGCTGGACATTGGCCCTGGCGGCGGTGTGCTGCTGGATCTGATCGAAGAGCGCATGCCGGGAGTGGTTCCGGTCGGCATTGATATTTCCAGCAATGTTGTGGAAGCGCTGCGCCAGAAGAAGCAGCGGGAGGGCCGCCGCTGGGAGGTGCTGCAGGGCGATGCACTGAATCTGAAGGATTTTGTCGAGGCAGGCACGGTGGACACAGTGATCTTCTCCTCCATTCTGCACGAACTGTATTCCTATGTGCCGCTGAACGGTGCGAAGTTCAATCATGAGACCGTGGCTGCCGCGCTGGTTAGCAGCTTTGAGGTGCTGGCAGATGGCGGAGTTATCATCATCCGCGACGGGATTATGAGCGAGCCGACGGAAGAGCGGCGCCGAGTGCGTTTTCTGGAGACAGAGGGGATGGCTTCGCTGGAGCGTTATGCCAAGGATTTTGCCGGGAGAGTAATTCAGTACGAGCGGGTGGCTGAGCAGGAGGTGCTCATGCCGATGAACGATGCCATGGAGTTTCTGTATACCTATACGTGGGGAGAAGAAGCCTATATTCATGAGGTGCAGGAGCAGTTTGGTTACTTCACTCCTTCGCAGTATGGAGATTTCATCCGGCAGACCCTGGGCGAGCGGGCAAAGATTGAAGTCTTGCGGCACTATTTGCAGGAGGGCTATACGGAGGCGCTGCAGAACCGTGTTGTCATAATGGATGAAAGCGGACAGGAGGTTCCGCTGCCGGACAGCACATGCTTTATTGTGATCCGCAAGGAAGCGTGACCGGCTGGGGGGCTGGCCCAGTCAGACTTGAATCAGATAAGCCCCTGGCATCAAGGATGCCGGGGGAGGTTAGGCAGCGCTTCGGGTTGTTGCTCCAGACTGCAGTCTCAGGTTTCTGCTTCAGGTTTCTGCTCCAACTGTTGCTCCAGGCCGCCACTTCAGGTCGGTTCTTCAAGCTACTGCTTCAAGGCCGCCGCTCCATTTGCAGCATGCTCAAAGTCCAGCGGACATAATTTGGTGGAATTTGTACACTTAAAATATATTTCAAAGCGAACATATTAGGCTTTAGGTGGAATTTGTTCACCTATTCCGCTGATATTACCCTGAAGAGGGCATACGAGCAGAATTAGGTTTCCTTATTCCACTTATTTCTCCTAACAAGGTGAATATGACGAAATTAGGTTTCCTTTTTCCACCTAATTCTGGCGCGGCGGCTGCTGCGGATACCATGTGCCGACGTGAACTGCCCGGCTGGCCTGCCCTGTTATGGGTAAAGCTGTACTAGTCTGCTCGGCGTTCATGGATAAAGCTGCGCCTGACCAGCCCTGCTCGGCGTTCATGGATACAACTGCGCCTGGCCAGCTCCTAATCCCGCTCCTTTGCGGAACTCCGAAGGAGAGCATTTCATCGCCTTGCGGAACACCTTGATGAAATAGCTGACGTTGTCGAAGCCGACCTCCAGCGCGATGTCCGAGATTTTGCGTTCGCTCTGCTGCAGCAGGTCAGCGGCCTGGCGGATGCGGTAGGAGTTGATGTAATCGACCGGCGTTTTGCGGGTCATTGCCTTGAAGAAGCGGCAGAACTGGCCTTCACTCATCGGAATCAGCTCGGACAGGTCGCGGGTACGGATCGGTTCCTGATAGTTGTCCTGAATATAGAGAATGACCTTTTTGAGCCGGTTGATCTTGGTGGTATCGGCGCCCCCGGACTGGCTGCGGTTCACCGCGTGGCCTTCAATGGCGATCTGCGAGAGCATGATCAGCAAGGTTCCTTTCATAAATGCTTCAAAACCGGGTAACTTATGGTCATATGCCTCCATCAAGCGCTCCAAATGATGCAGCAGCTCAAGCTGCCAGGGAATTTCCGGCGTCAGATGTCTGGGGAAGCTCTGGCGTTTCTCCTGCAGCGGCAGAATCACCATCTGCTGAATGACGTCATATTGGGCGCTGGCCAAGAGATCGGGGTGAAAGACAAGGGCACAGAACCGGCAAGGGCCTTCCTTCAGCACATAGGCGGCATGGATATCACCGGAGTCGATGAATACAGCTTCCCCCGCCCGGAGCGGAAAATAATCGGTGTCCACCTGAAACAGAATTTCGCCTTCCAGCAGCAGGAAGAACTCGGCTTCCTCATGCCAGTGTGTATCCAGGACATGGGTTCCTGCCGGAAGCTCGACCCAGTAGGCTGCCAGTGGAAACATAATATCGCCATGTACACGGTCTTCTTTGAGCAATCGCTGTGATGTACGGTCCATATTCGCTCTCCTTTTTGGCGAAACATCAAAATAGTGTTATAAATAAGCTATATTATATTAGTTTTGTCTATTTGTTATCGTTATAATGCAACTATAAACACCAAATTGAAGGGTGGCAAGTGCAAACATGAAATTTACTGACGGTCTTTGGCTGGTTCGTGACGGCATTACCATTAATGGCGCTGTCCAAAACTATGTAGTGGAAAAAACTCCAGAAGGTTTGACAGCAGTTACCCAAACTACTCCAATTACAGGTCGTGCAGCAACGCTGAACTCGACACTGCTGACTGTGAAATTCCATTCCCCGCTTCCGGGCGTGGTTGGCATCAAGATTACTCATCATGACGGCTTGCAGGAGCGCGGCCCGGCTTTTGAATTGACCAAGGGAACTGGCGATCATGTACAAATTGAAGAAAATGATACGCAAACTGTGCTGATCAGCGGCGGACTCCGTGTAGTCATCAACAAAGGAACCCAGTGGTCTGTAGATTTCTACCGCGGCAACGAGCGCATTACCGGCAGCGGTTTCAAATCCATGGCTTACATCACCGATCAGGACGGAAACACGTTCATGCGTGAAGAGCTGGATATCGGCGTAGGCGAATTCGTCTATGGTCTGGGCGAGCGCTTCACCGCTTTTGTGAAGAATGGACAGGTTGTAGATATCTGGAATAAAGACGGCGGTACAAGCTCTGAGCAGGCATACAAGAACATTCCGTTCTATGTAACCAGCAAAGGCTACGGCGTATTCGTGAACCATCCTGAGCTGGTTTCGTATGAAATCGCTTCGGAAAAAGTGAAAAAAGCCCAATTCAGCGTAGCTGGAGAGAGCCTGGAATATTTCGTAATTGAAGGACCTACGATCAAAGAGGTTATCAGCAAGTACACATCGCTTACCGGCAAGCCTGCGCTTCCACCGGCATGGACCTTCGGTCTGTGGCTGACCACTTCGTTCACTACCGACTACGATGAAGCAACGGTAAATTCCTTCGTAGAAGGCATGGCAGAGCGTGATCTGCCGCTGCATGTGTTCCACTTCGACTGCTTCTGGATGCGTGAATACCAATGGACGGATTTCCAGTGGGATGAGCGTGTATTCCCGGACCCGGTTGGCATGCTGAAACGCCTGAAGGAAAAAGGCCTCAAAATCTGCGTATGGATCAACTCCTATATCGGACAGCGTTCACCGCTGTTTGAAGAAGGCAAGAAGAATGGCTATCTGATCAAAAAACCAAACGGCGACGTCTACCAAACGGATCTATGGCAAGCGGGTATGGGACTCGTAGACTTCACGAACCCTGCGGCTTGTGAATGGTATGCCGGCTACCTGCGTAAGCTGGTGGATATGGGCGTAGACAGCTTCAAGACCGACTTCGGCGAACGTATTCCAACCGATGTGGTGTACTTCGACGGCTCCGACCCGCAGAAAATGCACAACTACTACACGCAAATGTACAACAAGGTAGTCTTTGAAGTGCTGGAAGAGAAGCTTGGCAAAAATGAAGCAGCGGTATTCGCACGTTCAGCAACGGCTGGTGGACAGCAGTTCCCGGTTCACTGGGGCGGCGACTGCTACGCGGATTACGAGTCGATGGCGGAAAGCCTGCGCGGCGGCCTGTCTCTCGGTCTGTCCGGCTTCGGCTTCTGGAGCCATGATATCGGCGGCTTTGAAAATACAGCTCCGGCGCATGTCTTCAAACGCTGGCTGGCCTTCGGCCTGCTCTCCAGCCACAGCCGTCTGCACGGCAGCACCTCGTACCGTGTGCCTTGGGCTTACGACGACGAAGCTGTGGATGTTACCCGCTTCTTCACCAAGCTCAAATGCAGCCTGATGCCTTACCTGTATGATGTGGCCGGACAGGCGCATGAGCAGGGCTGGGCTTCGATGCGGGCCATGGTGATGGAATTCCCGGAAGATCCTACTTGCGAAGTGTTGGACCGTCAATACATGCTGGGTGATTCCCTGCTGGTAGCCCCAATCTTCCAGGAAAACGGCGAAGTGAAATACTATCTGCCGGCTGGCCGCTGGACCCACCTGCTTAGCGGTGAGACCGTTCAGGGCGGATCATGGCGCAAAGAAACTCATAATTTCTTCAGCCTGCCGCTGTTCGTGCGCCAGAACTCCTTGCTTGCCACAGGCAGCGTGGATAACCGTCCGGACTATGATTTTGCTGACGGCGTGAAGTTCGGCCTCTATTCACTTGAAGACGGAGCGAATACAACCGCAACGGTCCGTGACATCAAGGGAACGCCTGAACTGACCGTTAAGGCTGAGCGCAAAGGCAATACCGTAACCGTTGCTGCAGAAGGCAGCGGCAAAGCCTTCACCCTGGCTGTGAAGGATCTGGGCACTATCGCTTCTGTAGAAGGCGCTGAGCTGGTAGATGAAACTACGGTGAAGGTAAACGCCGGAGCCAAATCGGCAGCGGTCACGATTACGCTGAAATAAGAACGGGGATTCTGCTGACTTCCCGAATGAACAACCTCTCTGAACGGCAGGGCTGCGAAGGCTCCTTGCTTTCGGAGAGGTTTTTTCGCTGAAATGGCAGTAAGATTTAGCTGAAGGAGGAGCTGCTCAGCCGGTCCAAGATCAGAATTGTGTTATATGTTGGCAGTTTCGTATTAGTTTTATGCTGCTAATGTCCGTATACTTTGGTTGTTTACAGATTTGATTCGTATGAAGGAGCACTGATCTATGCATAGTCAAAAAGACCAAGCCGGAGTGTTCAGCCAGTCTGAGTATTCTTCGGCTACGGCGCTGTCGACGGCCGCCAATTATATTATGAATTCGCCGGAGCCGTTCACCCATACGTACCGGGCGTATATCCGGCTGCGGGAGACCGGGAATCTGACCCTGAGGTTCTGGCACAGCAATGCGGTGGATTCGACCTGGGATCTGGGAGCGGAAGCCGCCGGGAGTGAGCCGGGCGGGGAGTGGAGCATTGAGTCGGCTTATATTGCCGATGGAGGTCTGGCACCAGATGGCACAGTAGCGCCAGGCACACAGATTCCTGTGACCTTCGCGGGAGAGGTGTCGAAGCAGGTAGCTCCCGGAGAAGCCTTCTGGAGTGATGAAGCGGCGCTTGCGCTGCCGGAGGGACATTATCTGGCTTTTACCTGGACGATTAGAACGGCTTCATCCGGTAAGACGATCCCATACAACGTGGAGGACAATCTGGTTTCCGCCTTTGATGCACCGGGCCATCTTGCCGGGCAGGAATCGGCAGATTCCTTCAGCGTATCGAATAAGCTGCTGGTGCTGCCAAGCTATATTGGCTATAAGAAAAAAGTGGACAAAAAGCTGGTATTCCTCGGAGACTCCATCACCCAGGGTGTGCGGACCGGGAAGGATGAATATTCTTACTGGGCAGCGCGGATCGCCGAAGGGCTTGGAACATCGTATGGACTGTGGAATATCGGTTCCGGCTGGGGCCGGGCTTATGATGCCGCCGCTGACGGCCCTTGGCTGAATAAGGCCAAGCAGGGCGATGAAGTGCTGATTGTGCTGGGCGTGAACGATCTGGATATCGGCAAGCGCTCGGCTGAAGAGCTTCTTGAAGACCTCTCGCATATCGTTTCCCTGATCAAAGAGGCCAACCCGGATATAAATATCATCCTGAGCACGGTGCCGTCGTTTAATTTCCAAGACGAACGGGAAGCCGCCTGGCGCAGCGTAAATAAGCAGATTCTTACCGCTCCGCCTGCCGGGGTCAACCGCGTATTTGACATCGCGGCCGTATTGTCTATGCCGGCTCCTGCGGACCATAGAGTTCGTGCGGAGTATATGAGCAACAGCGAGGACCCGCATCCGAACGGTACCGCCGGCAAAGCGGTGGCGGATGCTTTTCTGGCATGGTACAGCGAGCAGCCGGTTAAGTAAGGCTAAGCGGAAAGGCTTGATTGGATGGTTCGAACACCTACAGCACACTAGGCATACTATGTAGTACTTTAAACAGGAAGGTAGTGTGCCTAGCGTGGGAATGCAAATGGGATCGCAGCAAAGAGTGCTGTATCAGGCGGATGGGAATTATATTCAAAATATGAAATCCCTCAGAAATCACTTGCACAGCATCTGTAGACAACATATGAATCAGATTGTTCAAGTAAAGACATTGGACGGCCAAGTGGTTGTCGGGAGAATTGTGGGCTGCGATAGAGGCTTAATGTATTTGGGAGTACAGCATCATGGAGAACAACGCGCTTTTTTCGGATTTACCAGCGATGAAGCTATTTTAACTCTTGTGCTATTCGAATTGCTTGTTATCACTCTGTTGTCATAACTCTGTTGTACACTTAACAATAAGATGAGAGCCTACATTTTACTGTAGACTCTCATTTTTTTCGGCTTATCAAGGTTAGAACGTTTTAAGAATAATCACCAACAGAATGTACAGCACCAGGATTGTAGTAGTGGAAGTAACAAAACATCCAACATTTCCATAACCGCCCATTGCCTTACCTCCTTCGCAGTATCATCTTACAAACCCATGATATGCACTTTCCCAAATTAGTGTATGGACGATTGACCAGATGTAAATTTTTGAATGGTCGATTCATCACGGGGTAATCTGACTGCGGTAATCCTTAGGAGAGCTGCCTACCTGCTTCTTGAACACCTTGCTGAAATATTTGACATCGTGGAAGCCGACCATTTCCGAGATTTGCGACAGCTTCAGGTTAGGATTCTGGAGCAGCAGCTTGGCTTTGTCGATGCGGACGCTGCCGATGTAATCGGAGAAATTGATGCCGTACTCCTGCTTGAATTTGCGTGAAATGTACTCACGGCTTACGTAGAATTTGCCGGCCACCTCCTGCAGCGACAGGTCGGATTGGTAATTCTGCTCGATATATTTAACGATGTCCGTAATCGGGTTCCGCTCTTTCGCCGCTCTGTCCGTAAGCTCCCGTGACAGGCGCTGCATCAGTCCAAAGGACCAGTCACGCCAGGCGAATAACGAGAAGGAGTAGCCGCCGGGAAGCGGAGACGGATTCAGCAGGTCCGTGCGTTCCAGCTCTGCCAGGGCGCCATCCGCTTGAGCACCCAGGACCTCCCGCACCAGCCGGGAACGGAACAGCAGGGCATCTGCCTTCCAGGAATTCAGCATCTCCGGTGTGATGATGCCCCGCCGTCCAAGCTCCTGGGTCCAGTGCTGCGCTGCCGCGGCCAGCACCTCGGGACTGCCGCTGATCACGGCCAGCCGCCATTCCTCCTGCACATCGGCAAATAGAATCGGCAGTTCGCCTCCTGTACTTACGGGTTCAGCAGGAGGATAGAAATGGCAATAATCCTCATGTCTCAACAGGTTCCGCCGGAGCAGCGCTTCGGCGGCTTCTGCACGTTCTGCCGGCAGTCCTCCGGGCAAGGCTCCTATGGAGCTGATGCCAAAATGCATCCGGAACTGCAGCGTCAAAAAAATCCCCTGATTGATCCGGTTGATCAGCTTGGTCACAGATTCCTGAACATCCCACAGGATCATCGCGATTTCCGGCGGTCCTCCCCAATACCGGAAGGCAATGCCCTTGCGCTGCTGCTGCAGGAACTCATTGCAGATATTGACGATGGCGTAATACAGCAGTTCGCTGTCTCCGCCGAACCGCTTGATCAGCGGATTATTGCCGGGGTCAGTCTGCACCAGAATCAGCCTGGAGCTGTCGGCGCTTTGCGGGATTACCCCCTCATCCAGAAGTCTGCGCAGCGAAGCTTCGGCATTGATCGGGTCGTCGATCAGCGCCGACAGCAGCTTCTCACCATAGATCGGCTTGATTTCATTCAGCCGGATGCTTTGCCGCTGCCGGTGGCTGCGCTCCTCTTCCTCGGACCGCCAGGCAGCGACGGCCTTGGACACGGCGCCATTGATCATTTCGGCTTCTATCGGCTTAAGTATATAGTCAATCCCGCCATGACGGACTGTCTGGCGGACGAAATCAAAATCATTATGGCCGCTGACCACAATAAACTTGGTGTTGCCGGCGAATTCATTGACCCAGGTCATCAGCTCGATTCCATTGCCCGATTCCATCATCATGTCCATGATGACCAGCGCGGGTTTCTCCTTGCGGATCAGCTCGATGGCTTCATTGCCGTTTCCGGCCTCCAGAATGTCCCCGATCTGATGGGCGTCCCAGTCGACGAGGAGTCTGACCGCCTTGCGTACCCTGGCTTCGTCGTCTACAATCAGTGCCTTCATATAGCTTCACTCTCCACTACAATTTCAAATTGCAGGCTGACAATTACGCCGCCTGCCTTCAGATTATCCACAGTCAGCGTGGCGCTGTCCCCGCAGACGAGCCGCAGCCGGGCCAGCACATTCGGCAGACCGATTCGTGCGCCTGGGGCGTCGCGCTTGCTGTCTATGTCCTTTAAGGCGTCGATATCCACCTGGACGGGGTGCTGAAGCTCCTGCTGCAAGGCTTCCAGCCTGGAAGCGGGGATGGAGCTGCCGTTGTTGCGGATAATGATCTCCATCCGGCCGGAAGGCAGCCGTGCTGCCATAATTTCAACCAGCCCGTCCGTGCGGGCGAGATTGAAGCCGTGCTTGAAGTAATTTTCCACAATCGGCTGCAGGATCATCTTGGGCATGAGCGCGTTCAGCAGCGATTCTTCCATATCGTAGCGGAAAGTGAACTTATTTTCAAAACGTTCCTTCTGCAGCTCGATATAAGCTTTCACGTGGTCCAGCTCGTCCTGTATCGTAACAATCTTCTCGTGATTGTACATACTGTAGCGCATCATCTTGGCGAGCGCCGAGAGCAGGGCATAGATTTGCGGGACCTTAAGCTCCAGGGCCAGCGTGCCGATAATCTGCAGCGTGTTATTTAGAAAATGCGGATTAATCTGTGCCTGCAGCGCCCGCAGCTCATTGGTTTTATTTGACAGCTCCAGCCGGTATTCCCGCAAAATCAGGTTGTTGATCGTATCCATCATGCTGCGGAAGCGCTCGGTCACCAGCCCGATTTCATCCTTGCCCGCAGGCCGGATATCAATTTCCAGATTACCGGTCTGGACCTGATTCATGTATCTTGCCAGCTGCTTGATCGGGGCGGTGATCCGGAAGGAGATCAGAACCGTTAGCGCGATGATCATGATCATCAGCAGCACCAGCAGCAGCATATTGATTCCGGCGGCTTCCTTCGCTTCACGGTACAAATAGGAGACCGGAATTTGCTTCACCAGCGTCCAGTCCAGGCCCGGACTTTCAATCTTCTGATAAATAAACACTGCTCCATCCTCTTCAAAATAACCGTGGGGTTGTCCGCTAGCGGCAATTTGCTCATCATACCAGGAGGCATTCAGCGGTTTGCCCAGGTCCGCCTCGTCATGGCTGTACACCAGCATACCTTTGCTGTCCACCAGATAGATATTCTCTTTTCCCTGCTCGTAGAGCTGATTCATGATATCGGTAAAGGCGGTCAGCTTCACATCAATCGACAGATAGCCAAGCGCAGCGGTAGACGGGATTTGCTCAATCCGCCTGTGCAGCGTAAATACCGGTTCCGGAGTCATCGGCGTATTCGGTGTATTCAGCCCGTAGCTGTTGCTGATGTGGGTGCTCTGAACAGATACAGGATTCTCCCCGGTGATCCGGGATTCGCTGTAGGGCGGAATTCCCTGCCAGCGCGATGGCATGGTGCTATGCGATAAGAGCGTAGCCTTGCTGTCCTTGACGCCGTACAAATAGACCTGTGAGATGTCTGTCATAGAGGTCAATATATAATTCAGTGAGGAGTAAATCTGGATATTGGCCGACATATCGTCGTATCCGGCCTCCAGCAGCCTGTAAGAGTCTGAATCGGAGTAGAAAACGAGGGACAGCCGATTGACCTCCTGAATGAGGCTGTTGATATTTTTGTAGCCCTGGTACAGCAGATTTGTATTCTCATCCACGGCCCGGGTTCTAAGAGATTTCGTCGTGTAAGAGTAGCTGATATACATCGTAGCCATAATACAGATTAAGGTCGGCAGGAGTAAAAAAACGATCAGCTTGGTGCGAATACTGTTCCATTTCATCGATTCATGTCACATCCGATCAATATTTTACACCTGAAAGATCACTTGAGTAGGTGTAAGCGGTACTTCAAAAAACAGATAATATGTTTAGATCATAAACAAGTAAGTGAGTAAAAGAAAGGGGGGACGGGTGAATGCGCGGTTCGAAGTTGTCCCAATTTGGTCAACAGACTTTTTTCGTTGGCCCGGCAGTGTTGTTTTTTACCCTGATTACGATTATTCCATTTGTGATGGGAATGTATTATTCCTTCACGGACTGGAACGGGGTATCGGGAAATGTAAGCTGGGTTGGCATTGATAACTTTAAAGCGATATTTACAAACGATCCGGATTTCTGGTCATCCTTCTGGTTCACCGTCAGATTTACTTTGCTAGGGGTGGTTTTGACCAATATAGTAGGCTTTTTCCTGGCCTATCTGCTAACCAAACCTTTAAAAACACGCAATATGCTCCGGACCATTTTTTTCATGCCGAATGTTATCGGGGGATTGTTGCTTGGTTTTATATGGCAGTTCATCTTCATCAAAGGGTTCGCCACGATGGGCGATATCACCGGCTGGTCCTTCTTTAATCTTCCTTGGCTTGGTGATGCGACAACCGGCTTCTGGGCAATTGTTATGGTGTTCGTCTGGCAGTCCTCCGGTTATCTGATGGTTATCTACATCGCTTCGCTCAGCAATGTGTCCAAAGAGGTGCTGGAAGCGGCTGAGATCGACGGGGCTTCCCGGATGCAGGTGCTTCGCAGTATTATCGTTCCTTTGATTATGCCTGCGGTAACGATTGGTTTGTTCCTGGCGATTTCCTGGTCCTTCAAAATGTTCGACCTGAACCTTTCCCTGACGAAAGGCGGACCGTTCAAATCAACGGAATCCGTAGCCATGAACATTTACAATGAAGCCTTCCTGAACAACCGTTACGGTCTGGGTACGGCTAAAGCGCTGCTGTTCTTCCTGATTGTAGCGATTATCACCGTGATTCAGGTTCGTGTTACGAAGAGCAAGGAGGTAGAGGCTTAATGAATGCAAAGTCAAAAGGCAGATGGAATATCGGCATTGAAGTGCTAATGATCCTTCTAGCCCTGCTGTTTCTCTCGCCGTTCTATTTCCTGATCGCGAACTCGGTGAAATCCTTCGGTGAGATTCTGAGCAATGCGGCAAGCTGGCCGCATGAAATCATGTGGTCGAACTATTCTAACGCCTGGAAATTGGCCCGCTTCTCCGAAGCTTTCCGCAATTCGCTGATTATCACCATCATCTCTGTCATTCTGATCTCGCTGTTCAGCGCAATGGCTGCTTACCGGATGGTTCGCGCCGATACACGGTTCAATCGGATGCTGCTGCTGTTGTTCGTAGCGGCGATGGTGGTTCCGTTCCAGACTATTATGATTCCTATCCTGAAGGTCGTTAATGTATTGGGGATCAATAACTCCTTTGTGGGTCTGATCACCACCAACCTGGGACTGAGCGTTCCGATGGCGATCTTCCTGTTCCACGGCTTCATCAAGTCGGTGCCTCTTGAAATTGAAGAGGCGGCAACCGTGGACGGCTGCAATCCGATCTCGGCGTTCTTCCGGATTGTGCTTCCTTTGCTGAAGCCGATGCTTATGACCATTATCGTGCTTAATGCGCTTGGTATTTGGAATGACTACCTGCTCCCGTCTCTGATTCTTCAGGCGCCTGAGCTGCGTACCATTCCGCTGGCTACCTTCTCGTTCTTCGGGCAATATACGAAGCAATGGGATATGGCGCTTCCGGCGCTGACACTCGGGGTTGCTCCTATCGTCATTTTCTATCTGTTCATGCAGCGTTACATTGTTGAGGGAATAGCGGCCGGCTCGGTGAAAGGTTAACACCCGGGCCCCCGTTCCAAATAAAATTAAGCAGTTAAATTATTCAAGGGGGAAACAAGAATGATGAAGAAACGTTCTGCACTGATGCTGTCTTCCGTAATGCTTATGACAGTCGTGCTTGCGGCATGTGGCGGGAATTCCAATAATAAAGCTGCTTCTAATGCATCAAATGGAAGCGCTGGCAATACTTCCGGTGCAGTGAAAACGGTTAAAATCTTTCAGTTCAAAACCGAAATTGTTGAAGGGCTGAATGAGCTGAAGGTTGAATTTGAAAAAGAACATCCGAACATCAAGCTGGACATTCAAACCGTTGGCGGCGGCGCAGACTATGCAGCAGCCCTGAAAACGAAATTTGCTTCCGGCGATGCGCCTGATATTTTCTCCAATGGCGGATACGCCGAAATGGACCTGTGGAAAGACAAGCTGGAAGACCTGTCCGATCAGCCTTGGGTTAAGGATCTGATTCCTATGGCGGCAGAGCCAATGACCAAGGACGGCAAAACCTACGGGATGCCAATGAACCTTGAAGGTATCGGTTATATTTACAACAAGGACCTGTTCGCCAAAGCCGGTATTACCGAAACTCCAAAAACAATCACTGAGCTTGAGGAAGCTGCTAAGAAGCTGCAGGCTATCAATGTAATTCCTTTCGGCAACGCTTATCAGGAATGGTGGCTGCTGGGCAACCAGGGCATCAGCGTAGCTTTTGCACAACAGGATAATGTAGATGAATTCATCAAAGGCCTCAACGGAGGCACAGCTTCCATCGTAGGCAATCCGGTGTTCAAGGAATGGAGCAACCTGCTTCAATTGACTGTGAAATACGGCCAGAAGAACCCTCTGACTACAGACGCCAACACTCACCTGGCTATGTTCGCTAATGGTGAAACGGCTATGATGCAAGAAGGTAACTGGGCACAAACGCTGGTAGACAACATTAAGCCTGGCATGAACATTGGTATGTTCCCTATGCCGATCAGTGATGATGCCGCCAAAAATGACAAAATGACTGTAGGTATCCCTGCCAACCTGGTAGTCAACAAAGATTCCGCATCCAAAGAAGAAGCTAAGACCTTCCTGAACTGGCTCGTCACTTCCGACATGGGTAAAGAATATATCACCAAAAAATGGAAGTTCATTCCTGCCCTGAAAACCCTCGAAGTCGCTCCTGATGTTATTGGTGGGCTGGGTACAGATGTATGGAACTATGTAAAAGAAGACAAAGTATACGGGTTGCAATCCTCCAAATTCCCTGATGGCGTTACTCAAGAATTCGCCAGCGTGATCCAGCAGCTGATCGCCGGTAAATCGGATGAAGCCGGCTGGGAAAAGAACATGCAGGCCGCTTGGGATAAGCTGAAGAAATAAGGGTTGGAACATATAAGTTGAACTTGAGAAAAGAATAAAAAGGGCGGAAGTAACGGAGGGGAAGTTCGGAACTGGAAGAGCGATAGCGACCGCCTTTGTCTGCGGATTTCCACCGCGAAGAGCGGTAATAATCAAGAAATCTACAGACAACAGCGGCTGGAAGTCCAAACATTCCTCGCAGTTACGACTAAGCCCAAATATGAACAACTAAAGTTCAACTTATATAGACATACAGAGAGGTCAAATAAGGACCAGCTTGTTTTTGGAAAAAGTGGATTTGCCAAGGACGCCCCGTCTTCTCATCATTGATGTGAGGCGGGGTGTCTTTTTTGATAAAATTGAATGGTAGAACTGGCCTGGGGCCGGCTGGAGTCTTCGGAAGGAGATTTCCAGTTCGGTTGGCTGGACAAGGCGATCGACCTGTTCCATAAGTACGGCCTGCAGGTCGTTATCGGGACCCCCACGGCTATTTTTGAATAAGAGTAAAGAAAGCATTACCTAGAGGCAAAGCACATTCAGCATGTAGCATGTGAATTGGATCAATTTCGCTGAGTTTCTGTGGACTATCAAACTGGAGGTTTAACCGAATCGTTTCATTGAAGATCTAGAAAATTAATAGTTAAGGAATTGAACGTAATGAGGTACAAAAATTGGTAATTTGCATTTTTACTACTGAATAAGCGAGTCAAAATAGAAGATCTCAATTCTTGGATTTGACGAGATTAAGGTAGTGGATTAGTGAACGCTGTGCTATTTCAGTATAGATATGTTGCGGATTAAAAAGTAATTTCTTATAATATAAGGATAAATTCATAATGATTTTGGGATGTTGAATCCTATTCTATTTAAATTGGGGGGGGATTGGAATTTCTAATTTGATACCTTTGAAAGTACCTACTGGCTGGACGATTCATATCAATGAATTATTAGAAGATTTGAATAACGCAACTAGTGCTGTAAAATTTCTTAAAGAAAATCTTCTGTTACTTTCTAATCCGTACAGTAAACGTATTATTGATGTTGGATGGTATCCCGAAGGAGAAATAAATGGTGAATTCTGTTTGATTGTGGTTGAGATGGGTGCTGATGGGATAAATACTATTCTGTATTCATCAGCGGAAGACGTAATATATGCATATCGAACAAAGGAGTTATTCAAGTTAATAGATAAAATTAACGAAATACTTCTCAACACACCCTGAACAAATGTAATATAAAAAATTAGTGGTTGGGATCATATTAATAAATTAATATCTAAAAAGACAACGCTACATTCGTAAATCATAGAATGAACGTTGTCTTTTTAGATGCATCAGTTTTTACAGTAAAATGAATGAATTGTGTGTCGGAAATCTATAGATTTAGAAGAAGGAGTGTCCGCCAGTTCTATTCCAAATGTGATAATGAGTATGATAAACAAAACCAATTTTTGGATCAACGTCTAACTCAGGTCCTTCAGGTAATAAACCTCCACCTGCTACTTGAGCAACAAGTGCGGCGTTAGCAGCGTTGATAGACCAAACATTATTATTATAAATGTCACTGCTTTGTAATCTTGCACTAGCTTGAACTAGTGATATTGGATTACCGATTCCTACTTGTCCTGTTATTATTTTTGCTTGATAATGTGCATATTCCTTTTTATTTCTTAATGATGTTGCAACTGAGTCCCATATTGCATATGTTATCCCGCCAATTGTTATTGCTGTGCCAGCAGCAATTAATTGTGCTAGTAACCATTCGCCAATAATAGCACCTAAGGGTATTAAAACTGGTATTGATGCTGTTGTCTTAGATTGATCGATTTGATAAGTTTCATTAGTCTCAACATCAGTAAATGTTGCATTAATGAGATCACCATTCTCACCAGTAAGATCATTAATTACAACGTTATAAATTCGTTCCTGTTTATCAGAAATTTTTGATTTTTCATTTGTTTTAAGTGTTATATTATGTGTTGTTTTGTCAAGAGTCATAATTCCTTCTATATCATCATTTTTAGCTAATCTAAATATTACATTAGAACTTTGTACATATCTGGTAGATATACTTAGTGTTTCATCATTGTTTTCTAGAACCTTATAATTTGATGAGAAGGTTTCAAGTTTTTGTTCATCAGCAAATACGCTCAGTTTAGAAAATCCAAAAAGTAAAGCAAAGGAGAGAACTACAGCTAGAACTTTCTTAATAAATGAAGGGATTTTCATTTTCACATTTCATCTCGCTTTCTTATATTTATTTTGACAATGAACCATAACCGTATATTTCATCGTACCCTTTGTTTCCTAAATCTTTAGATATACCTATAAGTTTATCTTTAATGATCTTGATCCTTGAAACATTTGATGGATAAAATGAAGAAGCCAGCATGTTTGCAATAATTCCGGTTACATGAGGTGTGGCAAAAGAAGTTCCTTCATATATACTATATCCGTTGTTAGGTGATAGAGTTAATATTTGCACACCTGGAGCACTAAAATCTATTTTCCCTGTAGCGGCTAAATTAAAGACTCTTTCAGAATGGTCGATAGCAGTAACTGAAATGACATCTTCATAAGCAGCCGGATAGTCTACTTCATTTCTATAATTATTTCCTGCAGCTGCAACTATAATTATTCCTTGATCGATTGCCGCTGTTATAACTTCTTTTAATTTTTCATTTCCCTTTTTTATGCCAACACTAATGTTGATAATATCTATTTTATTTCTGATACACCATTCAATACCTTCAATAAAATTATCAATTTCCCCCTTACCATCCTTGCCAAGAACTTTAACTGAGTATAATTCCACCGATGGAGCCACCCCAACTATGCCTATATTATTATCGTTTGATGCAATTATTCCAGCTATTGCAGTTCCATGACCGAATTCATCCAAAGTAGGTTGGTTGTGGTTAATTGTGTTATATTCTTTCACAATTTTTCCTTTTAAGTCCTTATGGAGTTTATCAACCCCACTGTCCAATACAGCCACTTTCACTGTGTGGATTTTTTTTTTAACATTTTGAGATTGATAAGAAACGCCCCATGGAATGATCTGTTCGGCATCGAAATTAACTGAGTTAATCTTTGACTGACTAATAGGATCATTAGTATTAAAGAAATCTCCATTTAACAAATAAAATAATGCTAGAATCAAAGATGCAATTAAAATATAAATCCTATTTTTTTTGATCGAAATATAACACCTCCATAAATTCAATAAAAAGTAAATTATGAAATTAATTATAGCATTATCTAAAATATTTTATATGTGAATAAAGAATCATATATATAGGTTTTTTTAACTATAAAACCCATTTTTCGTGAAATAAGTGCGTAAATACTGATAAATTCCCAGTGGGATTCCGGTTGGCTGTAAACCAAAGTTTAAATGATCTAAGCAACTGAGGGGCTTCAGTGTTGAGAATTAATTTGCGCTGCGGGGAGCTTATTCGCGTCGAGCTTGCACTCTGGGTCATTTGCTCGCTGCCCATAGCAGCCGAGGTTAGATTGTTCTGTTGCGCGCTGTGTTCTAATCAGCCGCGGAGCTTTAGGGTTTGAATGGTTTTGGGTGCAATCCCAGGAGGAGAGGGGAGGAACGGAGAGAAATTTTGGAACTGTAGGAGCGGTAGCGTCCGCCTTTATTCTCGGATTCCAACCGCCTAGCGGTTCAAATCAGGGAATCCGAGAATAACAGCGGCCGAAAGTCCAAACATTTCTCGCAGTGACGGAAATTCTCCTCCTCCCCTCTGCAGCAGGAAAATTGTTCAAAGCCTAACACCTCCGCGCCCTTTAGTGCAGCCGTCTAAACTGCTCCGGCGTAATCGCCGACTGCTTGCGGAAGGTGGCCACGAAGTGGCTGACATCGCGGAAGCCGACCCGCTGGGCGATGGCTTTTACCGTGAGATCGGGCTGGCTGACCAGCAGCTCCTTGCTCTTGCGGATACGCAGGCGGACGAAGTAAGCATAAGGGGAGAGCCCGAAGGTCTGCATGAACAGGCTGTTGAGATAACGCCCGGACACATCCAGCTGTGACGCCAGATCATGCAGTCCGATATCGGGATCGCCATAGTGGCTGTCCATCCATTTAAGCAGCGGCTGCAGCTTGTCTACATTGCGGGAAATGGGGGTATTGTTGTGAAGCTGCCCGTACTTGCTCAGGGTAATCAGGAAGCGGTAAGCATCCGTAGAAGCGCCCAGGCTGAACATATCCTCAGCGGCATCATGGCGGTCGAGCATTTCCTTGAGCATCAGAGGCAGCGGGGCTTCACTCTCCCAGCGGTAGAACGAATTGGCGCTCATCCCGAGTGAATCGAGAATCTGCCGGGCAGAGCTTCCTTCAAAGGTCAAATAATACGTGCACCAAGGCTCAGCGGAGAGCGCCTCATAACGGTGGGGGGTACCCGGAAAGAGAAGCACACCGCTGCCTTCGGCGAGCGTAAGCTGTTTGTTCTCACAATGGATCACGCCTTCGCCCTGTGAAGTCTGGAGCCAATGGTAGGCATGGTAGCCATCCGGGCGGGATACTTTTTCCTGATCGGGATTGTACCCCATACTGTCGAGAGTAATCGGCAACTGGTGTCCGCCTTCCTGGGCAAACACAATTCTGCGGGGAGCTGTTACAAGCAAGACACTCATCTCCTGTTGAGTTCCATATTATTATATGGTGTGGCGGTATTATTATATTTAAAGCGATACGGCAAACGTTTACAATAAGGATATACTTATACTATAAAGGATGTGCGATACGTGATCAACGATAAATTGCCGAAGATTTGGTACGGTGGAGATTACAATCCTGAGCAGTGGGACGCCCCGGTATGGGCAGAGGATGAACGGATGTTCAAGCTGGCGGGTATTGATGTTGCGACGATTAATGTATTTTCATGGGCGCTCATTCAGCCGTCTGAAGACACCTATGATTTCTCAGGACTCGATGAATTGATGGACCGCTTATATAAAAATGGTACCTATGTCTGCCTGGCGACAAGCACCGGCGCTCATCCGGCCTGGATGGCACACCGCTATCCCGAGGTTACACGGGTGGATGTGCAGGGCAGAAAACGCAAATTCGGCGGACGCCACAACTCCAATCCGAACAGTCCGGTGTACCGTAAATTTGCCGCCAAGCTTGCAGGCAAGCTCGCCGAGCGCTACAAGGACCATCCGGGGCTAGTGGCCTGGCATATCTCTAATGAATATGGCGGCTACGATTACTCCGAGCAATCCGAAGCGGCTTTCCGCGTCTGGCTGAAAGACCGTTACGGCTCGCTGGATGCCCTTAACAAAGCCTGGAATACCCGTTTCTGGGGACATACCTTCTATGATTGGGAGGAAATTGTTCTGCCGAGCGAGCTGAGTGAGGAGTGGAACGGCAACCGGACCAACTTCCAGGGCATCTCCCTCGATTTCCGCCGGTTCATGTCCCACAGTCTGCTGGAATGCTACAAAATCGAATATGACGCCATCAAGGAGCACAGCACGAATGTTCCGGTTACGACCAACCTGATGGGCTTCTATCCGGAGCTGAACTATTTCGAGTGGGCCAAGCACATGGACGTGATCTCCTGGGATAACTATCCTTCGCTGGATACACCGGTCAGCCATACGGCAATGACTCACGACCTGATGCGCGGCCTCAAAAATGGACAGCCGTTCATGCTGATGGAGCAGACGCCAAGCCAGCAGAACTGGCAGCCGTACAACTCGCTGAAACGCCCGGGCGTAATGCGTTTGTGGAGCTATCAGGCGGTAGCGCGCGGTGCGGATACGGTGCTGTTCTTCCAGCTCCGCCGTTCCATCGGCGCTTGCGAGAAGTATCACGGCGCAGTGATTGAGCATGTGGGACATGAGCATACACGGGTATTCCGGGAATGCGCCGAGCTCGGCAAAGAGCTGGAGCAGCTTGGCGGCGAACTGCTGGATGCGCGCAGCCAGGCAGAGATCGGGATCATTTACGATTGGGAAAACCGCTGGGCGCTTGATCTTTCAAGCGGACCTTCAGTAGCGCTGGATTACGTGAACGAAGTGCATAAATATTATGACGCGCTGTATCAGCAAAACATCGAAGCCGATATGATCGGTGTCGAAGAGGATCTGTCCAAATACAAAATCGTCATTGCACCAGTGCTGTACATGATTAAGCCGGGCTTTGCCGAGAAGGTTGAAGCCTTCGTGAAGGCGGGCGGCACGTTCGTTACCACTTATTTTAGCGGAATCGTAAATGAAAATGATCTGGTTACCGTAGGCGGCTACCCTGGAGAACTGCGCAAGGTGCTTGGCATCTGGGCCGAGGAAATCGACGCGCTGCTGCCGGGAATGAGCAATGAAATTGTAATGAACAAAGAATGGGGATCACTGAACCGCACGTACCCATGCGACCTGCTGTGCGATCTGATTCATACTGAAGGCGCAGAAGTGCTGGCGCAATATGGCTCCGATTTCTATAAAGGCATGCCGGCGTTGACGGTGAACAGCTTTGGCGAAGGTAAAGCCTACTACGTGGCTACCAGCCCGGATGCGGCATTCCTGCAAGGCTTCCTGTCGAACCTGTGCGCAGAGCAGGAGATTTCTCCGCTGGTAAGCGCACCGGAAGGCATCGAATCCGTACAACGCGTCAAGGACGGTGTATCCTACCTGTTCCTGCTGAACCACAAAGAAGGCGAGCTTAGCGCGGATATCGGCTCAACTGAACGTACCGATCTGCTGACCGGCAAGAAATTCAGCGGCACTGCCGTTGTTCCGGGCCGGGGAGTGCTGATTTTATCGGATAAGCAATAGGAACAGCCTGAAATGATAAAAAGGCAATAGCCAGTGATATGAGAGGGCGATACTCCGGGCTTTGGTGCCTGGGGTATTGTCTTTTTTATGTTGTCGTGGGAAGAAACTGTAACAGGATGGCTCAATTGGGGGGGGACAGGAACCATACCGAGGCAGATACCCGATGGAGTTCATGTCCTTCTTCGCGCCTAAGCCCTAACTGTATTTGGTGCAACTAAAAAGTGCTATTTTTTCGTGGAAGCTGCTCTAATTGCACTCTGTACACTTATATTTACAGCTATTCCGTAAAAGGCGGCTTTCCGCGATTTTTAACTGTACGGAATACAGCTATCGCTAAAAAAATGGGATTTTGCATCTTTTTAATTGCAGGAAATACAATTGGCTGGCGGGCGCTCGACTGGCTGGTATGTGTTTAATATTAGAAGTTGCTTGCTGGTGTACAGACTGAGGAGCAAGCTCGTATCAAATCTATATTCAACGCTTTTCGTTGAATGTCCAATGGACAAGTGCTAAAATAGTGGGTATAAAGATGATTAACGTTTCCGTATACTAAAAAAGAGACTCCGCCGCGCCAACGGCAAAGTCCCTTTTAGGACCAGTAAGGCTGTGGATCACCACGGCGCGCATGAACAAAATAGCTAGCTCAAGCGAAACCCACCGTTAAGGCGCCAACCTATTACGCGGTGGGTTTTCGCTTGTTCCGAAGTTTCCTACGCAGTAGACGATAGAGCTTTCGTACACTAAACACAAGGCTCAGTAACGAAACGATCCAGCGCAGTACATCGTAGCACGACACAAGTGCGGTCATCGGCGCCACTATAGAATACAAAAATTCTTGAAAAGACCAAAATTGTTCGAATTTACTTCCTCAAAGGAATCACAGTGGTAAATGTTATATAATGCAGAATATATAAGCTACGCAGTTACGATCAAAGTATATTAGCAGCACAGGAAAGAGGCAGCACATGACAACCTTATTGGTAACAGGGTACCGTGCGCATGAGCTCGGCATTTTTGACAGCAAGCATCAAGGGATTCCCTATATTAAAAAAGCGCTGATGAACAGGTTGATTCCACTCATAGAAGAGGGGGTAGACTGGATCATTACACCTGGACAATACGGTGTGGACCTGTGGGCGTGCGAGGTCGTGTTGGAGCTGAAACGGCAGTATCCCGGTCTGAAGCTGGGTATTATTACAGCACATGCCGCTCCTGAGGAGAAGTGGAAGGAAGAGAAGCAGAACGAATACCGGCGGATTGTTGCAGGGGCGGACTACTATGGGGCCGTGAGTAATGCTCCGTATGACGGAAGCTGGCAGTTCCGGGCCAGGGATGATCTGCTGTTCCGCAAAAGCGACGGCATTCTCCTTTTTTATGATGAGGACGCTGCCGAGGGAAGCTCGAAGTTCTTCAAAGAGCGGGCGCTGAAGCTGCATGCGGAGGGTGATTACAGCCTCCATGTGATACATGCCGAGGAGATTCAGAATATTGCAGATGAAGAGAGCCAGCGCGGCTATGAATGAGGAGGTTGCACCTATGAATTCTGATATTATTGAAGAGGATATTTGTTATGTTATTCTGCTGAGTCCAACAGAGCAGGACCGCAGAGATATGGATATCATCCGGGCGCATGTCAAGCATTTGCAGGAGCTGGAACGCAGCGGCCAGCTTGTAATGTGCGGTCCTTTCGACGATTGTCCGGGCGGCATGGTGATCATTCGTGCGGAATCCCGTGAAGAGGCTGAGCGGATTGCCGAGCGTGATCCATATATTGTAACGGGCGTCCGCAGCTATGAGCTGCGCACCTGGAGCCTGTCGCATGCGGGCAACCGGCACATGGGCATAGCTGCGGAGGCGGAATAAGAGAGGGCCGTTCCTTGTTGAAGGACGGCCCCTTTTTAAAAATATATGATTTATATGTTTCACACCATAAATCATCTTTCTATTTCTCGCTGAAACGAATACCTGAAGGCGATACAGAGCATCGCTGCTTCGGAAGCATAGGCTTCTTTTAAGGATGGCAAAACCGTTTCTACTTACTTAATGAAGCTCTGCAGTGAAGGCGCTTTGCGAACCTTATAATTCTGCTCGTAGGCGTAGGCCAGCCGGATCAGTACCGGCTCCTGATAAGCCTGTGCCGCAAAGGCTACGCCGAAGGGAACCCCGGCGGAGGTGTAGCCGGAGGGCACGACAATGGACGGATAACCTGCCCTTGAGGTGATCCGCGCACCGAAATCGGCCGGGAATAGCAGCGCGTCAAGCTGATGCTCCCTCATCGTGGCGTCGATACCTAGCTCCTTGCAAAGGTTGAGATCTGTTGCCCGGTCGTGCAAATACTGCGGCTCGGTGAGCGTACCGGAGGATCTATATTCGGCATCCAGCAGGGTGGCCTGCCCGAATTTCAGCGTTTCCATCGGATGGGCATGATTGAAGTCGATAATATCCTTCAGCGTACGCATCGGAGCACCCGGACCCAGGCGCGAGAGGTAGGCGTTTAGTGAGGTTTTGAATTCATTCAGCACTACGGAAGAATACTTGATGTCCCGCGCCGTTCGGATGTCTGCCGGATCAATAATGACGGCCCCGAGTTCGCGCATCCGTTCCACTGAGGCGTTGAAAAGCGCAAGCTGCTCGTCAGTCAGCTCCTCAAAGTAATAATCCCGGGGAATGCCGATCCGTGCGCCCTGCAATCCGTTCGGGTCAAGGAAGACAGTGTAGTCCTTATGCACCCTGCCTGCACCTGTCCCCATAGCGGCATCGCTATAATCCCTGCCCAGCATCGCGTTAAGCAGCAGCACCGCATCGCGGACGGTCCGCGCCATAGGGCCGGCGGTATCCTGTGTGTTCGAGAGCGGCAGAATGCCGGAGCGGCTGAGCAGGCCGACTGTTGGCTTGATGCCGATAACCGAGCCAAGGTTGCCGGGATTGAGAATCGAGCCAGAGGTTTCCGTACCGACAGACACGGTGCAGAAGCTGCAGGCTACGGCTACCGCAGAACCGGCGCTGGAGCCGCCTGTAGGTGTAGAAATATTGTAGGGGTTAAGCACCTGTCCCCCGCGCGAGCTGTAGCCGGACGGCATGCCGTTCGTCATGAAATTGGCGAATTCCGTCATGTTGGCTTTTCCCATAATGACCGCTCCGGCTTCGCGCAGCTTGGTGACAAGGAACGCATCCTCCCCGGCAAAAGAATTCGCTAAGGCCAGTGATCCCGCACTGGTGTGCATTTTATCCCCGGTGTTGATATTATCCTTCAGCAAAACCGGTATGCCATGCAGCGGACCCCGGGGACCTTGCAGGGAACGTTCCACATCGAGAGATTCGGCAATGAACAGGGCATCCGGGTTAATCTCCAGGACGGAGTTGATCGTCAGCCCGTTTTTGTCATGCTCAGCGATGCGTTCCAGATACATGAGGACTAATTGTCTTGACGTCATTGTGCCGGTTTCCATTGCTGACTGAATCTCGGAAATGGTAGCCTCTACGATTTCAAAACTCATGCAGGTTCACGCTTCTTTCCCTGAAGGATGAGCGCCGGATAGCTTATCTGCCGAACTCATAGGGATGTGGCCCGCTCCGGCAATAACGGGTGCTATGCAATCAGGTAATGTCCTGCGAGGGAGCAAAACCCTCCTCCGCCAAATACTCATGGGCTTCTTCAAGCGTTTCGAAGGCCATCTCCAGATGAAGCCCGGCATAGAGGTACCACAGGTCATCCTCCAGCTTCAGGCTTAGGCTATGCCCCTCTTCATTGGTCCACAGCGTATCCTTTCCGGCCGCTTTTTTCTTCTTGCGTTTGCTCGGAGTTGGGGGCTCCGGGATAAACATGGACAGGGAGGTGATGGAAGCGTCCAGAAGGCTCCGCAGCTCAGCTTCCCCGTAGTCCCGGATGTTCACCATCCCCTTGTCATCCGTCTCATAACCCCGCAGCAGCCCGGCATATACAAAACCATTGCCGCTCGGATGCAGATGGAAAGCCACGGTTTTCTTCTCATGACGGCTTTGTTCAAAGTGGTAGTTCACCCGTCCGAGCGATACATTTTTCCGTTCAAGCTGGGGGTAAGAATCGAGAATCGCCAATTTCTGTTCAAAAGTAAGCATATACATCCTCCGGTTCACGGTTTCTTTTTCACAATTAGTGGAGCAATCGGAATGATTATATCATGCAGCGCTTCCAAGGACTATAAAATGCAGAGCGCCTTCAGGGCAATCGCTTACGAAATGAACTGCGAAATTGAATGAAGTGGAAAAAGGAAACCTAATTTACGAATTTCACCGATTTTTTGGTGATTAGATGGAAAAAGTAGACTTGATTTTCTCCATTCCCCCCCCATTCAGTGATTTTAGAAGGAAATAAGTGGAGTTTTTCCCGCTAACCATTCCGGGGGAGGTCACTCAGCGGGATGAAGTGGAGACATTCCACCTCAGTACCTGGTAGATAGGCAATCGCTTACGAAATCATTGATTCCTGAAATTTTGAATGCAAGGATTCAAAAAAACGTAAGCGATTGCCTTGACAGCGCAATGCGGCAGAACTAATCCCACAGCGGCAGGGTTACCACAAATGAGCAGCCTTGCTCCGGCTTGTCGCCAAGCCGCAGGCTTCCGCCCATCGCCTCTGCGAGCAGGCGGCTGAAGGTAAGGCCGAGGCCCAGTCCGCGAAGTGTACTTTGCTTGTCGCTGCTGCGGAAGAAGGCCTCGAAGATCAGCTCGCGATTGTCCGGTGCAATGCCTTTTCCGTTATCAGTAACGGTAATTTCCGCATTGCCCTGCGGGGACTGCGCAAGGGAGATGTTCAACTGAAGCTGCTGCCCCTGCCGCCTGGCCTGCACGCTGTTATTGAGCAGATTGACGATGATCTGCTGGATGCGCAGCGGATCTCCCCGCAGCGGCAGCGGTTTGGCCGGAAGCTGGAGCACAGGCTCCAGGACATTCTCGTTCTGCGTGAGCTTCCACTGGTAGACGATTTCCTCCAGCAGCGGAACGGCATCCAGCCGGTCATGACGGATGGCGACGATGCCTGCGGTCAGGGCATTGTAATCCAGAAGATCAGCAACCATGCGCTGCAGTCTTTCCGCCTCCAGCAAGGCGATATCGAGGAACTCGTCCGCTTCCTCATCCTCGACAATGCCTTCGCGTACCGCATGGACCAGTCCCTTGATCGACGTGACCGGCGTCTTCAGCTCATGGGAGACTCCGGCCAGCATGACCGCCCTGGACTGCTCGAATTGCTGCAGCTTGCCGGCCATCTCCTGAAAGGAGAGCAGCAGCTCATGGATTTCCCGTTCCTTAGCTTCCGTCCCCAGAACGATATTATATTCGCCGCCGCTGATCTGCGAGGCGGCGGCGGCTACCCGCTGAATCGGCTGGGCCAGCTTGATGGACAAGAGATAAATGGTCAGCCAGCTTAAGATAATCAGGAAGATCACAATAATGAAGAAAAAGGTGATCTCCTCTTGGGGAATGTACTTGAGCGTGCGCTTGGCCTGCAGCACCATCACATGTCCCAGCGTTTTGCCGTTTCCTTGAATCGTTGCAACTGCAGTCTTGAATTCCGGGCTGCGCGCAGCGTCCAGACTGTCATTAAGCTCGTAGCGCATCTCCGCTTCGGTCATCTTCGGATCCGAGAAGAGCAGCTCGCCTCCCGGCCCTGTAATGATGACGCACATTTCCGCTGTCAATTTAAAGAACCGCTTGCGGTCCTCAATCAGCACACTCAGATTGGGGGTGATATTCAGATTGCCGTCCGCATTGATGCTGCGGTCGGCAATCTCCTGGGCAAGCATCCCGGTGGTCTGCATGCGGTTGTTCATTGCTTCCTGCTGAATCCACCAGAAGGTGACCAGCGCGGTGAGCAGCAGCCCGATGCTGATGATCAGCAGGTAGCGGATCGTCCAGTAGGAGAGGATGGAGGTGTGTTTCCTCCGCTTCTTCAGGTGGTCCATAGTTGATACCCCGTTCCGCGCAGAGTGCGGATCTCCCCTTCAGCGGCAGGCCAGTGCGAAAGCGCCTGCCGCAGCCTTTTGATCGACAGATCCACCGCACGGTCACTCCCCTCGTAATCCATTTCCCATACATGCTCAAGCAACTGGTCCCTCGTACAGATTTGATTCGGGCGCTCTGCAAGGAACAGCAGCACCGACATATCGCGCGGGCTTAGGAATACTTCAGCTCCGTTCAGGAATACACTGCGGGCGCCGAAATCAATAAACAGACTGCCGAAATGGCGTTTGCGACTGCCGTCAGACCACTGGGACGGGCGGCGCAGCACCGCGTTTACACGCGCCACTACCTCCTCGGGAATGAAGGGCTTGGACATATAATCATCGGCCCCGCCGTCCAGTCCGGCCAGCCGGTCTGCTATGCCGTCTTTGGCTGTCAGCATAATTACGGGACAACTGCTTTTCTCACGGATAAGGCCAAGCAGCTCGAAGCCGTCCATATTCGGCAGCATGATGTCGAGCAAGATCAGTGAGGGCGGCGCAGCTTCAAAGGCTTCCAGCGCAGTGCGCCCGTCGGCGGCGCGGGTGACCTGGAAGCCAGCTTTTTTCAGATAGGCGCTAAGCACCCGGGCAATGGCTTCTTCATCTTCAACAATCAGAATGGATTTCATCATATACAGCAAGCCTCCTTAACAAGTCCGGCGGGACTGGACGGTTCCCGGGACAGCGGCCATGGATTTAGTAAAAATTAAGACAATTTTAACACAGGTACGGGGGACGGCGCTTTGACTTATTCCCGACATATTGCTTTGTTAGAATGGTAGCCAAGCCATAGAGAACATACAAAAAATATGGATGGAGGAAAATAGGATGAAGAAAAAAACAATCGCCGTAGTCGCCGCAGGAGTCGTTGTTATAGGAGCCATCACGGCTTTTACCTTATTAAGAAACAGCTTGGGCAATAATGTTGAAATCGAGTCCGTAATTCCGGCACAGACGCAAGGAGCAGCGAACGGAACGAATTCTACAAATACAACAGCACCTTCGGCGGGAGCAGCCGTTACAGCGGAACAATTAAACGGTACGTGGAAAATAGCCGACACTTCGAAAGTATACTGGTCGGTAACGACCTCCCAGGAAACGGTTAATTTCGTGGACCCTTCCGTTACAGGAACCTGGAACGTGAATCTGGACAATGCCAGTGCGATGACTGGCGAAGGCTCGGTGGAGATGAGCGCGCTGGATTCCGGCAACAGCCAGAGAGACGAGCATGTGAAGAGTGCGGATTACCTCTCGGCAGCAGAATTTCCACAGTCCACCTTTGTTGTGAAGTCGTTCTCCGAGCTGCCGGCTGAATGGACCGAGGGTACAGCGGTACCGGTTCAATTGCAGGGAACGCTGACCGTCAAAGGCATAGCGAAGGACGTTACCTTTGATTCCCAAGCGGTGTACAGCGGCGGACAGCTTAAGCTATCCGGCAAAACAACCGTAACCTTTGCGGACTTCGGCATGACCAACCCGCACTCGATTGTACTGGATACAGAGAATAATCTTGATGTCCGTCTGGAGCTTGTACTGGCGAAATAACAGGACTGTTCCAATCAGATAAGTTAAAAAACTCTTCCCGGCTGCCGCCTGCGGTTTTCGGGAAGAGTTTTTTGCTGTGAACAAATTGCTGCAGCAGTCAAAGCAATCCCGGGCAGGATGACGATAGAGAATATATAATGGAAGGAGCTGCTTAAGTTGCCTGAGTACCATAAGCTAGTGCGTGACAGAATTCCGGAGCTGATTGCTGCCGGGGGGCGGACCTGTACAACCAGAATACTGGAGCATGAAGAATACATATATGAGCTGCGAATGAAATTGCGTGAGGAAGCGGAGGAGTACTTCCGCGAGGATAATGACAGGCTGGCGCTTGAAGAGCTGGCGGATCTGCTGGAGGTCATCCGGACACTGGCGGCGATTCACGGAGGCAGTCCAGAGGCACTTGAGCAGATCCGCGCAGAAAAAGTAGAGCGCCGCGGCGGATTCCAGGAACGGATTTTTCTGCTGGGAGTAGACGAGGGCAGTTAGCCGTACCTTCGGTTGGTCTAAGTATAGGAGGACGATAATTCATGTTCAAAAGCAAGCTGACGATGATCATAAGCAGTGTTGCTGCGATGATCCCTGTGTTGCTGTATATCTATCTCTACCCCAAGATGCCGGATTTTGTGCCGATTCATTATGATGGGGCGACGGCTGACCGGTTTGTGAATAAATGGAGCACGGAGTTGCTCCTGATCTGCCTGTTTGGCTGGTTCGGCTTTATTTTTATCCGGCTGCTTCATCTGCTGCTGCGCAAATTGTTCCTGAAAAGCTACATCCAGGATCTTGCACTCATCAGCCGGATCTGGAATGCGGCAACACTGCTTGTGACGATAGGTTTTTCCGCAATTAGCGTATACGCGTTGCTCGCTATGGTGTGACAGACTATGGCGACGCTTGTATACGCTAAATATAGTTTGGTAGAATCAAGGGGATCAGGCTCAAATACAAGGAGGATTGATTTTTTATGATAAAAGACAACGCTTACAAGGTGAAATGGGGAATTCTCAGCACCGGCTGGATCGCGCACCAGTTCGCGACCGATCTGGCTCATGCCAGCAATGGGATTGCTTATGCTGTCGGCTCGCGCAACCAGGAAAGCGCCGATGAATTCGCCCGCAATCACGGCATTCCCGTTGCCTATGCCACGTATGAGGATTTGGTAAATGATCCGGAGGTGGATGCGATCTATATTGGGACGCCACATCCTTTCCATAAAGACAATGCACTGCTTGCGCTGCGTGCCGGGAAGGCTGTTCTCTGTGAGAAGCCGTTTACCGTGAACAGCGGCGAGCTTGAAGAAGTCGTGTCTTATGCCCGTGAGCATAAGCTGTTCCTGATGGAAGCGATGTGGAGCCGCTATATTCCGGCCAATGCCAAGGTCAGAGAATGGATTGCCGCAGAGCGGATCGGAGAGGTCCGGCTGGTGCAGGCCGATCTCGGCTTCCGTGCGGAATGGAATCCGCAGAGCCGTCTGCTGAATCCGGCGCTGGGCGGCGGAGCGCTGCTGGATGTCGGCATTTATCCGATTTCTTTTGCTTCCATGATTTTTGGACCGCATCCTGAGAGTATCGCCAGTACTGTGCATATCGGTGAAACGGGTGTGGATGAGCATTTCTCGCTGCTGCTGTCATATGGCGGGGGCAAAACAGCAGCCTTGAGCGGCGGAGTCCGCCTGAATATGCTGCAGGAGGCCAAAGTGTTCGGAACGCAAGGTCATATCATTGTTAAGGGTTCCTTCATAAATCCGAAATCGGCCGAATTGTATGTCGATGGCGAGCTGGCAGAGACCTTTGAGGATGACCGAACGTCCGTCGGGTACGTCTTCGAAGCGGAGGAAGTAGGCCGTTGCCTGCAGGCGGGGCTTACTGAAAGTCCGGTGCTGAAGCTGGATGAATCCCTGGCGATCCTGAAGCTGCTGGATCAGGTCCGCGCCCAGTGGGGGCTTACGTATCCTGGTGAATGAACGCCTGATGGATTCGTAGATGTAAAGACGTCTGTTAATGTTCAGTAGACCCCATACAGGAGGTGCGAAAATGACACTGAGCAGCGACCGGTATCAAGGCTGCCTGCAAGGGCTGGCGGCGGGGGATGCCTTAGGGACCACCGCCGAATTTAAGGCGCCTGGCACGTTTGCGCCGCTTGTCGACATCACCGGGGGCGGTGTGTTCAAGCTCCAGCCGGGGCAGTGGACAGACGATACCTCAATGGCGTTATGCCTTGCGGACAGCCTGCTTGCGGTCCGGGGCTTTGACCCTGCCGATCAGATGGAGCGGTATGTCAGGTGGTTCCGCGAGGGCTTCCTGAGCAGCACGGGCGAGTGCTTCGACATCGGGAATGCCACGCGCTCCGCATTGCTGCATTTCGAAGCCAGCGGCGAAGGCTACAGCGGCTCGGAAGACCCGCTTGCCGCCGGAAACGGCTCGATCATGCGTCTGGCGCCCGTGGTAATGTATTATGCGGAGGACCCGGCAAACGCCGTAGAGTATGCGGCGCGAAGCTCACGGACGACACATGCGGCTGCCGAATGCGTGGATGCCTGCCGCCTGATGGCGGCTTATATCCTCGCCGGGCTGCACGGCTGGAGCAAGCAGGAGGTGTTGGACCCTGAAGCCTTCGAGGGCTGGCTGCAGGAGGAGAAGCTGCAGCGCAGCATCCGGGACATTATGCGCGGGTCCTACAAGCATAAAGAACCGCCGGAAATTCAAGGCTCGGGTTATGTGGTGCAATCACTGGAAGCCGCACTTTGGGCATTTCACAGATCCTCCAGCTTTGCTGAAGGCGCACTGCTCGCCGTCAATTTGGGCAATGATGCCGATACCACAGGCGCAGTTTACGGGCAGATTGCCGGTGCTTACTACGGGCTGGGCGGCATTCCTGCCAATTGGTCTGCAAAGCTCGCTATGCAAGGGCTGATCAGCGATTATGCAGAGCGGCTATTCTCGGAGCGGGCTGCTGGAGCTCCCCCTTTTTATACGCCTAAAGTTCAATAGAATACAGATCACGATAACGAAGCTCTCGAGGCCCGTGTATGATAAGAAGGTCTTGTTCTTGCATAGTGATAGAGGTTACCGGCAAGCAGTCCTACAAATAAGTAGATCAGACCGCCGAAGTATGCGTATACCATAGCTCCGACAACAGCGCATAGGATACCGAAAATGACTTGATCTTTATATTTGGCTGGTGAGGTAGGCGGGTCCGTAAGCATAAACAGGGCAAAGAACAGGCTGGCATTGATATAAGGAATCCGCAGGGCATCAGTAGCGTCGCCAAACTGGAATATTCCCATGATCAGCAGCAGGACGAAATATGTGCCGAGGAAGGAAAAGACCAAAGGGAATTTATTCACACGGTTCGTTACCAGATAACCGCCGATCACGGGGAAAATCAAGGTCCAGGCCGGAAGGTCGCCGAAGGCCCCCCACCAGCTCTGTCCGGTTTGAAAGAGCAGGCTGGATAACAGCAGGCCGAGAGCCGCCGGATTGAAAATGGCCTTTTTCTTATTCACAAACACATATTTCGGCACAATAGCGAGCAGGGAAGTCGCAGCGACAACGATCCATGAAGCGCTTGTGCTTAAGATCAGAGCGACGATAAGTCCTGTAATGACGGCACTATAGGGCGGGGTGCGTTTCTTTTTGACAAGAGAGGTGCATAGCATGTCAGCGGCTACGGATACACTGACGGCAATGCCCGCGTTGATGATGCCTTTGATATCCATTGATCCGGCTGAAGCCAGCAGTACATAGGCAAGCATGCACAGGATGACGTACCCTTTTGGTGTTTTGAGCCATTGTTTAACTTTCAATGTGTATCCCTCCAAGCGTAACTGTTGTTAAATCGGGAGTGATAAAGATTCCCTTGAGATTCACCTGCTCAATAAACGCTGCCCCTTGCTCCACACCAGACAAAAAGCTGGCTGTCGAGAAGGCGTCCGCCATCATGGCATAAGGGGCGATTACACTGCAGCTAACCATTTCATGCGGCGATTGTTTGCTGCTTGGGTCGATAATATGATGAGTTTCCGGGTGTATGGAGCTTTGGCGCTCATAGCTTCCGGAAGTGCAGATGGCCTCGTTTGAAAGCTCAAGTGTGTGGAGGATTTGATCCTGCTGCACAGGATGCTGAATTCCTATCTTCCACTTGCTACCGGTTTCATCCAAGCCTCCGGCATACAGGTCGCCCCCGGCATTGACGACAAAACCGTCGAAAGCTTGCAGCTCATGTGCGGCTAAATCAATGGCAAAGCCTTTGGCAACCGCCCCTAAATCAATGACCAGCGGCTTCTGTAAATATAGCGTATGCTTTTCCTCGTCCAGAACAATATCCCGGTAGGAGACGGAAGCTGAGGTAGAGCTGTGAATCGTTTGCCGGGTTAAGTAATGTTCATTAAAACCCAAGTCCTCCAGCACCTGCCCCACCGTGGGATCAAACGAGCCTTCGGTCAACTCAGCCACCTTCAGGGCAAACTTCAGCGGCTCAAACAAAAACGGGCTAACCGGTATAGGGGTCTGAATCTGTCGCGTAGACTGCATCAGCTCACTATCCGGGCTAAACCGGCTGCAGGCCTGCTCGACCTTGCGAAAGGCTTCGAAGGCCCGATCCAGGGCCGCCTCAGCGGCTTTATCCTGTGATCTACCGGTAATAACCTGGATCTCCACGGTGGTATCCATAAACAGTTTTATCCTCTTCATGATCTCCCCTCCGTTAAGCGTTCAACGCTTGGTCAAGCGCATTTTGGATGGCGTCCCTAAACGCCCTGGTGCTATAGGTTGCGCCTGATACGTTGTGCACCTTAGCGCTTTGATTCTGTACAATTTCTTGGGGTAAGCCGGCTATATAGTCTTGAGAGTAACGCATTCTGTAATCACTGACTTCTACTCCCGTAATTTTATCGTTCTTAATGCTCACCGCTACCTGAATAGATCCGCGCCGGTTGTTTCCTGCGCCGTAGAAGGTTCCGTTTTTATATTTGCTTTTGACCGTGGGAGCGGGGGTGGCTGTTGCAGCTTTGGGCTTAACCTTAGTGCTGGCCGGTTTGCCGGTTGGTTTGCTAACTTTAACGCTGACCTGACTGCCAGCCGGTTGGCTATCCAGCTTGCTGCCCTGATTGCTGGATGAGCCGCTTACCTGACTGTAGGGTACGGGCTGCTGAATAGCCGCCAGCGTGTCGGTTGAGAAATAGCCTGCAGTGTAGATCGCTCCAATCGCTGCGGAACACAGGATGACCCACTTATTGTTCATCTTTGCCATATGATTAATCCCTCCAATAGAATGCTTGTGTGAATAATTTAAGTATAGGAAGGGATTATTGAAATTTTCTTAAAATGAGCGGGCCGGAGAACAAGCTACAGCTTCTTGGGGAAAATGAGCTGGAATTCTGTCCCGCTCCCCTCCTGGGAGGCGACACGAATCGTCCCTTTATGGGCAAGCACGATCCATTCGGCGATAGACAGGCCAAGACCTGTTCCGCCCTCGGTGCGGGACCGGCTTTTATCCCCGCGATAGAAGCGTTCGAACACATGTGGAAGATCGTCCGGGCTGATCCCGCAGCCGCTGTCTTTCACAAGGACGCGGACAGAGTGGGGGGAATTGTGGCAGCTTAGCTTGATGGAGCCGTCCGGCGGAGTGAACTTAAGCGCATTATCCAATAAAATAATGAATAATTGCCGCAGGCGGTTGTCGTCACCCTCAATTTCGGCAGGCTGGAGCTGGGAATGGATCTGAATGGACTTCATTTCGGCCAGAAGCTCAAACTGCTCGGTGATCTCTTGGAGAAGAAGATGCAGCGGAACCGGGGCGGCGTGAATCTGGAGCTGGTTGGAATCGGTTCTTGCCAGGGTCAGCAGATCGTCAATCAGCCGGCCCATGCGTTTGCTTTCTTTTAGGATCAGCGCAATGTTCTGGCTCTCCTCTTCAATGGTATGCTGCGGATGACGGAACAACAGCTCGGTACGGGTCTGAATCACGGCAGTTGGCGTGCGCAGTTCATGGGAGGCGTCCGCAACAAATTGCTGCTGCTTGTTCCACGACCGGCGAATCGGCACAAGGGCATGTCCCGCCAGGAAGAAGCCGATGAGTATCGAAAAGAGCACACCCACAGCGCAGCCTATGGCGAGGTCCATACGGAGTGTGTCCAGCATTTTGTTCTCCTCTTCCAGATTTCTGACCACAACCACATAAGCGACATGAGAGTCTGTGGAGAAGACGGTCGTTCCTCTAGTGGTATTGGCAAAACCCAAAGTCAGATATTCCCCGTTGTCGCCGGTCACTACAGTCCGGGGTGCCCCCCCAGCGGCAGCATCCTTGATTCTTTGGGCCTCTTCACTTGTGAAGCCATGCTTCGGATATTGAATGATCAGCTTTCCTTGCCCGTCCCAGAAGAAATAGGAGGTTCTCCGGTCGGCATCAGGCTCGGGATGATCTTCTTGAAGCATCTGGTCGATGGAAGCGCTTTGCATAGTTTTGGCTGTATTCAGGATAGCTTCATCTGCTTCATGAAATAACCGGTAGCGGAGATGAATATACAAGGCGAAGCCCGATACAAGTAAAATCAATACAAGGACTGCCGAGTTCAGCAGCACCAGCTGGCGGCGGGTTTTACTGAACATGGTCTTCTCCCTTCAGCAAATACCCCACTCCGCGGATAGTCTTCAGATAGAGGTCGCCTCCATAGGGAGCCAGCTTCTTGCGCAAATGGTGGACGTAGACATCCACGGCAGAGGAAGCCGATTCCGAATCGAAACCCCATATCCGTTCAAAGATTTGCTCTCGCGATAAAATCTGATCCTTGTTGCACAGCAAAAATTCCAGCAGCTCATACTCTTTGGGGGTAAGCTTCAGAGCTTCCTCGCGGGCAAAAGCGTCTCTTAAAGAGGAGACCAATTGGATCTCCCCGCATGTCATATTGCCTTCAAGATTAACGGTTCCCCGGCGTCTTAACACGGCTCTTGTTCTGGCCAGCAGCAGGGTGGCGGCAAAGGGCTTGGTCACATAATCATCCGCTCCGGCATCCAGTCCCTTCACAGAGTCCTCGACGCTGTCCTTTGCTGTGAGCATAATGATCGGCGTTGCCACCTGATTCTCCCGCAGCCGCTTGACGATTTGAAGACCGTTCATTCCCGGCAGCATGATATCAAGCACAATAAGATCGAAGCTCCCGTTCTCTGCCAGGTAAAAGCCTTCATCCCCGGTCGAAGCTCCTGTTGCATCAAAGGATTCATTTTCATAGATTTCAAGAATGGCTTCGAGCAATGGAAGATCGTCTTCAACAATTAGTATTTTCATCCGAATCACCTCTGATTTCATTCTGTTTCCATAGTATCAGTTGCGGATTAATTTTTTATTAAAGCCAAGATCAGCTTGACCTTGTATTTGAGATCATTGTCATTTTGGCTGTCGCCGTCTCTTTTTGCCAAAGACATTGATCTGGTGCATACTGATGAAGAGGTTCACGATTATCTGAAATCGTTTCGTCCGCTGGAGCCAAACTGACTACAACTGAGGATGAGGGGCTATGAAGATCATTTTAATTATTTTGGTTATAGTTTTAATGTTTGTTTTGATAGGTCTGCTACTTGTCTTACTTGCGAAACGCCAAAATAACAAGAAAACAGAAATGGACGTACTGAACTTTTTATTGGAAAATCCGGATAAAGCCTCTTTGTATATGCTCAAAAATGGTGTGGAGACAATCAGTTACAACGCAGAATTAAAAATGCCCCTTGCCAGCACTGCGAAAGTGATCATTGCAATTGAGTTTGCCCGCCGGGCAGCCGCCAAAACATTAGACGAACATGAGCTTGTCTCTCTAGAGGAATTAAATAAATTTTATATTCCTGGTTCTGATGGCAACGCTCATCCAAGCTGGCTCAATTCGATCCAGTCAGGCGATCCAGAGGTTAATGGAAAAACAACGTTATTTGAAGTCGCTCACGGTATGTTATCACACAGTTCCAATGCCAATACGGAATTTCTGATGGCAAAATTGGGTTTGGAGAAGATAAATGAGAATGTAACGGCACTCTCACTTTCAGCACATGACAAGCTTTTTCCTTTTTCGTCTGCAGGATTAATGTCATCTTATCTTCAAGAGACAGAAAACATAGGATTCAAAGAGTCGATGCAACAAATAGAGGAGATGAGCTATGAGGAATATATGCAAAAATCCATAGAAATCCATCAGCGGCTGAACAGTAACCAGGGGACATCATGTATTCAGAAATGGAACACCAAGCAAAATTATGCGCGAAAGCTGCAATTGCTGGAATCACGAAAGCTTCCCCGCTCAACCACTAAAGAATATGCTCACCTCATGAAGCTCATCCACAAGGAGGAGTTGACTCCTTCTACAATAAATCCAGTTATGAAACGGTTAATTCAGCGGCAAGTAGACCCTTCCAAATTAAAAGAGCTTGGCAACAAAGGCGGCTCTACCATTTCTGTTCTGACAGAGGCTCTATACTGCACAGATCTGGAAGGAAATGATATGCAATTAGCTATTTTTATTCACGAAGAATCTGGCCTGGATCATATCTGGCTTAAAGAGAAGCTGGATTTGTTTTTGTTCAAATTATTAAAGAATGCCGAATTTCAGGATGAGGTAAGCAGGAAGTTATCCTAATGATCAGGAATAGGTTTAAAAAAAGAGGTCCCGGCAGCACTCATGTCTGCTTGGACCTCTAGTATATTGTACTGCTCCTTATTTTGCAGATACGGATTTGTACCAGTCGTTGACTTCCTTCGTGATCTGGTCGCCGCCGTTAGCTTTCCAGTTGGTGACGAATTCGTCAAACGCATCGACCGGCAGCTTGCCGTAGATGATTTTGTTGAAGGTTTCCATTTCGGACTGGCGCAGCAGGTTCCATTTGGAGACCATAGTTGGTGTTGCCGCACCGGTGAAATAGTTTTGCTTGCGGATGTCCTTCTGCGACATAACGATCTTGGCAGCAGCCCAGTTCTCCGGCTTGCGGAACTCAGCCATTTGTTTTTCATAAGGTGTTTCCGGCTTTTGGCCGTCTGCAAGCTTAACAAGTGTTTTCATGTACAGATCAGGAATACGGGCCGGACCGGTCAAGAACGGGAACTCATTGGAGAAGTCTTTGATCTTGTCTTTATCGCTGGTTGGCTGGCCGTCAATGATATCCCAGTCGTAGCCTTTGGCGAAGCCATATTCATATTTGCTGCCTGCGGCGGGGTTAGCGACGTTATCAAGCAAATAGTTGTAATACAGGAAGATAGCTTCCGGGTGCTTGGCATCCTTATTGATCATGATACTGGAGTTGACGCCGGAATTCTGCCATTTGGTGCCGATCTTGCCGTCCGGTCCTGCCGGAATTGGATAGGCTTTGTATTTGGAGCCTTTAACATTCTTGAGCAGGTCGGGAGCAGGCCAGTCCGGTACCCAGTTGGCTCCTGGCAGAATGCCTGCCGTGCCTTTGGTCCAGCTCTCGGCGGATTTGGCTTCATCCCATAGAGCGGAGTCGGCATGAATATAACCTTTGTCCATCCATTCCTTCAGCTTCGCAAGAGCCTGCTTGGCGCCTGGGTTGATGGAACCATACTCCAGATTGCCGTTCGCATCCTTGTTCCACTGCTCCTCGATGGTGCCGTAAGCTCCAAACAGCCAGTCGAGCGAGCCCATCCAGGTGTTTGTATTATTTTTGAGTGAAATCGCCAGCGGATACACATCTTTGGGAGCCAGACCATCAGGATTCTGGTTCTTGAATTTGTCCATAATGTTCTCTAAATCGGCAATGGTCTTGGGAGCCTGAAGATTCAGCTTCTCCATCCAATCCTCGCGGAGCCACAGCAGGGTATCGTCATTGTCGGTGTATTCCATGATCGGCACATTGTATTTCTTGCCGTCTCTCATGAATGGATACCATAGCTCCGGATGAGCTGCGGCATGGTCCTTCAGAATTTTGTTGGCATATTTGTCGAACAGCTCATCTATCGCAATGAACTGGCCGGAATCAATCAATTGGTTGGTTAATACCGGATTGGTAGGCACCGATACGAAATCAGGCAGCTTCTCGCCGGAGGAAATCGCAAGCTGAAGCTTTTGTCTATATTGGTCGTCATTGGCCGGGTACCACGTATCTTTATGTTTGATCCCCAGTGTCTCCAGCATCCAACGGTCGTGTACGTTATTTTCCTTCGTGTCGCCCTGGACATACTTCTTCGGCATCAATACGGAGCTGATCTCAATCGGCGGATCGTATTTGCCTTTGGCGAAGGCGGCATCGGCTTCAGAAGTAGTGGCGCTATTGGAAGCGGCATTGCCTTTTGATGCGTTGTCATTCGACGTTCCGCTGCAGGCTGTCAGTGTGACGAGAGCCGTGACTACGAGAAGCGAGCCTAGCTTGTTGAACTTAACCATTCATCATGTCCCCCTACTGTGTATGATCCTTACATGTGTAACTGTACCAACTTTTTGGGGAGGGCATCTATATGAGTTTCTTAGTTTCGATAGGACTCTATCATGCTATTTCTTCCCGTCTCTGTATTCCTGCGGTGTGACCCCGAATTGGCGTTTGAACACTTTGATAAAATAGGCGGGGTCCATATATCCAATCTCGGTGCTGATTTCATACACCTTTTTGCCGGTAGTCTTCAGCATGTGGCAGGCGCGTTCCATGCGCAGGCGTGAGATGTAGTCGCTGATGCCTTCACCCGTTTCAATCTTATAAATTTTGGATAAATGCGTTGGATGCAGATTGACATGGTCGGCCAGAACCCGCAGGGAAACATCGAGATGCAGATTTTTATCCATAAACTCTTGAATTTTCTTCACGTACAGGGAACGGATGTCTTTGATTTCACTTGAGGTTCCCTCTTTCAGCTTGCCAAGCACGCTTAGCGACCACATTCTGAGCTTGTTGATGGAGGAGAAGGCTTCCCCGCTCTGCAGCGCTTCAATGTCCGTACCCAGCAGCTTAGCCAGCGTATGGCCATTACGGTGTGCCAGATTGGAAAAAGCGGCGGAGATCAGGAATCCGGCCTCCATGCAGTGCTCCCAGGATTCAGGCCATTTCTCGTCCAGCTCCGCACAGACGGCGGTCAGCTTGGCTTCGGCGGCTTCCCAATGCCCGGACTCCAGCAGATTAATCAGGGAAGGCGGGGTGTACAGCGCGTCCAGAGGCCCTTGCTCCGCCTGCTCGTGGGAGTCGCTGACCCGCATAACGAATTCCCGCTCATCTCCGACAATCTGGCGGAAATAGGCCGCAGCCTGGCGGAAGCGTTCGTGCAATTGTCCGGGGAACTTGAACCACTCTGTAATGACGATAGACAGGGAGCCCTTCAGAAATTGCCGCACCTTGTACTGAAGCTGCACTGAGAGCTGCTCCAGAAGATTTTCTCGGCCCAGGTCGGCGGCTTGTTCCTTCAGCTGAAGCAGAAATACAAGGTAGCCATGCTCTTCCTTGACGCCCCAGACCTCCATAAATTCGCCAAAGATTTCTTCGGCCATATTGATGACCGCATATTCAATGAGCGGCTGGCCGTTGTTCTTATATTGCCCGAATTCCTCCTCCAGCCTGACAAGCATCAGGGCGCAGTCTCCACTGCTGAACGGTAGGCCGTAATTTCGAAGCTTGCGTTCCCACTCGTCGGCCGGCATCCGGTGACCCTGTAAGGCATCCAGGAGCAGCTGGCCGCGCAGAAGCGGCAGGTTCTCCCGCAGGGTATATCGGGTCCGCTCCAGAGAGCTGATCAGCTCCCACTCCGCGTTAATTTGTTCAATGGCGGTCTGGACGGCATCCAGCAATTCCTTGTCGGTCGGCGGCTTAAGCAGATAGTCCACAGCGCTGTGCTGGATTGCGGTTTTGGCGAACTCAAAGTCCGAATGCCCGGTTAAAATAATGCATTTGATTTTCTTATCCCGTCTTCGTATCCGTTCGATCAGCTCAAGTCCCGTCATTTCAGGCATCTGAATATCAGAGATCACAATATCTATCGGGTTCGTTTCGATGATCTGCAGCGCCTCGGAGGCGGAATAGGCCTTGTGTACTTGTTCGATTCCCAGCGTGTGCCAGGGTTTGGTCATGGACAGGTTATCCACCCAGTGAGCTTCATCGTCAACTATGATCAATTGCATGCTGCAGGTCTCCTTGTAAGTTGGTATTGAGCTGATAATCCTCTTCGGCCGGAATTTCCCAGATAATCTCTGTCCGAAATCCTCCCAGCGGCGATTCCTTGAAATGCAGAGAGGAGTTATTGCCGAACTGGTGCATGATCCGCTGATTCGTATTCCAGAGGCCGCAGCCCATTTCTTCCCGCAGCGGCTCGCGCATCTTGCGATTTAGCGCTTCCTGCTGCTCCGGGCTGAGGCCCGGACCGTCGTCGTCAACATACACCCGGCAGCAGCCGCCGGAGATTTCGCCGCTGATCCTGATTTCACCTGAGGTGTAAGACTTTCCGACCCCATGAATCACAGAGTTCTCCACAATCGGCTGCAGCAAAAGACGCGGTATAGACTGCTTCAGCATCTCCTTGGGGATATCAATGTGATATTCAATTCGTCCGTTGCGCAGCTTCTGAATATCCAGATAATTGACGAGCAGCTTGACTTCATCGTCTAAAGTGGCTGTATCCCGTTCCATCCGGGTTGTGTAGCGGTAGTAAGCGCTTAAATTGTATGCCATTGACACAACGGCTTCCTCATCCTTCATTTGGGCCATATTGATAATATAACCAAGGCAATTGTAGAGGAAATGCGGATTGATCTGGGCCTGAAGCTGCTTCAATGTAGCTTCCCGGGCGCGGATTTTTTCGTTGAAAACATTCTCGATCAGGTCCTGAATCTGATGGGACATATCATTGAACCGGTGGAAGAGGAACGAGAACTCGTTCTGATCCCGGGTGTGAAGGCGTACGCTATAGTCGCCCCGCTGTACACGCCGGAGTCCTTTGATCAGCTTCATGATTGGCCGCTGCACGTTCCGGTACAGCAGAATAGATGCAGAGATTCCAACACCAAACAGCAGCAGCATGGATACATAGAATAGATCACGGCTGACCGAGATCGGCCCAAGAATGCGGTCCAGCGGAACAATGTCAACCAGGTACCAATCCAGATAAGAGGATTTGACCGAGCTGACCAGATAATTTTTATTCTCCAGATTCACCACATGCTGTGTGCTGCTGTCCGGCGAATGCTCATCCAGATAAGTGATCAATTCACCCGTTAGCTGCTGGTCCGCACTGCGGTTCAGAATCGGCGCATCGCCTTTGTGATAAAAGAACGGGTCGCCTTGCCCCCCTGACTTGTACGTGTCTAGCATATTTTGGATATTCTGGTAGCTGAAGCTGGCTTCAACCACCAGATCGCTTCCCGTAAATGTCCCTTGCGGGGCAATAGAATCGGTATAGAACCAGTAAAAAGCCTTGGATTGGCCGGAAGCCCCGTTTCCGCCGTCGCTGTACGTCCATTTGCCGCTCATATTTTTTTTCAAATAGTTTTCATCGTATCCAGTCGGTTTGTCGTAATTGGAGATGACATCCTTGTTCAACTGGGAGTATACAGCGTACCTGGCCGGCCAGATATCTGTCACCCCGGACTGGAGCATCATTTTTTCCTGAATGACATAACGGGTCTGCATATGGTCGTAACGGTCCTCCCACATGTTGAGGCCGTTGAATTTACGGACATTCGGATCTTTCGAGAACACCAGGCTGAAATCCATCATCTGGTTGATCCGCGAATCAATTTGACTGGACAAAAAAGTGAGCTGTTTCGTATTGGACTCCTGCAGCTCTTTACTCACCACATCAAAGGTAACGTCATTTGAATACGTATACAGGATGATGATCGGCACGAACAGCACAATAATAAGACTGTTCATTTTGGCAAACAAACTAAACCTGCTCCACCTGGTCCAAGCCCTTTCTATGACGAACGTGTAAGCTTTTCTTAGACCCATCTTTGTCCCCCCCAGACGATGCCCCTAATAAATCCCTATGCGAGCCTAACAAAGTAATATATAAAACCTCAAAAATGCTTGCTACTATTTATAACAGAGATTCATACAACACACAAAATTTTTTTTTGAAAGCGGGAGAAGCGATGGAAGCTAACACTATACAGCAGGTGAATCCTGGGAAGAAGCCGCGTACATCGAAGAAAAAAGGGTATAAGCAGCCGTGGATGCTTCACTTTATGGTGCTGCCGGCGGCAGTTATGGTGTTTATATTTTCTTATATTCCTATGGGCGGAATTATTATGGCCTTTCAGGATTATAAGCCGGCGCTGGGATTCGTAGATTCTCCTTGGGTGGGGCTCAAACATTTCGAATATATGTGGCAGAATGATTATTTCCTGCAAATTACGTGGAATACGCTGTTCTTCGCCTGCTCCAAAATGGTGATGAACCTGATTATCCCGTTCTTCTTCGCTTTACTGCTTAATGAGGTCAGAAAAATGGCGCTCAAAAGAACGATCCAGACGCTTGTCTATCTGCCGCACTTTTTATCCTGGGTTACCCTTTCGGGAATCCTGATTGATATGCTTGCCCAGACAGGGCTCATCAACCAGTTCATCTCCAGTGTGTTCGGCATTAAGCCGATTTTCTTCCTGGGCGACGGCAACTGGTTCCGGTTCACGATTATTGCGAGTGATGTCTGGAAGGAATTCGGCTTCAACATGATCATCTTCCTGGCGGCGCTTTCCGGCATTAATCCCGCGCTGTATGAAGCAGCAGAGGTGGATGGGGCGGGACGCTGGAAGCAGACGATCTACATTACCATTCCGGCCCTGATCCCGATTGCAATCGTTGTTGCAACGCTGGCGCTGGGCAACGTGCTGAACGCGAACTTTGACCAGGTGTTCAACTTGTACAGTCCTTTGATCTATCAGCAGGGCGATATTATTGACACGTTTGTATACAGAGAGGGGCTACTCAGTGGGCAGTTCAGCTTTGCTACAGCGGTGAATCTGTTCAAATCGGCGATAAGCCTAATCTTGATCGTGATCTCCTACAGACTGGCTTACCGGTTTGCCGGATACAGAATCTTTTAGAAGGGATGACCGCTTATGTATCACAAAACAGTACCCTACCGCATATTCAGCGTTATCAATAATGTCTTCCTTACGGTGATTTCCGTGCTCTGTCTGCTTCCGCTGTATCATCTGCTGATGGTATCGCTCAGTGCATCCGCCCCGGCCAATGCCGGGCTGGTGACCTTTTGGCCCATCGGGTTCACCTTTGAGGCCTATGCCAAGACGTTTGACAACGCCAACTTTCTCTCCGCCTTGTGGGTGTCTATCGAGCGGACGGTGCTGGGAACGGCAATGGCCTTGGTGGTGAATACCATTGCTGCATACGCGCTCTCGAAGGAATCCCATGTGTTTCGGGCACGCAATATTTATCTGTGGTATTTTGTCGTTACCATGCTGTTCAGCGGCGGTCTGATTCCCGGCTACCTTCTGATTCTGAAGCTTGGGCTGATGGATTCCCTGATGGCGCTGATCCTTCCGGGTCTGGTGGCTGTCTTCAATATCATCCTGCTGCTGAATTTCTTCCGCACAGTGCCCAAGGATCTTGAAGAAGCGGCCTTTATTGACGGGGCGGGGCAGTTCCGCACCTTCTACAGCGTATATTTGCCGGTGTCCTTGCCGGTGCTGGCTACAGTGTCCTTGTTCATTATGGTCGGACACTGGAACTCGTATTTCGACGGGATTATCTATATCAAGGATGCTTCAAAACTCCCGCTGGCGACCTTTATGCAGACGATTATCGTGCAGGCAGATATGTCGAAGCTCGATCCGGCCGCCGTAGCCAATCTGTCGCAGCGCACCATCCGGGCGTCGCAGATTTTCATAAGCGCTTTGCCGATTTTGCTGGTATATCCGTTCTTGCAGCGGTATTTTGTAACCGGGATTGTTGTGGGTGCGGTAAAAGAGTAGGCGAATTGCGGCAGTGTCTGTTTATAAGGAACACAGAAGCAGCCGATGCTCCCCTTCACAGGGGCGCATCGGCTGCTTTTGTTATACGGCCGGCATCGCCGAAGGCGGGGCGTTTGGCTGGAAACAACGGCAGAAATGCCGTTGTTAGGTCTGGGCCTGGCGATTTGGTTGGCAACAACGGCAGAAATGCCGTTGTTAGGTCTGGGCCTGGCGGTTTGGCTGGAAACAACGGCAGAAATGCCGTTGTTAGGTCCGCGCCCGGCGGTTTGGTTGGCAACAACGGCAGAAATGCCGTTGTTAGGTCTGGGCCTGGCGGTTTGGCTGGCAACAACGGCAGAAATGCCGTTGTTGGAGCTGCGCCCAGCCGCGCTGTGCAGTTCTACTTACTTATGATCCCCCTGCACAGGAGGATTGACCGCAGTGCCGTTGACTGATACGCCTACGCCGTCTGTGTATACCATTTTGCCGCCATAATATCCGGTTCCGAGCACAAGTCCGCAGGAGGCAAGGGCAATGACCAAATACAGCACCAGCGGAGCTTTTACGAAAGCACGTTTACCTTTCCAGTACATCAATAATCTCCACACAACGAGCAGGGAGACTGCCCAGGCGGTTAGTGTTGCAAGCGTGTCATGAGTCTCAAAGAAAGAAGTTACTCCGCGGGCATCATCCTCTGGTCCAGTTGCGATAGCGATCCAAGCTCCCACAGCGGCAAGAAGCCACATCCACAGCCCCGCTGCGGGCTGCAAGGAACGTTTCTTCACAGCTACCACTGCATCATAGCAAAACGCGACAAGGATCAGGGCGATTGGGAAATGCACGACAATGGGATGGATGTGTTTAAAGACTTCAGTAAGCATAACAAAACCTCCTAATGGTCAAAGTGGTTATCTAAGTGTGCGTTTGGCTTCAGGGAGGATGACGGTAAAGGTGCTTCCCTGCTGAAGAACGCTTGTTACCATAATTCTGCCGCCGTGCCTGCCGACAATTTCAGAAGCAATGGCAAGTCCCAGTCCGGTGCCGCCATGCTCTCTTGTACGGGCCTGGTCTACACGGTAGAATCTTTCGAACAAATGGGGAATATCCTCTTCGGGAATTCCGCAGCCCGTATCCTGAACGGATAGGCTCAGGGTATCGTTATCATTCCGGGTGATCCCCAGCGTAACTGTCCCCCCTTCTGCCGAGTATTTAATCGCATTATCCAAAAGAATATACAGCACCTGGTCAATCTGCTCGCTGTTCCCCATACAGGTAAAGGCTTCTAACGGGTTTCCCAGGTTCAACTGGAGATGTATGTTTTTCTCATTTGCCATTAATTGCATTCGCGCGGCAGCGAATGAAAGACTGCGCTGCAGGTCGAAGGCCTCCTGTCTCAAGGACTGTAGAGGTGAATCATTTCTGGCCAGCGTAAGCAACTGTCCGGTCAAAGTGGTCATGCGCGCTATTTCTTCCTTCATATCCTGAAGCACGGTCTGATGGACCGGCGACAGCTTGTGCCGCTCTTCTTCCAGAATGTCCACGGATAGTTGAAGCACGCTTAAGGGTGTCCTTAGCTCATGTGAGGCGAAAGCCGTGAATTTTTGCTGCCTCGTAAATGCATGATTGACGGGAAGCATGGCATGACCGGCCAGCACATACCCGAGGACTGTAGCCGCCGCCAGCAGAAGAACGGTAATTGCGATGAGGAGCAGCTTCATCTCCTTCAATAAATGCTCCTGCTTGGTAACATCTTCCCCGATAAGCAGCGTGTGATTGCTTGCATCACCGGTCGCGACCCGCAGTACCGCATAAACCGTCTGATTGTTGCCGGATGTACTGCTTAGATGAAGGTAGCTTTTATCGTTATTGGCATCCAGTTGCTGCTGAAAGGAAGGTGTGAGCAGCGGGTTGGCGCCCTCAGAGGAATGAGCCGAGATTGTCCAAGCGGGGCCGGTAATAACAACAAATTGGTCACTCTGCAGATACTCCCATTCCATTCGGCGGCTGTCCGCCTGGTGCTGCTCCCGGACTTCCTCCGCATCTTGTGGGTGCGGTGATTGATTAAGCCATTCGGCCACGGCCTTTTGTCCGGCTGATTCAAGATTGTGGCGCTCATCCCTGTGAACCACATCCGATAATACCCAGTAGAAGGAGACCGCCATAATGAGCAGAATCAATCCAATCATGGTGCTGTAAAAGACCGTTAATTGCTTGCGGGTATTAGGAATCATCCTGCTCAACTCCGGTATCCACCAGACGGTAGCCTCTTCCGTGCACACTTAGGATCAGCTTCACAGGGAAGGGGTCGTCTATTTTTTTCCGCAGCAGCTTGATCACGGCATCCACCGCATTCAAGGTCACATCGGCATCATTGCCCCACACATAATTAAGAATCCGCTCCCGGGAGAGCACCTCACCCGGATGCCGGGCCAAGAACTCCAAAAGCTGAAACTCGCGATTGGTTAGCAGGCAGGAGACACCTTCACGTTCTGCCTCCTGCGTGGCCGGACTCAGCCGCAGGCCGCTTACCGCATACGTTTCCATATAACCCCGGGTCTGCTTTCTGCGGTCCAGAGAGGTGATGCGGGCCAACAATTCTTCAAAGGCGAAAGGCTTGATCATATAATCGTCGGCCCCCGTCAGCAGCCCGCTGACACGGTCTTCTACCTCGCCGCGTGCGGTCAGCATCAGGATGGCTGTGTTGTCGTTATGGCGCCGCCGCTGGCTGCATAGCTCAAGGCCTGTTTTGCCGGGAAGCATCCAATCCAGGATGTACAGATCGAATTCCGCAGTGGAAAAGAACAGCTCCGCTTCATCCGAATTGCGTGCCCATTCCGTCAAGTGCCCCGCAAGCTGCAGCTTGTACTGGATCATATATCCAAGCTTGGTGTCGTCCTCGACCAATAGAATCCGCATATTTGCCTCCTCTGCAGCGCTTATATGGCTCATTATAGCCCGTAAAAATGAAAAAATAATGAAATCATTACGGCAGACAAAAAAAGGCAGCGGGTGCATCACTCCGCTGCCATTTCCTATTGCTGCTTGGTCTTAAGGGGTTAGACTCAGACTCCCCACTGTCTCTACGACAAAAACAGGTACATATTGCTCTCCGGCGTCAGTCTCCGCATAGTCGTAGCTATTCTGGAACTGTCCGGTGGCCAGCGCCAGGCCAGTTGTCTGGCCGACATTGCCCTGAAGCACAATATAACGCCCGCCTGAATTGGACACGGCTCTTCCGGCGGAATCGATATAAATATCGAGCTTCAAGGATACTTTTTCAAAGGGGTGAAGTTCCAGATCAGCGGCTTCAATCACCGGATACTCCTGGTAGATTTCGGAGAATTGGTAGCTGCCGTTAGTCTGACGGTACACCGCTGTCTGTCCGTTGATGCCATCGCCTGTATCGGCATTCATTACGCGGATAGAGCCGTCACCCGGCTGCAGCTCGTATCCGCTGCCGGCAAAGGAAAAGAGCAGGGAAATACCTTCTGGCCGGATCGTATAGGCGGTAAAAGCGGTCCGTCCGTCTTCGCGGCTACCCTGAGCCACCACAACCGGGAACTTGGAGTAGGCGGACAACGAGTCATCAAAAGCAAGGCTGCTAAGGGTTTCATAATCCGGAATAATATCTCCGGTCCGTGTGGAGACGGTGCTGTTGTCACTCATGTCCGCGTAATACAGGCGTCCGCTGCTGTCAGTTCCGGCTACGGCAAGCTTCACGCCGTAACGCCCATTGACGGTGACCACATGCGAATATTTGCCCGGCTCCTCGCCGCCGGGAAGCAGACGGACCGGCTCGGCGGTGTTCCAAGCGGCCTGTGCGGCGGCTATTTCCGCCGCCGTATTCTGAAGTGGGGACAGGTCCCCGTAGAGCCGGATCGCTTCCGCGTATTGTCCGCCCCGGACCATTCGCGCAGCGCTTCGGAGCAGCTTCGCGGTGCTGCTGTCGATCAGGGACAGCACCTTGGAGGAGGCCAGGCCAGCCGACGCGGCGTATTTGCGGTAAGCCACGGCATGCCCGGAGAAGGCGGCAATACGCTCAGCATCGACATCCTTGCGAAGGATTGTCTTTGCACTGTCTTCTGCCTGCTGTCCCACCCAAGGCGCATTGTAGCTGTGGCTGCTGTACGCTTCCGTCAGAGACAAGGCATTGTCCAGCAGGAGACTGAAGCTGCCGGCTGCCGCCAGAGCTGTGAGCCTGGCGGTATCATGCGCCTTGAACTTTGCGGCCAGCAGTTCTTCTTTGGCCTTCGCACCTCCGAAATATGCATCGGGAATCCGAAGCAGGCTCCATTTGAAGCTGTCGGTGTCAGCATTGGTGCTGCCGCTGCCATTGTCTATGCCGCTCTGGCTCGCCGCAAGCCCGGCAAGAAACTGTGCCTTGAACTGCTGAAACCCTGCAGTGAACTGGTCTGAAATGCCAGACTCCGCAGATAGGCGGCGATAATAGGACTCATAGGGTCCGCCTGATATCATATATTGGCTTTTCAGGCTGAACAGGGAGGCGTAGCTTTCCATAAATCCGGTGAAATTTTTAGTGGTCAACTGATCCTCTATCATTAATACCAATGTGTCCAGCCTGCTGCGGATAGTTGTGATCGGAGCCAGCTCCTGCAGCCTTGAGGCGATCAGATATTCCTTGTACATAATGGAAGAATTCGCGGCTGCCAGGCGGAACTGTTTCTCGGCGGCAATCAGGTCTCCGGCGGCGTACAGCCGCTCAGCCTCCCGGACAGCCGCAAGCTTGCTGTCGAGCCGCAGAACCTTCTGCCCCAGAAGCACCAGCATCACTGTACACAGAATGATCATAATATTGCGCAGGGATATGGCTTGTTTGAACGTCATATTATAATAGCCCCTTCGTTCAAATATAAGGCTGATTTCTTTAACTTAGTCAAAAATCCGGGTCCCAGCGGTATTTAGCTTCACGGACCTCCGCCACCCTGAGATCAAGCCCGTTCCAGGCCTCGTAGGGACTGGCGGTGATCATTTTGGATAAACGCAGAAAACGGTCCCTGGGCAATTCCTCCAGGTATCTTCCGATCATACCGGAATAGAGCAGCGCGTAACGCTTCAGACGTACGGCCGCTCCGGCGACGCCGGCCAGAATGGCAACGCCGTTGTTCATCTCGAGGATTTGCACCTCGTAGGCTTTGACATAGCGCAGTGTGCGGTCCTTGATAAGGTCGGGCCGCACCTTGGCAATCTCGCCGATATATTCAGCGAGCAGCGGCTCGAAATCCTTGAGCAGCAGCTGCTCAAGCTCCAGGTACATGTCCTTGCGGAGCTGAAAGCCGTGCAGCAGGGCAACGCGCTGGCGGGCGATCCGGTCGCCGCGCAGCAGGATGGAGATTTCGCGCAGCTTCTCATAAGCCAGCACATCATTTTCGCGGAGCACGGAGACTGCCTCCTGACGGTTGATTTCCAGCCCATCCCAGATTCTGTCGATGCTCTTGCCAAGCAGCTCGTTCAGCGCGTACAGATTTTCGTTCTGCCGCACTTTGCGCTGCGTATAGTAGAACAGTCCGGCCAGCACGATGCCGCCGGCGCCGCACAGCACCATCTGCTCCAGGCTTTGGCCGAAATAGACCGAGCCCAGGGTGAGCAGAAGGATGAACAGGAGCCGGGTGTGCATTTTGCGTCCGGCAAGGGCTGCGGCCTGCTTCTCTACCGGAATCAGCGAGGCGCTGCCGCATTTGCCGCACCGTTCTTCACCGAGCGCGGTATAACGGCCGCAGCGGCGGCAGATGCGCAGCTTGTCAGTGACATAACGCGGGGCCTTGAAGGGCCGGAAGGTAACGGGCTTCTTCTTATTTACGGGCATGGTCTCCTCCGTTCAGTGCGGCCAGCAGCCGCTCGTCGATGTCATCACGGGTAAGCGGCTTGCGCTTGCGTGAAGCATAAATGAGAATCTGAATGACGGCATAGAGAAACGTAATCCCGAGAATGACGTATGAAATCATGGAACTCTTCCTTTCTTCTTGGAAGCATGGCCTACCGGGATGCCGGACAAACGCCGGAAGCTTTTGGCTGCAATCAGTCGGCGCTTTTTTTACCGAACATTCAGAAACGCGGCTTATACTTAATTGATGAACGCGTGCTAGAATGTCCATGTCATCGTTCCGGTCCCGGTCCTGCGGTCCTAAAGTTGAAGTTTACAAGGTTTAATTATATCATAATGGCATGCTATTGACAGAATTTAGCTATGCTGCCGGCCCTGTCACAGGAGCCGAATTTAATACAAGAGGAGCCCTATTTATGCTTCGTACACAGCTTCGTATTTCAAGTACATCCAAGAACATGCTGCGGCGTATTCTGCCGCTGCTGCTGATGCTGTGCATCACCGCCGCCCCGTTTGCGGCCGGGAGAGCCAGCGCGGCATCACCGGCGCCATCCCACATTGATGCTGTACTGCTGATTGATGTCAGCAACTCCATGAATAAGAGTGATAAGAACAAGATCGCGAATGAAGCGATGAAGATGTTCATAGATATGCTGTCCGCTCAAGGAGATAAGGTCGGCATTGTTGCCTATACCGACAAGGTGCAGCGGGAGAAGGCGCTGCTGCAGATCGGCTCTGCGAGCGACAAGCAGGATTTGAAGGATTTCATTGACGGCCTTGACCGTGGAGCTTATACGGACATTGCCGTCGGCATGGAAGAGGCCGTGAAGGTACTGGAGAACGGCAGTGATAAGACCCATGAGCCGATGATCGTGATGCTGGCGGACGGCAACAATGACCTCAATGAAGCAAGCGGCCGCACCCAGAGCCAGTCCGATCAGGAGCTGGACGCTGCGGTGAACACCGCCAAGCAGAAGGGTTATCCGGTCTATACGATAGGACTCAACGCCGACGGCAAGCTGAACAAAGAGATTCTGGCCGGGCTGTCTGACAAGACCGGAGGCAAGACCTTCGTAACGGATTCAGCGGATGATCTGCCGCAGATTCTCAGCGAGATTTTTGCCAGCCATTTGAAGCTGAAGATTGTGCCGGTGCAGTCCATTACGGCGAATGGAAGCTATCAGGACGTTACGGTAAATGTTCCCAACAGCAGTGTGCTGGAGGCTAATATCTCGATCATGTCCGCAAAGCCTGTTACCGCCAAGCTGACTGACCCCTCCGGCAAAGAAGTGGCCATTCCATCAAGCAATGTCCTGCTCTCCAAATCCAGCACCTACAGCCTGATCAAGCTGCTGTCGCCGGCGCAGGGGGACTGGAAGCTTCAGGTGAAAGGCGTGCCAAAAGACAAGATTGATATCAATCTCGTATTTAACTATGATCTGGAGCTTAAGCTTGATGCCTTACCGTCCAAGACCTACAAGAAGGGCGATACCATAGACATCTCCTCGCACCTGTTCAGCAATGGAGCTCAGGTAACGCTCAGCAATTTGTATCAAGATATGAAGGCGGTGCTGCTGGCTACGGATATGGATACGGGGAAGGTGCAGGAGCTTCCGATGGATAACTCCGGCGCGGAGTTCAAGGGCTCTTTCAAGATTGCAGAGAGCCACAATTATGAGCTGAAGGTGCGTGCAGAGGAGAGCAGCTTCTACCGCGAGAGCGATATTCTCAAGATCAACACCAAGACGGGAGCGGTGGCTACAAGCCCGGCTTCGGGAACGAGCGGCACTGAGCCTGCGCAAGAGAAGCCTGCCTCCAAGACGCTCTACTATATTATTGGCGGTATCGTGCTGGTGTTGGCGGCGGGTGTGGTGCTGTGGCTGATGCGCCAGAAATCTAACCGCGGCTTTGTAGGGCAAATGGTGGTGGAGGTGCTTGACGGCAACACCGGCGAGAAAACCTATCCGCAGTACAAGAAGCTCTCGGCCTTCCGGGGCAAGTTCACGCTTCACCAACTGCTGCAGCTCGCGCCGGAGCTGAAGGAAAGCGAGAAGCTTGTATTCACTCCAGGCAACAATGACCGGCTGCTGCTGCGCAGCGGTGAGGGGCTCTCAGTTGAGAGATCCGGACGTACTGCCGATACCTCGCGCGGCCTGGAGCTGAAGAGCGGCGACCGTATTTCCGTGGCGCTGGCAACCGTAGATAAGACGATTCTATTGGAGTATTTGATATAAGGGGGAGCACTTATGAAACCGGTAGTAAGAGAGCATATTCAACAGCTCGACGTATCGCTTGGCGGAGGAATCGTCAGCGACAAAATCAGAGTAGACACCATTGACAACCCGATCCTTATCATCGGCCTTGGCGGCACGGGTATCGACGCCCTGCTGCGTCTGAAATACCAGATTAACCGACGCTTCAAGCTGCCTGAAGACCCGCTGTCCAAGAAGAAACGGGATAAGCCGGACAACGTGGAATTTCTGGCGTTCGAGACGAATGAACAGGACCGCGGCAAAAAATACAAAGGCATCGGCCTCGACCCGCAGAATGAATTCGTGCTGCTGGCCAACGCCGAGATCGGCGGACTGCTGCAGAACCGCAGCATTCTCGACCCTTATATCACGGAATGGCTGTCGCCGGAGCTGAGCATTACGGATGGCATGAACGGAGCCGCCGGGGTGCGTCAGGCCGGACGCCTGCTGCTGTTCACGAAGATCAACCAGGTCGTAGCGGCCATCGACAAGAAGATTAAGACGCTGTCCGTCGGAACCAGCAAGAAGCTGATGGTGTTCCTGCTTACCGGGCTATCGGGCGGAACAGGCAGCGGTACTTTTCTGGATATCGCATATATTGTGCGCGGGATTATTGAACGCGACTACGGCTCAGCCGGTATCGACCGCGTGAACACGCTCGGCTATTTGTTCACGCCGGATGTGAATCTGGCGAACAAGAGCCTCAGCGAGCATACCCGCGAATATATCCGCAAGAACGGATACGCAGCGCTTAAAGAGCTGGATTACTGGATGAATGTGGACAGCCGGGGCGAGCGTTTCCGCCAGCAGTACGGCAATATTTTGACCGTCAATTCGCCGCTGCCTCCGTTCAATCTGTGCCATCTGATCTCTGCGACCAATACCGAAGGCAAGCTGCTAGAGAGCGCCTATGACTACTGCATGAATGTGACGGCAGAGAACATCACGAACTTCATGGCCAGCGAGGAAAAGCAGTCGGGCGAGGAATTCGCCATCCACGACTATATCAGCAACATACGTACCAACATTGCGCAGATGAACAAAACGTATCCTGCCAATTATGAATACAACATTATCGGTGCTTCGTCGGCAGTGCTGCCGATTGAGGAAATGACTACTTATCTGGCGTTCCGCCTGTTCGACAAGATGGATAAGATGTTCCGGCAGGCTCCGGGGCAGGAGGATGTGGAAAAGCTGGCGCGCAAGCTCGGCATTGATCTTGACAGCATGATCAAAACCTTCGAGGCCCGCGTGCCGGAGCCGCTACCCGGCTATGAGAACAGCGAGCGCCTGAACCACAGCAATGTCATCAAGCATCAGGTGGTGGACATGGATACGGAGCTGGAGCAGAACTTTCTGGCTCGAGCGCGTGAGGAATACATCAAGTCCAAGAAGCAATTGCCCGGTGAGATTACGGGCCGCTTCGGTGAAGAACTGGAGCGCATCTTCCTTCATCCCGAGCAGGGTCCGTTCTATGTGTCGCGGCTGCTCTATACCGAGAAAGGCTTCTGCATTCTGAAGCTGATCCAGTCTTATATCGAGGCGCTGCGCGAGAGCCTGCTGCGTCTGCCGCGTGACATCGAGGCGGCGCAGGACAGCGCACAGGAGAAGCTGGGCGATGCGCGGAGCGCTTTTGTCTCCAAAGAGAAGAAGAAGAATGCTTACATTGAAGCCAAGATCAATGAATACTGGCTGCATGCCGATGTGGAACGCACAGAGCAGATGATCGAATTCTATGAGGATTTGTTCGAGCTGCTGAACGAAGAGAACAGCCGGATTTACGGCGTGTTTACGGAGATTCTCAGCGCGCTCAGCACCATCTTCGAGAAGAATGGCGATATTCTGATCAATGGCGAGGAGCAGGCTGACCATAAAGGAAACAAAACCTATTACTGGAACATTGTCAACGTGCCGGATATTGCGTCCACCATCTCCAAGGTGATGGACCAGAAGGACGGCGATGACCTGATCCGTGATTTCACCCGGGAGATGCTGAAGCATTCCGGACGCTGGGTCAAGGAGCAGGAGATTGACATTGTACGTTCGATCTCCGAATTCCTGAGCGACAAGTTCGGCGATCTGATTACCCGTTCCATGGAGGAGTTCCTGGTCATGAAATACGGCCGTGAGGAGCCGCTGGACAAGTTCGTGGAGCGGATTATCGCCGGACGGCTGGATGAGGATGCAGTGCCGATTTTCCACTTGAGCAACAGCTCCGGCAGTCTGCACTTCCCGTCCTGGGGATTCGTTTCCGTACCGGTCAAAGCGCCGGGCATCCTGAAGGGAATCCGCAATTACCAGAACAACGCGCTGGGCAAATCCCAGTTCACCATCAAGGAGAGCGAAGTGAAGAACCGGATTTTCTGGCTCAATACGCGCAACGGGGTACCGTTGTTCGTGTACACGCCGCTTCGCGTGTTCGAGGAGAATTATGAACGGACGATTCTGGACAAGGAAGGAATTGGCCGCCATCTGGTAATGACCGACAAGGACAACTGGACGTACCTGCCGTCTCCGATCCCTGAGAAATCCTGGGGCGATACCTATGTCAACCCCCGTGTCCGTGAGTACAATGCCAGAGTGCGGGCGGATTTTGCCAGAGCGCTGGAGAGCGGAGTCATTGTCGAGAAGGGCGTCGATGAAAATACGAGCAGCCGGTTCTCGGTTGTCTTCACGAAGCCGTTCGATGTGGACAAAATGCTCAGCGGTTATGATCTGCAGCTCGGCCTGCCGCGTCCAAATCTTGGTGAAGTGAAAAAAGCTGCCGATGAGCTGAAGTCGCTGCGGACAAACGGACTGGAGCGCGAAGGAGTTAAGGATATCTTTGGCAGTATTAACATGGAACTGGCCCAGGAAAATCTGATCCGTTCGCCGCAACTGATTACGCGCGTCCGTGAGGAGCTGGCTAAATACGATGCCCTGAGTGCCAAGGCAACTGAGCTTGAGGGACTTCTGCATCAATATCTGGACGAAGACAAGTGGCTCGACCAGTTTATTGAGGCGCTGTACACCGATACCATCACCAAAAAAGGTGCGCTCTACGTCTATGACCGTGACGAGGACGAGGATGCGTGGGAGCCTTTTGCCAATTTAATGAAGGAACGCAGCTATGTAGAGTTTGCCGTCTACCGCCATTTCCGGGGGCTGGATGAGAAAAGCCGCAGCCTCTTGCTGCGCAAGGCGGCCCGCCGGGCCGGGGAAATGACTGCTGCCGAGGATGTCACTCCGCTGCTGTATAAGCTGGAAGGACTTTATGTCTCCTTCCTGGAAGCGCGCGACAGTCTGGAATATGAGCGGGTGGAGCATGCGGACGGCGATGAAATGTACAGCTTCTATAAGAGCCTGACCGGCAAACTCGGCAGTATCCGCAGAAAGCTGAAGTAATCCGATGATCAAGGCACAGGCGATACATTATGCAGAACAATTTGCGGTGCAGGAAGAAGCGCAGCGCAGCAAGGGTGATGGCCGCAGCAGCATTCATTACCCGGCGCTGTTCCTGTTCCTTGGGGAGAAGGTGGCTCCGGCCATCGGTCCGGTGCTGGAACGCTGCGAGCGGAAATGGGATAACGCCGGCGGTGTAATGGCGCTGCATGCCGCCCCGCTCGCCGGAACGGGCCATGCTGGCGGCGTTAGCCAGACTCAGGCTGGAAATGCTGGTGACTTGAGCCGGGTGCAGTCTGAAGGCCGAAGAGAGCGGGTCATGAGCATGGACCTACCGGTAACGGCGGGGCGCGATCCCCGTACGGTCCGCCAGGATGTCTACCGCGAGTTTCATGAAGACAGCCGCTTCCTGGCCGGAATGAACCGGAGCCTGCGGCGGCTCGGCAACAGCATAGCGGATTACGGACGGCTGTATTCCTCCTTCGATGTGATCCATCTCTCTATCATTACGCGGGTCGATGACCCGCTTAATGTGCTGCTGCCGGAGGTTGCCCTGCTTGCCCGCGCCGTGCTCAGCCAGTCGTTCAAGTCGGTGCAGACCGACCTGTATGCACTGATCAACGAGCGGGAGCAAGGAGACAACTTCGGGTATTCCAGCTCGGTAGGGCTGGCTTTTCTGCGTGAGCTGGACGGGATGCAGCAGGCGGAGTATACCTTCAGCGCCCCGCTGCTGGTGACGGAGGATGGGCTGTCCATTCCGGTGTCGCATGGCCCTTCCACGCTGTTCGATCTTGTCTATTTGCTCTCGGACAAAAACGAACGGGGCATGATGTCCGCTCATGGCATGGACGATAATTATGAGATTATCGCTCACATCAGCCTGCTCAAGAACCGCGTCCGTCCAGTCACCGATACGGCTACGGGACATGGCGGTTATAACAACATGACCTTCAAAAGCGGCATCCGGGGCAGCACCGGAAGGCAGGGTTACGCTTCCGCCGGATTCTCGGCGGTGCGCAGACCGAACCGGCAAATCGCGCTGGCGGTGCTGTACCATGCTTTTCATTATTTGGCCGCTGAGCTGCAAGCGGGCGGAGGAATCAGTCTGCGCGAACGGCAGGCGCATCTCGGCCTTGCGCCGGAGTCTCTGCGTGACCGGGCGGCGGCCCTGCTGCCGGATGAAGCGGGAATTGCGGAGATGACCGGGCTGATGAGCCACGGCCGTCCCTCCTTTAATGAGCTGAAGCCGCTGTCGCTGCGCGAAGCGGAGGAGCTGCTCTTCGGCGACGGCGGGCAGGCGTATTTCCGCAGCAATTTCGCGGATGTATCCGCCAGACGGGCTGCGGAGGTTCATCCTGCCCGCGAGTGGGCCGCTGTGCTGGCGGCCCAGGAGAAGGCGGTTCCGCCGCTGACGTTCTACCAGCTGGCGGAATGGACCGCCGAGCAGGCAGGCGGGGGAAGTGTGCTGCATGCGCTGCGCCAGCATATGGCCGGGCTGCGCTCGGCCATTCTCACCACGCAGGAGGAGCTGGAGCAGTTCTACGCCGAGAGCGTGGAGCGCCAGCCGTTCCAGCGTGTGCCGCTGCTGGACAAACGGACGGTGCGCAATTTCATTCATTATTTGTTCGAGGCTGTATATGGCAAGAAATACGAGCTGCTGCGCCTGGAGAGCGAGCTGGCATTATGCCAGCGCTACGATGCGGCGCTGGAGCAGCTGCACATTGAGAGCAAAGCCAAGGTGCAGATGATGGAGGAGCTGGAGCAGGAGCTTCAGCACCTGGCGCTTGACGGCATCGGACGCGCAAGCGGGACGGTGGACCAGAACATTATGGAGTACTACCGGACCGTTACGGAAGAGGTCATGCGGGATATAGAAGCCCGGCGCGGCCCAGGCATCTTCTTTAGCGACCGCTTCCTGGGCAGCGCCTCGGAGCTGCTCCGGCAGGGCGGCCCGGCGGCAGTTGAACGCCTGGTTGAACTGTGCCGCCGTGAGCTGCTTACGGCAGAGGCATTCGCGCTGCCCTTTGAGGAGGAGCTGCTGCGGCGAGCCAATGTTGCGGCTGCTTACGAGAACCGCGAAATCCTCTCCAAGGAGGAGCTGTTCAAGCGGCTCTACCGCAGTCTGGAGGAGGAGGCGAGCATCAACGTCCGCCTGCTCGAATACACACAGGAGCATCGCCATGAGGAGAAATATTTCTTCGGCGACAGCAGCTCCGAATTCCTGCGCTATGCTCTCGGCGCAGATGAGACAACGCGCATCTACCGGCTCGGCTTCGTGCACGAGCAGCGCAGAAGCGGGGTCGAGAAGCTGAACCTGATGGGCGGCTTCCATCTGGAGGATCTGCTTTATTACCGCAACGGCAAGGTCTACTATGAGACCTATGCCGCCAGCGGGTACCGGCTGCACGGCGTAGCCGAGGAGCATCTGCCGGAGTTGGGGTAGCCGCGCAATTGCGCCTGTGGCAAGTGGCTGTGGCCTCCCGATGCTGCGATAGCGTCCCCCGAGTGCCGCCAGCCGGCATTCTGCTGTAGAAAGTACAACAGAACGAGATGATACTGCTGCGAAATTGCGTTCTGCTGTAAAAAGTACAACAGAATGAGATGATACTGCTGCGAAATTGCGTTCTGCTGTAAAAAGTACAATAGAACGAGACAATACTGCTGCAAAATTGCATTCTGCTGTAAAAAGTACAACAGAACGAGACAATACTGCTGCAAAATTGCATTCTGCTGTAAAAAGTACAATAGAATGAGTCGATATTGCTTCGCCCCGGCAATCTGCTGCATTTTGTACAGCAGAATTCGGCAGATTGCCGGGAATGTGGCTTTTATGATTTATTCTGCTGCAGGAAGTGCAATAGAATAGAAATAGATCGCCTTTTGAAGCCAATCTATCCTGAAATAACGATGTCCGAACAGAGGACATTGTTATGGAAGCCTCGAATTTGGCGAAGCCAAATTGAGGGCCTTCTATGAAATATCATCGTCTGAAGTGCCGCGAAAGAGCGGCATGGCTGTCTAATGTACGAAATACAACAGAATGACACTGAGGCTGCGTTCGGTGTTGCTGTGCTGCTGTTAACACCGAAGCCACCGTTACCACTGTGCCGAAGCCGTAACTGTATTATATGTAACTGAACTGGAAGATTTTGGCGTGAAAATGGCGGCTAGCTGCACTGAAGTTTTTCAAGTTGAGTTGAGGATGGCGAGTGGGTTTGGCTGATCCGTAACCGCCATTCTCAGAACTGGATTCTGCAGACAGCTTTCCGCTAAGTATAGGGCTTGGCTAACCCGGTGGCCACATGAACGAATTACTTGCACTGAACTTGCTGCCTGCCTTGACCGAATGGATGAAAAGTGGGCCTCACCAGCTGCGTGCTTCGGATAATAGGCCCATTTCAAATAAATTTCTCCCGGAAAGGATGAATACCGATGCAGCGAAAAATTAATCTGCTCCTGCTCATCTTCAGTCTGCTGGGCGGCGGAGTTGCTTTTGTTCTCGGCGAGCTGCTGCTGGACCAAAGGCCTTATGATTTGCCGTCGATTGTGCTGGTGGGCATTTATTTTGCTATTGTGGCGCTTGGAGTCGGGCTCGGCTGCCTGCTGGCGGAGATGATCTCGCCAAGACTGAACGGCTGGTCGTGGAAGCAGCGTTATTTGGGGTGGTCTTGGAAGCTGCTGCCCCTGATGCTGGTAATGCTGTTCGCGGTTGGCACACTGATGGAGTTCGTGTATGAGCTCAATTTCGGCGGGGCAAGACCGGTTAAAGATGTTGTTATGGTCATTGATGACTCCGGCAGCATGAGTCAGAGCGATCCGGGCAACAGCCGCTATACGGCTGCGGAAGCGCTGGTTCAGCGGATGGATGAGGACAATCAGGCGGCTGTGGTTACTTTTAATCATGACGCAACGGTGGTTCAACCGCTGGTTTCACTCTCAAGCTCCGCTAACCGCGAGCAGGTGCTGTCTGTAATCCGTAACTTGAAGACCACCGAAGGCGGCACAAACATCAGCGGAGCGCTTACGGAAGCTATGGGTGTAATTAACAGTGACAACAAATCCGGTCGGGGAGCAATGGTAATCCTGCTGTCTGACGGCTTCAGTGAATTTGATACTTCAAAGGAATTGACGGATTATGTGAACCGTGGGATTGCTGTGAACACCATCGGTCTTGCGCTGGATGATCCGTCGGGTTCCACTTTGCTGCGGGATATCGCGGCTGCAACCGGCGGGCAGTATTATGATGTGACGGATGCGAACCGTCTTGGCGATGTGTTCCAGCAAATCTATGACCGCCTGGGCGACCGTACTCTACTTACAGTGCGCAGCGATTCGACGGCGGATAGCCCGTATTATGCGGGAGTGCGGATTTTGGCGCTGCTGCTGGTCGGAACTGCGCTTGGTATCGGGCTGGGCATTATGTTTGACAACCGCCATCTGGCCCGGAGTTTTGGTATCGGCGGCGCGGTGTCCGGCCTGTTCGCCGGATTGATTCTTGAATTTGGCCTGGACGGCCATTCCTTCGGGGACGCGATGACACGTCTGCTTGCGCTGCTTGTGCTAGCGGCCATTATCTCCTTGTTTACTTTTGTTGTGCCGGTGGGAGAAGGGCGTCTTTCCCGCAAAAGAGGAAGAAACGCAGACGTGTCCGCGTCCGAGGGATTCCAATCCCCGCGGAGAAACCGGGGCAGCAAAGGTTTTTGAAGCTGGATGGCTATGAAGCTATATCAGTTGAACTAAAGAAAACATAAAAAGGGCAGAAGTGACGGAGGGGAAGTTTGGAACTGTAGGAGCGGTAGCGTCCGCCTTTGTCTGCGGATTTCCACCGCGAATAGCGGTATAAATCAAGAAATCTGCAGACAACAGGGGCCGGAAGTCCAAACATTCCCCGGAGTTACGACCAGACGCCCATATGGAAATCAATAGTTCAACTTATATAGTCGGCCGTGAAGTTAAGGCAAAAATGAAAGTGAAGCAGAAAGCGAAAGGAGCATGCAGTCATGAGGTACGCCGAGGTTGATCCTTCCACACCGGCAATTACGGATGTAGTTTCCCGGGTGGAGGACCGGTTCTGTACGCTGCGATGGCGCTGGCCGGATGGCGTGCAGGCGGTATGCATTCACAAAGCTTCCACAGAAGCGCCGGATAGCGGAGAACTTCCGCCTTCCGGCATGAAGCTCTATACCCGTGAGGAGTACAAAGCGAATAACGGATACCGTGACCGGCTGGATGACATCGGTTTGGTGGAGTATACAGTATATGCCCGGCTTGCCGATAACGGGGAGACTGTGCTGGTGCGTCAGCTTGATGGTGCGAACCGGACGCTGGTCAGCGCGGGCAAGGCACGGATTTATTATTCAGTCCAGCAGAAAAAAGGGCTGTTCGGCAAACAAAAAACAGTACATATGACGATCACGGCCGAAGTGCCGGTATCGAAGGAGGTACTGTGTTATGTGAAAAAACGGGGCGGTCATCCGGCGTCCAAGGAGGATGGCGTGCTTTTCCCGTTCGTTCAAGATTTTGCTGCCGGACGCAATGTCCTGCCGCCGATTGAAATCGGCAAGGAGGATTCGGTACGGATCTTTTTCACCGATGGCCGCAAGTACGGATTATATTATGAGCTGGTGCCGGAGTGAACGGTCATGGGGCGATGCTGCGCTGGTGTGACAGGGAACGGAACGGTGGCAGTGCTGGTTGGCTTAGTTAATGCACGCTGCCTTCTAAGAAGCGGACGGACTTAACTGCACTTCATACAGCTAAAAGTGGCCGATTTATCCAAAACAAACCTTTAATTGTACTTTGTACACCTATATTTTGGGATTGACCCCAAATTAGCCGTTTTGCCCCTCGTTAGCTGCAGGAAATACAATTAAGTGGGCGGCGGCAGGCAGGAGCGTTAATATAGCTGTACAAAGTGCAGTTATAGCTATGCAGCGGGCTGGACGCAGGAACAGGGCGGCATGAGGCCGCCGGAGTGTTCAGCACAAATATGAATTCGCAGAAGCGGATCTTTCACAAAACTTAAGCGAATGCTTCCGAAGCGAGTTTTGTTCGAAGCAAACTCAAGGGAGCAGACGCTCACAAAACTTAAGCATATGCTTCCGAAGCAAGTTTTGCTGCACAGCATTTTCGCAGAAGCGGACCTTCCGCAAAACTTAAGCGAATGCTTCCGAAGCGAGTTTTGTTCGAAGCAAATTCAAGGGAGCAGACGCTCACAAAACTTAAGCATATGCTTCCGAAGCAAGTTTTGCTGCACAGCATTCCCGAAGAAGCGGATTTTCCGCAAAACTTTTAGGAGGACAAGAGATGTCTTTTTTTAGCCGGTTTATGAAGAAGAATCAAGCGCAGCCACGGCCGCTTTTTTACGATATTGTCTGTCCGTACTGCTTCACCCGGTTCGGGCCTGACGATGTGGTCTTTCGGGCCATGCACAGCCGTGAGGATGATGAGAATTATGCGCTGGGCGAAGACGACGCGCTGAACAAATACCGCGAGCGCTTCGGCCTCGATACGGTTGACGATATGGAAGCCATACTGAATCCGGCGGATATTCCGGAGGAGTACCATCATTATACAGATCACGTGCTGACCGGACTTACCGACCGCTACGGTGTGCTTACGCGCAGACGGCTTTGTCCGTCCTGCCATAACGAGCTGCCTGTGACTGCGGGCAAGGTTCCGAGCAATATTATCTCGATCATCGGCGCTTCCCAGGTTGGGAAGTCGGTGTATATGACCTCGCTGATTCATACGCTGCAGCATACGACGGCGGGGCATTTTGACGCAGCCTGCATGCCGCTGAATGCCGAGATCAGCCGCAAGTTCCGCACTCTGTACGAAGAGCCGCTGTTCGAGCGGGGGGATCTGCTGGCCTCGACGCAGAAGGAGAAGATGCAGGAGCCGTTTATTTTTCAATTTGTGTTCAAGGATGAATCCAAGCCGCCGCTGACACTGGTGTTCTTTGATGTGGCCGGTGAGGGAATGGTCGATCAGGACTATCTTGGGCTGCACGGCCAGCATATCCAAAACTCCGCCGGAATCCTGTTCATGGTCGATCCGCTGCAGATCCGCTCGATCCGCGAAAAGATCCGCATCAATATAGGTGACCGTCCGGGCGAATGGGTGTCGCAGTATGACGAGCCGCGCGACGTGGTGCTGACCCTGTTCGGCGATTTTATCGCCTACCAGGAGAAGAGCAAAACCGAGATTCCAACGGCGGTTGTGCTGGCCAAAAGTGACATGCTGCATTCGCTCAAGGATGAGGACGGCGATTATATCAAGTCCAACAGCAATGTGTTCAACAACTATGTGCACCGGAAAACGCTGAATCTGGACGAATTCCATAATATCAACGGCGAAATCCGCCGATTTATCGAGAAGGTGGACCGTCCGTTCAAGGATACGATGGATGTGTATTTTGCGAACACGGGGTATTTTGCCGTTTCCGCGCTGGGCAGCAATCCGGTGAATCAGCGGATAGAGGGTGTAGTCAGCCCGATCCGCGTGGACGAGCCATTCATCTGGCTGCTGCATAAGCTGAACTATATTGAGGGGAGCGACGGGCCGTGAACAGATTTTCAGGGTCCAAGATTACCCAGCAGATGTACACCCGGGAACGCCGCGGCGTGTATCGGGGGACAGAAGGCTTCGACACTGTAGCGAAGTCGGAGAGTCTGGACAATAATTTTGTCAAAAAAATTCTGCATCCGTTCTGTCTTTACGATGCTCCGGCAGAGCTTACGGCGCGCGGAGAGAAGAATGAGGAGCTGTATCCTGCCGCACTGCATTTGTTCCATACGGAATCGGGGGAGACGGTGCTTGGACAGAGCCGCTATAAGGCGGCGGATTTTACCGGGCAGCGGAGCGCTTTTTTCGCTCATAACTTTGTGGTGCCACCGGTTCGTTCGGAGGAGATTCTGGAGGGCTACCGGGCCTTTCTGCATGCCGATTTTGCCGAAAGCTATGCTGGAGAGCTGGGCGGGGAGCTGCCGGAGCTGGCGGCTATTCCTGTAATTGAGCAGGGGCAAGCTGTTGATCCGCAAAGTACCTTGCGTACACTCGGATTTACGGAAGACTTGTTCAAGGCGCTGCTGCAGGCAGTGATGTCCTCGGTAGCAGGCAAGAAAAAAATATATGTAGCCCTGGATGTACCGGTAACCGATTTGTCCCGGCGTGCGGTGGAACTGACGGAGGTTCTTTTCGCAGCTTTGCCTTACGATTTCCGCCGCAGATTGGGTGTGATCACTTACGCTAATGAGCCGAAAAGCCGCAAATATATCCATTTGACCTTTGTTGAAAAAGGCTCAATCCGCCCTGGTGACCGCAGCATTGAGAAGGATTTTGTGTTCGATCTGGCTTCGGGACGGGTCCTGAATACGGACTTTGGCGACTCGCGTCAGCCGTATGCTGAGCTGGCCTGGAAGACGCTGCAGCAGCCGGGACGCGGACTTGAGGATTTCGCCAGATTCGCTGACTCGCTGCTGACCGGCGAGAGCCTGGAACGCAAGCTGTCGCTTGCGGTGTACAACGAGCTGGCCGTATTTTATGAGATTGAGCAGGGCAATGAGAGTCTGTACACAGAGAATAAGCAGGCAGTGCTGGGCGGACTGCTGTCCTACCTGAAGCCGGAGGGGGCGCTTACGTCCCGTGTGCGGCTGAACGATATTTTCCTGGAACGCTTCGACCGCGAATATGATCTGATCCGCCAGAAAGGCATTCCGGTGCCGGAGATTCTGGAGCAGTTTGTGGAGTATTTTACGCTGAGGGGCCATAATTACCGGGTTAAAATCGTCGATTATTTCATCAACGGGATGCTGAATGCCCAGGCTGCGGGCCGTGAAGATGCGCTGTCGGCGGCTTACGGCATTATCGAGAGCAATGATGAGCTAAGCGCGTCCTTCTTCAAAAGAGTGCTGGCCCAGCCATACTTCCGCAAAGCGCTGCTGGAGCCTTATATGGAGCTTCGGCTGTCGGCGGCGGCAAAATCGGCTGAGGTTCTGCGGTTTGTGGCCCATTGGGGCAGGTTTTTGCCGGAAGCGCTCCAGCAGTCCTTTGTCCGCGATACCGTGAAGGACTATCTGCTGGAGAAGCTGCGGCAGGAGAGTGATCCGGTGGCGGCGGTGGCGGCGATCCACGAGTCGGTGGACAAGGCCGAAAAAGAGCGGCGCAGAGGCAGCGGGCTCTATCCCGAAGCTATGCTGCTGCTCGAGGAGCTGGAAACGGCGGCGGACCGCTTCCTGCTGAGCCGGGTGTCTTTGGACGAGCTGACACAGGAGCAGTTGCTGGAGATTTCTTTTTTGCGCTATCGGGATGTTGCTGATTGGCAGCCGCCTCTGGATTCAATTACCCGGCAAAAGATGGGCGCTCTCCGGGCCGCTTACCGCTGGTTCGGGGAGGAGAACCCGACTGAAGAGATATTTGTCGGTCTATCGCCGCGGGAGCTGGATGATGTGCAGCTGCTCGGACGGCGCTGGCTGAAGGAGTCGCGCAGCATCGAGCCGTTCGAACGTCTGCCGCTGGCTTTTTATCACAGCAGTGACCGTCAGGACGGGCCGCTAGATTATGACACGCTTTTGGAGCTGGTGAAGCGCAAGGCGGGAAATGACAAAGAGAAGGTGTACCGTTTCCTGGCCTGGTCACAGGGCAAACCGCTATTTTCTATATCGAATAAGAAGCTATGGCCGGGCTACCGGCGGGCGATTCTGAAATATTTCACGAGCAGTGACCGCGAGGCGTTCAAGAACCGGGATTTCCGCAAAAGCTATGTCTCCGCCGCAGGCCCGGCACTGCAAAATGTCTATAACGAAGCGCGCTCCCAGCTGGCTTCGCCGCTGGCGCGGTGGGTCAGCCGCAGCCGATTTCAAATCCTGATCTCCGGCTGCGTCATAGGTGTCCTGCTGATTGCTGCGATCATCACAATCAGCATGCTCCGGCAGGACAGCTCAGATACTGCCCTGCCGGAAGGCAGCGCGCTGCCAAGCGCTACGAACGGGGCCGGCGGGCTGCCACCCGCCACCGTCCGGCTTGGCAGCGGGGCAACCAGCGGCAGCCTGGTGTTCACCTTTGCTGCTGCCGCCGACTGCTCCGCCTTTCATCCGGCGGAGATCAGCGTAGTGTCCTCCGGCAATGTGACGGAGGACTACAAGGTCAAGGCGACGACCGGCAGCTGCCAGGTCGTCTCGCCGGAGGCGGCTGCTGGCGATGCAGCCGCAGGCTCTGGCGGCGCGTCTGCGAGCGCGCCTGCCGGGGGTGACGGCGCCGCAGGAGCGGGCGCCGGGTCTAAGGGCGGCGCGCAAGCCAGCGCGCCCACGGGTGCGGATGCCGCTGGTGCATCCGCAGGGGCTGACGGCGCCGCGCAAGGAGCGGGCGCCGGGTCCAAGGGCGGCGCGCAAGCGAGCGCGCCTGCCAAAGGCGCGGATGCCGCTGCCGCATCCGCAGGGGCTGACGGCGCGAACGAAGGCGCCGTGAACGAAGAGGCCGCGGGCGGGAACGCCGGCGCGGCCACGCCTTCACCTGCGGCGGGTGACACCGCGCAGGGAAGCCCGGGAGCCTCGGGAGCGGTGCCGGAGGCATCCGCATACGAGGTGACGGTGCAGCTGGAGGCCGGCGCGAAGCTGGCCGCCGGCGACGTGATCAAGGCAGGGGAGTACACGCTAACCCTGCAGCCGGCATTGGGTGCTGTAACAGACAGCACCCCGAGCGCTGGGGTGGATGCTTCTTCAGCCGCTGAACCTTCGCCCACGGCGAGCCCAAGTCCGGGCAAGAAAGCCAAATAAGATCAGCAGCTTGGGTTAAGCGCTGCGCACATGATCCTGAACAGCACGGTAAGCCGGGTTAGCGGCACGTGCTGTTCAGGATTTTTTTGCATATATTCCGGTAACCAGCAGCCGCTCACCTTACCCACAGTGAATCGACTTCCACAAATACCAGTAGAGGCTCAACTCAGCTCAATTTCCGGCTCCAGCGCATCTTTGCTAATTTTCGAATGCAGCTCATGAGCGCTAATTGGATTTTCTCCCACTAATTCAAGTAACAATCAAGATATTTCAGTATTAAGTGGAAAAAAGTAAACTAATCGAGCATATTTCGTCCTTTGGTGGGGAGAAACGCTGTTTTAATGATACTTTTTCCACCTATTTTCCCCCTGGAGACGGTGCTGGAGGAATTAGTGTACTTTTTTCCAACTATTTCTGCCGGCCGAGCCGCTTGCCCAGCGCCCTGCTCGTGCCACTCCCCATTATGCACCCCCTTTCGCCCCGATCCGCTACCCACGGTACTCCCCGCACCACTTACGCCCCGATCCGCTACCCACGGTACTCCCCGCACCACTTACGCCCCGATCCACTACCCACGGTACTCCCCGCACCACTTTCGCCCCGATCTGCTACCCAAGGTACTCCCCGCACCACTTACCACCACTCCCATTCCGCTGCGGCGATGAAACAGCTTTTCTATAGACATACACGGGAATACTAGATATGATTAAGAATATTAAAATTTTATAAGCTATTGAAAAAGGTGCGGGTTCTATTCGTGAAAACAATAGAATCAGCTTAAAAGGGAAGGCCGGTGCAAATCCGGCGCGGTCCCGCCACTGTAAATGCGGAGCGGCTCTTAGAGCGGCCACTGTCCGGGGAGAAGGATGGGAAGGCCAAGAGCAGCGATGAGGCATAAGCCAGGAGACCTGCCTTTTTCTTAACCGTTTCTATTCTTCGTGGGGTGAGAATGGGGAACATTGCAGATGGACTGCGTACGGAGCTTTGAGCACTGCAGCCTTAATTTGTATTCTTCCCGGGCCGCCCTTTACGAGGGCGGTCTTTTATGTTGCAGCAGTTGTTCTACTGCTGCGCGGTGCAATCCATTTTATAGAAAAGAGGTTGAAGATGAAGACAATTTTATCTGCCAAGTCCTTTACGCTTGGTCTGGTCTTATTGCTGGTGCTTTCGATTACAGGGAATGCTGTTGTTCCAGCGGGAGAGGCTTTTGCCGCAGCAGAGTCCTCCGCAACTACAGGAGTTAACAGTGTTACGGAAGCCGTATATGCGGCAGATGCTTCTGCAAATAAGGAATCCTTAGCCGTAGCCAATGCGGCGGCGGCATCCGGTGGAGAGGTTACGGTCTCGCAAGCTACATATACGGCTGCCGAGTATATTCTGGGCGGCGGTGTGGCATCCGAATGGCAGGCTATCGGTCTGGCCCAGGCGGGTTACCGTGTGCCGGAGAGCTATGCTCAGGCGCTCGCGCAGAAGGTGCAGACGGCGGGGGGCAGTTTCCCGAACGTTACGGACTATGCGCGGATAGTGCTCGCGGTGCGGGCGATTGGCGGTGACCCCACGAACTTTGCGGGCAGCGGCTCGGCAGCGGGCTATAATCTGCTGGAGCGCATCTATAATAGCGACAAAATCAGCGGCCAGACACTGAATGCTCCGGTATACGCGCTGCTTGCGCTGGATTCGGGCAGCTATACGCCTCCAGCCGATGCCAAATGGAATCAGGCAAAACTGCTGAGTGAAATTCTGTCCAAACAGAACAGCGACGGCGGCTTTGCGCTGTTGCCGGGAGCGAGCGACCCGGATATGACAGCGATTGTGCTGACGGCGCTGGCTGCGCATAAAAATGATCCCGCTGCAGGAGCAGCAGGGCAAAAAGCAGTAGCCTGGCTGTCTGCCAAGCAGGGCAGCAACGGCGGCTACGGAGATAGCAGCGAAAGTGTGGCCCAGGCCATTATCGGCCTGTCTTCTTACGGAGTGGACCCTGCCGGTGCAGAGTTCACCAAGAATGGAACGGAGCTTGTAGGCCGACTGCTAAGCTTCCGTCTCGCAAGCGGAGCTTTCGCCCATACGCAGGGCGGCAACGCTAATGTGCTGGCTACCGAGCAGGCTTTTCAGGCGCTGGTGGCTTATAACCTGTTCAGCGGCGGGGCAAACGGCAAGCTGTATGACTTTTCCAAACCGGTAGCGCAGAATCCGCTAGTCTATGTGCCGCTGGTGATCGAAGGACCGGAACAAACACTGGGCGAAGGCAAAGCCTATGCCAGCAATGCTCTCGACGCGCTTGAGAAGGTAGCTTTGGCGAAGGGGCTTAAGCTTACAAATCCTTCCGGCAGTTATGTTACAGGCATCGGCGGTATCTCAGCCGGAACCTACGGCGGCTATGACGGCTGGATGTACGCGGTATCCCGCGGCGGCGAATGGGTGAATCCTGATGTCGGAATGAAAGACTTCAAGCTGAAGGATTCAGACCGGCTGCTGGTCTACTATGCGGGAAGCGATACGCAGCTGGTAGATAAGGTTACCCTTTCCAAGGCGCAGCCAAGAGAAGGGGAAGCTTTTTCCGTCAATGTCACCAAAAAAACATGGGTATGGGACAATGCCACATCCACCCCCAGTCCGGTAACGGCAAATGCCGCCGGTGTGCAAGTGACGATTGGGAGTAAGACGGTAACTACGGACAAGGATGGCAAGGCTGTTTTTGCAGAGGGTCTTCCTGAGGGAGATTACACACTGAGCGTGACCGGCTACATTCCGGGGAATGCTCCGAGTGTCGCCAAATATTCGCAAGACTTAAAGGTTACCGCACGAAATGTAACAGCCACTCTGTCGGTTGAAGGACCGCAAGGTCCGGTTATTGACGGCACGCTGAAGGCGTATACTGCGCTGGAGGCACTGAAGAGTCTTACTGCGTCCGGCAATATTCCGCTGAAAATTACAGAGTCCTCTTTTGGCAGCTATGTTTCAGGGATTAATGGAATAGAGAGTGGAACGTATAAAGGTTATTGGAGCTTTGCAGTGCAGCGCGGCGGCGAATGGATCTACCCGTCTGTCGGGATGGGCGATTTTGTTCTGGAAGCCTCTGACCGGGTGCTGGTCTATTATGCCGGCGGGGATACCCAGGTGGTCAATACGGTGCAGGTTGCTCCAGCGCAGCCAAAGCCGGGAGAAGCTTTTACCGTTACAGTTACACAAAAGAAATGGGTATGGAATGATACCACATTGAGCAATGATCCGGTGACTTCCCCGGCAGCAGGGGTGCAGGTAACGATTGGCGGTACAACTGTAACTACGGATGGTCAAGGTACAGCTATCTTTAAGGATGGTCTGTCCGCCAAAATATACACGCTAGCGGTGACCGGCTACGTTGCGGACAGCACGCCGAAGATTGCCCGTCATACGCAATCCCTCAAAGTAGCCCAGGCCAATGTGACAGCTTATCTGTCCATTGAAGGTCCGCAGGGACCGGTCGCAAGTGGCACGCTGGAAGCTTACAATGCGTTTGACGCACTGCAGCAGCTAGCTACATCCGGTAATATTCCGCTGAAGATTACGGAATCTTCCTTCGGCATCTTTGTATGGGGCATTGACGGAATTGAGAATGGAACCTACGGCAAGCAAGCTTACTGGGGATTTGCAGTCTCGCGCGGCGGGGAGTGGATCTATCCCGAGGTAGGGCTGAATGATTTTGTATTACAGCAGTCCGACAAGGTGCTGGTCTACTATACCGGTGACAACACTCATGTTGTAAATTCACTCACGGTTTCTCCGGCACAGCCGAAGTCTGGTGAGAAGTTCACCGTTACGGTTGCGCAGAAGCAGTGGGTATGGAATAATACCACCTTTACCTCTGACCCGGTGGTTACACCGGCAGCAGGCGTGCAAGTAACGATTGGCGGTACAACCGCAACTACAGATAAGCAGGGTACTGCTACCTTTGAAAAAGGTCTGCCTGCGGGTGCATACACGCTCGCTGTAACCGGATATGTTGCGGACAGCACGCCGAGCATTGCCCGCTATACGCAGCCGCTTACAGTGACCGATCCGGTAGTGGTGCCTCAGCCGGCAGCGGCAACGATTTCGGTTATTGGCGACAGCGCCAAGGGAACGATTCTGCCCAGCACTCAAGTGGTTCTGAATGCTGGCGAGACGGCATACAGCCTGCTGGTCCGCCAATTGGGAAGCAGAGTGGCAAGCACAACCTCCGGAGGAAGTCCCTATGTCACTTCAATCGACGGCCTGAAGGAGTTCGACCGTGGGCCGAACAGTGGATGGAAGTACTCCGTAAATGGTACAGAGCCAGGCTACAGTGCCGGCGACTACAAATTAAGCAATGGCGATGCTCTGGTCTGGTTCTACACGACAGATTACACTGTTGACCCAGCTGCAGGCGGCCTTCCGGGAAGTATCGGAACCGTAGATATTACGGCAGACAATAATCTTCCGCTGAATCAGGTGGGACAGACTACAGCAGTTACGAATCAGAGCGCTCCAATGACGGCAGCTGAAGCAGCCGCTTTGGGTCAGAAATTAACCGCGAACACGGCGTCCTTCGAGCAGGAGGTAACTCCGGGTTCGGCAGCAGCCTTGAAGGACGGCGGCCGTGAAGTACAACTGCTCGTTCCGGCCGGGGCGGTATCCGGTACGGTGAAGATCAGCATGAAGGAGACAAACTCCAGCCGCAAGGAGCTGGTGTCTGGACTGTATACGTTCGGCCCGGATGGCACGAAATTTGTGAAGCCGGTTGATTTGTCCATTACTGTGCCAGTAGCCGTATACAACCCTGCTAATCTGGCTTTGGCTTGGCTGAATCCGGCTACAGGATACTGGATTCCGGTTCCATCCGTACTGGATGTCAAGACAGGAGTCATTACCGGCAAGGTCAGTCATTTCACGGATTATGCCGTGGTTGACCGCAGCAAATGGGAACCGCAGCAGGAGAAGCTGGGGACTGATATTGCAGCTACCGCCAAGGGAGTTGCAGCGACCGCAGAGCTTAGCGATTGGCAGGCGGTGGGCCTGGCCCGTTCGGGTCATACAGTGCCTGCTGCTTACCTTGCGGGAGTGAAGGCGCAGCTTGCTGACAGCAACGGACAGTTCCGCAAGGTTACAGACTATGAGCGCCTGGTGCTGGGCCTTGCGGCTGCGGGTGCAGATCCGCAGAAGTTCGGCGGCTATAATCTGATTGAGAAAATCTACAACAACAGCAATATGTTGAACCAGGGCAGCAACGGGCTAATTTTTGCGCTGATTGCGCTGGACAGCGGAAACTACAGTGTGCCGTCTGGTGCGCAGTGGACCAAAGAGCGGCTGATTGAGTCCCTTTTGGCTATGCAAAGCAAGGAAGGCGGCTTCCCGCTGACGGCAGGCGGAGCCACTGATCCGGATATTACTGCAATGGCGGTTACTGCGCTTTCGTCACACACGAATCAGACTGCGGCTGCAGCCGCAATGAACAAAGCGATCACCTGGCTGTCGCAGCAGCAGCAGGAAGACGGCGGCTACAAGCAGGCTGGTGTTGAGAACAGTGAGAGCACGGCGCAGGTTATCATTGCACTGGCCGCAGCGGGCATCGGTCCGAATGATTCCCGGTTTGTAAAAGCCAAAGGCGGACTGCTCAGCCATCTGGCTTCCTTCCGTCAGGCGGACGGCGGATATGCCCACACAGCGGGTCAACCCGCGAACAGTGTGGCTACGGAGCAGGCTTTGCTTGCACTGACCGCCTATGAGCGTTATTTAACGGGAGAAGCCAAGCTGTTCAGTATTTCACCGTCTGGTGTATCTGTTGGTGCAGTCTTTACCGATGAAAGCCAGATTTCAGCCTGGGCGTTGGACGCGGTGCGCAAGGCCTACGACAAGAAGCTGATGGAAGGCGTCAGCGTGAACAGCCTGATTTTTGCGCCGAAGCAGAAGATTACCCGTGCGGAATTTGCGGCCCTGCTGCTGAGACTTACCGGTAATGAACCGGCTGCGGCGGGAACAGCTTCGGTATTCAGCGACGTGAAGCCCGGCGCATGGTATTATGGAGTGGTGGCCAAAGCGAAGACGCTTGGTATTGTCGATGGGGTTACGGAGACAACATTTAATCCTAGCGGGATCATCTCCCGTCAGGATATGGCGGTTATGATATCAAGAGCGTTCAAGCTGGAGAGTGCAGCTTCAGGAGCAGCGGCTAAGGCCGGGAAATTCTCCGATGAAAGCCGGATCAGCAGCTATGCTGTATCTGCCGTCCGTTCCGTAACGGAGCTGGGTTATATGACCGGATTCGGCGGAGCCTTTGATCCCGCAGCGGCTGTGACCCGGGAAATGGCTGCGGTTGTAGCCGTAAGATTGCCTTAATTTGCAAGCCCGGCGCATAATATATTGTCAAAAGAAACGGAACGGGGGAGCAGTCTGACTGCCCTCGTTCCTTTCCCTTTTTTACCCGGAGGTGTCCAAATTCATGTCGAAGTCCATCCAGCAATGGCTAATCTATCCGCTGCTGCTTCTGGCCGCCGCGCTGCTGCTATTCGGCTGCGGCTCCGGCGGGGAGCAGAGCCCCGCCGCGGGATCGGCTGCGGTGCAGAGCCCGCAGCCCATAAGCACAGCGTCCCCGGTAACCGGGGACGCCGCAGGCAGCCCCGTGCCTTCCGCCACAGCGGACGGCACGGTGGCTTCACCGTCCGGCGCAGAATCCGCCGGGACGCCTGTTCGGGCGGCTGCTTCTGCGCCGCCCGCTTCCGCCGTAACGGAGCAGGCTCCCGTTACGGGCGGCACTGCCGCGCCGGAGGCATCTGGCGCGGCAAAACCCGGCGCGGCCTCCGCAAGCGCGGCGCCCGCCAAAGCTGCTGCGGCTAAGCCCGCAGCGCCTGCCAAGCCCGCCGCGTCCGCGAAGCCGTCCGCCGGCGCAAAGCCGAAGGCAACGTCCAAGGCCGCTGCCCCGGCAAGCCCTACAGCGGCTCCGAAGCCTTCGGCCGCTCCAACAGCAGCTCCGGCGAAGCCAGCCGAAGCTGTCAACACCGTCACGCTCTCCATTGTCGGAGACAGCGAGCATGGGACGATTTTGCCGGCAGCCGCCGTTGAAATCCGTAAAGGGGAGAGTGTGCTCGACCTGCTGAAGCGCATCACCCGCAGCCAAAAAATCCAAATGGAATACCAGGGAGCCAAAAGCTTCGCCTATGTAGAAGGCATTGATAATCTGTATGAATTTGATCACGGCCCGGAGAGCGGCTGGATATACAAGGTCAACGGAAAAGTTCCGGGCAAAGGCGCGGGCAGCTATACGCTGAACCCCGGTGATACTGTCGAGTGGCTGTACACGCTTGATCTCGGCAAGGATGTGGGGGCTGACGTGCAATGAACAGCGGCTTCCGCTCCATGCATCCTTTGGTAGCGCTGGTGTATTACGCAGGACTGCTGCTGTTCGCCGTTCTGGTGTTTCATCCGCTTTTCCTGGCAACGGAGATTGCCGGGCTGGCGGTCCTACTGCTATTGCAGGGACAGGGGCGTCAACTGCTGCGCGGCTTGCCTTTTTATCTGCTGATGGCCGGCTCTGTGACTGTGCTGAATCCGTTATTTTCACACCGGGGCGCGCATATCCTGTTTTATTTTATGGATCAGCCGGTTACACTGGAGGCCGTTTTGTACGGGCTGATGATGTCGGCTGTGCTGCTGACCCTTTTTGTTCTGTTTATCTCCTACAACTACACGGTGACGGCAGATAAATTCATGTACCTGTTCGCAGCGGCTGCGCCACGGACGACACTGCTGACGTTGATGGCGCTGCGTTTTGTACCCTTGTTTCAGCGGCGTCTGCGGCAGATCACCCTGATTCAGCGGACACGGGGAGTAGACATTCACACGGGCGGTCTGCGCAAAAGAATGAAAGACGGCATGACCCTGCTCAAAGTGCTGCTGACCTGGTCGCTGGAGGAGGCACTGCAAACGGCTGATTCCATGAAAGCGCGCGGCTATGGCGTTCGGAAACGCACTGTATATGGAGCTTACAGGCTGGACCTGCTGGATAAAGCCGTATTGCTGCTGCTGGCGGTCAGCGGACTAATTCCGCTGCTGTTCTGGACGCAGGGCTACGGAATGCTGGAAATTTATCCGCGCATGAAGCCGATGTTTTTTGGCTGGGGCGATGCCGCAATGTATGCAAGCTTCTGCTTGTTCGTGCTGACGCCGCTGGCGCTGGAAGGAAAGGAGAAATGGTTATGGAGATCCTCGCGGCGGAACGTTTATCCTTCAGCTATCCCGAGGAAGACAGAGACTCGCTTCATGAGCTCTCATTTACGGTAAAAGAGGGCGAGTTCGTCGTGCTCTGCGGCCCTTCCGGCTGCGGTAAAACGACGCTATTGCGCCATTTGAAGCGCGAGCTAACGCCAGTGGGCAAGGTTAGCGGGACTATCGCGTACAAGGGCCAGCCGTTGGCGGAACTGCCTGCCGACCTTGCTGCCGGAGAGATTGGAATGGTGTTCCAGAACCCTGACGCGCAGATCGTAATGGATACCGTGTGGCATGAGCTGGCTTTTTCGATGGAAAATATGGGCTTTCCGCCCGCCGTCATGCGCAGCAGACTTGCCGAGATCTGCGGCCTGTTCGGGATGGAGCCGCTGCTGTATCAGCCGGTGCATGAGCTTTCCGGCGGGCAAAAGCAGCTGCTGAACCTGGCCTCCGTCCTCCTGCTTCAGCCGAAGCTGCTGCTGCTGGACGAGCCGACCTCGCAGCTTGATCCGGTCGCCGCGCGGGAGTTCATCCAGACGCTGCACCGCCTGAATGAGGAAATGTCCGTGACGGTGATCATTAGCGAGCACCGTCTGGAGGAGGTGCTGCCGCTGGCAGACCGGGTGCTGCTGCTGGAAGATGGCGGGCTGCGCTTCCAGGGGCCGCCCAGGGATTTGGTGCGTGAAGCTGGCAAGGAGCCGCAGTCTGCGCACCAGGCGTATTTGCCAACCGCCTCGCGCCTGTACCTTGCGCTTGCGCCGGAAGCAGTGTCTGCAGCGCGGGAGTCCACTCCGCTGACCGTGCGGGAAGGGAAGCGCTGGCTGCATTCCCAGGCCGGGAAGACTGCGGTAAGCGCCGCTGGCTTCGTAGCCCAAGCCGACTCCGGCAGTGCTGCTGAGAGCGCCTCCGGTATACACGGCTTAGCGAGCACCGCCACTGCTGAGGACGGCTCCGGTATCCATGACTTAGCGGGTTCCGCCGCTGCTTCCGCTGTAACCTCACCGCAATCCCCTTTACCTGGCTCCACCCGAAAGCCGCAGCCTCCCGTTTCTTTGAACGCTGCGTCAGCAGCTTCACAGCCCGCCAGAGATTTTCACAGCTCCACTCCAGCCCCCTCATCCGAGCCGCTGCTGAGCTGCCGGGAGGTTACCTTCCGCTACGAGAAGGACGGAGCGGAAGTTTTGAAGAAGCTGTCGCTGTCGCTGTACCGGGGAGAGCTGCTGGCGGTTATGGGCGGGAACGGCGCAGGGAAATCAACCCTACTGCATGTTCTGAACGGGCTGCTTAAGCCCCAGCGCGGCAAAGTAACGCTGGCTAAAGGCATTACAACCGGATTCCTGGCCCAGAACCCGCTGCTCTATTTCAGCTACGACACGGCCCAGGAGGAGCTGCAGCACATGGCGGAGTATGCCGGATTGTCCAAGGAGGACGTCGGGCAGGAAATTGCCAAGCTGGTGGAGAGCTTTCAGCTGCAGGACATACTAGAGAGCCATCCGCAGGATATCAGCGGCGGACAGCAGCAGAAGCTGGCGCTTGCGATGGTAATGCTGCTGTCCCCAGGTATCCTGCTGCTGGATGAGCCGACCAAGGGCCTCGACCCCGGAGCCAAAGAAAGGCTGGCCGCCCTGCTCAAGCATTTGCGCGGGCAAGGGGTCAGCATCATTCTTGTAACCCATGATATCGAGTTTGCGGCGAGATATGCCACCCGCTGTGCTATGCTGTTTGACGGCGGCATTACGTCGGAGGGGACTCCGGCCGAATTTTTCAGCAGCAACTATTTCTATACGACAGTGGTCAACCGGATGGTACGGGACCTGCTGCCGCAAGCCTTGACGATAGAGGATGTGATGAGCACGTGGCCCGCTTTCGCTTCCCGCTCCTGATTGCTTTAGGTTTGTTTGTGGCTGGCCTGGCGCTCACGGCAGCGCTGAAAGACCGCCATTATATGCTGCTTAGCCTGGTGCTGCTGATCGTGACGCTGCTGCCGCTATTCATCCGTCTGGAGCGGCGTCCGCTTGAATCGCGGGAGCTGGTGCTGCTGGCGGTGCTGTCCGCTCTCGCGGCAGTCAGCCGGATTCCTTTTGCCGCATTACCCAGCGTGAAGCCTGTTTCAGCCATTGTGATTCTTTCGGCTTATGTCTTCGGGGCGGAGGCAGGCTTCATTATCGGAGCGGTAGCCGCCCTTGTGTCGAATATCTACTTCGGACAGGGGCCCTGGACGCCCTGGCAAATGTTCGCCTGGGGCATGGTGGGTCTGACTGCCGGCTGGCTGCGGAATACCTGGTGGATGAAAAAAAGAGGCGGAATGCTTGTGTTCGGCTTCGTTTGGGGCTTTCTGTTCGGCTGGATCATGAATATCTGGTATCTGATCAGCCTGCCTGATGCGTTCAGTTGGGGACTTGTGGCTGCTGCCTATGCTTCGAGCTTTTATCTGGATCTGGCGCATGCGCTGTCCAATGTCTTTTTCCTGGCAATTCTGGCCGGAGGCTGGACCAAAGTCCTGATGCGGTTCCGCAAAAAATACGGGCTGCTGCAGGAGTGAAATCAGTGCTTTACAGTATTCCTATCCTTTCGCTTCTACTTTTTTAGTCAATAAGTCACAAAAAATACTATTATCTTTGATTTTTCGACATTATTTTCACTCTACATATCATACTTTCGACCTTTTTCTCCGATGAATATAGGTACAGCAGGATATGAAAGAGGCGGGAACAGGGAATGAGAAATCTCAAGGTTAGATATAAAATGATATTGCTGGTGACGATTTTTGTGTGCATGCTGTTTGCTATCGGAGCGGCTGGCATTATCACTACCAGGCAAATGGCTGACAGATCCAAGGAAACCTATGACCAGAATCTGCAGCCGATTTATCTCGTTACGGAAATACGCGGGAACAACCGGGCGATTGAGTCTTTCCTCCTGGAGGATCTGATTACTAAGGATGAAGCCAAGAGCAAAGAGCTTACAGCGGCCATCAAGGACAATATCGAGAAAAACAATGATCTTCTGGCCCGGCTAAAGGCTATTCCATTCAGCGATAAAGCGATTGCGAACAAGATCAATGAATACTTGTCTTTGCTGCCGGACTATCGGTCGCAGCGTGACAGCATCATCCAGCTTGCGGATAAAAATCTCACCAGCGAAGGCTATCAGATTTTCTCAGCAAGCGGCTTCAGTGAAGCGCGGAATACGATGGTGAATCTGCTTGAGGATGCAGCCGCTTTGCTGGTTAAGGATGCCGAGAAGCATCACGAGGTTACGCTGGACAGCGTCAAAAGCTCCACCACCACAAGTGTTCTGCTCATTATTGCCGCCTGGCTGCTTTCGGTAGGGATTGGCTTCTACATCGCACGATTAATTGCAAAGCCGCTGAGGGATTTGCAGAAGCTTATGAAACGCGCAGAAGCAGGAGACCTTACTGCGATGGCATCCTATGAATCCAAAGACGAAATCGGTCAAATCAACAACTCCTTCAATACCATGCTGGGCAGCCTGAAGAGCATGATGCAGGGAGTATCGGAAAGCTCCGAGATGCTGTCGGCTTCCTCACAGGAAATGAGCGCCAGTGCAGAACAGACTGCACGCGCTTCGCAGATGATTGCCGACACCTCCGGCGAAATCACCGCCTCATTCGGTGTGCAGGCGGAGACCATTGACCGTACAGCCCAATCTGTGCAGGGGATGGCGGAGGATATTGCCGCTGTCGAGCGCAGCAGTAATGAAATGTCCGGGCTGATGGACCAGGCTGCGGCTTCAACAGATAACGGCGCTGGCGCTGTCGAGGTTATTCTTACCCAGATGCAGGAAATCAACTCCAGCGTGTTGTCCAGCCGGGAAATCGTAAGCAAGCTGGGCAGCTTATCGGGTGAGATCAATACAATTATTACAACGATTAACGAGATTGCTACCCAGACGAATCTTTTGTCGCTGAATGCTTCTATTGAAGCGGCCAGAGCCGGGGAGCACGGGCAGGGCTTTGCGGTTGTCGCTGAAGAAATCCGCAAGCTGGCGGAAGCGACGGGGAGAAGCTCGCTGCAGGTTACAGACATCATCACACATATTCAGCGGGAAACCGGAAGCGCGGTGCAGTCTATGGAGCTTGGGTCGGAGCTAGTTGCACACGGTGTGACCCAGAGTGAGGTTGTCGCCCGGGCTTTTTCGGAGATACAGGCCTCAATCCAAAACGCCGCGCGGCAGACGGAAGAGATCAGATTGGCTGTCCGCAATGTCTCGCTGGAGGCATTAAGTGTATCGCAGGCGATGGAGCAGGCAAGCGAAGTCTCGCGCAAGGGTGCGGAGGATGTGCAGAACACAAGCGCAGCCAGCGAGGAGCAATTGACCGCAATGGGAGAAATGTCACTGTCGGCACAGTACCTGGCGACCCTTGCCGAGAGCTTGCAGAAGGAGCTTGCCCGGTTCAAGCTCTAGCGCAGCAAGGAGAATAGCAGATTTATCTCAGTGGGAGATAGGGAAGTGCTCCATAAAATGGATGGTGTAATAATTCCTGGTTTTTTGCGCTGGAATGTTAGAGGGGAAACCTACCTACCTCTATCTTCCCGTATCCCTGCAACTCCTCCCGGCAGATTAGGTGGAAAAAAGTCACTTAATATGCCGCGAATTTTTGAATCTTGGCTGTTAGTGGGAATTTGTCCACTTAATTTTGCTAGATCTGCTGTTTTTGGGCTCTCGGCTCCAAATTAGTGGGACTAATTCCACTTAACACGTACACCGAGGCCGGGAGAGACTAATTAGTGGTACAAATTCCACTTCATTCGCAACTACATCACTGGTTATCTGCACAGGAGCAGAGTTAGCTGCAAAAAAACGCAAGATCAACCCAAAATCAACAACAAACAAGCCCCCGAAGCTCACTAAAGCTCCGGGGGCTTGTTTGTTGTAACTCTAGTCTTGCAGCTAAGCGCTTAGCTTGCGCTGGCGGAGGGCTCATTAATTCTGCAGCCAAGCTTTAGCTTGAGGTCAGCATACCGCCGCTAAGGCAGAGGCTTTGCCTTACAACCAACTGTCGCCGCTGACATTACCAGCATAAAATACAGCCATTCCCTCAGCTTGCCGAGTTCAGCATACCGCTGCTAAGGCAGTAGCTTTGCCTTACAACCAACTGCCGCCGCCGCTGACATTACCAGCATAAATTACAGCCAAGCCCTCAGCTTGCCGGGGTCAGCATACCGCCGCCGCTGAGGTAGATGGTTTTACCGTTCAACCAACTGTTAGCGCTGGCGGTGGCGTCATAATAGATGGTGTGGCCGTTGTCTGTGATGTTGCTGAATGTAGTGTTGCTGTCAGTGAAGGTGCTTAAGTAGGAGTCGCCGGTGACATTCCATGAGCTGCTGTCATCCAGGCTAAGCGATGCCGCCTTGGCTGTATTGGCATTATCTATAGCTCCGCTAAATGTGCTGCCATTGCTCAGGACAAGTGCAACGGAGCTGATAGCGTCAGCGGTCACATCTCCTCTCAGCACCTGGCCGTCGGCGTTCAGAGTTACGCTTGCGCCATTTGCCCCTGTCTTGCCCCACTTATCGGCGGAAGCTTGAAGCAGGATGCCAGAGGAGGCAGTTAATCCCGCTTCCTTCAGATTAATGACGGCATTCGTATTGGTGGAGTAGAACAGCGGACCGGCATAAGCGGTAAGCGCTCCGCCGTTCATCGTGAAGGTGCTGGTGCCGACCTCGGCGTCACCGGAGAAGCTCTGATAGAGCATCACACCGCTTTTAGCGGCGCCGGACAGGTAGGTGTCGTTCAAGGTGATGGAGTTTTTGCCTTCAATCACGGCAGCTTCAGAGCCGCTTGCGGTAAGGGTAGCTCCACTGACGAAAATACTTCCTGTCGAGTAGATTCCCGGCGAGTCGGTACCGGAGGTATTCATTGTGCCCCCGCTGACATTTACAGTTCCGTTGCCACGATCTGTAGCAATGCTGGCCGAATGTGTGCCTGCGGTTGTGATATTAACATTGGTCGCGTTCACAGTTCCTGTGTAGGTGGCATCCAGGCCGCGCGAGGAATTGGCGGTGGTGTTGATCGTAACGCCGGATACATTAATGGTTGAGCCTGCGCCAGTGGCAAAAACAGCGTTGGCGCCGTCCGCATCAGTCGTAACCGTCGAATCATTCAGCGTCACCGTACTGCCTGCTGTCGCTGCCAAAGCCGCGTTAAGGCCATAGAAGTTGCTGTTGTCCTCGGAGGAGGTATCGCCGGTTTTGCTGAGCGTTACGCCGGTAAGCGTAAGTGCGCCGCCATTCGTAACTTTTACTGCTGAAGCATCGGCTGCAATTGCAGTAAAAGTCTCCAGCGTTTTGCTGGCTGTGCCGCCGTTAAGCGAGTAGGTGGCGCTGCCGAGTGTGCTGGCATCCACGGTGCTATCCGTACCGCCGCCAGTGCCCTCTGGAGGGGTTCCGGTGGGCGGTGTGCCTTCAGGCGGTGTACCTGTTTTTCCATCATCCGCACTCGCTGTCCCTGCTGTCCCCGCTGCACCAGATGTGCTGTCCGCTGATGTCAGGCTGACGGTCTTTGTAGTTTTGTCGTAGCTTGCCGTCAGACCGACCGCTTCCGAGATGGCTCTTGCCGGGAGATAGACAGTGCCATTATAGATAAAGGGCTTTACCGTTGCTCCGGTGGCGTCCTTAAGCGCGGCTTCCTGTCCGTTCAGCTTCACAATAATGTTGTCATAGGTGACGGCGATTTGTTTTTGAATCGAGTCGGCATAAGCCGAGACGGACATTGCTACCGAAGCGGTTACGGCAACGCCGGCTACAAATCCCTTCATTCCATTTCTTTTGCCCATTGTCATCCTCATCCTTTGCCATTAGATTGATCCTGCATATGTAGAGCATGTTGCCCTGTGCTGCTGCATGTCTACATTGTAGGACCGCTAACTGAAAGCCATATGAGATTGCGCTGAATGTTTGTTGAAGGTGCGCTGAATGTTTGTTGAAAATCCTGGGCACGCAAAAAGCGGCCCGCCCCGGCAGAAAACCCGGAGAGGACCGCTTATCATGCAAATCCGAAGTATACAGTTGATCCGTTCCTTAAGCGTACCAGCCCCATACGAAGATGTACAAGGTACCGTAAATGGTAACCAGTCCGACAAACAGCGCGTAGGCGATATTGATGTACAGCTCTTTTTTGGTATCCGCCGATTCCCCGATATGCATGAACACGAACAATTGCAGGGAAGCTTGAATAATCGCTGTGACCAGCAATACAACCATATTGGCGCCCTTGGACAGATCACCATAGATCACGATTAACGCTGCGGCAGAAAGGACCAGAGAGGCCAGATAACCCATCACATGGCGAATTGGAAACAGTTGCTTCATCATGTCACATCAGTCCTTTCAGGTAGACGAAGCTGAAGATAAAGATCCAGACAACGTCCAGGAAGTGCCAGAACAGTGAGAAGATAAATGTTTTGTTGGCGGTAGCCGGGTTGATGCCTTGACGCCACAATTGAATCATAATGGCCGTTCCCCACAGGAAGCCGAAGCTGACGTGGGCACCGTGCGTTCCCAGCAGGACGAAGAGGCTGGAGAGGAAGCCGCTGGTCTGCAGCGTCGCTCCTTCATGCACATAGGTGAAGAACTCCGTAATTTCAATCCCGATAAAGCCAAGACCCATCAGCAGCGTGATGGCCATGAAGACCATCATCGCTTTCTTGTAGCCAAGACGCATAGCATGAACGGCAAGACCGATCGTGAACGAGCTGGTCAGCAGCAGGAAGGTTTCGATCAGCACCGGGCCGATTTCGAACAGCTCGCTTCCGCTAGGGCCGCTGGCAAAACGGTTCACCATTACAAAGTATACGGTGAACAAGGTGGCGAACAACGGAATTTCAGCTCCGAGAAACACCCAAAACCCGAAAATTTTGTTGCTGTTCTCTTCTGTAGAGTATTCCAGCGGCTTGGACGCATCTATTTTCATACAGTCTCACCCCGCATCAATTTCTTTTCTGTAGCAATAACCTCTTCAGCCGAAATATAGTAGCCGTGATCACGGTCAAAGGACATGGCTGCGAGCATAATCAGAACACCGGCTCCGGCGACAATGGCCGGAATCCACATGCTGAAGACCAGGAAGAAGCCGAGGAAAAAGAAGATAACACCCAGTATAAACGGCTTGCCGGTATTGCTTGGCATGTGAATTTTGGTGATTTTATCCTCGAACAGCGGCATTTTTTTGTTCTGCTTGGCTTCCCAGAAGGCATCCATAGTCTGAACCTTTGGCACAACCGCGAAGTTATAGACCGGCATTGGACTATGTGTAGCCCATTCCAATGTACGTCCATCCCAAGGATCGCTTGTAGTATCTCTAGGCATGTAGCGTGTGCTCCAGTAGATGTTGTAGACCAGAAGCACGAAGCCGATGGCCAGACCTATCGCGCCCACGAAGCTCAGCATATTGAGCGGACCAAAGCCTGTTTCCTTGGAATAGGTGTACATCCGCCGGGTCATCCCCATCAGACCGAGGAAGAACAGCGGGAAGAAGGTGACGTTAAAGGAAATCACGATCCACCAGAAGGAATGCTTACCCAGCCGCTCGTTCAGGCGGAAGCCGAATACTTTCGGGAACCAGTAGTGGAACCCGGCAATAACGGCGAAGACAGCACCCGGAATTAGCACGTAGTGGAAATGCGCGACCAGGAACATCGTGTTGTGGTACTGGTAGTCGGCACTGGCCATTGCCAGCATGACGCCGGTAACCCCGCCGATGGTGAAGATCGGGATAAAGGCCAGCGTGTAAAGCATCGGTGTAGTGAAGGTGATTCGCCCTTTGCGCAGGGTGAACAGCCAGTTGAATATTTTAACCCCTGTCGGTACGGCAATAGCCATCGTGGTAATCGAGAAGAAGCTGTTGACCATCGCGCCTTGACCCATCGTGTAGAAATGGTGAGCCCATACCAGGAAGGACAAGAGCGAGATAATCACCATACTGAATACCATTGATTTATAACCGTACAGGTTCTTTTTGGAGAAGGTGGCGATAATTTCGCTGTAAATACCGAAGGCCGGCAAAATAACGATATAGACCTCCGGATGGCCCCATACCCAGAACAGGTTGGCCCAGAGCATATCCATCCCGCCGTTGGCCATCGTGAAGAACTGCGAGCCGAACAGGCGGTCGAACATCATCAGCGCCAGCGCCACGGTCAGCACCGGGAAGGCGAAGACGATAATGATGTTAGTAATCAGCACGGACCAGGTGAACATCGGCATTTTCATGAGCTTCATGCCTGGTGCACGCATTTTCAGGATTGTTACGATAAAGTTGACCCCTGTGATCAGCGTTCCGAGACCGGCAATCTGCAGGGACAGAGAGTAGTAGTTGTTGCCGACCGTCGGACTGAACTCCAGACCCGCCAGCGGGAAGTAAGCTGACCATCCGGCATCCGGCGATCCGCCGATGACGAAGGAAATGTTCAGCAGCATGGCTCCGAAGAAGAAGAGCCAGAAGCTGACGGCGTTGAGGCGGGGGAAAGCCACGTCTCTGGCGCCGATCTGCAGCGGCACGATAACGTTCATCAGACCGATGATAAACGGCATAGCCATGAAGAGAATCATGATCAGGCCGTGGGTAGTGAATACCTCATTGTAGTGCTGTGCGTTGAGGAATTTCATTTCCGGCGCTGCCGTCTGCAGACGCATCATGATCGCGTCCACACCACCGCGGAACAGCATGAGCAGCGCGGCCAGGATATACATGACGCCGATCTTCTTATGGTCGACCGTGGTCAGCCATTCGCGCCAGAGGTAGCCCCATTTTTTAAAATAGGTTAGCCCGACGATAATCCCTATGGTAGCGAGTGCGATACTGGCCATGGCTCCATAGATTAAGGGTTCGCCTGGAACCTTAAATTTTTCTAAATCCATTAGGGTGGCTCCTTTCAGGTTGTTTCATCGAGCGGTTTACTACAAGCTGCTATTTGTGAGTATGTTCATCCACAGGTGAGCTAGGCACGGGCTGCTCCAGTTCCGGGTCCGTTTTGGTGTTGAACTCGGTTTCTTCAGTCGTTGCCGGTGAAGGATGAACGTCCTTGTTGTCCTGGTGCTCCATACTTCCGTTGTCCATATCCATCTCTTTTCCGTCACCGCTCATATGCTGGCCGTGATCTCCCGGAGGAGGACTGAACTCCAGATGGGTGGTGGAATAGGTTTTGCGTCCGATAAAGTCGGCGGCAAGCAGGCCCTTGAATTCCTTCTCCGTCAGCTTGGGAGCGGTTTCTTTAACCTCTTTAACCCATTTGTCGTAATCCTTGCTGCTCATAACGAGAGTTTCAAATTCCATTTGGGCAAAGCCCTTGCCGTTAAAGTTGGCATTTCTGCCGAGATATGAGCCTTCCGTATCAGCGGAAAGGTGGAGCGTTGTGAGCATGTCGCTCATGGCGTACTTTTGCCCGGCGAGCTGTGGAATCCACAGACTGGTGATGGGGCCAAAAGAGTACATCCGGAACTCTACCGCCCGGTGAACGGGGATATTAAGGTAGTTTACGGTTTCAATGCCTTCCTCCGGGTAGCTGAAATGCCATTTCCAGTTGGAAGAGGCCGCGTAGATGACCAGAGGCTTCTGATCTTTGTATTCTGTAGCGACATTTTCAACGGCATTGGTTGTCTTGACCGTCACGACGGACAGGAAGGCCACGATAATAATCGGGATGATAATCCAGATCGCTTCGAGTACCTTGTTGCCCTCCTCGTGCTCCGGAATGTAGCCTTCGTTGCTTTTTTTAGCCCGGTACTTCACCAGCACGAAGATATATAAGATGTAGACAACTGCCAGAACACCGAGCATCACTATAATAGAAAGGATGATGGTGTCAGATAAAGTTCGTGCAGAAGGCCCCTTAGGATTCAGAACGGTGAGTGAACTGCATCCCGGCAGGAGGAGGATGAGGCTGAGAAACAAAGCGTATAACGGTCCCTTTTTTGTCATATAGAACTCCTTCCTTCAATAGTTCTTATCATTCGCCGAACATTGCGGGCAAACATTAACCTGTATCTATAGTAAGAACTACTTACCCATAATGCAAAATACATATTCTGGATAAAAAGCTATAATCGTCCTCAAAAATGTCCATTTAGTTAAATATATGTGATCAAATTGTTACAACTATCTTTACGTATGATAAAGATCACTGTAACGGTGCGTCTTAAGGTTATTTTAAGGAAGTTCAAATTTTGTTCACAATTTCACAAATGTTACTATTTTCGTCACAATTGATTTAAGTGAAAACAGCGCTATTTTAGCGTTTTTTGCTTGATATGACAGCATTCAACGATTTTCGATTTCTTTCTGAAAAAGAATGCGATATGTCATTTGTCACAACAAAAGTGTTACAGTTTTTTCTGCTTCCGGTTACAATCTCTCAAATTACGTTATATATATCTATGATAAAGTAATAGATATATATACATAGATTGGAGACTGCATCTGGTGACTATTAAAAAAGCAATGCTGTTATTCTTTTCATTATTCCTGTGTCTTGGTGTCGTGCAGACGACGGCAAGCGCTGCTAGCGCGAACGCTGAGCTGAAGCTTGGAGTGAACGATAAACTGAGCGGCATTACAGCCGTTTCCGTAAAAGGCAGCTATTATGTCCCGCTCCGCGCTTTGGCGGAGGAATTGAAGTGGACGATTACCGGCCTTCCTGACGGAATTCAGGTTGATGGCGGAGGACGTAAGCTGCTGCTGCTCAAGGGTGATGGAGGTGCTCAGCTTCAAGACGGAAATGTTGCGCCGATGAACACGTTCGTGAAGAATGGAGCCTTGATGGTCCAACTGAAGATCAGCGCCTACCTTGGGTATATAATATCCTTTCAGCCGGATAAATATTTACTGAGAGTCCGGGATGCTTCGGCCGCGCTGGATGATGCGGGGTTCCTGAGCCAATATAAGAGTGAGTTGACCCCGCCGTCTGTTCCAGATAAACCTGCGCAGACACCTGCCGGCAAGCCGGGCAAGACCCTGTATATGACCTTCGACGACGGGCCTTCCGCCACGACCTCGGAGCTGCTGGATATTCTGAATAAGTATGAGGTAAAAGCTACATTCTTCATGCTCGGGCCGAATATGAACCGCTACCCTGCTGAGGTGAAGCGGATTATGAAAGAGGGGAACGGACTGGGGCTGCACGGCATGACGCACCGCAAGGACAAATTTTATGCTTCACCATCCGCCGCACTGGCGGAAATGAATGGAGATAACGCGGTGCTGCAAAAGATTGCCGGCACAGGCACAACGCTGATCCGTCCGCCTTATGGCAGCAAGCCTTATTTTACCAAAAGCTTCAGAGACAAGGTACTGGTTCAGGGCTACCATCTGTGGGACTGGAATGTGGACTCGGATGACTGGAAGTACAAGGAGAACAGTGCCAAAATCTATAACACGGTGATGAACCAGGTGCACGGGCTGCAAAAATCCAAAACCAACCCGGTTGTTCTGATGCATGATCAGAAAGCCACCCTCAAAGTTCTTCCACGCCTGCTTGAGTCGTTGAAGAAAGAGGGCTACACCTTCGAAATCATTACGAAGGATCTTCAGCCGCAGAACTTTTGGAAGGACCACCGCTGACGCTTGATCACCACCGGGCATCCTGTGGGGAATATGATTTGTATAAAAAAAGAGTAAGCTCCGAGGCTTTTGGCCTTGGAGCTTGCTCTTTTTTTGCTTGGTTGCGTGTCTGGCCCACGCAAGCTGCCTATGGGCGCGTTGCCGAGAGGGCCTGGTGCGAATAACGGCAGAACTGCCGTTAATTCGACGTCCTGGCGCGGGTTTAGCTCAAATAACGGCAAAAATGCCGTTGTTAGGTGCATCGTGGGCGTCCCCGGCCCGAATAACGGCAGAAATGCCGTTAATTCCGCGTCCTGGCGTGGGTTTAGCCTAAACAACGGCAGAAATACTGTTGTTAGGAGAATTATGGGCAGGACTGTTGGGAACAACGGCAAAACTGCCGTTGTTTCCGCGCCTCGACGCGGGATCGGCTCAAATAACGGTAAAAATGCCGTTGTTAGGTGCACCGTGGGCGTCCCCGGCCCCAACAACGGCAAAACTGCCGTTGTTTCCGCGCCTCGACGCGGGATCGGCTCAAATAACGGTAAAAATGCCGTTGTTAGGCGTATCGTAGGCGTCCCCGGTCCGAACAACGGCAGAAATGCCGTTAATTGAGCCCGGCGCAGCGTCCCCGGCCCCAACAACGGCAAAACTGCCGTTAATTCCGCGCCCCGGCGCAGCCCAAACGCGGCCTCGCCACGCTGGACTACGCCCTCCGGCCAGATCGGCCGCTTTTTACTATTCGCACTATTACTTGTACAGATAATTGATAACCATATCGACCAGCTCCGACTTCAGCCGCTCGGTGGAGATTCTCTGCGGGGAGAAGGAGATGACGTCAACGATGGCGCTCATCGCTTCGAATACGATAATGGAGGCAGCCTCCAGATCTTCGGTTTTAAGCTCATCCTGTCCCATCTGCAGATATTGCAGAGTTCTGCGCCGGCCCACTTCATACTGTGCATCCATCAGTTGTTTGATCTCTTCATCGCTATGATACATGACGGTCAGTTCTTTATGGTAGCCAATAAAGGCTTTATGGGAGATCAGCAGGGTGTCTACAAGATGTTCTATCAGTTCAGCCCGGTCGATGGTATTGAAGTTGATCTCTGACATCGAAGCGTCGATCCGTGCCATAAGCTGTTCGCCATAGACATGAAGAACATCAATGAATACGGCTCTTTTATCGGCAAAATAGGAATAGAAGCTGCCGGTCGATACCCCGGCTGCCGCCGCAATTTGTTTGGTATTGGTCTGATGGAAGCCTTTGTCCGAGAACAGCTTCATGGCCGCCTGGACGATGGCTTCTTTGGTTTTGATGCTGCGGTCCTGCCTTGGTGTTCTGATCTTGTCTCCAATGTCACTCATGTCCGAAGCTCCCCCTTGTATTACCGATTGTAGAGGAGCGGCTTGGGGCTGTCAACAAAACATGAACTAAAGTTCAATTATTTTCATTGACAAATATGAACTTTGGTTCATATAATCTGAACATGAACTGTAGTTCGCATTTTGAGGAGTGAGAGAGATGAGTATAAGAACGCGCAGAGCTTTATCTTTTACGGCAATTGTATTGGGATTTTTCATGGCGCTGCTGGATACGACGATTATTAATATTGCCCTGCCGGAGATGACGCGCCATTTCGGCGGAAGTGTATCGCAAATTTCATGGGTGATGAACGGGTATAACCTGGCTTTTGCCGTTTTTATTCTGACAGCTTCACGGCTGGCGGATCAGTTTGGCCGCAAGAAAGTATTTATAATCGGTGTTGCTTTGTTTACCTTAACTTCGCTGCTGGCCGGCTTTGCTACCTCACTTGGGATGCTGATCCTGCTGCGGGTTATCCAGGGCCTTGCGGGAGCGATCATTGTTCCGGTTACAATCCCGCTGACTACGACCACCTTTCCGAAAGAAATGCATGGCCTGATCATCGGCATATGGGGAGCTGTGTCGGGTGTGGCGGCAGCGAGTGGTCCGGCGTTGGGCGGAATTATTACGCAGAAGCTGAGCTGGGAGTGGATCTTTTTTGTCAATGTGCCGCTTGGTGTGCTCAGCATTGTGCTTACGGCCATCTTCATTAAGGAATCCCGGGACAACTCAGCAAGCAGGTCGATTGATTATGGCGGAACACTCACAATTACCGGTGCTATGTTCTGTATTACGTATGCGCTGATCAAGGTGCAGGACTATGGCTGGAATTCGGGGGTTGTGCTTGCGCTGCTGGGTACAGGTCTGGTACTCCTGGCGGTGTTCTTCTTGACACAGTGGAAAGGAAAAGAACCAATGCTGCCCCTATCTCTGCTGCGGATACGGACATTTAACGGTGCTTCCCTGACCCTGCTGTTCGTCGGTGCGGCGCTGATGAATCTCTCGCTGCTGACCTCCTTCTTCCTGACACGGATGATGGGGATGACCGAACTGAGGGCCGGGCTTGTGCTCTCGATGGTTGCGGTAGGCTCGATTATAAGCTCGGCGGTTTCCGGACCGCTGTCTGCAAAATATGGCAGCCACCTGTTCGCCGCCGCCGGCATTCTGGTAACGGGAGGAGCGATGTATTCCTTGAGCGGACTGCATGCTGACTCGGCGACTAGCGAAGTGGTGATTCGCCTGTTTGTGGCCGGTGTCGGTGTGGGGCTCACAATGGCGCCGGTGATTTCTTCCGCCGTCCGCAATGTGCCGGAGGACAAAGTGGGCATCTCTTCAGGGGTCACGAATATGGCTAAGGCGCTCGGGAGTGTCATCGGGGTGGCCATCATCGTGACTGTGCTGCAGCACAACACGGACAGTGAGCTGCGCAAGGCGGATAACCGTGTGGCCCAGGCCATTCAGACGGATACAGTGCTGCAGCCGTTCGTCAAAAATGTCCTTGCCGAAGCCGTAGGCTCGCTCGGCAAGGGAGCGGGTTCGCAAGCGGGTGGAAGCGCTGGAGGAGCGGACACTGCCGCCGCCGTGGTTCATGCGGTGGAGCTTGCCGCCGCCAAGCTGCCGCCGGCGGAGCAGAAGGCTTTTGCGGCGGATAGCGGCAACCAGTACCGCGAAGCGAAGCTGGTGCTGTCGGGGGCGGGAAGCGGCATGCGGGAAGCGGCGGTGCAGGCGTTCAGCCGCACCTTTGCTTTTGCCAGTCTGCTGCTGCTTCCCGGCTTGCTGTTCGCGCTGTTAAGCGATAAACGTCCGAAACCGCAAGACTCGGAGGTGCTTGCCGAGCCTGCTGCGCTGGAACAGTAACAAAGCGCTGCCTTGACGAAACCGCAGAGGTGAGACATGTTCTTGCCCCTGCAAGCTTCCCGTAGAAGCTTATTATATAAATGAAGCTCGGGGTGGTCCTGCAAAGGGCCGCTTTTTTACATTGACATCAATTTAGAACTGTATTAATAATAGTAGTACAGTTAATACACTTGTATGGAATCCTCAGATTACATCATCATCGTCAGAATGCAGCACGGGAAAGGAGGACGGTCATGTTCGAATTGGATGTCCGCAGCCGCAAGCCGATTTACGAGCAGTTGACCGATAAGGTCAAGGAGCTGATTATGCACGGGATTTTGCAGGCCGATGAGCAGCTTCCGTCAGTAAGAATCTTATCCTCTCAGCTCACAGTGAACCCTAATACGATTCAGAAAGCCTACCGGGAGCTGGAGCGGGAAGGCTATATTTATTCCTTGCAGGGCAAGGGAAGCTTTGTGGCTTCACTTCAGCAGGGGCAGAATGAGAGTCAAAGAGCGGAGCTTCGGGAGGAGCTGCTGCGCCTGATGGCGGAAGCGGTGTACCTTGGATTTACCGAGAGCGAAATAGGCGCACTGTACCGTCAGGTACTGGAGCAGAGAGAGAAGGGGGCGAAACCATGATTGAGATTCGCGGAGTCAGCAAAAGCTTTCAGGGCGAGAAGGCTGTAGACAGCCTGTCCCTCACGGTACATAAAGGGGCCATTTACGGTCTGCTGGGCTCAAATGGCGCAGGGAAAACGACACTGCTAAAGACACTCGCCGGCATTTACCGGCCCGAAGAAGGGACGGTTAAGGTTGGCGGGGAGTCCGTTTTCGAGAGTCCGGCGGTGAAGATGAGGCTTATTTTTATGCCCGACAGTCCTTACTTCTTCCCGCAGGCGACAATCAAAAGTATGGCGGCCTTCTATCGTTCGGTTTATCCGGGCTGGAGCGGGAAACGCTTTGAAGAGCTGGGTGCTATGTTTCGGCTGGATACAGGCCGCAAGCTGAGCCGCTTCTCCAAAGGGATGCAGCGCCAGGCAGCCTTCTGGCTTGCGCTCAGTTGTACGCCGGATGTGCTTATCATGGATGAGCCGATTGACGGGCTTGATCCGGTCATGCGGAAGCAGATCAAAAACCTGCTCTTCCAGGAGGTGGCGGAGCGTGGGCTTACCGTGCTTATTTCCTCGCATAACCTGCGGGAGATTGAGGATCTGTGCGATCATGTCGGCATTATGCACGGCGGCCGGATGCTGGTGGAGAAGGATCTGGATGATCTGAAGGCAGACACGCACAAAATTCAGGTGGCCTTCCGGGATGAACGGCATGCGTCAGCCTTGACGGCGAAGCTGCAGATTCTGCATCAGGAGCAGCGGGGGAGCGTGAATCTGTATATCGTAAAAGGTGACCGTGAGCGGATTTCGCAAGCTTTTCATGTCTATGAGCCGTATGTATTTGATCTGCTTCCCTTGACGCTGGAGGAAATCTTTATTTATGAAATGGGGGATGCCGGATATGATGCGCAGCCGATTCTTCTTTAACAGCGGCATTATCCGCCAGAATGTGCGCCAGCACGGCTGGATTGGAATCATATATACACTGGGCCTGTTGTTCTCGCTACCGCTGCAGTTGTTCATGAGCGGTTATCCCGGTGCGCAGCCCCAAAAAATCGAGAATCTGTTCCGTGTTGCCGGGGATATACAGATGCTGCTCATCATCGCGATTCCGGTCGCTGCCGGGCTGTTCCTGTTCCGTTATTTACAGTCCAAAATGCCCTCCGATCTGTGGCACAGTCTTCCGCTCCGCCGGGAGCATTTGCTTGCAGCCCATATGGTGAGCGGTATCGGCCTGCTGCTGATTCCGGTCTGGCTGACGGCGGGGGTTACCGCGATCGTAACGCCGCTTAGCGGCAATATGTATATTTACCCGGCAGCAGATATTTGGCAATGGGGACTTATCGTTAGTATTCTTACGCTGTTTTTATTTGTTTTCAGTGTGTTTGTCGGCATATGTACGGGACAAACAGTGCTTCAGGGAATTGTCATCTATATTCTCTTAATTCTGCCTGCTGCTCTGCTGCAGTTTGTTAATATGCACTTTAGCACGTATCTTTATGGATACCCTGAGTGGTACGGCTTGAGCAACCGCTCGCAAGGCTGGTCACCGCTGCTGCGTTTGATGGATTTTTCGGTTAATCCCTTTAGCAGGAGAGAGCTATGGGTTTACGCCGCTTTATCCGCGGTCTTTCTGGCGTTATCCTTTGTGCTGTACCGCAAACGTCAAAGTGAGAAGGCAGGACAGGCGATTGCCTTCACCTATTTCAACCCGCTGTTCAAAGCAGGAGTCATGCTCTGCGCCATGCTGCTATCGGGAACTTATTTTTCCTCGGTAAAGCCTAATCAGCTTGGCTGGATCATTTGCAGCCATATTGCCGGGGCGCTGTTTGGCTACATTGCAGCGGAGATGATCATCCGCAAAACCTGGCAGATTATAACCCGCAAAACGCCTCTGGAATTTGCCGTGTATGGAATACTTCTGGGTCTGCTGGTCTACATTCCGGTGTCGGGGCTAACAGGTTATGAGAGCCGTGTTCCGTCCGGCGACCGAATCAGCAGTGTGTATGCGGGAAGCAATTACCGGATGTATAACGATAATTCGTATCCCCAGGCTTACAACTCCGGCCTAAGCGGCTATTCGTCAGCCGCGGATCAGGGCGGCTCAGGCAATGACGAGATCTTTTCAAAGGATAAATCCTACATTGAGGCGGTCCGCAAGCTGCATCAGGCGCTTGTCATTGCACGTCCGGAGGAGACGCAGACTTCGTCCGGCCGCTATGTGAGCGGCAGCAAAAAGTTCACTATATTTTATCAGCTGGAGAATGGGCGGAAGCTGGTGCGCGAGTACATGATTCCGGCCCAAGGGTTCGAGCCTGAACTGAAGACTGTCATGGAGAATCCGGATTTCAAGCGCAGGGAGTATAATCTTCAGGGGCTGGATAAGGGAATTGAAAGCTTCAGATTAACCAGCCGGAATCGGGCGGTGAGCATTACGGAGCCGGAGGACGTACAGGAATTTAAAGCTATTCTGGTAAAAGAAATCCTGAACATGTCCTATGACGATCAGACTGGCGGTCAATTGCCGCGCGCGAATATCCAGCCTGTCCTCACACCGGATGAGACTAAGGAAGGGACCGTGTACTACATTCACAACTACGATTGGCTGCCCTCCTACAAGGAGCTGGGGAACTGGCTGGAGCAAAAAGGCTTTGCAGACAAGGTTGGGACCCGCCCCGAGGATGTTAAATCTGCCGAAATGATCAAAGATGATTACAAGGGCAAGCTGCCTCAGGAAGAAGTCTATAACCTGGAAAAGCATATGTCTCTGGCCCGCAGCGAAAACCGTTCAGTGGTTACCCGGGACAAGGCGCGGATTGCGGAAATTCTGAAATACCAGCGTGATTATACAGGGAAAAACGGAGCGTATGTAGTTAGGGTGGAGTATAAAGATGGAGACATAAATTATATTTCTCTCTATGAGCAAGACATGCCGCCAGCCCTGAAATCGCTGCTTCCGTAGCCCGGAGCAGATCGCTCAAATAGCAGATACAGGTTGACAGAACCTGGAATGGTGGCTTATGCTTTTGGAAATTAAATGAAGGAGGTCAGGACAGATGAAGGAACAAGGAAATAATCTGCGCTCGAATAATGTCTACATGCTTCCATTCCATCTGTCCGCCTCGTCCGGCAGGTCAGCCTTTGCAGCGGCTCATTTATTTCCGGCAGCAAGCAATGTTGTTTACTGGCAATAAATGTGCCTGAATTTGCATTAGGCGGCGGCCTGGCCATGGACGATGGAGTCCATGGCCTTTTTGTATTCTTTTTGGCTAAGAAAGGGGAATTAACCTATGACTGAAATACATGAATTGATAAGGCGCCAGCTCCGCGCCATTGAATCGGAGGAGAATGTCCGTATCCTCTATGCCTGCGAATCCGGCAGCCGGGCCTGGGGATTTCCGTCCAAAGACAGTGATTACGATGTCCGGTTCCTGTACGTGCGCCGCCCGGAAGCGTATCTGTCGATCTTCGAGCAGAGGGATGTTATCGAGCGGCCGATCAGCGAAATGCTGGATATTAACGGCTGGGATCTGAAGAAAGGGCTTCAGTTGTTCCTCAAATCTAACCCTCCGCTTTTGGAGTGGCTGCAATCACCGATCCGGTATGAAGAAAATTATACAGTGGCCGAGAGCATACGCAGCTTATCTCCGCTGGGCTTCTCACCCAAATCCTGTGTCTATCACTATCTTCATATGGCCCGGGGGAACTACCGCACTTATTTGCAGGGCAGCGAGGTGAAGATCAAGAAGTACTTTTACGTCCTCCGGCCCCTGCTGGCCTGCGCCTGGATTGAGAAATATCAGGAGGTGCCGCCGCTGGAATTCACCACGCTGGTAGCCGACCTGATTCCAGAGGGCACAGAGCTGAGAGAAACGGTCGAAAGGCTGCTGGTCCGCAAAATGTCAGGCGATGAGCTGAATCTGGAGCCGCGTCTTGAGGTCATTAACAGTTACCTGGAGCAGAGAATCAGCCATTATGAAACGATAGCCGCCCAGTTTGGACAGGGGAGCAGCGTAACGGTTGAAGCCCTGAATGAGCTGTTCCGCTCCGCACTGCTGGAGGTCTGGGGTGGAGACAGCCGCTGGACTTCGTAGGAGGACAATAGTTCACAGACTAATCTTATGTAAGTTTAGTTACGAAATTCAAAAAGTAATTGAGGTGTAAAAAATGTTGAATCAAGCTGCTGAGGTTTCACTCAGCAAATTTATGACCAAGCTGCTCCGGCATACCCCGGAGGCTTACGGCTTGATCCTGGACCCTGAGGACGGCTCTTGTCTGCTGGATGCTCTGCTGGATGTTATCCGCAAGACTCCAAGATGGTCGGGGATCACCGAGGCGGATATCCGTCAGGTTGTAGCCAATTGTGAGAAGCAGCGCTTCGCAATCGAAGGAAGCCGTATTAAAGCACGTTATGGGCATAGTCATGCCAAGCTTGAATATGAGCCGGGGACACCGCCGCTTGTACTGTATCATGGAACTCATCAAAATGCGCTGCCCGCTATTCTAAAGGAAGGGCTTCAGCCAATGGGACGGCAATATGTGCATTTGTCGGAAGGGCTTCATTTCGCCAGCATGGCCGGGAGCCGCAGAGGCAAGCTGGTGCTGCTGACAGTCGATACGGTTAAAGCTGCGCAGCACGGTGTAACCTTCTATTATGCGGGTAATGAAGTGTGGCTGGCGGAGCCGATTCCGCCTGCTTGTATTGCACGGCGGGAGGAGCCGTAGATCAGAACTGTCCCATTAGGAGGAATTCCCCATGAATGAAGTGCCGGATCATCTGGACCACGGCCTGCAGATTGTCTTCATCGGCTTCAACCCCAGCCTCCGCTCCGGGGAGCTGGGGCATCACTATGCGAATCCGCGCAATAATTTCTGGCGCATTCTGGAACGCTCCGGTCTGACGCCGCGCCTCTACGATGCTTCGGAGGATGGGGAGCTGCTCCGGCTTGGGCTGGGCTTCACGAATATCGTTGCCCGCCCGACACGCGGAGCAGAGGACATCACGCGGGAGGAATACGCCGAGGGGCGGGAGCTGCTTCGCGGCAAGTTGGCCCGCTACCGCCCGGAGATCGCCTGCTTTGTAGGCAAGGGAGTCTATACGGAATTCAGCCGCAGAGCCAAAGCGGACTGGGGCTTTCAGGACGGACAGGCTCCGGTTGTGGACGGTGTGCGTGAGTTCGTCGCTCCCTCATCCAGCGGCCTGGTCCGCATGCCGTTGCCGGAGATAGTGGGCATTTACCGCAAGCTCTACGAATACATTCAGGAAAGCCGTTAACGAACGTGCTTTCACGAACCTTGCGAACATGCCCTGCGACTGGATAATTGTATTTGCTGCAGTTAAAAGGTCGCGTTATACCGTATTTTTAGCGATAAATGTATTCGGTACAATTAAAAATGGCGGAATGCCTACTTTTCCTGAGATGACAACTATTTAATTGTACAGACTACAATTAAAGCTGTATTGACCTTCAAACGGCGCAGTTTAGTTGTACGAAATACAGTTACAGTTTGGAGCATAAGTGTGCAGCCGGAATGTTATGAGCAACGCTGCTCTCACCACAGGCTCAGACGCAGCAAAAAACACCCTTGAAAGAAGGGTGTTTTTTGCGCTGCCGAAGTTGTCAGCTGCCACGCTTCGCGTCAGATCTCGATCAGCAGCAGAATAATCGAGGACAGCGACAGGCAGATGCTGATTAGATAGAGGACAGCAACGACCTGCTTCTGGTTCAGACCGGCCTTGAGCAGGCGGTAGTGCACCTGGGTGGCGTCAGCCTGATAGATGGATTTGCCTTGAAGGAAACGTTTGGTAATGACAAACAGATTGTCGAAGATCGGCAGGCCGAGCGCCAGAATCGGGATGAATAGCGACAGCACTGTCGCCTGCTTGAAAGCACCATCCAGCGCGATCACGGCGAGAATATAACCAAGGAAGGTGGCGCCGGCATCGCCCATGAAGATTTTGGCCGGAGCTTTGTTGTAGCGCAGATAGGCAATGGTGACGCCCACTAGCGTTATAGCCATCATGGCAGAGATGGATTGTCCTTTGGCCAAAGCGACGACGAACAGCGTCATTGCAGAAATTGCCGTCAGCCCGCCGGCCAAGCCGTCCATACCGTCAGAGAAATTGATCACTGTGGTTACGCCGAAAATCCAAAGGATTGTAAGCACAAATTGCAGGATCACCGGCAGCGAGATATAATCGCCGGAGAAAGGATTAATGAACCCGGTGAAGGCATTGCCGGACAGAAAGACCAGAATTGCCGCGGCGATCTGAACGATAAACTTTGGCAGCGCCGGGAAGTCCTTGCCTTTGGTTTTGTACCAGTCATCAATGGTGCCTATGGTCAGCAGGAGCACGCCGCCAATGAACAGGGCGAGGGTCTCCAGCGAGAATTCATGGGTAAACAGCAGATATGTGATGAAAAATCCGATGAATATAGCATAACTGGCTGTCAGCGGAATGGGCTCCCTGTGTATTTTGCGTTCCACATCCTGCCTTGGCTTGTCCACAAAATCGAGCCGGAAAGCGAGCCTGCCAAGCGGAGGAATCAGCAAGTAGACGATGGAGAAGGAGACCAGAAACGCTAGAACGTAAAAAATGACAATCACCGCCGTAAGTTATTTTTAATAAGCCTGTCTGAATTATATCGCAGAAAGTAAGCTCTTGTCGACGAGACATGAAACTTGAGGGGGATTTTGGAGAATGAAATATGAGGTCATTTTATTCGATGCTGATGACACGCTGTTTGATTACGGGATGGCGGAGAGCAGAGCACTGTACAATGCTTTTGCTCATTTTGGACTGCCGACAGGCGCGGAGGAGTATGCGGCCAGCTATCAGGAAATCAACCGGGCGCTGTGGAAGGATCTGGAGCAAGGGCGGATTTCCTCGGCTGTCCTGCGGGTTGAACGGTTCAACCGGCTATTTGCCGCACACAAGCTTGAGCTGAGCCCCGAAGCATTTAGTGAAGCCTACTTGCGTTTTTTGGGCGAAGGGACGTTCCTGATTGAAGGGGCCGTGGAGCTGTGCGGAGAGCTGTCCGGCTGCAGGCTGGCTATCATCACCAATGGAATCAAGGATGTACAGCGGTCAAGAATTCAGGGTTCGCCGCTGAGCGATGTTTTTGAGCAGATCATTATTTCTGAGGAGGCGGGCTGTCAGAAGCCGGAGACGGGGATTTTTGATTATGCTTTTGCCAAACTGGGGATTTCCGATAAAAGCAAAGTGCTGATCGTAGGCGATTCGCTGACCTCCGATATCCAGGGCGGAATCAATTACGGTATCGACACCTGCTGGTTCAATCCGCTGGGAAAACCGGGCGATCCGGGTATCCGGCCGACCTATGAGATTCGGGCGCTGTCTGAGCTTCCGGCAATTGCCGGTCTAGGGCGCTGAGTTCGGGAATCGCTTATTTGGAGAATTGAAAGCAGCACCTCTTGCAGCATTCGCTCCGGTGTGCCCCTTCAGGCGGCCGGATGGAGTGCAAGAGGTGCTTTTTATTGAGAAAAATAACTTAGGAATTTAAAGAAATAAAAAGGAGAAAAATGTCGGTTTTTGTTGGAGATAATTAGTAGACGATCTAATAAATATGATTTAGAATGGGCATGTCTTTGGAGTAAAAATATAGAAAAATTGATTTATAGATTTTGGTGATTTTAAGGAGTTGAGAAAATGGTCCGGATTTTCAGCGTCAAAATTCCCGAAGCCTCCACTGTGAATGTTCAGGAAGTGCTGGATCTTTTATCGGAAGAACGGAGAGAGAGGACACTTCGGTACCGGAGAGAAGAGGACCGTATCCGAAGCGTACTTGCTGAAGCTCTGATTCGCACACTGCTTATCAAGGAGCATAACATGGACAACCGCTCTCTCCGATTCGCCGTTAACCAATACGGTAAGCCTTATCTTGCTGATTTGCCGGGATGCCAGTTCAATCTCTCCCATGCGGGGGACTACGTGCTGTGTGCTATCGACCAGAAGCCATTAGGTATTGATGTAGAAGAGATTAAGCCTATAGATTTGTCCATTGCCAGCCGCTTTTTCGCCCCCGGGGAGAGTCAAGAGATTGAGAGGATGCCAGAAGACAGGCGCTTGGATCATTTCTATCAATTCTGGACCGCCAAGGAAAGCTATATCAAATTCAGAGGGATCGGGTTGTCCATGCCGCTCAATTCTTTTTCCCTGCAAATTTCCGGCGGACGTATAGAGCTTGTTGAACAGGGAGGCTCTCCGGTAGCCCAGGTGGAGTGCTACTTCAAGCCATTCCATCTTTCCGCTGACTATAAAGTCACACTCTGCTCGGAAAGCCCCAATCATCCGAAGGAGATTCAGAGCATAGATTGCTACGAATTGCTCAGAGAGTTTAGGGAAAGGTCAGGAGAGAGTTATACAACACGTTAAGTCCCCCCCCCCGATCCGGCAAAAAAACCCTTCACGCTCTCCCTGGCCACATGATACTATGTGGCCTTTTTGAGTTTCGGCATGAAGGGGTTCTCTAAACTTACTCTTGCCAATACTGGCGGAAATCGTTAAGCTCAAGCCTGCTGGCGTGTATCCAGCGGCTTCAGATGAGCTTCGATCTGTTCGCGTTTTGCTTCGAGGAAAGGCGGCAGGGCCAGAGATTCGCCGAGATGATCCGTATGCTCGTCAGTGGCAAAGCCGGGACCGTCCGTCGCCAGCTCGAACAGGATTCCGTTCGGTTCACGGAAATACAGTGAACGGAAGTAGAAGCGGTCAACGAAACCCGAGTTGGGCCGCCCGGCACTGCGGATTTGCTCGATCCACAGCTTCAGCTCTTCTTCGTTATCGACACGGAAAGCCACATGATGCACACCGCCGCGTCCAAGCCGCTCCTGCGGCAGGTCCTTCCGTTCCTCCAGGTGAATCTCCGTGCCGGAGCCGCCTTCGCCGGTTTCGAACACGATGACATCCGGTTGTCCGGCAACCGGGGAGGGATAGCTGCCTTTGCGGCGGAAGCCAAGCAGATCCACAAGCACCTGTACGGTATGCTCTGCCGTCTCAACGGTTAAATGAACCGGCCCAAGTCCGACAATGCCGTATTCCGCCGGAACCGGGCTTTTGTCCCACGGCTTGCCGCCGGCGACCCCCTGATTATGCTCGTCGGAGACAAGAATCAGCCGTTGGCCCTCATGGTCCCGGAAGGCTAAGGTCTTACGTCCGCCGCGATCTGTAATCTCGTCATGCTCCACCTGGAATTCCGCAAAACGGTTGGCCCAGTAGTCCAGCGCCTTGTCATCCGGCACCCGCAGCGACAGTGCGGAAATGCTGTTATTGCCGTCACGGTTGCGCCCTGCGTTCGGAATCTCGAAGAAAGTAACCTCAGTTCCGGGGTTGCCCACCTCGTCGCCGTAGAACAGATGATAGACGGAGACATCATCCTGGTTCACAGTCTTTTTAATCAGCCGGAGTCCGAGCACCTGGGTATAGAATTTGAAATTTTCCGGGGCTTTGGCCGTTAAGGCGGATACATGGTGAAGTCCTTTTAATGTTAAACTCATGGTAGTCCCTCCTAATAGTGTGTGTATAATAAATGGATATTTCAATGAATATTTTTAAGTTACTTACATTTTAATAGTAAACCTCGAAATTTGCAAGTATGAACTTCATTTTCCACAAAGGAGAGCGATATGATACATACATCAGCAAGCTTAATGGAGCAGCTCAAAATTCTGGGGATTGATCCGCAGGGAACGCTGCTTGTCCATTCGTCGTTAAAAAGCATCGGTGAAGTTCAGGGAGGCGCGGATACGGTGCTGGATGTTCTGTCCGGGTATATGAAGGAGGGGCTGCTTGTTCTGCCTACGCATACCTGGTCGTATATTAACGCAGACAATCCGCGGTTCTCGGTGCTGGAGTCGCCTTCCTGTGTCGGGATTCTACCGGAATTGTTCCGAAAGCGCCCGGGTGTAATCCGCTCCTGGCATCCAACCCATTCCGTGGCTGCGCTGGGTGAAGATGCGGCGGAGTTCACTTCCGGCGATGAGCGGTGGGATACGCCTTGTGCCCGGGGATCGGTATATGGCAAGCTGCTGGACCGCAGGGCGGATATTATGCTGCTCGGGGTAGATTTGCGCCGGAACACATTCATTCACGGGATTGAGGAATGGCTGGACATTCCCGGCAGAATGACGGATGACCATGAACAGCTCTATACGGTAACGCCCGGAGGGGATGAGCTGCTAGTGCCTTCGCGCAGACACTCAGGACTCTCCTGGTCGCAGCATTTCTGGAAGGTTGAGAAGGTGCTTGAGGAGGGCGGTGCTTTGCGAAGGGGCAGCTTCGGGGATGCGGCTGTCATGCTCTGCGGGACAGTGGAAACTACAGAGATTCTAAGCCGGATGCTGTCCGCTGATCCTGATTTGTTCTCGGACAACGAGCCGCTGGACGGAGGAGAGAAGCCTGAGCCGCTGCCCAAGACGAAGCGGGGAATATAGCTTTATTTTGGTTCATGGAAGATGAGGGTGAAACTCAGGTTCCGTCCCTCAATCTGGCGGGCTCCTATCAATGTATGGTATATTATTCTCACAAAAAACAAAGTAAGGAGATTGGAAATGGAAAAAACTTTGATCTTTGGACACAAAAATCCGGATACGGATACCATCTGCTCGGCAATCGCTTATGCGGCGCTTAAGAAGGAACTGGGCTGGGATGCTGAGCCGGTCCGTCTGGGAGAAGTCAGCGGCGAAACACAGTATGCGCTTGATCACTTTGGGGTGCAGGCACCGCGCCTGGTTGAAAATGTAGCAGGCGAAGCTGGGCAGGTGATTCTGGTTGACCATAATGAACGCCAGCAAAGCGCGAATGATATTGATCAGGTTCGTGTTGTCGAGGTTATCGACCACCACCGGATCGCCAATTTTGAAACGGCTCATCCGCTGTACTATCGTGCTGAACCGGTGGGCTGCACAGCCACTATCCTCAACAAGCTGTACAAAGAAAACGGAGTTGCCGTTCCTAAGGAAATCGCCGGCCTGATGCTGTCCGCAATCATTTCCGACTCCCTGCTGTTCAAATCCCCGACCTGCACCGAGCAGGATGTGGCGGCTGCACGCGAGCTGGCGGCAATCGCCGGTGTGGATGCCGACAGCTACGGTCTTGCTATGCTCAAGGCAGGTGCCGATCTTAGCGATAAAACTATTGCCCAATTGATCTCCCTGGATGCCAAGGAATTCAAAATGGGTGAATACAAAGTGGAGATTGCCCAGGTTAACGCCGTGGATGTGAACGATGTACTCTCCAAGCAAGCTGAGCTGGAAGCAGCCCTTACCGCCATCATTAATGACAAGGGTCTCGATCTGTTCCTGTTCGTGGTAACGGACATCCTGAACAATGATTCCGTCGGACTGGCCCTGGGCCGTGTGGCAGGTGCAGTAGAGCAGGCTTATAACGTGAAGCTGGACGATAACAAAGCGCTTCTGAAGGGCGTCGTCTCCCGCAAATCGCAAATCGTGCCGGTGCTGACTGAAACCATCGCCAAGCTGTAAAAAGCGGCCCTGGTGCATGACAGTTATTCCGTTTGAAAAGCTATAAGAAGCCAACAATACCGGCTGTGCGCCGTCCTTTAACGGGAGGTGTACAGCCGTTTTTTTGTGTGTAAGAGCAACTTATTTCCATTTCGAAGGTATAATCAGCATGGCCAATCATGAGGGGGAGAACGGATGCGCAACTTGAAAAAGCTGATCTTTTCGACGGTGATCCTGATGATGATTACAGGAGGGACCTTGCTGTACGCCGCAGCGGGTAAATCGGACATTGCGGTTTATGTGAACAATGTGCTGCAGAAGCATTCAGGTCTGCTGTCGGAAGGGGACGCGTATCTCTCCATTGAACAGTTGCCGGAGAACCTGCACGCGGTATTGTCCTGGGATGAGTCCGGGAAAGAGGTTCGCATCTATAAGCCGAATGTAAACATGGTTTTGCTGGATGACCAGGGGAAAATCTTCGGCAAGGTGAGAAGCGCGGCCAGCAGTACTTTTTCGGTTCTAGTGCAGGTAGATCATTTGAAAACAGAAATTTCGGATCTGAAAATAACGATCACCAATCCCCTGGGCAAAATTGATACGGTCGATAATCAGCAAATTAAGGAGAAGAAGGATAGCTTTTGGTTCAAGTCGGCGGAATATACCTATACTTTTACTGAAAAAGGGAACTATTCAATCCAGGTATATATCAAGGACAGCACATCCAAAAGCTGGTTTATCGTTTCTGAAATGCAAATATCTACGATATAGATGTATTTTGCCAAAATAGGCACTGCGCTCTATACTTAATGATGTATACGTGCTGGAAGGAGCGGGAAACATGGCAAAAACACGAAACAGCGGGGCTCTCCAATATAAATCGTTTGCTCTGGTCTTGCAGGCTCTTGTGATCATGGCTCAAAAAGGCAATACCTGTTCCAGTTGTGAAATCGCCGTGCATTTATCTTCGGAGCCGACGGTGTTAAGAAAAGCTTTGGCTAAGCTGACCCGCGAGCAGATCCTTGTGACCCGGGAAGGGCGGGATGGCGGCTATATGCTCAACCGGTCGCCGGAGGAGCTGACACTGGCGGACATTTACCGGGCGATGGAGGTAGGCGAATCCCGCAGCAATGCGATTAACGATACGATGTGTACGAATCCGTTCGGAGCACAAATGAAGGATGTTTGCGCCGATATTCTGGAGGAAATGGAGCAAAGCGTGCTTGGGGTTCTGGAGAAGCACACCCTGGCTGATATCGTACGGAGAGCGGGCTGTTGACATAGGGCTTTTTTATGAATTATACTGTGCTTGTTAAGTCACAGTTAAAAAACACCAAATAATGGATAGGGAAGAGGAGGATTAAATTATGGCAGCAGAACTGAAAGTGGAACAGGAATTTAGCAAGGTGATCCGGGAACGGCGTTCGGTGCGGAAATACGATCCCTCCTGGAAAATTTCCGATGAGGAGATCAAGGAGCTTCTTACAGAAGCTACACTTGCGCCATCTTCCTCCAATCTTCAGCCGTGGCGGTTCATCGTCATTACGGATCAGGAAATAAAGGAGAAGCTGCTGCCTATCGCGTTCAATCAGGCGCAAGTTACGGAGGCCTCGGCGGTGATTGCTGTGCTGGGCGATACTGAAGCTTACAGCAATGCAGACACGATCTATGGGCATGCCAGCGCTACGGGGCTTATGCCTGAGGATGTTGCCACAGCAATGGCCAAACGGAGCCGTGAAGGCTATTCCAGCTTGCCGCTGGAGAAGCTGGAGGACATCGCCCTGGTTGACGGTGGACTGGTATCCATGCAGCTGATGCTGGCAGCCAAAGCGAGAGGTTATGACACAGTGCCAATGGGCGGTTTCGACCCTGCCGGGCTTAAGGAGCTGTTCCAGATTTCCGGGCGTTATGTGCCGGTGATGCTGATCGCACTGGGCAAGGCTGCGGTTGAAGGACGGCCAACAGGGCGTCTGCCGCTGGAAGCGGTCGTTCACTGGAATGGATTCCAGGCTTAATTCCATAACATATAAATAAGAGCTCCTGCCAAAGTCCTTTTTTGAGGATGGAGGCGGAGCTCTTTTTTTAATATACCGCTGCTTTTAGAGGACGCGAAGCCGTTTCTACTTGTTTTTTCGATTTTGACGCCATATAGAATAATCTAAAAACTCCTCAAGCTGTTCTATGCTGATCCCGGAATCAATCGCTTTTTTGATAAGATGATGCCATTCACTATCAGGAGTTTCGCTCGGAGCAGGATTTTTCTGCAGTAATGCATCTACAGTTATATTAAAAACTGATGCGATTTTCTCAAGAAATTCAATCGAGGGATTGGATTGAATCCCCCTTTCAATACGGCTTAAATAGGACTTAGCCACTTCAGCACATTCGGCCAGCTCGGATAACGAAAGGCCTTTTTCTATTCTAAGCTGGCGTATACGTGTTCCAATCATAAACAGCCACCTTTTTTGGAATGAATTCTATAGTTAATATGATCGAAAAACAAGATGACCGTACTCCTTTTGAATCAAGTTGTTTGTTCTAATGTACAAGTGTAAATACGACGAAAATCACTTTTTTCTCCGGAAAATGGAATTTTGTTTGGTTGAGAGACATGATTCATTATAAAGATAGATCAATAGTTATGCAGTGGGGTTGAAACAGAGGTAGTAGTTTATAACTTATTGAAGATGTTAGGAATATGGTAGAAATGAGCAAAGATGACTATATCATATATTGACGGTGCTGCCCTATAATTGATTTGCAACGTTGCCTAAAAGGAACGATAAGCATCTGCTCAAATTTATGCAGTTTGAATCAGTTATTCATTTTTATTCCCAATGACAGCTGGTTTGAATGTACAGCTCCGAAGCTGGTGTAACAGGGCCGAGAGACCACAAAACTCTAATGGGAGCGTCCCAAGTCTTCATCTTAACATTTTTAACACTATTTAGGAAGGACCTCCCGTGGTCTCCCTTTCTGCAGCAATCGGGGTGTTCTTTAAAAGGAACAAGGGGAGAAGGATTCAACAGATACTATGGAAGGAGAGTTCAATTTTGGTTGTCTATGTATCAACAGTCAGTGTGATTATCTGCACAATACTCACCATTATCTCGCTCTGTTTCGTATGCATTTTCATTCTTAAATCAAGGAAAATATGGATGGATAAAAAAACAGATAAGTACCTGATAAAGTTTGCTGATTATTTTACATATATACAGGTTCATATCGACAGTGATGATCAATTAATGATCCCTCATTCACGGTTAAATCATCATGAGCGGTATGTTATACAGAAAAAACTGATCGGGTGGATTGAACACTTCAAGGGAAGCCACCGGGAAAAATTAATAAAGCTATGTGAAGACCTGGAACTGATCGAACGTGATTTAGCACGTCTGCATAGCCCGCTGCCATGGATCAAACCGGGTGCCATCTACAATCTGGGTGCTATGAGGTCTGAACAAGCTATACCGAGGCTTTTGAAATTACTAAGGTCCGCCAAAAACGACGCGACAGTGTTTATTATCGCCCGTTCCATAGCTAAGTGTGCTTTGAATGCAGAACATCTGAGAGAAATGGTGCTGCTTCTCGTAAGGCATCGAAAAAATATTCATCATTTGGTCGTGGATATCATCAAAGAGTCCGAAATAGATTGCACCCCGCTTATGGTGGGATTTCTACATGAAGCTGACAACGATCTTATCAAAATAGGACTCCTAGGCCTGCCTGTTTATATGGTGCCAAATATTTTACCAACGTTATATCGTTTATTAGAATCCGAAGATGAGGAGATCAGAATGACAGCCGTGAAGCTGTTATCCGGCAATAACAGGTTTATACCACCGGGCTATGCCATGGCCGTATAACATCAAATGAAAGGGGAAGCCATGAGAGATTTTTTATTAGGCTATGGGATTTTTGCAACCTATTACGTGGTAGCCATTAATACTCTTTATTTTTCGATCATGTCGTTTTCATTTAAGAAAATTTTTTCGATTGTAAAAAACAGCACCTATTCGAGATTTCAGGCATTATCCGGCTCGGAATATGTTCCGTCCATATCCATTCTCGTTCCGGCCTACAACGAGGAGTTGACCATTATCGAGAATGTCAATTCGCTGCTTGCCCTTGATTATCCAAAGTATGAGGTCATTGTAATCAACGACGGATCAAAAGATGACACGGTAGGCACATTGATTAATGAGTTTGGGCTCAAGCCTTCACAGCGTGCAGCGAAAAACATTTTAGAGACAGAAGCGATCCGGGCGGTGTATCACAATCCGGAGTACCCGAATCTATATTTGATTGACAAGAATAATGGAGGAAAAGCGGATTCGCTTAATGCCGGCATCAATCTTTCCCACCATCCGCTCATCGCATCCATTGACGCTGACTCTCTGCTGGAGAAGGATGCACTGATTCGTATTGTAAAGGTGTACATGGAGAATCCGGAGGAGACTGTAGCGATTGGCGGGAATATTCGCATCGCGAATGGCTGCGAGATTGAAGACGGAATTGTTAAGAAAGTTCAGCTGCCCCAAAGTATTCTTCCTATGTTTCAGACGGTAGAGTATTTGAAGGCGTTTCTTGGAGGAAGAATCGGCTGGAGCGCCATCAATGGCTTAATTATTGTCTCAGGAGCCTTTGGCGTATTCCGCAAGGACTATGTTATTAAGGCAGGCGGCTACCGCGGAGGATATCCGGGTGAAGATATGAACATTATTATCAAGCTCCATAAGTATATGCTGGAACATAAATTACCTTATCGTGTTGCCTATTGTCCTGATGCCGTCTGCTGGACCCAAGCCCCTGACTCGCTTCGTATACTGGGCAGCCAGCGAAGGCGATGGGGGCGCGGGAACCTTAAGAATATGCTGGAGTATGGTGTATATATGGCATTCCGGCCAAAGTATAAGGTTATGGGGCTGTTAACCCTTCCTTATAACATTATCTTTGAAACCCTGAATCCGTACTTCAGATTTACCGGGTTTATGGCATTGGTAGGATATGTCCTTTTAGATTTAACCAATTGGCGTATTCTTGCGCTGTTTAGCTTATTGAACATTCTGTATGGAATATTGCTGGGAGTCGGCTCCCTTTTGCTGGAGGAAATTGCATTCAGGCGTTATCCGAGAATCAGAGATGTGTTCAAGATGCTGTTCTTTATTGTCATCATGTTCTTAGGGTATCAGCAGCTGGGGGTGATCTGGAGATTTCTCGGGCATATTGAGTTTTTCAGAAACAATAATACTTGGGGAACAATGACCAGAACCAGCTTTACTAAAGATAAGAAAACTACCGGCTAGGGGGTAAGCAAAATCAACATTATGGAAAGAAAGTCATCGGGAAAGCTGCAGGATGCGTTTGAATTTTTTCTTACCTACTATCAGGCGGGTCAAATCTCTTACGGGATCATTCTTGCTGAATCCCATGAGATCAATGAGAAGAATTTGCAGGATATGAAACTTTACTTCGGTAAGGAGGGGTCCCTATTTGCACAGTACTATTACGATAATGAAAGCAGTATTTTAGCTATCCTGATAGACGATCTGAACCTGAGCCATACCCATTATCATTCTCTTATGGTTAAGGATTATCTGCAGGAACGAAATTTGCTTGCCGGACAAATCCTGATCGCCAGCTTCCCGGAGAATGGGGAGTCGGCTGTACAGATATTAAGCGATATGCTGGAGGAGATGAGTAAAGGCTCAAGCGAGCTTGGAGAAATTCGTATTTTTAACTTCGAAGCTCTGAATAAAAGGCAAAAGATCAGCATCCTGGTAGTCAATGATGATAACACGGTAAATGAGTATTTGGGCATTTATTTGCATAAGAAGGGTTATGATGTTCACTTTGCAAATAACGGGAGGGAAGGTATAGAAAAATACCTGGAGCTGGGGCCTGATCTAGTGATTACAGAGTTGAACCTTCCGGTCATGGATGGTTACCAATTGATCAATAAGATCAAGAATAACGGGAATGCAAATAACTATAAAATCATGGTGTTAACTGATAAACGACTGGATGAAGACATCCAAAAATCGTTTGAAATGGGCGTCTCTGATTACATGATCAAACCATTTTCACCTATAGAGCTGGCTGTTCGAATCAAAAGACTATTTCAACAAAATGACGATGAAGGAGAAATCAAGTGATGAATAATTATTCAGATCTGCAACAGGCAATCGCATCGCAAACAGCAAAAATCGGGGTTATTGGACTTGGGTATGTGGGTCTTCCCCTGGCTATGGAAATGGTTAAGAGCGGGTTTACAGTCGTTGGCATAGATTTAGATGTCCGCAAAATTGAAAAATTGCAATCAGGCAAGTCCTATATTCAGGATGTGCCCGATGATGCCGTTCAATCGTCTCTGGGAAAATTCTTTCCGACAGTCGATTTTTCAGCGCTGGAAGAGTTGGATGCAATCAGTATTTGCGTGCCTACACCGCTCAGTGAGAATCAGGACCCGGATACTTCATATATCACCAGTGTAGTAAACATGATCAAGAAGTATATGAAGAAAAGAATGTTAATCACACTGGAGAGTACGACTTATCCTGGTACAACAGAAGAGCTGATTCAATGGGAATTTGAGAAAATGGGCTTAACCGTAGGAGAAGATTACTTCCTCTGCTTCTCTCCTGAGCGTGTAGACCCAGGTAATACTTCTTATAACACCTATAATACGCCAAAGGTAATTGGAGGAACCACTCCGAAGTGCTCAGAGCTTGGCTCGCTTTTATACGGGAATACTGTCAAAACAGTAATTACTGTCTCTTCCCCTAAGGTAGCAGAAATGTCTAAATTGCTTGAAAATACGTTCCGCAGCGTGAATATTGCGTTTGTAAATGAAATGGCCCTGATGTGCGACAAGATGGGGATCAATGTATGGGAGGTCATCAAAGCAGCCTCTTCGAAGCCCTTCGGATATATGCCGTTTTTTCCGGGTCCGGGAATTGGCGGGCACTGCATTCCGCTTGATCCGATGTATTTGTCCTGGAAGGCGAAAGGGTTCCGTTTCCACAGCCAATTCATTGAACTGGCTCAATCCATTAATGACAACATGCCTGATTATGTAATCAGTAAAACAGGCCAAGTTCTCAACGTATATGAAAAGTCTATTCGAAAATCCAATATCCTCATCCTGGGTATGGCCTACAAACCAGACATTGACGACTTGCGGGAGTCACCAGGGTTACATATCTATGAGCTATTTAAAGAAAATGGAGCGAGTGTCGATTACTACGACCCGCATGCCCAAAGCTTTGCCGATAAGCATGGGAACACGGTTCATTCGATCGCTTACGATTTGGAGAAAATGAGAAGCTATGATTGCTTTGTACTCGTTACGAACCACAGCAGTTTTGACTACCAGGAGTTTGCCGGTTTGGGTGTAGCCGTTATTGATACACGCAATGCTTTTCAAGGAATAGAAGCACCGCATATCTATCAGCTTGGAACAACCGTAAAGATACCGGCTGAGAAAGAATTGCTCTCCCTTTTAGCGTAGGCAAGGTTCCGGGCGGCTACTGGGAAATTCAATAAGATGAGGAGATAGTCAGATGTGTGGAATCGTTGGGTATATAGGAGCGGGTCAGGCGCAGCACATTTTAACGAATGGTTTGAAAAAACTCGAATACCGTGGATATGATTCCGCAGGAATAGCGGTTTATAACGGTGAGCGAGTAGAGGTGTGCAAATCTATGGGGCGCATAGCTGTTCTTGAAGAGCGGCTGGAGCATTCACCCATAGAGGGCTCCGTAGGGATAGGCCATACCCGCTGGGCTACGCACGGGCGTCCATCAGATGAGAATTCACATCCTCATACGGATGAGTCAGGGATGTTTTCGGTTGTTCATAACGGGATTATTGAAAATTATCTTGAGCTCAAAAAAGAGCTGCTGGACAAAGGTGTGGTCTTTACATCAGAGACAGATACGGAAGTCATCGTGCACCTGCTTGCTGATCTATACGATGGCGATATTGTTTCTACGATTCAAGCAGCGGCCTCAAAAATGCGTGGTGCATATTCTCTTGGTGTTGTCACTGAGTATGAGCCGGACAAGCTGATCGCTGTTCGTTTGGCTAGTCCGCTGGTTATTGGTGTGGGGGAAAGAGAGAACTTCATTGGCTCCGACATCTCAGCTGTACTTGAGTATACTCGTGATTTTTACATCCTGGAGGATGGAGAGATGGCGGTTATTACGAAGAGTGATGTCTCTCTGATCAAAATGGATACGAAAGAAGTGTTTCAACGCGATATTTTGCGGATCGACTGGGACTTGGTGCAAACGGAGAAAGACGGTTTTGATACTTATATGTTGAAGGAAATTTATGAACAGCCCAATGCTTTTCGGAAAACCATCTTGAACCGGATTGATGCCGCAGGAAAAAACATCGTCTTTGAAGGATTACACTTGAGTTCAGAACACATCAAGTCGGTGGACAAAATATTTATTATAGGATGCGGTACTGCCTACCACGCCGGACTGGTCGGGAAAACGGTGATCGAAGAGCTGACCCGGATTCCGGTGGAGGTAGAAGTCGCTTCCGAGTTTAGATACCGCCGTCCGATTATTACGGAGAAAACCCTGGTTATCGTAGTGAGTCAGTCCGGAGAGACGGCGGATACCTTGGCTGCCTTACGGGAGAGCCAGCGTCAAGGCGCAAAGGTCTTGGCCATTACCAACGTTCCGGGAAGCTCCATTGCCCGCGATGCCGATGATGTGATTGCAACCGTAGCAGGGCCGGAAATTGCCGTCGCCTCTACCAAAGCCTATACCTCTCAGTTAATTGTGTTCTATTTGCTTGGAATGTACCTTGGACAAATAAGAGAAGCGATCACAGAGGATGAGCGTAAGCTCATGATTGCAGCCCTGTGCAAATTGCCTGAACAAGCGGAAGGCGTACTTCAGCGTGCTGATGATATCCGTTTGTATGCAGAGTCCATTAAGAACCGCAGCAGTTTGTTTTTTATAGGCCGCGGTATAGATTATGCCGTTGCACTGGAAGGCTCTCTAAAGCTGAAGGAAATTTCCTATATCCACTCTGAGGCATACGCGGCAGGTGAACTCAAGCATGGGACGCTTGCTCTGATTGAGGAAGGAACGCCCGTTGTTGCCCTGACCACCCAAATGGATCTGTATGAAAAAATGGTCAGCAATATTAAAGAAGTAAAGGCCCGCGGGGCCCATGTACTCGGGATTACACTGGAAGAGAATATCGAGCTGCACAGAGTTGTGGATGACGTGTGTCTAATTCCTCATACGCTGTTTCTGTTTACACCGATCTTATCCGTACTTCCTTTACAGCTTATTGCCTATTATACTGCCGTATCTCTCGGTAATGACGTTGACAAACCACGCAACCTTGCCAAAAGCGTCACGGTGGAATAAGTGGGGAACATGACAAATCATTATGCGGTTGTGTTGGCGGCGGGAAAAGGAACCCGAATGAAATCGAGACAATATAAGGTGTTGCACCCGGTTTGCGGAAAGCCTATGGTTCAGCATGTTGTTGACCGGTTGAACAGCCTCGAGGTTGATGAGATCGTTGTTATTGTAGGGCATGGTGCTGAACAGGTAAAGGAACAGCTTGGAGCGTCTGTGAAGTACGCATTTCAGGAGGAACAGCTGGGGACAGCCCATGCCGTTATGCTGAGCAGGGATTTATTACAGGATAAGACGGGAACCACGCTTGTAGTCAGTGGAGATACTCCGTTAATAAGGGAGGAAACCCTGCAACAGCTCATAGAGCTGCATGAGAAAAGTCAGGCGGCGGCTACCGTCTTGACAGCAATATTGGATGACCCTGCCGGATACGGCAGGATCATCCGCTCCCCTGAAGGCCTGGTAGAGCGTATTGTGGAACACAAGGATGCCTCCGTGGAGGAGAGGGAGATTTCCGAGATTAGCACCGGGATCTTTTGCTTTGACAATCAAGTATTGTTTCAGGCTCTCAGGGAGGTCAAGAATGATAACGTTCAGGGAGAGTATTATTTGCCTGATGTCCTAGAAATCATGAAGAACCACAGCTATCGCATTGCTGCTTATATTACAGGTAATGCGGAGGATGGAATGGGCGTAAATGATAGAGTGCAGCTGGCTGCGGTCGAGAAGCTTCTCCGAAGTAGAATAAATGAGCAGCATATGCGAAACGGCGTTACCCTTATCGACCCTGATTCCACTTATATTGATGTGGACGTTGTGATTGGAGCGGATACGGTGATTCATCCGGGCTCTTTTCTCCGCGGGAATACCTCTATTGGTGAAAGCTGCACGATAGGACCCCATGCCGATCTAAGGGATTGTCAGGTTGATAATGAAGCTGAGGTTCAATACGCTCGTGTTACGGGTAGGAGGTTGCCTTATTAATACCATGAACACCACATCACGAAGGAAATCTAAGGGGAAATTCGTTATTTTCGGTACGTTGCTGCTGGCGGCAGCTGCCATTTGGATCTATTTCTATTTGTCTAGGCCCCCTATGATTAAAGCGACCTGGATATGGAATTCGGAAATTATTGCGAAAGAAGCAGACGACATTGTTGCGTATAGCAAGCAAAACGAAATTAATCTTATTTATTTACATATTGATCAAAAATCAATTACGCAGCAAGCGTATCGTTCGTTTATCAAGAAAGCGGGTGCAGCCGGTATCCGGGTAGATGCACTTGCCGGGGACCCATTGTGGTCATTGCCGGAAAACCGGCAAAGCATCCTAACCTTTGTGAACTGGGTACAGGATTATAATCAATCTGTAAATGAAGAAGAACGTTTTCATGGCATCCATGTCGATATTGAATTTTATACCTTGGCCCATTGGAATGACAATAAAGAAGAAATCATAAAGCAATGGATGACCAACATGGAGCTTTTGGTAAGCGAAACGAAAAAAGATCAAAACCTCGAAGTCAGCGCGGACGTCCCCTTCTGGATCAATGAGCTTATGAACCCGGGAACAACGGAAAGCCTCAGCAAGTGGCTCATCCATAGACTGGACCATATTACGTTAATGTCTTATCGGGATCGCGCTGAAGGAGAAAATTCAATTCTGGAGATCGTTACTCCTATTCTCAAAGAGGCTGGTTCTGAGGAGAACAAAGTAGTGGTAGGCGTGAACCTGCTCAAAAGCTCAGAAGGGAATGGCACAACGTTCCATGAAGAGGGTCTGGATGAAATGGAGCGGCAGCTGACCATTCTGAAAGATAAACTTAAGACGTATTCTCTCTATGCGGGAATTGCCATTCACGATTATGAGAGCTGGCGGGGGCTTGCGAAATACACCAGCTCATCTTCATCGTCAGACAAATCAACCAAAGCTATGCCTGTATTTGAAGCTGGTGGAATCAAACAAATCGCAAAGGTAGAGGGTGAACATCTAACCCTTTTTGATGGTACGTCATGGAAGCAGACCTTCTGGGCGGGGATGAACCTGGGGGCGACAACGCCGGGACACTTTCCCGGGGAGCTTACGCCCTCCCGCACAGATTACTTGCGCTGGTTCTCACAAATGCAGGAGATGAATGTAAAGGTGGTCCGTATCTATACGATCCTGCCGCCTGTGTTTTATGAAGCCCTGAATGAATTCAACGAAAGCGCCGAGGTGCCTTTGCTTATTATGCAGGGAATCTGGGCGCCGGACGAGGAGCTTGCCGGGGAGGATGCTAAAGGGCGGGATGCTTTTACACCGGAGATTACGAAGGATTTCACAAAAGAAATAGAGGATGCCGTGAGGGTCATTCATGGAGATGCTGATCTTCCCGAACGGTATGGTCATGCAAGCGGTGAGTACCGTACAGATGTATCACAGTATTTGTTAGGCTGGATTGTGGGGACGGAGTGGTTTCCTTATGCAGTTCAGGTTACCAATTCGCAGCACCCGGATATGACTCCGTTTAAAGGGGATTATTTCACAGCAAAGGAGAATGCTTCTCCATTTGAGAGCTGGCTGGCCTCCATGCTGGAGGTTTTAGCCCGTAAGGAAATCCAGTATGGCTGGCAGCACCCTGTTGCGTTTACGAATTGGCTGTCTACGGACCCGCTTATCCATCCGAATGAGCCGCTTAAGCAGGAGGATTTGGTGTCTGTAGATCCGATGCATGTGGCGGCAACTGCTGCCTGGACAGCCGGATACTTTGCTTCCTATCATGTGTATCCGTATTATCCTGATTTTTTGCGGTATGAGGAGAAGTATCAGAATTACCGTGATGCGGATGGCAAAGTCAACCCCTATGCAGGTTACTTGCATGATCTGCGTACCTATCATAAAGGCATTCCGGTATTTGTATCGGAATTTGGCGTTCCCAGCTCACGGGGAATTACGCATTATGGGGCAGCGGGTTTAAACCAGGGGATGCATACAGAACAAGAACAGGGACAGATGGATGCGGCTATGCTTAAAAGCATCTATGATGAACGCTACGATGGAGCGCTTCTATTTTCGTGGCAGGATGAGTGGTTTAAATATACCTGGAATACTCTCGATCTTGAGATTCCCTGGGAACGCCGGGCGATGTGGCGAAACCGCTTAACGAATGAAGAGAACTTTGGAGTCATTGCTGTAGAGCCGGGCAAGTCCGCATCAGACATGATCATTCTGGACGGGAAGACAACGGATTGGGAGAAGAGACCGCATAAAGTCAAACAATCGTACGATAAGTTTGATCTTACGGTATCCCATGATGAGGCCTACCTGTACCTTCTGTTAAAGAAGAAGGAAGGAAATTGGGATTTTTCAAAAGATATTGTGGATATCGGCTTTGATACCTTGAAAGGGGGCAGTCTGGTCGCTGATAAGGCACCTGGTATTACCTTTTCGGATGGAATTGAATTTTTACTCCGCATGCAAGGGGATAAGAATACCCGTCTCTTTGTAAATAGCGCGTATGATCAGCATACATGGCTGTATGCGTACATCAAGAACATGCTGCCGGGAGACCCCAGATACAGTCAGGATAAGCTGGGCCTCTTTTTACCTTGGAAGCTTGCGCTTAACAAACCGCTTTATCTGCCGGAAAGCAAGAAAACAGTTCCTTTTGAAGAGTATGAAGTAGGGGTTATGAAATCCGGAACTACAGATCCTGATGATCCTGCCTTTAATACGCTGGCCGATTGGTATGCCGCTCAGAATGTGCTGGAAATACGCATTCCTTGGATGATGCTTGGCTACACGGACCCGAGCAGCAAACAGGTGTGGCGTTATCCTTATGTGGCTAATGGAATTGTAGCTACAACCAGCGAAGGGGTAAGGGTAGAACCCTTTGTACAGTCGAAGGAGCAGTCTTCATTTACACCGTCTGAACCCGTGTTGTATCAATGGGATAAATGGGATGAACCTACGTCTCATGAACGGAAGAAGATGAGCTTTGAGATTCTTCGCAAGGCTTATGGCGAATATTGATAAACCTTTAAAAGGAAGAGAAGGCTTGAGGATTAACCTCGAGTCTTTTCTTTTTTTTACGTGCGTAAAAGAAGGGGAGAGGATGCTGCTTTTTTTGTTTTCCTGTGCTTTCTGCTACAATATTTTTAGGGTTGAGAGGTAACTATGACAAGGAGGGGATCACATGATTCAAGTATATCCGGCGGAATCCGCCCATCATTTTGACCACGGCTGGCTGAAAGGGACACATAGCTTTTCGTTTGGTGAGTACTATGATCCCGGCAATACGGCTTTTGGGCCGATGCGCGTCTGCAATGATGATATTATCGCTCCGGGGAGAGGTTTTGGCGCCCATCCGCACAGCGATATGGAGATTGTCTCCATCGTATTGTCCGGAAGGCTCCGTCATGAAGACAACCTGGGGAATGTGGCCGAGACGGACTTCGGCGGCATTCAGCGGATGTCGGCAGGGACAGGGGTCATTCATACTGAGCATAATCCTTCGGATACCGAGCCGGTGCGGCTGCTGCAGTTGTGGTTCATGCCGAGCACCCGCGGCACCTCGCCTTCATATAGTACAAGCCGGTTTGATCCGACGAAGCTTGATGGCGCATTGCTGCCTGTAGTTTCTGCCAATCGTGCGGATGAGGTTGTTGATATTGCCCAGGATATGACGATTTATCTTGGCCGCCTGCAAGCCGGTGAACAACTGAATTATCGGCAGCAGCCGGGACGGCGGATTTATATACATGTAATAGAGGGTCAGCTCAAGCTGAACGGAGACAAGCTGCTGCATCCGGGGGATTCCGCACGGATCGAAGACGTCAGCGAGCTGAAGCTTGCCGCTGGGGAAGACGTCTTCGTAATGCTGATTGATCTGCCATAAGGTCCATTCATACGTACAAGGAGGAAGATATCATGGCACAGGAGAGAGTACTGGTTAAGCATGCCGTAACAGGGCGCATGCTCCTCAGCAGCACGGACGGCCTGACCTATACCTTTGATCATGAGGGCGGTCTGACTTTGATAACCTTATGCGGCGTACCGGCAGATAAGGGGACGGCAGTGGTTGCGCTCAAGGCTGAGCTGAACGTTTTTCGTTTTGAGGAGCCGGCCGGCGGCCGGGTGGTCAAGCACTGGTATTATGTCGGCGACAACCCGGTGAACTACGACAGTTCTTCCGAATGTCTGACGATAGCGGTGCAGTCGGAAATTGAATACCGGCCGGATGAGTATTGGGAGTAGAATAGCAAGCTGTGCTCAAGCCTTACATGTGCATAACATCAAGAGTCAAGTTGATGTCGAATTCGAGCGGAATATAGAAAAAAATCCACCGTGTGCGGACAAATGGCATTGACAATACGCTCTGGAAGTACTAATTTTGTTATGAAACATAACGCAAAGAATAGCAGAGACAGGAGAAATGAGACCAATGGAATTGTTTGCAGCAATGGAGCGGGACGATTACGAAGAGCTGTTGTTTTGTCAGGATAAGGCATCAGGGTTAAAAGCTATTATCGCCATTCATGACACGACACTGGGTCCCGCACTAGGTGGAACAAGAATGTGGACGTATGCATCAGAGGAAGATGCGGTTGTGGATGCGCTCCGGCTCTCCAAAGGTATGACCTACAAGAATGCCGTTGCCGGGCTGAACCTGGGCGGCGGCAAGACAGTAATCATCGGGGACCCCAAAAAGGATAAAAACGAGGCGATGTTCCGTGCCTTCGGCAGATACATACAAGGTTTGAACGGCCGCTACATTACAGCCGAGGACGTAGGCACCACTGAAGCGGATATGGATATCATTCATCAGGAAACGGATTATGTTACCGGGATTTCGGCTACCTACGGCTCCTCGGGCAATCCTTCGCCAGCGACGGCCTTCGGGGTATATCAAGGTATGAAGGCGGCAGCTAAGGCGGCTTTTGGCAGCGACTCGCTGGAAGGCAAGACTGTTGCAGTTCAAGGTGTGGGTAATGTCTCCTTCACGCTCTGCAAATATCTTCATGAGGAAGGCGCGCAGCTTATCGTAACAGATATCAATAAGGAAGCGGTGAACCGGGCGGTAGAGGCTTACGGCGCCAAAGCGGTTGATCCTGCGGACATTATTTCTGTCAAAAGCGATATCTATGCTCCTTGCGCACTTGGCGCAACGATCAATGACAACTCGCTGCCGCTCCTACAGGCGAAGGTTGTCGCAGGTTCGGCCAACAATCAGCTCAAGGAGCCGCGCCACGGCGATGCCCTGCATGAAATGGGGATTGTATATGCTCCCGACTATGTTATCAATGCAGGCGGCGTAATCAATGTGGCCGATGAGCTGAACGGCTACAACAAGGAACGGGCGTTCAAGCAAATTGCCAAAATCTATGACAGCATCACCCGCGTGCTGGAAATCTCCCGCACAAGCGGAATTCCAACCTACGCTGCGGCAGATCATCTTGCGCAGGAGCGGATTTCCCTGCTGCGGAACAGCCGCAGCACTTTCCTGCGAGATAGCCACCACGTCCTGAGCAGAAGATAACTCTGCAGCGGTCAGCAGCTTGGTCATCGCTGCCGCCGCTGCATACAGTCCGGCCCCTTCACTTGCTTCAGCGGTGAAGGGGCCGGGTTATTTTGAAATATGATCTAACGATTACTGCACCTTTTGCGGTTCCGGGTAAGTAACGCCAAGCGTATCCACAGTAACCTTTTTCATAACCGGCGGCTGATCCGGCCGGTCGGAGCTGTCGCGCGGCAGGTTGACGATGGCGTCCACGACATCCTGTCCTTCCGTAACCTTGCCGAATGCGGCATATTGTCCGTCCAGGCTAGGAGAATCGGCGGCCATAATGAAGAACTGCGAGCCGGCGGAATTCATATCTTGGGTTCTGGCCATAGACAGCACACCCTGGGTATGCAGCAGGTTGTTGGTGAAGCCGTTCGCGGTGAATTCACCGGCGATGCTGTAGTCCGGTCCGCCTGAGCCTGTTCCGTCGGGATCACCGCCCTGAATCATGAAGCCGGGAATGACACGATGGAAAATCGTTCCGTCATAGAAGCCCTTTTGGATCAGGGAAATGAAGTTGTTCACGGTGTTGGGAGCGACCTCGGGGTACAGCTCGGCCTTGATAATGCCGCCGTTGTCCATTTCTATAGTAACAACCGGATGGCTGGCTGTTGCTGAAGGCACACCTTCAGTAGCTGCCGCAGCGCTCTCCTGCGGGGCCGGGCTGGCTTCGCTGCCTGCGGTATTTGCGGTGTTGCCCGCTGCGTTGTTGTTTGCCGGCTTGTTGCCGCAGCCTGCGGCGATGACCAGCAGGAGTGTCATCATCACCAGAAGGATGACCGGGGTTCTTCTTGTACGCTTCACGTTCTCAATCGCTCCTTTAATCTTTGAATATCGGTTGTCCACATCCATCATCATACAACCTTTCTCCTCTCCCTTGCAAAATATAAGAGGATCGCACGGGATTGGCACATTCCCTAAAGCGGAGTAGAATGAGTAGGTACTTCCAAGAATAAACAGACAGGAGTGTGCAGTATGCGCTTTTCATGGAAGCGGAACCTGATCGTGCTTTGGATAGGCGTGTTTTTTTGCAGCACCGCGTATTCGATCTCGATCCCGTTCCTTTCAATTTTTTTAAGTGACCAGCTAGGAGTTACCAATCATCTGGAAATCTGGTCAGGCGTCAGCTTCGGCATCACCTTTTTGGCCAGTGCGCTGATTTCCCCTTACTGGGGGTCGCTTGCCGATAAATACGGGCGCAAGCCCATGCTGATCCGTTCGGGATTCAGCCTGGCTGCGCTCTATCTGATCAATTACTTTGTGCATGATCCGTATGTTTTTATTATTGTGCGTATTTTTCAGGGGCTCTTGGCGGGTTTTGTTCCGGCGGCAATCGCTATGGTGGCTACCAACACTCCAGAGGACAAGACAGGCTATGCGCTCAGCATCATGTCCACAGCCGGAGCTACGGGGAGCATCCTCGGCCCGCTGATTGGCGGTGTAGTCAGCTATTATTCCAGCAACCGCAGCGCGTTTCTGTTCTCGGCGGGGATCGTGCTGGTGTCGGCGCTGATTGCCACCTTTTTCGCCAAGGAAGAAAATTATGACCGCTCGGCCCCAAGATCGCATGTCAGCGATGATATCCGTGAGGCCAGGAAAAACCGTGCCTTCATTACGCTGCTGCTGCTTGCGGGCCTGGCTACTTTTTCTGTAATGATTCTGGAGCCGCTGCTGCCCATCTATTTGCTGGATATGGGAATTTCGCGGAACAGTGCTTCACTTAGCTCAGGTATTGTGTTCTCCGCTGTAGGGATAGCCACGGTTATTATGGCTCCGCAGTGGGGGAGAATCGGCAGCCGTAAAGGCTTTGGAATCGTTCTTTTCATTGGCCTGCTGGGCGGAGGCATCGGGAATATCCTGCAGTTTTTTGTCTCCGGTTATGTAGAATTTGCGCTCCTGCGTTTTGCTTACGGCTTGTTCTATGCCGGAGTGCTGCCTTCGGTCAATGCGATGATTGTCCAAGTGATTGATCCGGGCTTTCGCGGGCGCGCGTTTGGTCTGAATCAGGCGGCTACCCAGCTCGCAACGATGGCCGGACCGATCATTGGCGGTATGCTCGGCGCGTTCTTACCTATTCGCTGGGTGTTCGTCATTAACGGGGCGATTCTGCTTATGGCAGCAGTGCTTGTGAAGACCCGGAAATTGGAGGCGAAAGTCGAAGCGGCCCACACCTCGGGACACGCCTCGGGACAAACGGCAATATTGGAAAAATAGTGCTCCAGAGCCGTTCAGCGGTCCGCCTCCGGTTTGATTTTGCGCCGCTGCTTGACGGTAGCGAGTGTTGTTCCTTCAGGGATATGAATCCACTGGCTCTTGGATATCCCGATCTGCTGGGACGTATAGATGCCTGTATGCCCTGAGAACAGGAAGCTGACCAGGCAGGCAATGAACATATAGACCGCTCCGCCGGAGCCGAACAGCTCAATGCCCATAATGAAGCAGGCGATAGGCGTGTTGGTGGCTCCGCAGAAGACGGCGATAAATCCAAGCGAAGCCAGAAATGGCGCATATAGATGAAGGATGCCGGCCAGACTGTTGCCCATAGTAGCCCCTATAGCAAATAAAGGGGTTACTTCTCCTCCCTGAAACCCGGTTCCCAAGGTGAACGAGGTGAAGATAAGCTTCCATAAGAAGGCGAAAGGCGCAACGCCGGTCGTGAAGGAATCCTGGATCAAAGGGATGCCCAGGCCCAGGTAATCTCTGGAATCGACAATATAGACCAAGGCTATAATGATGCAGCCGCCGAGCGCACTTTTGAGCATAGGATTTTTCACAAGTGCTGTGAAGGTTCTTTTCAGATAATGGGTAAGCTCACTGAACAGGATGCTGGCAAGCCCAAATAATATGGAGGCAAGGATCACCTTCAGCAGAACCACAACTCCCAGTGCAGGAAAAACATCAACCTGATAATGGATATGCTTCACGCCCCACACGCGGGTGGCGACTATATCACCGACAAAGCTGGCTGTAAAACAGGGAAGCAGCGCTTTATGGCTGATCAAGCCAATCGCAATGACCTCCAGGCCAAATATCGTTCCGGCCAAAGGGGTTCCGAAGATGGAGCCGAAGCCGCCGCTGATTCCGCACATGAGCAGAATTTTACGGTCGAGCGGGTTGATGCGGATCAGCTTGCCGAAACCTTCGGCCAGACTGCCGCCCATTTGCACCGCCGTTCCTTCCCGCCCCGCCGAGCCGCCGAATAAATGGGTAACGAGAGTTCCGAACAGCACAAGCGGCGCCATCCGCAGCGGAATCGTCTCATTGCCATCGTGGATTTGTTCAAGAATCAGGTTGTTTCCCTTGGAGCTGTTTTTGCCGTAACGCATGTACAGATAACTCACCAATGCTCCGCCCAGCGGAAGCAAGAACAGCAGCCAGGCATAACTCATACGTAGCTCCGTAACGGCATCAAGACTTTTTAGGAAAAAAGCCGAGGCTGTTCCCGACAGGATACCCACAACGCTGCCCAGCACAATCCATTTGATAAAGGTGCTCCAAAGCGCCAGATCACTTCTCCTTTCGACCCATTTCTGCCAGTGCGCATACATAGCTTTCATTCTTTTAGCCCCCGATTACATCATGATCTCCCCATAATAAAACAGACTCCTACCAGCAAAATGCCCACTGGTAGGAGTCATTAGTCACTAAGGGACGGTTATGGCGAACTCCATCGCCGTATTGAATTACACCCAATATTAAGGATGCAGCGTTAAAAAGTCAATGCGAAAAATAACAAAACTAATCTTCCTCTCCGGTCGAGCCGTTTAGGATGTCAATCCCCGGCATGACATCCACCGGCGGAGCAGCCGGATCGACAGAGGTTTCCGGCTGAAGCTCGTCGGCATCGGGAATATCCTCCAGCGGAGGCTCCTCTTCATCGGCCTCTGCCGCAGCCCCCTCCGCTTCAGCATAGCGAAGCGCGCTGCCGGTCAGCCCCGCCGCACCGGCGGCAAAGAGCGCATCGGATTCCAGCAGCTCATCCCGCCCGGGCGGAGGGGGAGAGGTCATGCTTATATTACGGTCTGCCCGCAGCTCCGGCATAGGTTCAGGCGCATTCAGGCCAATATCGGCGGCGAGTATATGATCGCCTACCAGGGCCGGATCGGCATCATCATCCACTACTCCGTCCAGATCAATAGGAGTTTCATGGATCCCGCCCATCTTTGTGTAGCGCTCATATTCAAAGTCGGCTTCAGTTTTATTAAACTCATTTCCCATCGCCGTTCAACTCCCTTTGCATAATGAATAGCAGGCCTGATCTTAATATATTCAATCTTCTGCCGGATTAACCGTCAGGCCAAGAAAACGGTGTTGACGCTTTAAAAGGACGGGCAGACGTTTCTTCTTGTTTCGAGGTTTTTTTGCAGGATCAGGCAGGGATGGTGCGAAGGCTGTCGAAAACAGGTATCATAAGAACTATATAAATCCAACTAATGATTCACTGAGGTGCATAATGAAGTTTCCATCAACAAAGGCAGCGGCAGCAATTGTCATGCTGCTGCTGCTGATTGCTATAGTACCTATAAGTATCGCTATGCAATGGGGAGGAAAGACAGGTCAGCCTTTACCGGAGTGGGAGCTGAAATGGGACTATGGAAATATTCATAGTCCCGGAGAAGCGGCTGGGGTTCCCGATGACGAATGGGTCAAGGTTGCTTCGGGGGCTGCCAGACCGCTGCCTCCGGCAGGTGTCACGGCTGCCTGGCTGCGGATTTCTCTGCCGCAGGCGGAAGGGAACTCAGCACTGCTGATTAATAAAATATACGGAAATACCGTCAAGGCTTATATGAACAACAAGCTTATCTACGATTCCCGGGAGATCATTAATTATAATGGAAGCAAGGCGCTGATTCCGCTGTCGGGTAAAGAGGGCAAGTCCCAGCTCTACCTGTGGAGCAGCGGGGGCGATAAGGGCTTTGGTGTAGAGGGAAGTATCACGGCGGGAAGCTACGGCAAGCTGCTGGCTTTTTATGTGAAACAGGATTTAGTGGATATTGTAATCGGGGCAGCCCTTCTGTTTATGGGAGTGGCACTGATGGTATGTCTGTTATTTCTTCGGCTGGATTTTTTCAAGGGCGGATTTTTGCTTGTGCTGGTAATTCTGTCCTTCGGAGTATTGCTGATCACCTATTCGCCGTTTCTGCCGCTAATTATGGGCAGCCGGGGCCGGCTGATTGAAATCTGCTTCGATTTGGCTCTATTTACGCTGCTGCCGGCTTTTACGTTTTATTTTGAGCAAATTTTCGGACCTGGCAAGCACGGCTGGATCATCCGGCTGCGTAAATTTCAGCTAGGTTTTTCGCTATTCTGTCTGGGATTTCTAATATTGAATGCTTTGCTGTCTTTCCGGCTGGACGGTGCGTACAGGTTTACAACTGTGGACATTCTGGGCGTAATGATGATTTTGCAGTTTCTATTTCTGATGTATGTGGCTATTCATGCTGCCCTCAAAGGCAACCGGGATGCGGTCATTTTCTCGATTGGATTCGTAGTGTTTGCGGTAATGTCACTCAGCGAGCTGATCCTGTATTATGCCTCCAATGAGAAATATCAACTCTTCTGCTGGAAGTGGGGCGTGGTGGTGTTCATTCTTTCACTGATCGTCATCCTGGGAAGAAGGTTTGCAAGCAACTACGAACAGGCTGTGAATTATTCCCAGGAGCTGGAGAAGTTCAATAATGATCTGCAGCGTTCGGAGAAAATGGAGATTATCAGTGAGCTTGCCGCTTCGGTGGCTCATGAGGTGCGCAATCCGCTTCAGGTTACCCGCGGTTTCCTGCAGATTCTTGGAGAACGCTCCGCCGAGAAGGAGAAAGAGTACCTGCACATGGCTCTGGAGGAGCTAGATAGAGCTTCGGTAATCATTACGGACTTTCTGACCTTTGCCAAACCCGGAATGGATACGCTGGATAACTTTGAGGTATCGCGGGAGCTGGAGCATGTCTCCGGCATACTGGTGCCGCTGGCGAATCTGCAGGGGGGAACGATAGAGCTTAAGCTGCAGAGTGGTCTTCAAGTGCTGGGCAGCACGTCCAAATTCAAGCAGGCTTTTATAAATCTGATCAAGAATGCGATTGAATCCTTGCAGGAGGATGGACTGATTACCATTGCCGCATGGGGATCAGGCGAGCAGGTTGTCATCAGTGTGCGGGATAACGGAGAAGGCATGAAGGTCAGCGAATTAGCCCGGCTGGGTGAACCCTATTATTCCAACAAAACCAAGGGAACAGGGCTCGGGCTCATGGTTACCTTCCGGATTATTGAAGCCATGAACGGCTCGATTCATTTTCAGAGCAAAAAAGGGGAAGGCACAGAGGTTATCGTCAAATTGCCAGCATCCGTAAAAATTTAGGAGTTTTTTCGAAAAATTCCGCATTTTTAAAGGGATGGGCTGCGGATGAAGCGAAATAGTACAATAACAGAACGTTGCTTCTGAAACTTTCTTCTGAGGTGCTTGCATGCGCTTGTTTGCTAGAGTTATTCACCTGACAGCGGTGTTGATCCTGCTTCTGATGACCTGCGGTTCGCTCCTGGTAACGGCAGACAGCCGCTACGCCTCCAAAGAAATCACAAGCTGGCAAATGAAATGGGCAGAAGACGGTGATACCGGCCGTGAGGTTCCCGTGCAGGATCACCACGGCTGGATGAATGTCAATGCCGCTCTGGGAACGCCGGAGCTGCCGGCTGGAGTGTCCTCCGCATGGACGCGGATTGAACTGCCGAAATATGAGTACGCCGCTCCTTCGATATATATTAATACGCTGTATGCATTGCATGTTAAGGTGTATCAGCAGCAGAAGCTGATCTTCGAGGGTGACCGCAGCTATATTCATGATAACTATTCACTGCTTATCCCGCTTAGTGATGCAACTAACGGCACTACCTTGTACATATGGACAGAGACGCTGCAGGAGCGGATCGGCATTAAAGAGCGGGCAGTGCTTGGCGAGCATAGCGTTTTGATTAAGGATTATATTAAAAATGGGCTTGTCGATATCATTTTGGGCGGCGCGTTCCTGTTCGTGGCGCTGGTCATGTTCGTATGCGCATTTTATCTGAACAGGGAGTATTTCTCTGTAGCTTCTTCCTTGTCTATAGTGATAGCCTCCACCGGAGTTCTGGCGATTACGTATTCACCTTTTACGTATACCTTCTATAGTTATTTAGGTCCCGTTAGCGTCGTCTTTTTCGATCTGGCCCTGCTGTCGCTGCTGCCGTCACTGACCTTTCTGTTTGAGAAAATATTCGGCAGCGGCAAGCTCGGCATCATTCGGAGGTTCCGTAAATTCCAGGTAACCTACTCCTTGTTCTGCTTATCTTTTCTGATCATTAATGCCGTGTCGGGCAACCGTTTTGTGGAATTTTATTATTTTATCTCCACCACCATTGTTGGAGTGATCATGATAGTGCAATTCATTCTGCTGGTTGCCTGTGTCATTCTGTTCTCGCTGCGGGGCAACAAGGATGCGATCACCTTCGCCATTGGCTTCGGAACCGCCGCTTGTACCGGGGTAGCCGAGCTGGTCTGGTATTATATCCGTGGCGGGAATTATGATCTGGTCTACTGGAAGTGGGCGCTGGTGGTATTCATTCTCTCGCTGATCATTATTTTGGGCCGCAGGCTGGCCTTGAACCATCAGCAGGTTGTCAAGTATTCACGGGAGCTGGAGCTGTTCAACAACGAGCTGCAGCGCTCCGAAAAAATGGAGATCATCAGCGAATTGGCCGCCTCTGTAGCGCATGAGGTACGCAATCCGCTGCAGGTAACCAGAGGATTTCTGCAGCTTCTCAGCGAGAAATCGTCCGCTGATGAGCGAAGATATTTGTTCATGGCCCTTAGCGAGCTGGACCGTGCGGCCAATATCATTACGGATTTTCTTACGTTTGCCAAACCGGAGTTTGAGCAAGTCTCTCTGCTGAGCGTCTACGATGAATGCAAGCATATCGAGAGCATTTTGCTGCCGCTGTGTCATTTGAATGGGGGTAAGATGGTGCTGGAGGTTGGAGAGGATTTGTGGGTGAAGGGCAATTCCTCCAAATTCAAGCAGGCCTTCATCAATATGATCAAGAACAGCATTGAGTCGCTGGGGGATGAAGGGCTGATCTCTATGATGGCCTACGCCAGAGGGGATAAAGTATTTATTCATATCAAGGATAACGGGTCAGGCATGGAACCGGCTGTTCTGAGCAGGCTGGGTGAGCCGTATTTCTCCTCCAACAAAACGAAGGGTACGGGACTGGGACTTATGGTTACGTTTCGGATTATTGAGGCGATGGGAGGCGAGGTCCGGTTTATCAGCAGAAAAGGAGCCGGTACCGAATCCATTACTACTCTGCCATTGGCAGAAGCTCCGGATGGTGCGGGCTCCCTATGAGACCTAAGCTCCAATTATATCTTACCAGGTACCTTGTGGTTTGATGTCTGTTTTCACTACGCCTGAAGCTGGACTGGGGGGAATGACCAGGTAGAACTCATTCGAGCCTTCCTCAACCGTTTTGAGAGTAATATGATCGGGAAGATTGATGCCTAGCGCTTCTTTGAGGGCTGCTTTTGGATCTGTGAGTAATCTTTGCTTGAACCCCGGATCTTCCCATGCCTTCTGAATCACTTGATTTCTGAGAATTGCTTCTGACACAATAATCACCCTTCCCAAAATGGTTATATTTTCCTGATCAGTATAGCATAGGCCATTCTATTATTCTACCTCTAATTTCCTAGTTTTTAAGCGTTCATGTTCTTGGATAACCAGTAGCTGAGACCTCCGCCCTGCAAAAGCTGCTTCTCTGCTTCGATGGCTGCGGCGATATGCTGCAGATTCTTCACAAGCACCTGATGGAACGAAACCAGATGGGGCACATTCAAATGGTAATCTTCTAGGCTACTGTGGTTGGCAAGGGCTGCTTCGGCATAAGCCGCAAGTCCTCCTGTCGTGAATATATAATCCTTCACCTGTCCTTTGGTAAGTGGTTCACTGCCAGGTCCAAGATGACGGCGCACCAGTGACAGCAGACAGTTATAGCTGCCCTCGGCAAGATCCTGCTCCCAATCCTCATAATCGTCGAGCATTTGCAGGGTCAGCAGAACTATGTGGATCATATCCTCGGCTTCCTTAATAAGGTTGGCATTGCCTGTGTGCAGCAGGATGGCGGTGCTGGAGAGCTTGAGGGGGCTGGCTTTATGGGCGATTTTGATTACGTCATTCTGAAAATAATCACCGCCCGTCTCCCCGGCCACGCTGTCCGCCCATTCGGTAATATAACGGTTGAAGCACGGCCAGAAGGGGGAATCCGCCGGGAAAAGCGGTCTGTATTTATTCATAAATTGGGCATAGAACAGATTGGCCAGCGGCAGCATCTTAGCAGGTGTGGATTCACTGCTGTCCATCAGATCATCCTGAATGAAGAAATACAGCATGGCAAAGATGTTGCCCACCGACATTTGGCGGGTCTCCTCCCGGGTAAGGCCATATCCGTCCCTGAACCAAAACGGGAGAAGATAACAGATGTAATTCTTGTGGCTTCCTGCGCCAAACACGTTGAACTGATCGAGATAGATCAACCCTTGAGCCTGAAGCGGTTCTGGAAATTCGGAGATGATGGCGCTGCAGTCCAGAAACACCAAGCGGAGCTCTTCTTCGTAATCGTGCAGCCAATCCATAGCTTTGTCCCCTGTCATTTTGTAATATTTAGGAAAAAAGTGGTTATTCGTCATGATTATAGTCTTCCAGATAGGCGATTTCAATCAGAATTTGCGAGTTTTAGGCAAAGAATGAACGGGAGAAGGGAGAATGGGTATGGAGAAGATTGTATTTGGACTGGTAGGCGGGGGCTGGCGTGCAGAATTTTATTTGCGGATCGCCAGAGAGCTGCCGGAGCGATTCGCCGTAGGCGCAATGTTCGTCCGCAACCGGGACAAAGCCGAAGCGTTGAGCAGAACCTGGGGAGTCCGGGTATACACCACATTTGAGGAGTTTATTGCGGCGGGAGCCTATTCCTTCACCGTAGTCAGCTTGAAAAAGGAGATCAGCACAGAATACGTGATCAGGCTGGCCGAAGCCGGAATTCCGGTGCTGGCTGAAACGCCTCCTGCGCCGAATTTGGAGCAGCTCATTGAGCTGTGGAACCGGGCAGGCCGCTCCGCCACCATTCAAATTGCCGAGCAGTATTTATTCCAGCCCATGCATGCGGCAAGAATTGCGCTGGCTGCTTCGGGACGGCTGGGCGCCATCAGCCAGGCTCAGGTGTCGGCTGCGCACGGCTATCACGGAATCAGTCTGATCCGTCATCTGCTGGGCATCGGCTTCGAGACCGTTAGCATCCGGGCGCACAATTTTCGTTCTTCTATTATAAAAGGACCAGAGCGGAGTGTGCTGCCTTCAGCCGAAGAAACGGTGGAGAGTGTACAGCTGCTTGCCACTTTGGACTTTGGAGACAAGCTGGGAGTGTTCGATTTCACCCGCGACCAGTATTTCTCATGGATTCGCCGAAGCCGGGTTCTGGTGCGCGGGGAACGCGGGGAGCTCTCGAACGAGGATGTATCCTGGCTGCAAAGCTATGATGCACCGCTGTACAGCAAGCTGCGGCGGATCGACGCCGGACATGGCGGCAATCTGGAGGGCTTTTACCTCAAGGGTATTATGGCCGACGGTGAGTGGCTGTACCGCAATCCCTTTGCTCCGGCCCGGCTCTCGGAAGAAGAGCTTGCTATTGCGGAATGCCTTGTCCGGATGCAGCAGCATATCCAGGGCGGGCCTTCGTTCTACAGTCTGGCTGAAGCCAGCCAGGACCAATACCTGGCACTGCTTCTGGAGCAGGCGGCATCGGGCGGGGAAACGGTAGTTTCACAGAGCCAGCCCTGGGCGGAATGAACAGGAGAAATGACGCTGAATAAATTGAAGGCTGCTGTATTCGCAGATAGGTTTGCGGATACAGCAGCCTTTTTGATGATGTGCCGGACTTCTACTATAGAAGAATAAGTGTTACAATGCCTTCGGTTCGGCCAGCTCTGCCGCCAGCTTGCTGTATTCGGCGCGGAGCCGGACAAGCCTTGAGACACTCTGCTCCAGGCCGCCGAGCCGGTTGCGCTGAAGCCATAGCTGCCGGTAGTGATGCAGCAGAATATCGAGGTCCCTGATCTGCCGACGGATCAGGGCTGCATTCAGTTTTTCCGGCTCTGAGGCCAGCAGTAATTTAATCCGGCCAAGCTGTACCGCATGTTTTACAAAATGAATGCCGCTCTGCAGCTCTTCCATAACTAGAGCGGCATCTTCGCATTCCAGCGTTAGATCCTCAAGCCGATCCTCCACTTCGCTGATATACTGCTCCAAACGGTCGAAATGTCCGGCTGTAAGCTTCAAGGCAAGCCCCACATTGTGCAGTAGGGTGCGCAGCAGCATCGACAGCTCGGTATCGTTCGGACGGGAGATCCCGGACTCAAGCTTATAGTAGTTCCCGAGATCGAGCAGCAATTGGCCGATTTTCCCCGAACGGTCATAGAATACGGAGGTATTCAGATATTCTGCAACATCCGCTTCAAGATTGTTCTCGACATTCCATGCTACCGCCGCACCATATACAAATCCGGCATAGCTGACTGGCAGGTGCTGCCAATGTCCGAAGTCCCCCCAATCGGTAATAAGGTAGCCAATGGCACCATTATTTTTGCCGTGAATCGCGGCGCTCCGCAGATTAGCCAGCATATTGTCGCTGCGTCCCGTGAGAGAATTCCAGGAGCTGGTCCCCGGACAGACATAGAAAGGAATTCCCGCTTCCCGGAATTTCAGCGTTTCCGCCTCGAACGGGTGCTCCGCGCCATAACCCCATTCCATAGCAATAACATCCTTGGGAAGCTGGGGGATCAGCTCGGGGTGCTGGAGAATAATATCGCCCCAGAATTGCATGGTTTTGCCGCGTTCAAGAACAAGACCATGAATCTTCTGAAGAAAAGACAAGTATAGCTGGCCTTTGCCCTTTGAATCTGCCGTGGCTTTGCTCTTGCCAAGCCCAAGCTCATACGTCTCATCACAGCCGACATTGAACAGCTTCGAGGAGAAGTAAGGAAGCAGGTCATCATACATTGTACCCAGCAACTCAAGCACTTCAGGATTTTCGGTATGGAACGTTCCCGGGTGCATGAACAGTCCCTCCGGGTACATATCGTTATCGTACATATGTTTCGGGAACATGAAGCCTTCGGGAATTTCAGCCAGGTCATTGAACTCGGGACGGGTCAGCCAGCCCTCCATGTGCCCAAAGCTGTTTTGATTCGGAACAAGCTCAATATAACGCTCGCGGCAGTAAGCATCCAGCAGCAGAATTTCTTCACCGGTAATAGGGGTTTCCAGCTCCCAGACCTGAGGGAAGGACTCGTAGGCGAATGGAGAACCTTCTATATATAACTGCAACTGATTCAGCTTCAAATCGGCCATGAAATCTATGATCCGGTACAAGGTTTCCAGCTTGGGAATTTTGTTGCGGCTGATGTCAATCATAAGTCCTCGCGCGGGAAAATCCGGTTGATCGCTGATCTGCAGAAAAGGCACTTCTCTGCCGCATTGCCGAATAATCTGTTTCAATGTGGCTACAGCATAAAAGGCACCTTCCGGTGAGCTGTAGGTTACGGAAATTCCGCTCTCCCCTACATGGAGTTCATAGCCTTGCTGAGGCAGCAGAGGACTATAACTAAAGTAGTAGATAGGACGAACGGATGGACGTGTGCCTACAGATAGCGGCACATTCAACTGAAGAGTCTGTGATAGTACAAGCTGAAGTTTGCGGGCAGCGGGGATTACGGCATGGTCCTCCTCACCGCCAAGAACGATACTGCCTTTGGCCGGGAGATGGAACTGGCCCTTGGACCAAACCATTGACCGCGGGTGAGGGAGAAGCTGCAGGTTGTGTTGCTCAGACATAGCGTGGACACCTCTTATTCATGTAGAATATGATCATCTTCAGATTAACCATATCACTCTAAAACACAGGGAGGAATACAATGTATGCCCAAGGTCATGGATTATATGATCAGTCCATACCCCATAAGGATTATTGATCCCAAGGTGGAATCCTCCAAGCTTAGGCTGAAGTCGATTCAGATTGGGCAAGCGGGGCATTTGCCGGGAAGAACCCTGTTTCGTTCTAGCGTAGTATTCGGGCATTGGGCACTTGTCTATATTTTATCTGGAAACGGCACTTACACGGAGAACAATGGCAAGCTTCAGCAGGTTCGCGGCGGCAGCCTGTTTTTCTTTCGTCCGGGTTATACCTATAGCTTTGGTCCCCCGCCAGGCGGAAGCTGGGATGAATATTATATCAACTTTAGCGGAAGCCGGGTTGCGGAATGGCTGGAGGCAGGACTAATAGCGGAGGGAACTGTTTTTCAGAACAATAACAATGCGGTGCAGGGTCTTTCGGCCTTGTTCGAGCAGGTGCTGGAGCTGATGGATGGCGGTGTTCCCGCAGATGCCGACCGGGCGGCCCTGGTGCTGGAGAGTATGCTGCTGGAATGTTCGCCTATCACCCAAGACAATCAGCGTACTTGGCAGACAACGCTCATGCCGCAAATCCGCGAGGATTTGAACTCCTGCATTTATGGGACGCTGGACCTTTCGGAGATTGCCGCCAAACACCATATTTCAATGTCGACGCTTCGCCGCCTTGTACGCCGCAGCAGCGGCTACCCGCTGCATGAATATGTCCACCGGCTTAGAATGGCGGAAGCAAAACATTTGCTGCTCAATACTTCCCTGCAGGTCAAAGAAATCTCCGGGATGCTTCATTACAGCGATTCTTTTTACTTCTCAAGGTTATTCAAGAAATATATGGGAGTCTCTCCGCTGATTTGCCGCAAGAATCTATAGTTATCGACATAATTCTACTTTGTCCAACAGAATAATGTCGGAAAATGGGTTTTTTTATTGACACTTGCAAAAATGTGGTGCTATTATTTAGATAATATTAGCAGTTTTTACGATAGTTCTTAAAGACTATGCCGGAGATGAAGCCATGAGGGAATTTTACTGCATCAGTTGCTGCAGTCTCCATAAGGTGGACACACGAAACCATAATGTGCGGATCTTGTCCACCGGGTATCATATCGTTGGCGAACAGCGCTATCAGATTTGCATTTGCAATCCATCCAAGTTGCCTAAAGATTTGTCAGCGGTAGCCGAATAGACTGCGAACGACTGGAATGACTAGGACAACCACAGATATAGCAGCCATAGCAGCCTGTCCATTTTTTTGTGGGCGGGCTGCTTTATGTGCTTTGAAAATACCCGAAATTTATGAATTCGCTATCATTTGCAGGGGTGGATGGCTTTCAATAAAAAAAAGCCTGAAAATATAAAATTCCTCTGAAATGAAAACGTTGTCAGCAAAAAAGGGAACTTGTTATTGTGATTTTTCTCATGTATGATGCTGTTAAACAAAGCTTAAAATAAGCTCGCATTTTCCACAAACTGGAGAATTGGGTGGTGGGATGAAAATTAAGTCAACCGCGGAAGACAGAATGATTTCCTTTTACAGAATTTTTTCTTTGTCCCTCACATCACTCATGTACCTCCTGGACCATACGGGGCCTTCCGTCATCTATAAATCCCTATTAATCATGGCACTATTCTTATTTGCCCAAGTATTCACGATCGTGTACCGGAGGCTGCGTAAATGGCCGCGTTATCTAATGCTTGCTGTAAGCATAGAAATGGCTGGAATCATTGCATTGATGTTATTTACTGGAGGGTATGACAGCTCATTCAAAATGTATGTGCTTAATCCTGTGCTGATTGCAGCAGGATCATTGTCATTTTATTTTGGCTGGAGTCTACTCCTGAGTTATATCGCTATAGTGGCTGTTAGCTGCTATCTTTTCCTGAATTCTGCCGGCAGAACTTTCTCGGAAGTTGTGCTTGAGAACGGTAACCTGTTTCTAGCCCTGGTACTTACGGTTATAATTATGCAAATGGTTAACCGGATTAAGCGGCAAAGGGAGGCAGCAAACGCACGGACGAACGAAACCATGGAGCATATTAAATCGCTGTATCATATCGTGGAAACCTCAAGCCAGCATGACTTCATGAACATTGGCCAGGTGATCACGGATTATGTGGTGAAGCTGACGAAGCTGGACAAAGCGCTGTTCTGGTTCGCCAAGAAGAGCGGCGAGCCTGCTCCGCAGAGCCGGCAGACCGGCTGGCAGCACGAGGAAGAACGTTTTATTTTCGGGGAGCTGGAGAAGCACGAGCACGAATGGAGACTGCAGCGTGAGCCGGTATTCAAAAGCCTGCCCGGACTCGGGGATTTTCTGCTTATGCCTGTTAGAATGAGCACGCGTTTTGTCGGCATGATCGGCGTAAAGCTGGAAGCCACGGAAGGGCTGGAAGGGCGCAGATGGTACATTCAGCAGTTGATGTTCCTTTCAGAGCTGAGTGCGATCATTCTTGAGCGCCATGAGCTGGGTGTCATCGAGAACCGGCTGATCATCACCAATGAGCAGAACCGGATCGCCGATGAAATGCATGACAGTGTATCACAAAGCCTGTTCGGGATTGTGTATGCGACCCATTCGCTGAAGCAGACGTGGCGGAAGATGTCCGAACCCGAGCTTGAGGAGCAAATCGAGCTGATCCATGACTCGGCCACCAAGGTTGCCAAAGAGCTGCGGATTACCATCTACAGCCTCAGCTCCAAAAAAAGCGGCGGGCCCACCTGGCTGGGCATGGTCCGGTCGCATTTGAAAAGCTTGTCCAGGCTGAACGATGTGGAAATTGAGCTAAAAATAACGGGGGACGATTTCAGTCTCCCTTACCCTTACCATAAGGCGCTCTTCCGGATTATCTCGGAAGCGACAGGCAATGCCATACGTCATGGCGCGGCCAGCCGGGTGGATGTCGAGCTGTCACTCAAGCCGAAATGGATCAGACTTTCGATCATCGACGATGGTGTCGGGTTCGATACTGATCTGCTCTGGACCGAATCCGAGGATAACACCGGGGGATTAGGCATGAAGAATATGCAATATTTGGCACAGTCTTTAGGCGGAGACTTTCAGTTGTCCAGCAGTGAGCATTCAGGCACAAAAATTTTAATTACGATACCTGTCGGCGTAGCTGAATTAAAAAATGCATAAACTTTAGGCAAGGAGGTCGATCTAGTGAAAATCGTCATTGTTGATGATCACCCATTGGTGAGAAGAGGGCTTGCAGCGGTCATTTCCATGCAGTCCAATCTGCAGTTTGCCGGTGAAGCAACAAATGGTCAAGAAGCGCTTCTGGTCATTGAGGAGACGCAGCCTGATCTGGTGCTGATTGATCTGAAGCTGGCTGATGAATCAGGGCTGGATGTCATCAAGGCAGCGCGTTCGCGCGGGCTGATAAGCAAGTTTATCCTGTTGACCTCCTCGGCCAGCAGAGAGGATTTTTTGAAGGCGGAGGAAGTGCTGGTTGATGGTTATGTGCTGAAGGAAGCACTGCCGGAGGAACTGCTGTTTGCCATTCAGCTGGTACATAAGGGCAGAAAGTATTATGATCCCGGGCTGATGGAAGACAAGATGCGGATGAGCGGCAACAGTCCTACCGACGAATTGACACCTAAGGAGAAGGAAGTGCTGATTGAGCTTGGGCAGGGGGCGTGCAACCGGGAAATCGCCTCACGTCTGTTCATCAGCGAATTTACCGTGAAGAAGCATGTCAGCCAGATACTGGCGAAGCTTCAGGTCGCAGACCGGACACAGGCGGCACTCTATGCCAATGCAGTCGGGCTTACCAAGTATGAAATGTCATATGACTAATAATATTTTTTGAAAAATATTTAGGAATACGAACACGGACACGGTTGTCCGTGTTTTTTTGTGTTTCGGGAACAACGGCAGAAATGCCGTTGTTGAAGCTATCGCGGGCGGAATGCCCGGGAACAACGGCAGAGATGCCGTTGTTGGAGCCGCCGCGGGCGGATTGCCCGGAAACAACGGCAGAAATGCCGTTGTTGGGTCCGCCGGGGGCAGGCTGCCCGGGAACAACGGCAGAAATGCCGTTGTTGAAGCCGCCGGGGGCGGATTGCCTGGGAACAACGGCAGAAATGCCGTTGTGGAGCCGCCGCGGGCGGAATGCCCGGGAACAACGGCAGAAGCTCCTAGGCCCCCTAATGAAACTGGAGAGTTGCCCCCCAATTTATTACACTGAAAGAAGAGGGAGGCGAGTTTCATGAAGAAGAGAAAAGCCTATGAGGAAATCCGACTCGAGATTGTGAAAGAAGCACTCTCTGGGATCA
>NZ_JBVYOK010000015.1:0-179163 GCF_056120445.1 Paenibacillus sp. sgz302115
TATTTCCCGCTATTCCCTTGATCCTTTTCGTTTAACATGAGACACCGCACTTTCCTACAAAATTACCTATATTATACCAAATCAAATGAATGCGGTGTCGTATTGAAATATTGGGTTTCTCAACAGTCTGAGAAATTCCACATTAGTTATTTATTCCTGAAATTTTGAAGGCAAGGGTTTAAAGAAATCCGTAAGCGATTGCCCTGGGGAGAAGCATCCTTCCTTGCGTACCCGCGCTCGCTTTTGATACAATATAGATCTGACGTTTGACTCTGTTCAAACGGGAAATTCGATTCAAGGAGTGACTCTCATGGGTAAAAAAGCAGACGGGAAAGTGCTCGCCCAGAACAAAAAAGCTTCCCATGATTACTTTATCGAGGACACTTATGAAGCTGGCTTGGTGCTGACCGGTACGGAAATTAAGTCGCTGCGTAATGGTCGCGCTAACATTGGCGACGCTTTTGCCACCATTCGGAACGGCGAGATTCATGTGCACAACATGCATATCAGCCCTTTTGAACAGGGGAACCGCAACAATCCCTCGGACCCGACACGTACACGCAAGCTGCTGATGCATAAGGTGCAGATCCACAAGCTGCTCGGACAGTCCAAGCAGGAAGGCTACTCGATTGTGCCGCTGAAGGTGTATGTGCGCAACGGGTACGCGAAGCTGCTGATCGGCCTGGGTAAAGGGAAGAAGCAGTACGACAAGCGCGACACCGCCGCCAAAAAAGACGCTCAACGCGATATCCAGCGTGCGCTCCGCGAGAAACAAAAGATCGCCAGATAAGCCGTATCCCGGCTCTTCCTGCCGTTCCAGATCTACCCTTCAATTCCTTTAACCCACGTGTTAAAGTGTTGATAAATGTGCTATACTGTGTAAGTAAGATTTTTGCTTCGTGACAGTCATCTAAGACAGAGGCTGCCTGGATCTCTCTTGCTGGAAGATCCGCTTGATCCGAAGCGCCCTTTTCTAATGAGGGGCCGTTTTTGGATTCGACGGGGGTAGTTCGAGCATGAGCAGCGAGTAGTGGGGACGCGTCCGCTTCATCAACGCTAAAGCCTATTAAACGGCAAACAACAAAACAACTACGCTTTCGCAGCTTAATAGCCTGTGTGCGTGCTTCTACCCTGCATCGCCCATGTGACAGGGATAGGGGCTAACAAGTAGTGGGATACGCTGTCTGGTCTCCGCCTGGGGTCAGCAGAAGAAGACAATCAGGCTGACCCAACGTATAGCCGGTTACGGGGCGATACTCGGGTGACATCAAAACTGTAACTACACTCGTAGAAACTTATGTGCCGTTATCTTCGGACAGGGGTTCGACTCCCCTCGGCTCCATTGGTAAAAACCCTGTACGTGATCTTAACATCAAAGTTGTTTATGTCTTTGGATGGCTGGATTATTACACGGTCAACGTATTCCTGAAGAACTTGTTTCTTTCCGTCTTCATCGTCGGAGAGCAGCAGGTTCTTTTTCATTTCAATTACTTTGCGAATATAGTCTTCATCCAAAATGGTCATTGTTCGCAGCAGATCGGCTCGCTGCAATTCATATTCAAGCACCTCTATCCGCTGCTCTGCTTGCTTGATGTTGTCGATGACAGATTTAACACCAGCGCCTAATGCTTCGACCCAGTTATTCAGCTTGCCTTTCAGTTCGGCCAGCTCGCGCTTGATCGGCTCTACTTCGTCGAGGCTTTGTTGTTTCTCCTTCTGATATAATTCTTGTACCCGTTCCACAATATCACGGACGCTTTCCTCCGAGAAACAATTATCAAGCAATCGACGTAATACCAAGTCTTCAATATCATCTTTCCGTATGCTGGTATTTCCGCATTTATTCTGACACTTATAATAAGTCAGCACCGTGCCATCGCTGCTCTTTTTGTTGGTATAAGAGTTCCCTGCATAAAGCGCCCCGCAGTTTCCACAAACGATTTTTCCAGTCAGTAAATAATTCACCTTGGCCTTCATCCTTCCTGGTTTTCGTTTTCGCTCTTGAAGCTTTTGACTCACCCTATCCCATTGCTCCGATGATATGATAGCTGGAATGGTTCCCTCTTTCAGTACTTGATCTTCCTGTGGCTTTTTGTTGTTGGTATTTCGTTTTCCGTCTTCATCCTTCGGGGCCGAAACATCGTAAGTGTAGTCCCCTTTATATTTACGGTTTTGTCCCCAAGTAGCAAAGCTGCTACTTGTGAATTTTCTACCGTTAAGGGTCCGGTACCCCTTATCATTCAAGATCGTCGCGATCTGATCGTTTGGGAGATCAGCGTCGATGCCATCAAAATATATTTGTACGGCCTTGTAGGTTTTTTCGTCTATCTCCAATAAGCGAGATTCAGGGTTTACCTTCAATCCATAAGGTGGCCGGCCGCCAGTATGGGCGCCCACTTCTGCATTCTCACGCAGTCCCTTGCGAACTTCTCGAGCAAGATTGAGGGAGTAATATTCAGCCATGCCTTCTAGCACAGACTCCAGGATAACCGATTCAGGGGAGCTATCCAATTGTTCCAGAACAGACTCTACTCGGACTCCGTTTCGTTTCAATATGCGCTTATAGTGCGCCGAATCATATCGGTTTCGTGCGAAACGTTCCAGTTTATGGACGATGACGACATCGAATAGTCTTTTTTGTGAATCCTTAATCATCTTCTGAAAATTTGGGCGTCTATCGGTTGTTCCCGTTTTCTCTTCATCCGGGTATGTATTCACCAGAACGTATCCTTTTTGCTGACAGTAGGCTTTAATAGCCCGCATTTGGGCTGTTATAGATTCTTGCCGTTGATTATCAGAACTATAACGTGGATATGCCACGGCACGAATTAATTTGTTGGTTGCCGACATATGTATCCTCCTTTGACGCAGCTTTCCAGTATCTACGTGTTAGCTTCTTTTCATTCGCAAGAATTCCTTAAACCGTTCAATCTCCTCAAGCTCTTTTTCTGTCCAATCTTCTTCAAGCAGAGGTCCCTCAGCCACGTGTGCTTGCGAGTTATGATTATCGAAATCCGTTTTCACCTCATTGAGAACCTTAAGTAGATCATTTTTAAAGGCTGTTGTTAATGGAACCTCTCTTATGAGAGCTAACAGTTCATAGGGGTTGATAACATCTAAGGGTACGTCATAATATTCATTCTTTAACGGCTCAAATTTATGGCCTAATGCCTTTGTTATGTCTCCAGTAAAGTGGAGCCTTCCGTCTGAGGTTTCTGCTAAGTCTCTTATCAGCTGTGATATCTCCCTATCAAACCCGAAAATCACAAAATCGGTAGTTGTCTCAAAGTAATCTGCTATTTTAACGACTTTATCTATTGACGGTGAACTTTTATCCCAATTGTAAATAGCCCCGTTTCCAAACCCTAGCTCGATCCCTAGTTTAGGTATTGTAATACCTTGTTGATTACATAGAAACTTTATATTTTCGACTATTGCCACGTTGAGAAACTCCCTTCAAAGATAAAAAAATCTAAATTTTAGTTTTTGATTATTGACCGAATCTAAATATTCGGTTATTATTACATCAACAGCTTAATTGATGGCAAAAAAGGCAACAAAAAACCAGAGGGATAGTATCCCACTTTTAAAATCGTTCCCCAACGACGTTTATTTGATTGTGCCTTCTTACCGATAATAGAATATTTTCGGTCTTGAGTCAACAATTAAGCTTATTTTTTACATTTTTTAACGAAGGAGGTCAAAAATATGCTGCATTACAGTGATTTTGGTGCAGAGGCACGCAAGGTAATGTTTCAGAAAAACATCAAGATGAAGGATGTAGCACAAGAGCTTGGCGTTTCGGTCACCTACGTTTCTGAAATCTTAAAAGGAACCCGTCCTGGAGAAAAGCAAAAGCCGCTTATTGCCGATATGCTCGGCATGGAAAGAGAGGCCGTCCATGAAGGCTAGGATTAATGCAACTGTGGAGTTTGTGTCGCACCCAGAGCCGCAGCGACTGACGAACATGTGGGCGCGGATCGTCGTGAACGAGATTCTGAAACAGGAAACGGAAGCCGCCGAGAAAGGATCTACCCCATGATCATTAACCAGCAAGCCGTATCAGCTGATCACGTATGGTGCCGGCTGGAGCTTCGGCGGAGACGGTGGCAGCTACTTAACGGCAGGCTGATCGTCGATGAGCCGGAGGCAGCGCTGTGGTGGCTGGATAAGGAAATTGCCGAAATGGAGGCGGGCAAATGAGCAAAGTAACGAATCCGCTTGAAGTCATTGACTACTGCGCGAACCCTAATTGTCAGGGAGAAATCATGTTTGGTCAGCGTGTTGTGAAACACGGCAAAGACCTGTACTGCGGCAATAACTGTCTGTGTGAGGGGATCGGCGCTGTGGTGATCAAGGCAGACGATAACCTTGAAAGGGGTGATGCTGAACAACATGAAAATGACCCAACGGGGTAGGAGCCGTCAGGTCATTGCAAGTCAAACTATGATGAGGTCAGTGTAACACTGACTGAGAGGAGAAGCAATGTCAAAAATCTGTTATCGGGAAATCAAGTTTCGGCCTGAAAGTCTTCGACTTATCGAACAGGTTAATGCCATCATTCACGAATATCAAGAAATGGGCTATTCCCTGACTCTGCGGCAGGTATATTACCAGCTCGTTTCACGGGATATCATCCCCAACAATGAACGAAGCTACAAGAATCTCGGAAACCTCATTTCAGATGGCCGAATGTCCGGCCTGATTGACTGGACGGCTATTGAGGACCGGACCCGGAACCTTAGGAAAAATAGTCACTGGAGTTCCCCTGGTTCCATCATCTACTCGGCTGCTCATTCCTTCGCTTTTGACAAGTGGGCAGACCAAGACAACTATGTGGAGGTTTGGGTGGAGAAAGACGCCTTGGTCGGCATTGTGGGCCAGGTTTGCGAGGAACTTGATATTCCTTATTTCTCTTGCCGAGGATATGTGTCTCAGTCCGAAATGTGGGCAGCTGCTCAACGCCTGGAGGCCTTCGCTGGGCAAAAGGATGTTCACATTATCCATTTAGGCGACCATGACCCAAGCGGTAAGGATATGAGCCGGGATATCTGCGATAGGCTGGAGCTGTTCGGGGTGATGATAGAATTCCAGCGAATTGCCTTGAACTATGACCAAATCGAAGAATATGCCCCGCCGCCCAACCCAACCAAGCTGACCGACAGCCGGGCAACTGGCTATATTGCAGAGTTTGGGCATGAGTGCTGGGAGTTGGACGCACTGCGGCCGGACGTGATTGACGGACTGATCAGGGATGCGGTAACGGATCTGTGTGATCTGGATCTGCTGCAGGAAGCTCGGGAGCGGGAAGAAACAGCAAAGGACACGTTGCGAGCCGTCGCTAGGGATTGGTCAACGATTGAAAGCAATTATTCTAACTAATTAGGAGGATCATTATGCCCGTACAAATTAACATCACTGGTGATAACGCCAAGCAAGCCCACCAAGAATTTATGTCCCTTCATTCCTTAATGTCTGGTTCCGCAGCCCCTGAAGCGACAAACCCTGTCGTTCAGGCTCCAACAGTTCAAGCTCCGCCTGTTCAGCCGCAACAACCTTCAACGCAGGATTTCGTGAGTTATGGCCAGCCGCAACAGTGGCAGGCACCGCAGCAACCTCAGCAGGGGTATGTTCAGCAGCCTCCAGCGCAGCAGGCTTATGGCCAGCAACAAGCTCCTGGCGGTGCGGTACCGACTTCTACACCCACGTACACGCTTGATCAACTTGGCGTAGCCACTCAGCCAGTAATGGATGCCGGGCATTCTGGCCAACTGATTGGATGGCTGCAGCAGCACGGGGCCAACTCACTAACTACCCTTGATCCGAAATTTTACGGCGACTTCGCCACATTCTTGCGGTCTTTAGGGGCCAAGATCTAATGGCGGCGGAGATTGCACATGCAGAACGGGCTCATGCCCTACTGTCGGCCAGCGCGTCACACCGCTGGCTGCACTGCCCGCCGAGTGCCCGCCTGGAAGAGACGCTTCCGGATACCGAGAGTGAGGCCGCCAAACGCGGCACCCTGGCCCATGAGATCAGTGAGCTAAAGCTGCGGAAAGCTTTCACGGACAAAATGCCTGCCCGTACGTATAACGCGGCATTGAAGAAGTTCAAGGCCAACGCACTGTATGAGCCGGTTATGGAGGACCACACAAATGCCTATCTGGATTATGTACAGAAGATCGTTCATTCGTTCCCTTCGCCGCCATTTGTGGCCATTGAGCGCAAAGTGGATTATAGCGACTATGCGCCGGAGGGCTTCGGCACATCTGACTGCATTATTGTTGGTAGCCGCCAACTCCACGTGATCGATTATAAAAACGGTCAAGGCGTGCCTGTGCCGGCGGAGGATAACCCGCAGATGAAGCTTTACGCACTTGGTGCGCTTAAAGCCTTCTCGCTGTTATTCCCGATTGATACCGTGCATCTGGCCATCGTGCAGCCGAAGGTATGGGACCAGCCGTCCGAGTGGTCGCTGTCTGCAGCGGATCTGCTGGCCTGGGGGGAGAGCATCAAGCCAATTGCCTTGCAGGCGTTTAATGGCCAGGGCGAATATGTTCCTGGGTCGCACTGCGGCTTCTGCAGGGCGAAAGAGAAGTGCCGCGCCCGGGTGGAGAGCCTGCTATCTCTTGAAACTATCGTACCAAAGAAGCCGCCGCTAATCAGTTGGGAAGAGGTCGCAGACGCTTTGCGGCGCGGTGAGGGTATTGTTAGCTGGTACAACGCTATTAAGGCTCTGGCTTTGGCCGAAGTACTTAAAGGTACGGAGCTGCCGGGCTGGAAGGCTGTTGAGGGGCGCGGCAGCCGAGAGTATGCCGATCTAGATAAAGCTTTTGCCTATCTCAAAGAGCAAGGCATTGACGAGGCTGTGCTGTATGAGCGCAAACCGTTGACGCCACCGCAAGTCGAGACGGCAATAACCAAAAAGGTCTACAAGGAGTTGCTGGAAGATGCGGGCCATGTGGTGAAGCGTCCAGGCGCCCCGACACTGGCACCAACAGATGACAAGCGGCCTGCTTATATCTTTATTAAACCTGAAGACGTATTCAGTACGCCGCCGGAGCAATCATAATCCAAATCACAGGAGGATACACAACATGAATCAAGTCGATACAACCGCAGTAACCACAGGACAGGTCAGACTCAGCTTTGTTCACCTTTTCCAGCCACACGCGAATAAGCCCGGCCAGGAACCTAAATACAGCACAACAATTCTTATTCCTAAGAGTGACTACGCGACGATGCAGCGGATCAATGCTGCGGTTAATGCTGCGCTTGAAAAAGGAGTGACCAGCGTTTGGAAGGGCGCACGTCCTCCACAGCCAAAGCTCCCGGTATGGGATGGCGATGGACTGCGGCAAAACGGGGAGCCGTTTGGACCTGAAGCTAAAGGTCATTGGGTTCTGACCGCTAGCAGCAAGCAGCAGCAGGCAGTGGTGGATATTAACCTGAACCCGATTGTCAATCAAAGTGATATCTATTCCGGCGTGTATGCCCGGGTGAACATTAATTTCTACCCTTTTGACAATAGTGGCAATCGCGGGGTAGGTGCAGGACTTGGTCCGGTTCAAAAGGTCGCGGACGGTGAGCCTCTGGCCGGACGGATCAGCGCAGAACAGGCATTTGGCGGGAATGGCGGCGGCGTTGGCTATACCCCGGCTCCAGCCCCGCAAGGCTGGGATCAGATTCCGCCGCAGCAGGGCTATGGTCAACAGCCTCCAGCACAGCAGGGATACGGCCAACAACCTCCGGCGCAACCACAACAGGGCTATGGTCAACAGCCACCGGCACAACCGGGTTACGGTCAGGCTCCGCAGCAGGGCTATGGTCAAGCGCCACAACAGCCACAGCAAGGCTACGGCCAACCCTCTGCACAGCCCGGATACGGTCAGCAGCCGCCGGCACAACAGATTGACCCCATCACAGGTAGACCTCTGCCAGGTGGCGGCGTATGGGGGATTTAATTCACCACCTCAGTATCGACATTGAAACCTACAGTGATATAGACATCAAGAAAGCGGGATTGTACAGATATGTGCAATCCCCTGCTTTTCAAATCCTCCTGTTTGCTTACTCTTTCAATAGTGGTCCAGTTCAGATCGTGGATATGGCCCAGGGTGAGCAAATTCCACAGCAAGTTATCACAGCATTAAGTGATCCAAACGTCATTAAACACGCATACAACGCCGCTTTTGAGTGGTACAGCCTCAATAAATTCTGGCCGTCACCAGTCGAGCAGTGGCGCTGCACACAGATTCACGGTCTGTACTGCGGGTATCCGGCAGGGCTGGGGAAAGCAGGAGAAGCGCTTGGGTTGCCACAGGATAAGAAAAAAATGGGCGTAGGCGGTTCGCTGATTCGAACATTCTGCGTACCGATAAAAAAGCCGGCGAAGTCTAACGGCTTTCGTACCCGAACGCTGCCGCACCACGAGCCTGAGAAATGGCAACTATTTAAAGAGTATTGCGTGAATGACGTTGTGGCTGAAATGGAGATCCTTCGCCGGCTATCGGTGTTCCCTGTCCCAGAAATGGAATGGCAGCTGTGGCAGCTGGATCAGCGGATTAACGCCCGTGGCATTGCCTGCGACCTTCATCTGGTAGAGGGAGCGCTGGCCATAGATCAGCAGATTACTGCAGAACTGACCAAAGAGGCCGTACAGCTTTCCGGGTTGGATAATCCGAAGTCCGTTTCCCAGCTCAAGAAATGGCTGACCGAGGAGATCGGGGAAGAGGTTGAGGATCTGAAAAAGGATACTGTATCCGGACTGATTGATACCGTGGAGGAAGGCAAGGCCAAGCGGGTTCTGGAGATCCGCCGGGAGCTGTCCAAGACCAGCACCAAAAAGTACGCGGCCATGAAGACAGTAGCTTGTGAGGATGGTCGGGTGTGTGGACTCCTGCAGTTCTACGGGGCCAATCGCACAGGGCGCTGGGCGGGCCGATTGGTACAGGTGCATAACCTGCCGAAGAACAAGATGGAAACATTGGCTTTTGCGCGGCAGCTGGTTGCTGATCGGAATATCAATATGCTCAAGTTCATGTACGGCAATGTGCCGGATACCCTCTCCCAGCTGATTCGGACGGCGTTTGTGGCTCCAGAAGGCAAGAAGCTGCTGGTGGCTGACTTTAGCGCAATCGAGGCCCGGGTCATTGCCTGGCTGGCCGGAGAACAGTGGCGGCTGGATGTGTTCGCCACTCACGGTAAGATTTACGAGGCATCGGCATCTGCCATGTTCGGCGTGCCACTTGAAGAAGTAGATAAGGAACTGCGGCAGAAAGGGAAAGTGTCAGAGTTGGCGCTGGGGTATCAGGGAGCTGTAGGTGCACTGATTCAAATGGGGGCCCTGGTTATGGGGCTTACAGAGGATGAGCTGCCGGAGATTGTAACCCGGTGGCGCAACGCCAATCGGCGTATCTGTGATCTGTGGTTCGCTTTTGAACGTGCAGCCATTGAGGTTATGGAAACCGGAATGCCGGTAGGCGTTCGAGGGATTATCTTTGCCAGGGAGAGCCATCATGGCAATAAGCTGGATTTCTTTACGGTTCAGCTCCCAAGTGGCCGCAAGCTCTATTACGTAGAGCCGCGCCTGGCGCAGAATGACTTTGGTAAGCAGGCGCTCCACTACATGGGACCGGATCAGAAGACAGGCAAGTGGACGCTGATATCCACATACGGGGGCAAGCTTGTTGAAAACATTGTTCAAGCTATTGCCCGGGACTGCTTAGCCGTAACGCTGGTCAGAGCCGAGCAGGCCGGTTATGACACTGTGCTCCATGTGCATGACGAGCTTGGCATCGAATCGGATCGGCCGGAGGATCTGGATAAGGTGCTTGCACTTATGAGTGAGCCAGTAGCTTGGGCACCGGGGCTTCCACTAAAGGGCGCGGGATTCGTTACCGACTTTTATATGAAGGATTAAACAGCAAAAAATCCTCCTAACGGAGGATTTCGTACCACACCAGCAACGCGGTTGATAGCTTAGTAAGCTTCCAAACGAAATCTGGCGTTACTTCAAATGAAAGTTTAAATTTCATTAGAATGATGCCCCCTTATCCTGAAGTACAGGTGACGCTAACGGCGAAATCACCTTAGGCGCTTATTAGGCGCACAGAGGTCGGTGACCCTTCCGGGGGGGATAAATCTAGTATTTATCATAATTCATTTGGATGATTAAGGAAACACCTAATTTCCTAATGAGGTGAGTATATGGGTCAGCGATTTGAACGTGGGGCGATGCCCCCGCATCCGGATGATGTCTTGGATGGCATCACATATGACAGTAGCGGCAGGATGGAGTATCACCCAGATTTCCACCCGAACCACGGCAAGCCCTTCAGTCAGGAGGATTTGGAGTACCTGTGCACTTTCTACGGTGTGGATGATGTTCGGACTCTATCCTTCTCCCTCGGTAAGACGGAACATGTCTGCCGGGTGAAGTATGCAAAGCTCAAAAAGGACGGTTTTGTGGATTTCTACCGCAGTAGCTATAAACAAAAACTGGAGGCGAATTAACGTGATCATTCACTATAACATAAGCCTGGGATCGGACGAGGGAGACACTGAACTCGCCGATGCTGAACTTGTCGGCCTGACTGAAGAAGAGATCAAGGAAAAAATCTATCAGGCCATCTGGGAAGATGCTAAACAATACTTGGATGCATGGCCTGTCAAAGAAGAAGCTGATCCGGATGAGGATTGACCCATTCTTTCAAGATGTTCCTTGGGACATTATCACCAATGAGAGCGGCGAGGTGCTTGGCGAAGTGTTTGTTCTTCTGCCAGCGCCGCCGCCAAGGAGGCGACAACGCAAATGGGGTACGACTTCTACATTTCACCCGATGACTATGCCCGCGCCGAGACCAATGGGATTAAGCGCGGAACGTTAGAAAAGCGAGTGTGGGCCCTTGGGTGGTCAAAAGAGTTAGCTATTACGCTGCCGCCGAAACGGCAGTATTCCCGCAAGAAATGGCTACCTGTTGCGAAGCAGAACGGTATCCCTGAGCGTATTTTCTACAACCGCGTAAGTAAAGGCTGGAGCCCAGAGCGTGCGGCTACTCAGCCTATGCTGTCTCAAGCGCAGAGGGCGGCTAAGATGCGCGAATGTAATCCAGCGAAACGTGTGTATCCTCAATCGCTGATCGACCAGGCTGCCGCAAACGGTATTTCCCGCAATACGTTCCGAAAGCGCGTGGAAAGCGGCTGGGATTGGGAGCGGGCGGCATCAGAGCCACTGATTTCGCATCAGGAACGTGGGCGGCGAGGCGTACAGACTCTGCGGCAGCAGCGCGGCGACATTAATGCACTGATATTTCAGAAACGAGGTTGAATGCTATGCGGCCGCTTACTATAGAAGAAAAGGCACAGAGCCAAGCCGCGCGGAAGCGGGCGAATGAATTATTGAAGAAAGAACGGCAGAAGATCGACAAGCAGGTGCGTTACACATTCAAAACAAAAGCAATTGCTGCCTATCCAAATGATGTGAAGGGTTCCCCGGTGGTTGTCCATTTGGACGGCAGAGAGATCACTCTGGATTATGATCTGCTGAGCAAAATGCTCCGTAAGCTAAAAGGTCGCCGCGTAGACGTGCGGATAAGAAATCCGTTTAACCCCTACTTGATTATTTTTCATGATGATCCTTTCAGTCGCAGCAAGGGAGAAATTGAGCTTACTCAGATTCCAGACTACCAGCGGATGCACTTATCTGATTTACCTATTATCCAACTTGATTAACGACCAAAGGCGGTATGCCCTGTGAATTATAACAGATCAATTACCATATCAGCGGCTGGCAGCCGCCGCGCTACACACTGGCCCGCTCAGACTCTAATGTGGTCTGAGCTGGTCGAGCGGCTGCGGGTCGCTACGCGCGGCACGGAGACGCTGGCGCAGTACCTGGCGCTGCCCAAGAGTCAGCAGGATGACCTAAAAGACGTGGGCGGCTTTGTAGCTGGTACGCTGGACGGTGGACGGCGTAAGGCCAATGCAGTTATCAGCCGTGACGTGCTGACGCTTGACCTGGACAGTATTCCAGCAGGTGGTACGGCAGACGTGCTACGTCGGCTGGAGGCTCTGGGCTGTGCCTATGCTGTGTACAGCACCCGAAAGCATGAAGAGGCTAAGCCCCGACTCCGGGCGCTAGTGCCAGCGGATCGGACCGTAACAGCCGATGAATATGAGCCACTTGCTAGGAAGCTGGGTCAGATCCTTGGTCTTGAGCTCTGCGACCCGACTACGTTCGAAGCTTCACGGCTGATGTATTGGCCAAGCTGCAGCGCAGACAGCCAATATGTTTACACCTATGGCGATAAGCCGTTTGTGTCTGCCGATGGCCTGCTGGCCATGTACCGGGATTGGCGCAATGTGACGGAGTGGCCACAGGTGCCCGGTGCCAGTGAGGCACATGTCCGCCTGGCCGCCAAGCAGGGGGACCCTTCGAGTAAATCCGGTATCGTCGGCGCGTTCTGCCGGACCTACGATATCCATCAGGCCATTGCTGCGTTTCTGCCGGGGGCCTACCTGGAGACGGACGATGGCAGCGGGCGTTTGACCTTTGCCGGTGGCTCCACGGTGGGCGGGGCCGTAGTGTACGACGATGGCCAGTTCTTGTACAGCCATCATGCCACGGACCCGACGAGTGGCCGCCTGGTCAACAGCTTTGACCTGGTGCGGTTGCACCGGTTCGGCGCTCAGGACGATGAGGCCAAGGCGGGGACGCCGACGAATAAGCTTCCTTCCTATTCGGCCATGACTGCTTTCGCGCTGGAGCTGGAGCCCGTTGCGGGGCTTTTGAAGCAGGAGAGGTACGAAAAGGCCGTCACAGAGTTCAACGGGGCAGGGCCTGCGCTGCCGGTAGCTCCAGAGGATTTGAACTGGATGCAGCGGCTAGAGATTAATAGCAATGGCATGTATCTGAAGACGGTGGACAATTTACTGATCGTGCTGGAGTATGACCCGGCACTGAGGGATAAGATTGCCTTTGATGAGTTCGCCAATCGGGGGCTGGTGCTCGGGAGTCTACCGTGGGATGCCAGGGAGGAGCGGCGGCCGTGGGCATCATCCGATGACGCGGGAATCTACCACTATACCGAAAAGGTGTATGGCATTGCCGTAGAAGCGAAGATCAATCACGCCCTGGCCCTGATCACGCATAAGCGCCGTTTCAATGATGTGCAGAGGTATCTGGAAGGCTTGAAATGGGATGGCGTGCCGCGTCTGGACACGCTGCTGCGGGATTACCTGGGCGCAGAGGATAACGTATACACCCGGGCGGTGTCCCGTAAGTCCTTGACGGCTGCTGTGGCCAGAGCTATGGTGCCGGGAGTCAAATACGATTATATGCCGATCTTGGCGGGGCCGCAGGGATTAGGTAAATCAACCTTCTTGCGGTTGCTGGGGAAGAGCTGGTATTCCGACAGCTTAACCACCTTCGAAGGGAAAGAGGCTTGCGAAATGATTCAGGGCATCTGGATCAACGAAGTGGGCGAGCTGACGGGGATGAGCAAGGCAGAAACGAACAGCGTCAAGCAGTTCCTGAGCCGTACAGAGGATATCTACCGCGAAGCCTACGGAAAGCGGACAATGCCCTATCCACGGCGGTGTGTGTTCTTCGGGACCACCAATGACAGTGAGTTTCTACGGGACCGGACGGGTAACCGGCGTTTCTGGCCTGTGGATGTAGGGCTTCTGCAGCCAGTGAAAAGCGTGTTCCGGGACTTAGCCGGGGAGGTGGACCAGATTTATGCAGAGGCTTTTGTCCGCTGGCAGCTAGGAGAGCCTTTGTATTTATCCGGAGAGGCCGAGGAGCTGTCGAAGCAGCAGCAGGATGAGCACCGGGAAAGTAGTGTAAAGGAAGGGATTATTCAGGCTTTCGTGGAACGTCCGGTACCAGAAGACTGGCAAAAGCGCGATGTGGCCACAAGGCTAATGTACTGGGGCGGCGAATTTGGGAGACCCCACGAAGGGCAGGCGGGGCCCCGGGATCGGGTGTGTGCCGCTGAGGTATGGTGTGAATGCTTCAAGTCGGACATTAAGTTTATGAAGCAGACGGACGCCCGGGAGATCAACGGCATTCTAGCGTCAATGCCTGGGTGGGAAGACTATCGCGGGCGTTTCGGACCATATGAATTTCAACGTGGGTTCAGACGGAAATCGGCTGTTGACGGTTGACAGCCCAGTGTTGACAACTCACGAAGCGTCAACAATTACGGCGTGACAGATTTTTAGGTGTCAACGGCAATGTCAACGTAACCGTCAACCGCTAAAACCCTTATATAATCTATATTATATATACTTTGTTGTCACTGTTGACACTTAAAACTATATAAATAAGAAATTAAAGAATTATAGATATTAGGCATATACGTATAACGCCTAATACGCCTAATTACTAGAAAGTTACGCACGCATGAGGCGCGCACGCGTAACACAGAATGAGGAGGTTTGTCAAGTGAGGGAGCGCGACATTGAGAAATATTTACGGGAGCAGGTTAAAGCGGCTGGCGGCATCGCCTACAAGTGGACCAGCCCGGGGAACGCTGGTGTGCCAGACAGGATAGTAATCTTGCCGTTTAACCGTGTGCACTTCGTAGAACTTAAGGCGCCCGGCGGAAAGCCTTCGCCGCTGCAGGTAGTGCAGCATCGTAAGCTTGATACATTGGGCTGCACTGTGTGGGTGATCGACAGCAAAGCTGGAGTGGATGCCTTTCTACAGGAGGCCAGAGCATGAGTCCGGCGGTGCAGCAGCGTAGTGTCTTTAACCCACATAACTATCAACGGTACTGCATTTCGCGGATGATCATAGAGGAGGCGCTGGGGCTCTTCCTGGACCTTGGCCTGGGGAAAACGGTAATTACACTAACCGTAGTCAATGACCTGAAATATAACCGATTCGCCATCCGCCGCACCCTAGTGGTTGCGCCCAAGAAGGTGGCAGAAGCCACATGGAGTAACGAGGCTGCCAAATGGGAGCACTTGAGGCACCTGCGGATTATCCCAGTTCTGGGGAGTGTTCAGAAGCGCATCAAGGCGCTAAACACACCGGGCGACGTTTGGGTGATTAACCGTGATAACGTCAAATGGCTGGTGGAGTATTACCGGAACGCCTGGCCGTTTGACATGGTAGTGCTAGACGAGCTGAGCAGCTTCAAAAGCCATCAAGCCCAGCGCTTCAAAGCGCTGACTTGGGTACGGCCACATATCAAACGTATTGTGGGGCTGACGGGCACACCGGCCCCGAATGGGCTTTTGGACTTGTGGGCCCAGGTGTTCCTGTTGGACCAGGGCGCCCGGTTGGAGAAGAATATAACAGGTTACCGAACAGTGTACTTTGAGCGGAACTATAACGGACACGGTTACATGGCTAAGCCGGGAGCCGATGAGATCATTCATCGCAAGATTGCTGATTTGTGTATCAGCATGAAGGCTGAAGATTATCTGGATCTTCCCGACTGCATCACGAATGTCATACCAGTGGTACTGGATGATAAGGCGGCAGCGCAGTACAAGCGAATGGAAAAGAATCTGCTGCTTGAGCTTGAAGATACCGAGATCACGGCGACCAGCGCAGCAGTGCTGACGGGCAAGCTACTTCAGATGTGTAATGGTGCGGTGTACGATGAGGATCGGCGTATCATGGAGCTGCACGACTGCAAGATTGAGGCTTTCCTGGAGCTGGTCGAACAGCTAAATGGCAAGCCGGCACTTGTGTTTTACAACTTCCAGCATGACAAAGAGCGGATTCTGAAGGCGCTAGAGAAATCGAACTTGCGAATACGGGAACTGAAGACACCACAGGATCAACTGGACTGGAACGCTGGCAAGGTGGACATTCTGCTGGCGCATCCAGCCAGCGCGGCATACGGGCTTAACCTGCAGGACGGAGGGAACCATGTCGTGTGGTTCGGCTTGACGTGGAGCCTTGAGCTGTACCAGCAGGCAAATGGACGTTTACACCGACAGGGCCAGAAACAGAAGGTCATTCTGCATCACCTGGTAGTACAGGGTGGTATGGACGAGGAAGTCATGGCTGCCCTGGAAGCCAAGGCGACCACACAGGACCGGCTGCTTACAGCACTTAAAGCAAGATTGGAGGCGAGCGCATGAGTATTATCAAAGCAACTTGGATCGAAACCCTGATCAGTCAGTATGCCTCAGAGACCCATACCCTGGAGCGGTACCGGGACACGTTGGACCTGAAGGACCCGGTAGCCGCAGAAGAGGCTGAAACCGTTTCTGGCATGCTGGCAGACATGAGATACGCGCTAACCTGGATGCGGCGCGGTAGGCGGCCAGGGAGCCGCAGAGGGGCAGAGCGAACAGACGTGTACCGGCAGCGTGAGATTTATATCAAGCTATCGGCAAAGGAGATTACCGAGGCCGAGCGGCTGCGGCTGGTAGATGCGCTGTTGGCGCTGAGTGATAGAGAGCGGACTTGCTTCCTACTGCATATGGCGCAGGGCTTGACGCTTCTGGAGATATCGGGTAAGCTGGAATTGTCCAAAAACACCGTACGTATGTACGTAGATCGGGCTAGAAATAAGATTACCAAGGAATTTTTGTGAGTTTTGTCGCACGTACTGTCGCACAACATGTCGCACAACCTACAGTGCTATACGTATGACTAAAATTAAGAGCCCTCCGCAATGGGGGCTCTTTTAAGGTTTTTCTTAAACATCTTCACTTGAATTTTTAGAAACTTTATCTAATAAATCAGGAATGAATCTCTCGCTAAAGCCTGCAACAATAGAAATAATTGTTAACGCATAAAAATTATCCTGCGGAATTAACGAAAAGATACTAGATTTAATGAAAAAAACGGTTATAATACCAAAAATCAAGCCCATTACAAGTTTTGTCAAACTTTGAACAATAAAAAGTTTTGCTGGGATCGAAAAATCAACTGTAATCCGATCACTTCTTTGTGTAATTGAAATGAAGGCGCCCATAATTCCTGATAGAGCCCCCAAACCAATATATTGCATATTCTGATCATGTATTCTAGGGTAAAAAAAATAAGCAACAATAAGAAATACAAAGGTTATTAAGCTAGTAGTGCTGAAATGCTTAATTTTTGCTGAAACAGACGCCCTAGAATAAACAAAACCTTCAACATTAGATAAGTATTTTATTGCATCATCAGAGCTTTTTGACTCAAAAGCAGCACAAAGTGATGAAGCGAGTTGTCTATTAGCCAGCTTTTTTTGTTCTCCTTTTAAGTAAATCTGAATAATGTTATTAATTCTATTAAACTCATTCTTAGATATTATTTGAGCACTTGATAAATCGCCATCTGTCCAAAGATGAATTTCTTCTTGCTCTATATCTATAGATATCTCATAGAAGGGACCATTGTATAAAATTATCTTGGGATCATTCTTTTTCTCTTCAACATATTTCTTTGCATATTCCAAGTGGTAATCTGTCTGAATATTATTTTGTATTAAGAGTAGTGATGTAACTAATGCATCTTGCAGTACTTTTAAGCAACCTATTCTTAAAGACCTCTTTACTTCAGCTATTGTAACATTTTGAAGATAAGTAATTTCGCTTAAGATAATTATTAATTCTTGTGGTGCATCACCTTTGACGGTCCAAGTTATTTTTCTAGTTTTGGGATTTAAATATAAATCACAATGTGTCGATTCGTAAAATCTCTTTTTTAGACTAGCAACTGGTAAATCTTCTGTAATAGGAATTGGTTCTTGTGGAGGTGCTTCTTCTGGAGGTTCATTGGGCGGTGGTAATTCCTGTTCCAGAATAGGATTCATACTTTTCTGATGTAACACAGACCTTCCTCCTTGTAAATAGTATATATTTTACAACTTTTTCAGCTACCAGTCCATGACAAATTATAATTCGAAACAAACACAACGCCGGAGGTGGTGAAAATGCAGCATGGCTGAAACTTCCATACTGGCCGAACAGGATTATATGTCCGGCATGAAATATAAAGAAATTGCTGAAAAATACGGCGTCTCTCTGAACACTGTGAAGTCATGGAAGAAGCGCCACGGCTGGAACCGCGAAAAGGGTGCACCCGCTACGGATAGGGTGCACCCTAACCGTGGAGGTGCACCACCAGGCAATCAGAACGCCGTAGGCAATAAAGGCGGGGCGGCACCGAAGCGTAATAAGAACGCCGAGAAGCACGGGCTGTTCAGCAAGTACCTGCCTGCGGAGTCGCTAGCCATCATGCAGGAGCTCCAGACACGCGCCCCACTGGATATTCTGTGGGACAATATCATGATCCAGTACATGGCCATCATCCGGGCTCAGCAGATCATGTATGTTAAGGATCAGCAGGACATGACCACGACATTAGTCGGCGAGAAGAACGGGGATAGTGTTTATGAACAGCGCTGGGAAGTCCAACAGGCTTGGGATAAACAAGCATCCTTCCTCACAGCACAGAGCCGGGCCATGACGACACTACAGGGTATGATTAGGCAGTATGATGAGCTCCTGAAGACGGATCTGGCTACAGAGGAACAGAAAGCCCGTATTGCAGTTCTGAAGGCCAAGGTTCCGAATACTAACCCCAAGGACTTCAATAACCAGATTACCGCTCTTGCGGATCTGATTAACAATCCAGTTCCTGAGCGGGTGATTGACGATGAGTGAGGCGGCTCTAATCCCGTATGCACCGTTGACGTCCAAGCAGAGTAACTATATTGCGGCGTGCCGAGACAGTTGGTTGAACGTGGCTGAGGGCGGTAAGCGGGCAGGAAAGAACATCATTAACCTGATCGCCTACGCTATGTGCTTGGAGGTCCACCCGGATAAGCTGCATTTGGTCGCTGGTGTTTCTTTGGCCGCTGCCAAGATGAACGCCATAGACTCCAATGGATTCGGACTGAAATGGCTCTTTGCTGGCCGCTGCCGGGAAGGCGAATATCAGAACCGCGATGCGCTCTATATCCAAACCAAGACCGGCGAGAAGGTTGTTATTATCGCAGGCGGCGGGAAGGCCAATGACGCGGCGCGGATCAAGGGTAACTCCTACGGTACCGTGTATATCACTGAGGTTAACGAGTGCCATCAGAGCTTTGTGCAGGAAGCAATTGACCGTACTCTGGCCAGCAGCTTCAGGCAGTTGTTTTTCGATCTTAACCCAAAGCCACCGGCACATTGGTTCTACCGCGACTTCCTGGATTATCAGGACCAGGAGAAGAAGGCAGGCCGCAATCCGAGGTACAATTACGCACACTTCACTGTCTTTGATAATCTCTCGATCATAGACGAGCAGCTAAGAGCCGTTCTTGCCACGTATGACAAGGACAGTTTGTGGTACAAGGCTGATATCAAAGGGATGCGCACGGCAGCCACTGGCCGGGTGTACACCGGCTACACGGTCAAGGACGTCATTGTCACCCGCGAACAGGTTAATGATTTCAAATGGATTGAGTTTTCAGTTGGGATTGATATCGGTGGAACTGACGCCACAGTCGCCACGCTGACAGGATTCAGCGCCCGCTATAAGGACGTTGTGCTGCTGGATGGCTATTACCATAAGCAAGGCAAGTCAAACGGCTACACGCATGATAGGTACGCCAAAGAAATTGTCGATAAGATTGAGGAGTGGGGTAAAACGTATCCCGCTTTTTTTGCGTGCGCTCATATCTTCGCAGAGTCCGCAGATAAGCTGTTTCGGCAGGCGCTCCACAATGAACTGCAGCGCCGTAAAATCTTCATCACAGTGAACGCAGCGTACAAGAAAGAGGGCATTGTGGACCGCATACGGCTGACCAATATCCTGATCAATCAGGGTCGCTACAAGGTCATGAGTCACCTGAAGCCATGGCAAGAGGCGCTGGAAAACGCGACTTGGAACGAAGAGGAACGCGTTAAGGGTGAATGGGTACGGACTGATGATGGCAGCTACCCCGTGGACTGCCTGGACAGCAGCGAATATGCCGTGCAGCCGTTCAAGAAGAGACTGGAGGTATAGAAATGGGGTGGTTTAAGAATATGGTTATGAAAATGCTGAAGATTGTCCCGGCTCAGGAATCGCAAATTATCACAATCCGTGAACCGTATAGCTACAGCGCTTCAGTGCTGCGCAATAGGCTATGGTATCGTGGAGATCCTTCAGAGCTTGACCAGTTTTACCATCAAATGTCCAGCGTTGGCGACACAACAGGCAAAACGCGGTTCTGGGCGGCAACTCCATCACAAGGTATGTCTATCCGGAAGATGCACAGCGGACTGCCAGCGCTCATGGCGGATCGGCTGGCTGATATCGTAGTCGCGGACATGGACAGCATCACGCTTGAGAAGCAGGGAGAAACGGATGTATGGGAAGAGATAGCTGAGGATAACAACTTCTCAGAGCTGCTACCGGAGGCCATCGTTAAAGCGCTGGTAGAGGGTGACGGAGCGTTCAAGCTCAGCTATGACAACAAAGTCAGCAAATACCCGCTTATCGAGTTCTTTGCCGGGGATGGCGTCGAGTACAAGCGGGAGCGCGGCCGACTGAAGGAAATCATCTTCAGCAGTTGGTACACCCTCAAGGACAATTCATACCGGCTTATTGAGACGTATGGGCCGGGCTACATCCGCTATACGTTGACTGATGAGAAGGGAAAGGAAGTGCCGCTGTCCGCTGTTCCGGAACTGGCGGGCTATCAGGACATTGAGTATGACGGAGACTTTATGCTGGCTGTCCCGCTCCGCTTCTTTAAATCCTCCACTTGGCCAGGACGCGGCAAATCGCTGTTCGACGGCAAGGGTGACAGCTTCGATGCGCTGGATGAAGCGGTAAGTCAATGGTGGGATGCCATACGGGCCGGACGGGTCAAGGACTATATCCCGGAGGATATGGTGCCGCGTGACCCCAATAGCGGAATTCCGATGCAGCCAAATTCCTTCGATAATCGCTTTATAAAGCTACGGTCAGCGTTAAGTGAAGATGCCAAAGGCCAGATTCAATCAGTGCAGGCTCAAATCCAGTATGAAGCCTATCTAGGCTCTTATTCTTCTGCGCTGGACATGTGCTTGCAGGGCATCATGAGCCCGGCCACATTGGGCATTGACTTGAAGAAGACCGACAATGCCGAGGCTCAGAGAGAGAAGGAGAAGGCCACACTGTACACCCGGGGAAAGATCGTTGAACGGTTGAATGAGGTCATTCCGCAACTGGTGGAGCTGGCGCTTCAGGTTTGTGATTTGCTGCAGCAGCGGGCAGCCGGGGAATATGAGGTTAGTATCAAATTCGGAGAGTACGCAGCGCCAGACTTCGGTAGTGTCGTTGAGATTGTAGGTAAAGCCCGTACCTTTCAGATCATGTCAATCGAACGCGCTGTAGAAGAAATGTACGGCGACACCTGGACCAAGGAAGAAAAGGCTGAAGAGGTTCGGCGGCTTAAGGAGGAACAGGGCTTACTGGAAGTAGATGAGCCAGGTGTTAACCGTGATAAGCCTCCTGGTGATCCTAAAGAGGAAGATCCTGGCGGTGCTGAATGAGTAAGAAAGCCTATGATCTTCGCGGTATTTATGCCCAGATGGAAATTGACCTGATAGCCAGCATGAAGCGGAATCTGACCCGGCATGAGAATGAGGAGAAGAAAGAGGGCTTCGAGTGGGAACAGTGGCAGCAGCGCAAGCTGGAAGATCTGAAGCAATACCGTGTGGAGGCGTCCCGGATCGTCAATAAGGCGGTACCGGAGATTGACGAAACCGTGGAACAGGAAATCAAGGGATCGTTCAGACGCGGGGTGTCCAGGGTAGGCGGCCTGTTCAAGAAGCTGTGGAACAAGGTGATCCCTACCAAACAGGACGCCATTGATGACAGCAATTTCTTTAAGGCTAACGAACACCGTATCAATGCGCTGGCCTCTGCTGCTCAGGAGGAGCTGAGAGCGGCTAACCAGGCGATTCTGCGGCAGACTGACGATGTGTTCCGGCAGACCATTTTCAAGAGTCAAGTCTATTTCAACAGCGGGGCACTATCACTGGACCAAGCAATTGACAAGGCAACCGGGGATTTTCTTGACAAGGGATTGGACTGCATCACCTATAGGGACGGCCGCCGTGTCAATATTGCCTCTTACGCTGAGATGTACCTGCGGACCTCTTCCCAGCGAGCTGTGTTTGCCGGAGAGGGAGCCAAGCGGCAGCAGATGGGTAATCCTTTTGTCGCGGTATCGGCACATAGTAACTGCTCAGAGCTGTGTCTGCCCTGGCAGGGCAAGGTGTACATTGATGATGTGTACAGCGGCGGTAAGGCTTCTGACGGTCCGTATCCGCTTCTTAGTACGGCTATGGCAAACGGGTTGTTTCACCCGAACTGTCGGCATAACATGACCACGTTTATTCCAGGCATGAGCCGGATGCCGGAGCCGGTAGACAATACCGCAGCACTTGCCAGCTACAAGCAGGAGCAGAGGCAAAGGTACATGGAGCGCCAGGTGCGTATGTATAAGCGCCGTGCAGCGGGCAGCATAGACCCGGCGAACCAGGCCAGAGCAGAGGCCAAGGTGAAGCAGTGGCAGGGTGCGCTCCGCACTCACCTAAAGGCCAACCCCGAGCTGCGGCGAGATTACAGCCGGGAAAAAATACGAATACCGCCAAGCTAGGCCACGGTTGAGACTGCCGTGGCCTATTTGCTCAGGAACTGGAGCATAACAGTTCACTCCCCTAGCTGGAGAGCAGCTATATAAATCTATGGAGGGTGATATTAATGGATTGGTTGAAAGCACTTTTGAAAGCTGCAGGGCTGGATGATGCAGCAATTGAAGCGATGATCGGTGATGTGAACAAGGAGCTGCCGAAGCATTTTGTTCCGAAGTCGCAGTATAACGATGTTTCCGCTGCCAAGCAGCAAGCTGAGAAGGATGTCGCTGATCGCGATAAGCAGATTGAGGATTTGAGCAAGGCGGCCGGCCTGTCAGAAGATCTGAAGAAGCAGATTGATCAGCTCAAGACCGATAATAAGGCGGCCACAGAGCAGTATGAGGCTAATCTGAAGCAAATCAAGGTGGATAACGCCATCACTGCTGCAATCACTGGTAAGGTGCATAACGAGAAGCACGTCACTGGCCTGCTGGATAAGACAAAGTTGGTTATGACCGATGATGGCAAGCTGGTGGGTCTGGATGAACAACTGACGGCGCTGAAGACCTCTGACGCTTACCTGTTCAAGCCTGAAGGCGGTGGACAAGAAGGCCAGGGCGGCGCTCAAGGCGGGCAAGGTGGTCAGGGTGGACAGCAAGGCGGCTTCCGTTTCGGAGCCGGAGGCGGGCAACAAGGCGGCGCACAGGGCGGGCAGAATCTGACGCTTGCCGATGCCGTAGCATCACATTTTCAATCCAAACAATAAGGAGTGTATGACAAATGGCAGTAACTCTCGCACAGGCAAAACTTCAAGCGCCAGACGCACTTTCGCAGCTGGTTATTGACGAATTTCGTAAGAACAACTTCATCCTGGATAACATCACATTCGATGATGTTGTGACACCGGTAGGCGGCGGGGCAACCATGACCTATGGTTATCTTCGTACACTGACTCAGGCAACGGCTGCGTTCCGCGCTATCAATTCCGAATATGTAGCGCAGGAAGCCACCAAGCAAAAGCAGAACGTCGATCTGAAAATCTTTGGTGGATCGTTCGAAATTGACCGCGTTATCGCTGGGATGGGCGGTATCATCAACGAGGTCACGTTCCAAATGCAGCAGAAGATCAAGTCCGCTCAGGCGCTGTTTAACGACAACGTGATTAACGGGGATAGCGCAGTGAATGCGAATGCATTTGACGGTCTTGAGAAGGCGTTGACCGGCTCCAGCACAGAACTGATTCCTACGGCTGCGATTGACCTTTCCACTTCCTCCGCGATTGATAGCAACTATAAGGTGTTCCTTGACCAGTTGGATGAATTCCTGATGGGTCTGGACGGCACGCCTTCCGCAATCATGGGCAATTTGAAGCTGATCGCCAAAATCCGGGCCTGCGCGCGCCGAGCTGGGATGTACAGTACCAGCCTGAACGAGTTCGGGCAGCAGGTTGAGAAGTATGGCGTAACTCCACTGGTTGATCTGGGTGAGAAATCCGGTAGCAATGCTCCTGTTGTGCCGATCCTTACTGGCGCTGACGCTGGCCTGACGAGCCTCTATGCAGTGCGGTTCGGACTGGATGCTTTCCACGGTGTTTCTATGGCCGGTCAGCCACCTGTACGTCAATGGCTGCCTGATTACGATACGGCCGGAGCTGTGAAGAAAGGTGAAGTGGAAATGGTTGGTGCCGTCGCTCTGAAGGCGACCAAGGCAGCTGGCGTAATGCGTAAAATTAAAGTTTCTTAAAGGAGGGCTAATCATGGCCAAGATTAAAGCACCTAATGAACAGTACACCGGTATGTCCGCCGGTGTATCTTTTGTTAATGGCGTTGGTGAGTGTGATGATCCGGAACGTTTGAAATGGTTCGAGCGTTCTGGGTATACAGTGGAGGAAGCAGAAGAGCCTGTCGCAGGTGCTCCTGCAACCGATTCGGAAGATGATACTGTGCCGCCTGCCGCCGATACCAAGAAGACTACCAAGGCAGACAAGTAGGTGATCCCATGGCTTACGTGACCGCAGCAGATTATGAGCAATACGGTGATGGCAGTATACCCGCAGAGGAACTGCCTGCCGCCCTGGAGCGGGCCAGTGATCAAATTGACTCATTGACCTATAACCGGATTGCGGCGGGCGGCCTGGCGGGGCTGACGGTCTTCCAGCGGCTGAAGGTGGTCAAGGCGGTATGCCAGCAGGCAGACTTCTTCGCCGCCTATGGTGATTACCTAACCTTTCCACTCTCTGGTTACTCTGCTGGCAGCGTGTCGCTGTCGTTCAAGAGCGTTGAGGGAGCAGGAGGTATCCAGACCACGGAGTCCGTCACCAGCCTCCTAGCCGCCACAGGGCTGACGAGTAGGAGACTGTGCTGATGCGCGGGAAGCTGCCATTTCCGAAATGGATACTTAAAACGCCCGTTGAAGTCTTTAGGACACATACGAGTGAAAACGGGGAGCCCGTCGAAGACTTAATCTTCAGCGGGCTTTGCTGTCATGATGAAAAGATGCGGCAAAAGTTGGACAAGGAGCGCCGCCTGGTCACACTGTCCGGCAAGGTGATCATCCAGGGTGATATTCTTCCCGGGGAGCTGATTGAGGGCCTGGTGCGAATCGGCGAGTCTGAGCGGAGTATATTCAGCGCGTCCAGGCCGCAGAATCCAGACGGCAGTGTGTTTTCTACGGAATTGGAGTTGATGTAAATGGTCAAAGTCAAGACCACTATGGACCCCAGGGCCATGCAGCGACTGAGCGGAGCGCCTGCCCGGGCGCTGGAACTGACCATTCAAGGGGCCAAGGAGAGCATCTTGTCCGATATCATGGCCTCTGAAGTGGTCCCGAAGCAGACCGGGGAGCTGGAGCGCAGCGCGACCATTGACACCAGCAAGTCCAAACGGGGCAAGGTAACAATCACCTATGATACGCCATACGCCCGCCGGCTCTATTGGCATCCGGAATACACTTTCCGGAAGGATAAGAACCGGCACGCTCAAGGGGAATGGCTGCGGGCGTGGGCTGAAGGTAAGAAGACCCGGGGCGTTACGCAGGCGTTCAAGACGCTGCTGAAGAAGTTGGCAGGGGGATTTATCCGATGATGTTACTATCCGAGGTACGCGATTGGCTGAAGACGCAGGTGAGTTGCCAGAACTGGTATATCGGCAAGATGGACGGCAAGCCACAAGAATCCATTAGCTTGTATAACATCAATAACGGTACACCAGTGCTTGCCATTGGCGGGCTGGATAATACCAGTTATGCGGTCAAGGCAGTGTCCATCCTTGTGCACTGGACCAAGAACGCAGACACAGCGGAGCGTAAGGCCCAGGAGGTCTATGCTGCGCTATTTGGGCAGTCTGCGGTGATTGCGGATAAGCGGGTGATTAGCTTCCAGATGCGGCTGCCTGAGCCTGTCAGTGTTGGGACAGACGATGCCGGAATATTTGAGTATGTAATAGAAACAACGATTTATTACGAAAGGGGCTAGACTATGGAAAAGCTAGATTTGCAGCACTTTGCAAGCACGACAGGTGTTTTCCCAGTTCACAATAACGTTTTTAAGGTCGGCTCTATGGGTCGGGCTTCAACCTCCGCCCAGATGGTCGAAATCAAGGATTTGGAGAACTTCTCCATATCTATTGACGGTAATACAGAGGAATGGTCTCCGATGGACCAGGGAGGCTGGACGCGCCGGGCCGTAACCGGTAAGGGCATGACAATCAGTTTTACGGGTAAACGGCACTATGGAGACCCAGGGAATGATTACATCGCCGGCTTGATGATCGGTACCGGCCAGGATGTGGAAACGAAATTTGAATGGACGTTGCCGAGTGGTGCCAAGCTGACTATGGATTGTGTTATCAACCTGACGGCTCCAGCAGGTGGCGACTCTACGAATATTGACGCGTTAGAATTTGAGCTATTATCAGACGGCAAACCAACATTCACACCAGGGGGAGCGTAAACCATGTCAAAAGTAATCAATATTTCAGATAAGTTCGCAGCCGAGGAAAAAGGTCAGATTAAGATCGGCGGTAAGGTCTATGAAGTCGAGAAATCCGTAGAGGCTGTCATGCGTTTTGAGGAAATCGCGGAGAGCGGCAGCGTGAAATCACTCCTTGCGGCAATAGAAGGAACGTTGGGCGAGGAAGCTTTCGAAGAAATCGGCGTCAAGAAAATGGGTATTGCCAATATCAAGGTGCTTGTGTCCGGTCTGATGGCCGTCATGCAGGATTTAACCTATGAAGAGGCTACCAAACGATTTCAACTCTGATGAGTCCGCGCGGGAGAACTGGTATGACCTGCGGGAAGATTGGGCGTTGATTGAGGCCAGCCTGGCGAAGCAGTACGGTATCCGAATACGACAGCATGGGGATATGCCTTGGTCAGAGTTTTGCACCCTGGTGGCTGGTCTTATGCCAGATACGCCGTTGGGCAGCATTGTGACGATCCGCGCCGAAAAGGACCGAAAGGTTATTAAAGGCTTCAGTGTGGATCAAAGGCGTATACACAATGAATGGCGTCAACGATGTGCTGCTGTGAAAATGAGTGATCCCGAGAGTTTGGATCAATCACTGAAAGGTTTAGAAGCAGAGTTTGCTCGCATGTTCGGAGGTGGCGCATAAATGGCGGGTAGTAGTGCAGGGAGAATAGACTTAGACCTTGAGCTAAATTACGGAGCCTTCCAACGCCAGCTCAACGGCATATCGGGAACGGCAACTAATTTAGTGGGCGGTGCATTTAAGAGCCTTGGCGGGATTATCGCCGGGGCTTTTGCTGTTAAAGGACTGGTGGATTTTGGCCGCGAAGCAATCGGCCTAGCATCGGACCTGCAGGAAGTCCAAAACGTGGTGGATGTCACATTTGGATCTATGTCTCAAGATATTAATAACTGGTCAACGGGCCTGATTACTGATTTCGGTCTGTCCGAGCTGGCAGGTAAAAAATATGCTTCCACGATGGGGGCAATGCTCAAGTCATCCGGCTTGGCTGGCGCTCAGATGGAGAGCATGTCCAAGAACCTGACAGAGCTGGCCGCAGATACAGCTTCCTTTTACAACCTGAGTAATGACCTGGCGTATGAGAAAATCTTTTCCGGAATGACCGGAGAGACGGAGCCTCTAAAGGCGCTTGGTATCAATATGTCTGTTGCAAACATGGAAGCCTACGCGCTGTCCCAGGGCATCACGAAAGCCTGGAACAGCATGAACCAGGCGGAACAGACCATGCTCAGGTATAACTACTTGATGCAGGTCACAGCAGACGCACAGGGCGACTTTGCCCGTACTTCTAACTCTTGGGCTAATCAGGTCAAGGTTATGGGTGAACAGTGGAAGATATTCCAAGGGACGATGGGAGCCGGGTTTATTAACATCTTGACGCCGGTGCTGCGCGGGCTTAACTGGCTCATTGCAAAGTTGCAGGTAGCGGCAGCCTATTTCAAGGCATTTACCGAATTAATTTTCGGAGATGCGGCGGGCGGATCGTCCGCAGCAGCGGGAGCCATCAGTGGTATAGGCGATGCTGCGGCAGGCGCTGGCGGCTCTTTGGGTGATATGGGTGCAGCAGCCGATTCCGCAGGGAAAAAGAGCAAGAAGGCGGGCAAGGACGTCAAGGGCAGCCTGGCCGGGTTTGACCAACTCAATATATTGGCATACAGCGCGGCAAGCGCTTTGGACGATGCTGGGGATGCAGCGGGAGGGCTAGGCGGACTAGGGGCAGGCTTGGGAGCTGGCTTTGGAGACCTGGATCTAGGTACACCGGATGTCAACGTAGATCCAATCAACCAGAAGGTACAAGCCCTAATCGAGGGCATCAAGACCAGTTTCGAAGATGCTTGGTCCTACATTGCAGCGGGTTGGGCAGGGATGCGTCCTGCGCTTCAGCCGTTCGCGGACATGTTAGGACCTATCAGTAGTTCGGTACAGAGCATTGGGGAAACTTTCAAAGACCTGAAGGACAATGTTCTGATACCTATGGCCGCTTATGCTTTGGGAGACTTTATCCCAACACTTGTTGTTGGGTTTACCCAGTCGTTTGCTCCGGTGATTGCTAATGCTCTGGTGGGGGCTTTCCAATTATTGGACAGCACTTTTGCAAACACTTCCAGCGTCATGTACGAATTGTGGAACACCACTTGGCTTCCAAGTCTTGAACGTGTCAAGAGCGCAATGCTGGAGTCCATGCCGCAAATAGCGGCTTCCCTGGATAGCCTAATACAGGAATCTATTCTTCCAGCAGTGGATTTCTTCCTGAATGACTTCTCACTTCCGATTGCAAAGTCTATCAATGAAACATTCGTCCCAATTTTCACGGATGTGATTGTACATGCTATTAACATCTTTACAGATACTTTATCAAATGCGGTCTCTATTGTGAATGATCTATGGCAGAATACTCTTCTTCCAAACTTTACACGGCTCCGAGATGTAGTTCTTGAGGTAATGCCTACCATTGGAAATGCCGTTAGCAAACTGGTTGATGATATTCTGGCCCCTACAGTCGATTACGTCCTGAACGATTGGATTCTTCCTATCGCGGCGGCAATCACTGATACTCTGGTTCCTATCTTCACCGACATACTGGTCTGGGCTTTCAAAGAAACGGCAAAGGCCTTTAACTGGCTGGTTGATCTGATTGTGGATATTTACAACACTATCTTTAAACCCACATTCGATCTTATCAAGCAGATAGTTCTTGATGTGCTGGCGGCACTGAAAGCAGCATGGGACGAACACGGGACAGCAATAATGGATGGATTAAGCGCATTCCTTGACGGTGCAAAGAAGATATTCAATCGTCTGTGGACTGAGGTACTGAAACCTATCATTGAGCCTTTCCTTAAAATGCTGAAAGATATCTGGGAGAACACTATTAAAGGCATCGTGGAAAGGGTTGCTGATTTGGTGTTAAAGATGGTCGCTTCTGCCACGGAAATCTGGAAAGACTTCATACAACCTTTGATTAACTTTCTAATAGACTTATTAGCTCCAGCATTTGTCAAGGGGTTCCAGATTGTTTGGGAAAACGTGAAATACGCAGTTGACACTATAGGTAGTTTGATCGACGACCTCTTGACTATCTTTGACGGAGTGATTGATTTTATTACAGGGGTGTTTACAGGTAACTGGAGTAAAGCCTGGACAGGAGTTAAAACAATCTTCAAGGGTATTTTTGATTCCTTGTACGACATTGTAAGAATACCTCTGAACTGGATTATTGACGGAATCAACGCCCTGATAGGTGGTCTGAATTCCATCAAGATAGATATGCCCGATTGGGTTGAACAACTCACTGGGTATACCTCATTCGGTATTAACATTCCTAAAATCCCTAAGCTGGCCCGCGGGGGTATTGTATCTTCGCCTACCCTGGCTCAAATCGGTGAGCGGGGTAAGGAAGCAATCGTTCCGCTAGAGAATACGGCTTTCGTGGACACGCTGGCTTCAGCCTTGGGGAATGCGGTCATGGCTGCAATGGCGATGGGCAACACGGGTGGTCAAAGCAGTAGTATGCAGGATAATCAAGAAATCGTAATGCAAATGGATGGTACAGTACTGGCTCGGCTGTTGGCCCCATATCTGGCTAAAGAGCAGCAGCGGACAGGCACGGCGCTCATCCGAACCACGACTTCATAGGAGGGCTGATATATGATTTCTATCAACGGTACTCCGCTCCCCAGCCCGACACAATATGATGTATCCATTCAGGATTTGTCGAAGGGCGAGCGGAATGTAAACGGATTGCTGCTGCTTGAGCGTATAGCAACGAAACGCAAGATTGACCTGTCGTGGAAGATGCTCACTCAAGCGCAGTTTTCCTTGATCCTTAATTTGGTGTCCGATGTGTTTTTTTCAGTAACCTACCAAGACCCGCAGGATGGTTCCCGCACAGGGACTTTTTACTGCGGGGACCGCAAGGCCCCTGCAATGAATTATACAAATGGGATCGTGCAGTACAGAGAGGTGGGCTTTAGTATTATTGAACGTTAGGGGGAGCGACCATTGATTAATGTATCCAATTTGTATAAAGAGGCCGTGTATGCTCCCTCCAGAAAGACAACAGCGCTAGTTGAATTGCAGCTACTCAATAATGAGGCCTATGAGGCGGTCGGAGCAGTAACGACCTCTTCAGAGGCCTCTGCCAGTCGCAAAGACCAGGTAACCAATAAGGTGCGCCGCATGTCGAAGCGCTACGCTACCTTTGAACCTGATTACTTTTTGCTGGATGGCAGCTTTTATATTGCTCCTTTGCCGACTGAAAACCCGTTCAGTGAGCTGGGTTGGTGGAGTGGGGTCTTATGTGACGCAAGTGGTTCCTTTGATTCAACGCAAAATTTAAGCCTTACGTTGACTACGCCTCAAGACAGTATCGGAATAACCGTAACTTTTGATCCGGGTACAGGTGAATACGCCACGGATTTTGTTTTTGCGGTCTATGATGCGGGCTGGAATACGCTGGCGTACCAAGAGATCACAGGCAACGCCTCTCCGTATTTTGTATATGCAACGCCGATCAGCGGCTACACTTACGTATTTGTCAACACTCGCCGGTGGAACAAGCCCTATCGTAGAGCGCGGATCACTGAGGTAGATTTTGGGGTGATCCAGACCTATGATGGCGACAAGCTCATGAGTGTCAATCTGCTGGAGGAAATGAACGTCGTGGGTGACACGCTGCCATCGAATGAGATTAAGTTCGTGGTTGATAACTCAGACAAAGGATTCAACCTCCTAAACCCTCAAGGGTATTATAAGTACTTGGAAAAGGGCCAAGAAGTAAGCCTTTCCGTGGGACTGGAGACGCGTCCAGGAACCTTTGAATATGTATCCTTCAACAAATATTATCTAACAGACTGGCAAAGTGATGAGAATAAGCTAACAACCACATTCACGGCCAGAGATTTCCTTGATACTTTGGATGCGATTGATTATATCAGTATCGCCAACACCAACCTATATGATCTGGCGAAGGATATATTTATCAAGGCCGGCATAACGTCCTATTCCATCGACCCTGAGCTGCAAGACATATCCACTCAAGGATTTAAAACGATCATAGACTCGCGAAAAGCGCTGCAGTGCATAGGCATAGCCGGAAAAGCTGCTGTGTATCAGGACCGGACATTAGGCATTCCCATGATAAAACGGTTTGCTGAATTGGATGAACGGACCACTTTTCTGAGCTACGCCGGGGAGCCGGATATGGTTACCGGAACCGGCACTTATATTTTGATTGATGGCGATTATCTGATGAAGAGTATTAATTTTGACAATGCGTATAACCAGCCTCAAATCAAACTGGATGATCCGGTAAAGACTCTGGCCGTAACTGTTTCTACGTACATCTCAGATACCCATGAGCAGGTATTATCCACTACGGTCAAGATCAGCTCCGCTGAAACGGTATTTTTTGCGTATCAGAAACCTATTAAGGCGAGCACGGCGGAGCTGACCGTAATCGGAGCAACGTCCTTCAGCGTCCTGAATAGTTATGATTTAGGCATTGAGATATCGCTGATAGCTGCTGGAGATGTCGCCGTAGCGGTGTCAGGAATAACATTAGCGACCCACAATACGGTATACAACTTATCTGATCCGTCCCTTAAAACAGGCTCAACATTAACGGTAGATAATCCTTTGATCAATACAGCAGAGCAAGCTTTGGAGGTAGGGAACTGGCTGGCAACTGAGTTCAGGGCGCGGGCCGTTTACTCTATCTCTTGGAGACAAAATCCTGCGCTGGAGTGCGGGGATATTGTTCTGGTGGAGGATAGTTTCGGCAATAAAAAGCAGTCACGTATTACGAAGCAAGAGTATGTCTTCAGCGGGTATTTGGGAGGCAAGTCAGAGACGAAAGGCGGGGTATGATGAGCAATTTGAATTGGAGCGTGTCGCAATCGTCCACCAATGCGACAACGCGGAAGGGGGTAGCAGCAGAAGGAGTACTATCCCTGTTCCCGAAGAATTCTACTCATCAAAAAACCCCCTATAACTTCACTGTTATTGAAGGGGTAAGGGGTGGCGTGCCATACACGGAAGTCTGGCTACTGGTTAACGCTTGGTATGATTATGATACTAAACGGTTTAAGCGTACAGACGTGAATAATTTTAGCTTTGGTTGGCAGTGGCAAGGTGGCGGTACTTATCCGGGGGAGGAGAACATCGGAGACTTTATCAACCAGGGCGTTAACCTCTGGAAGGCGAATGGAAAAAAGGCCTATGCGGAAGGTGATCCCGCAAGAGATCAAACCGGAGAGGATATAGGGGCGTTACAGCCTGACGGTTCATGGCGTGAATTCGGTATCATGTTGGGTTGGAATAACCACTTTATGCTTGATGCTTACGGCGGTATGACCATTGGTGGAGCTGGTTTCGAAATTGATGGGTCCGGTACATCTCCTTTTAAACGGGTGTCCCTTGGCCTATTCAGTGGCGGCAGTAGTGTTCCAAATCGGCCAGTAACAGAATACAAATTTGCTTACAACGGGACCCTTTGGAACACGCAGCACGGACTATGGAACAAAGATGAGGATCAACTGGACGGATACTATTATGGGCTTGTTTCTCCAGTCAATTTTTATGACCAGGGTGAAACTGTTAATTTGGGTTCAAATAGAGCCATGATGGATCCTATGAAATTCGTGGTTAAGAAGCTAGGTGGGTATATGCGGCCCTATGTTGAAAACTGGCATGATCTGTTCTCCGTAGATCAGGATGGCATTATGGAGTTAACATCTTGGGATGTACTGGATACCGTAACACACACGTATTCCCCTGCTGGGGCAACGACACTGCTGATTCCATTTCCTGATTCTTCTTGGAATAAAGATAACATGATCATAACCGACCTGGTAGGAGTTACGGTGTACTATGATGAAATGCTCCGTAACAAAACCCATACCTGGACTTCAGCGGGGCTGCAGATCAATCTGGAGTTCGGATATTACACAAGTGTCAGAACCAGCATTCAAAAGGTTAAGAAAAATAGGCTGAAGATCAATCCATCATCTGGCATCACTATCAATGACGCTCCCTTGACAGAGAAAGTTGTGGTTGATGTCGATTTGATAGCAGGAACGACTGACTTCAACTTGAATTTTCCCGATTCCTCCTGGACAAAAGAGAACACGATGGTTGTAGCGGTTATTGGTACTCTAGCCGATGGTAACAGGCGGCAATTAGGGGTAAACGTCACCATGACTCCCTATGGCATGTACGGGGGATTGGGAACCTCTGATTATGTTTCTGCAAAAGTTATCTTGCAAAAATATTAGGGAAGGAGGATGGGAGAATTGGCTTGGATTACACCTAAGCTAGATTGGACCACAGCGAGCTATTACAATTTCGCCGATCTAAATCGAGTGGAAAATAACTGTAAAGCCGTGAGGGATTTGATGGTATCTCAAGGCATATCGGTAACAATCCAGTCCGTGGTGACAGACCGGACAAAAGAGTCAATCCCCACCAAGGGAGATTTTTTGAGAGTGGAAAGCAATCTGGAGGCCTTACGTCAAAACTATACACCGACAGGATGGGTGTCTCGCACCCTTCCATGGACTGCTGACTCGCCATTCGCCGCCAAGGATGCTAATAGGTGGGAAAACAATCTGAATCTCTTGTGGCTGCATTATAGTTAAGGAGGGCAAAGCATGGCCTATGAACGGACAACGTGGGAAAACCGCGAGGTAGAGACCCCAAGGACGTATACGTTACAAACGAACGCTGACGGTAGTGTGACCCTTGTTCCCAAAGAAGGAACCATTATCAAGGCAGGTACTCCGATATCGGCGGCGGTAATGAATAATATTGAAGAGGGCATTCTCGCTTTGGAAGCATCGTTAACTGAAGTGAATCAGAATTACATCCGGCAGCCGGGATTTGGCCCTGCCGTAGGTAACAAAGATTATACTATGGCGTTGTCACCTCCGCCTACAGGTTACTATGAGGGTTTTTGGGTTACTATAGTTCCTCAGAATACCAATCTTGCAAATCCAACGCTCAATGTTAATGGGTTGGGTACTGTGCCTCTGAAAGATCAGAGGGGTAACGCTTATGCTGCGGGTAGACTGCTGGCGGGCAAACCTTACTCTTTCCGCAAGGTTGGTACGGATTTTTTAGCCGATAGCGCTGGAGGTAACGGATCAGCACAGCCAGCGCATGTACTAGCGCCCCAAACCTTTACTAACGATAACGGAGAGTTTACAGGAACGATGCCCCATATCACTTCAAGCAGTGATCCCGCGCTAGGCGCGGCTCAATGGTCTAACGGAGACCTTGCTGTCTATCCAAGAGAGGGCTACCGCAAAGGAGGCGCGGGTGCTGGTGAGTTAAGGGTGACAACGGCACAACTACAGGCAGCGGACCCGGAATTTCGTTCGGACCGCATTCTTGAAAACAATAATATCTTTGGTGTGCCGGGTGCAATACCTAACAACTCAGCAAGAAACACTCACATGCCGGGTACGGCTGCGACTATATGGGCCGGAGATAGGTTTTTTATTCAGCCGCCCGCAGGATATTATAACGGGTCAACGTGGGTTACGGCAGCAGTGCCTAACCTTAAGCCTAATAACATACGTAGAAATGTACAGATCGCGGACATGGTAGGTACTATGGATAATGTGTTCACAGCTAACATAGCTACCAGTTTCCTGTCTGGGTACTATGTTGAATGGTTCAGGTTTCCAGCTGGGGTTACCTACGGGATATTACTGGGAGACGGTGCGTTTACCACGTATGATGGTTCTAGAGGGTATATTTATGTCAAGGATAGAAATGGCCTAAGAGTACAGTTATTTGATATTTTTAACTATCCTGGAAACTCAAACAGATTTATAGGCGGAGTTAGGATAGATGTTGCAAATAGAACGGCCCAAATAAGTGCTCCGTATGGAGGAGGAGAGACAGTCTCCTTGGGAGGTTCCTTTGATGTATCCGGCCCCATTATACTTGAAGCTTATTTATTTTTGCTGGGTAGTGGTACACAGGCAGGAAGTTTTATCTTTTCTGGAACAGGGCTTTATATTTAATCAGCTTCATTCTTGACTTAAACTGTTGGCGCCCATAGAGGCGTTTTTATTTTGCCCGGGGGACTCCTTCGGGGCTATTTACATTGAGGGGAACGGGGGAAGCGAATGGACGTTAAGACGATGATAACAATATTGGCAGCAATTAGCGGGATAGTGCTGGGTTGGGTAGGCGGCACAAGGGCGTTCAAGCAGGATATCGCACGAGATGCCGGCAGCGGCGCCGCACTGCGAACGGATGTCGAGTACATCAAACATGGTATTGATGATGTGCGGTTCGAGCTTAAAGACCAAGCGCGGCGATTTGATGCACTGTCGGAGCGAGTGACACGTCTCGAAGAATCATCAAAACAATATCACAAGCGGCTTGATCGCTTTGAAGAAAATAGAAGGAGTGATGTGTAGTGGAATGGAATACAATTGCTAATTTCATCCGGTCAGAGCTGCTGATCGTGGTGGCCGTATGTTGGGTAATCGGATACGTTTTGAAGCAGACGCCGCGAGTACCGGACTGGACGATCATTTACGCTGTTACAGTGGTCGCAATCATCGTTGTATGCATTATGCAGGGCTTTACGGCAGATAGCATCCTGCAGGGCGTTCTGTGCGGTGCTGTAGCGGTCTACGGTAATCAACTGGTCAAACAGGCGATCAAAAAGAGCGGTGACGAATAATGGCGCTCACATTGGAGCAAGTAAAAGCTAAATCCGCCGCGCGCCTCCCCGGTATGCATCCAGTTGTACGAGCAGCGGCCACGGCGCTGATTGAGCGCTGTTACGCTCGGGGAGTTCTGATTGTCATTACCCAGGGGCTACGAACTTTCGCTGAACAGAACGCACTGTATGAGCAGGGCCGGAGCAAGCCGGGGGCCAAAGTCACCAATGCCAAGGGCGGATACAGTTATCACAATTTCGGCCTGGCGATTGATTTCGCACTGCTGCTGCCAGACGGCTCCAGCGTTTCTTGGGATATGAAGCGGGACGGTGACGGCGATAGGGTGGCGGACTGGGTGGAGGTTGTCCAGGAGGCCAAGGCCCTGGGCTTTGGCTGGGGCGGAGATTGGTCCAGTTTTAAGGATTATCCGCACTTGGATATGACGTTTGGACTGAGCACGGCCGATCTGCGAGCAGGCCAGCAGCCAACAGCAGATCAGGTACAAGCGGCATATGCCGTTATTAATAAATTTCAAGAGGAGGCGGACGAATTGTCTGCAGAGGATAAGAAACGGATTGATACATTAGAGGCCGCAGTTAAAGCATTGACGAACAGCAGGGATACACTAAAGGATCAGGCATTACAGCAAGCCACAGAGATCAATGAGCTGAGAACCGCAGTGCTGGAGTTGACGGACACCACACCGCCAGCCTGGTCCTTGGATGCCATTCAGGCGCTGCACGACACGTCGTCTGTGATTAATGGGCACCCGGTAATTGACACGCCAGACAAGGCCACAAAAACAGAGGCCCGGATATTCACGGTGCTGCACCGGCTGGGGCTGACAGCTCTTTCCAAAGGAAATAAGTAAATTTCCAAACGTTTGGGAATATAAAAGCCCTGCCGGCCGTTAATGGTCAGCAGGGCTGTTTTTTTAGTTTGTTTTGAACCAGACACCACCAGAACCGTCATATTTTCGAGCAAAACTTATGACAGGTGAAGGATCATCCTTTTTGACCTGGAACGCCACCCATCCCTCAGCAGATGAGCCTGCATAAATTTTTGCATCAATAGATGGATCGGGAGTAACTACAGTGAATCGGTCATAATCTGTTCCAGAGCTGGAAACAAGAGTGAAGCTGCCGCTGTAGATATCTATAGCTGCGTCTGCATTTTTATTGTTGGCTGTGATTTGAACAGATGCTTTTGCAAGTAAATACTCATACCCATCCTTTGCCGGACGATTAAAAGTATTTGCTTCAGTAATTAACTTCCAAGCTTCATCTCCCCGGATTATTTGAGTGATAGAAACTTGCCCTGTATATTTTTCTAAGGCGCTATCAACCTTAAAGGGAAGTGTTGATCCGATTGCAGCCGGTTTGGTACGGCTTGATTGTACGGTATCAGTACTTGCGTTTCCTTTGCTGGTAATAGTGGCTGTTTTTGTTTTGCTGTCATATTTTACATTTGCCCCTAATAGATTACCCACGTCTTTCAATGATACGTAAGGAGCGCCTTTAATCTCTTGAATATCAGCGGACGTAGCTTTTCCATTTACAATCAATTTGATTTTTGTCGCAGCGTATGCGCCGGCGGAAAACGTAGATACTAGGACCAAACTGGCAATTGCGGCGGTAATCAACCTCTTTTTATTCATATGTACCTCCATATTTGTTTGATGGAGATAGTTTATCAAATATAGGTAATATTTACTATAAAATTTTGCAGATATTAGTAGAATGGATAAAGCCCCCACTAATTATGCCAGCGGGGGCCAAATTAAAATCATATTTCAAACTCTTCCCATCCTGGCGGCAGCGGCTCCTCCGGTGCTGGTTCTAAGGATTCAGGCTCAACGATTACTAGCAGTGGTTCTCCGATATCCACCAGCGCCCCAATCCGTTCCGGTCCACCTTCAAACGTACCAACGGCCAACACCTTGCCAGTCTTTCCTGCATGATAGCCCTTCATTATCATTACCGGTTTCCCCGGCCGCAACTTTTCCCATTTCATAATGTTGGCGCCCTCCCTGTCAGGCGAAGGGCTTCTTCGCGAATACGTAGGTCATTCAACCACTCCGTGTCTTGTGTCACTGTGGCCATGTTGGAGAGCTGCCGCAGCTTTAGGGTGTCCCAGCAGTACCGGGCATTAACCTGCAGGCATTGGAGCAACTCCGGGCCGTGCTCGATTGTGAGCTTGCCTGCTTTGTGCAGATGGTACAGCTCAGCCAGCCTTACGTGTACGGGCAGCATTACCACTTCACCAGAAGTATAATAATGTTCGCAATGCTTATTGTTAGGGCGGCATAGGTCATAACCGAGGTGATTTTTTGTTTAACGGTCACGTTTCATCGCTCCTTGTCAGTATGATATAATTGAGAGGAAAGGCGGCCCTTGTATTTCATCCCCCTACGCCTTAGCCCCTTTCGGGGCCAAGGTTTCGGGATAACTTACCTACTCAGCAAGTAGATGAGGGTGAGGATTGAGTTTATCAAGCCGATGATTGCCGTCACCGTCTTGACTGTTTCAGCTCGTTCCTCTTTCCGCCTTTCGTGTCTCGATTTATCCAATGTGTTCACCTCCTCTCTACATTTATTATTATATACGAAAATCGTACAATTGTCAACGATTTTCGTATATAAATTATTCGAATTTCGTTGATTGTCTTACGAAAATTGGGTATATTATAGGTGAGGTGAGTATATGCTAAAGCTCAAACTGGACAGGCTACTTTATGAAAAAAGGCTAAATGCAAACCAACTTTCTAAAATGACAGGGATTCGATATCCTACCATCACAGATATGGCTGACAACAAATCAAAAGCATGGTCTCCTGAAAATCTCAACAAGATTATGATTGCTTTGGGTTTGAAAGATATATCTGAATTGATTGAGTATGTAGAAGAGCCGCCGCAGGGATAACCTGGACGGCTCTTTTGCTGCTCAGGAAAATTTCATTCATCCTTGACAGCAAGTCCACTTCTCACATAGAATAACAGCATACCTTTAATTATTCATTTTACCTCTGGGCATGCGCCGAAAGAGGCATTCTAAGCAACAAGGAACTGTGTAGCAATTGAAGACGGTATTATTTCTCGTAAGAGTCATGGCCGTTACAGTTCAAGGTTGAATCCATAATCACAATTAAAAAAAAATCTTTGTATGTCGTTAGGAAGTGAACGGCATGCTTGGTTTTATGTGATCATGATTCCCTTGAAATGTAACGGCCTTTTTGCATTCTATTAAGGAGGTGCAGGAAAATTTTACCTTGTGGCGAAGCGGAAACTCTTTAAAAAGACAAACGTATGTTCCCGTTTATAAATCTATGCTATAATACTGCTACGTAATTCATAACATCGGAGGTGCCGGCAGGTGCGAGTTATTGATCTAGGGGATCTATCTCAGGCGGCAGATATCAAATCCGCCTGCATGTTTATTGTGTGGAAAGTGGATCGGAACTTATATGAAGGAAAAGATTTGGGAGCTGAATTGAAGGAGTTGTTGATTAATATCGTAGAATTTGAAAACACTCTGTCTAGCGGAGTAGTTGATGATCTTAAGGCACAGATTAAGTCATGATTATTCGACATTTGAGCAAAACATTGAAGGACCGCCACAGGAATGACCTGGGCGGCTCTTTTATCTTCTATATGTAGCTTGCAGGGTTTTCAACAGTGTAACTTCGGCTCCATATGGAGTAAAGTAGAAGACACCTTATCCGGTGTCTTTTTTCATTTCAGCGGATGTTTTGGACTATTCATGGCGGTAAATAAGCTTGCTATGACGCGGTTTCTGGGGCTTACTGTTAATGAATACAGTGAGTTTCACTGCAGTATTTCAAACGACAACTAGATTCAATCTGAGCGGTTTTATGTATCTTTGCAAGGTTCAGAACCCTTGATAAATGATATAATAATAATGAATGGAGCTGATGTCGATGGATTTGCTGGACCCACGTGTAGATTTTGTATTCAAACGGATATTTGGCAGCGAGAACAATAAGGATGTGCTGTTGGCATTTCTTAACCGCATTTTCACCGAAGCTGGCGAGCCGCCGCTGACCGAGATCATCCTGATGAATCCTTATACGGATAAAGATGATCCGCTCGACAAACAATCCATCTTTGATGTGTATGCCAAGACTTCTGAAGGCAAGCTGATTGATATTGAGATGCAGCTTTTCAATAAGTACGACATAGAGAAGAGAACACTCTTTTATTGGAGCAAACGATATGCGAGTCAACTAAGCGAAGGCGACAAGTATCCAGAGTTGAAGAAATGCGTAACGATCAACATTTTGAACTATGCGTTCTTGAAGAATGAGCAATATCATAATGTGTTTCACCTGCGGGAAGACCGGACAGGAATATCTTTAATTGATGATATTGAGGTGCATTTCTTAGAGCTACCCAAGCTGGACGAACGCAACGTGCCGTTAGAAGGCGGATTGATCAATTGGCTTTTGTTTCTAAAGGGTGCCGATACATCACAATGGGAGGTGCTGAAAATGAATGAGCCAGGTTTGGAGAAGGCGATGGATACCCTGCAATTTTTGAGTCAGGATTCAGACGCTAGACGATTGTATGAAGCTAGACAGAAGTACCTGCATGATGAGGCATCTATGGTTGAAGGGGCAAAGTCTGCCGGGATTATTGAGGGTAAGCTACAAGTTGCTCGGAATTTGCTGGAAATGGGGATGGATTATGCAGCTATCGCTAAGGCAACGGGTCTTAGTCAAAGTGAAATCAAATCTATAGTACTTTAATATGTCGTGTGGTTTAGTTTTGAAAGTTCACAATAAAAAACAAGGATTCTGGATGGCTTATCCAGGTCCTTATTTTTTGTTTTTGGCAATTCTTTGAGGTGGTTTCTATGATGTTTAAATGTGATTCTTACTAAGTAAGGTTGGAAGCGGCTGTTAAGGGGGCATGATTAATTTTATCGACAGTCATACTAATCTACTTAAGGTATCATGTAAGTGCAGGAACTGGATTTTACAGTGTGAATATGGTAGTAAACATGGTATTATCTATTAAATGAATATATTTTTTTCTACGGAAGAACCGTGCCTAACTTTTTATCAAGCATGGTTTTTTTGTTAGGGGGATAGAGTATTGAAACATTCAGTGGAAAGTATCTCGGAACAAATAAGGAACAGGGTTGATGCAAAGTTTCCAGTATTATTGGCTAATTTAGCAGAAGAGTTGGCATATGACTTCATGTTTGCACCTAAATATAAAATCACTCACAGCTACGATCCTCCATGGGATTGTTAGGGCATGCTGATTCGGGCAAATGAATCAATTTCAATTGATGATTATTATAGTGTTGAAGACTTTTTTGATGAGTGTACAGGTCAATCTACAGCTAGCTATACAAGTGGTATTGGTTTTTTACATAATAGTTTTGAGGAAAAGTACGAGGATATAATCAGAGAATTTGTTTTTGAATGTTAAATTGAGGTGCTGTCTGAAATAGATGACGACCTGCTTTTTCAGCAGTTGTTGGAAAATGGGTATGATGTCGCGGGAGTAGAAAAGAATAACATCATACAAACGATCAGGGATTATGAACTTTTTGAAGAACCATTCTGGTATCATTTCGAAATTATTGAGCGTGTGAAGCCGCTTAGTCTCAAAATGATGATTGCTCGTGGTAAAAATGAAGCCATAAAAAAACATCACCGTCAATTGCTAAGGAGGTTGGAAGAAGAGGAAAAAATAAGTTATGAACAGAAAGGTGCACAAAAACTTTGGAATAAACTCCAGAAACTATTCAGATTGCAAGAGGGATATCCACTCCCGAAAATTGAAATGAAGGACTATAGAATGTTTCTGGAATTTTTGGATCATAACCGGATAACGATCGAAGAAAGGATCATCTTAGCTAAATATATGGGAGATAAATTTTCCAACAAAGTATGCATGTGCTTAAGGAACGAGCAAGGGACTCAACTATAGTGGGGGGGCTACACGTAAGGTCTCCGCTGTCTGGTCTCCGCCTGGGGTCAGCAGAAGAAGATAATCAGGCTGACCCAACGTATAGCCGGTTACGGGGCGATACTCGGGTGACATCAAAACTGTAACTCCTCTCATAGAAACTTTTGTGCCACTATCTTCGGACAAGGGTTCGACTCCCCTCAGCTCCATATGGAGAATTAAAGACACCTTATAAGGTGTCTTTTTTAAGTCAACCATTACGCCTTAGCGTACCACATATATTTTGCAAATATGCTACGCTGGCTTATATCATTTATATTTATGTAGCTAATAAAGGAGGCCCCCCATGCCAAGCATTCTTGAATCCCTCTACCACGGGGACTTGTTCCCTAATGAGGACATTATCTCCAAGGACCCTAATTATCGCCCGATAAACAGGCAAATCACTGAGTCCCTAGAAACTTGGAAGCGGAAACTGTCCGTTGGGGAGTTTGAGGAACTGGAGTCATTATTGGAGCTGTATTCTCAGGCTCAGGGAATGGAGATGACGGCTGCGTTTGTATGTGGGTTCAAGGCCGGGGCGGCGATGATGATTGAAGTTCTAGTCGATGATTAAGAGTAGCGAAGCTCAGATCTTTAAGGGTTTCCGAAATAGCATTTTTACATAAGCTTTCCCCTCAAGACACCAATCAAGGTGTCTTTTTCGCCTGTCTATCCAACCAATTACACTCCCAATGCAGGAATATCCTTACAATCCACCGAATTCCCTACATATTAATTCCAAATACTTAAACGCAAAAGGAATAGCCATGGACGAAGAGAGATATCTGATTGTTGTTAAAAACAAAGACCGCACCTCGGAAATCACATCATATGAACAGTTGGGCGCAAATATACAGGTGACTTATCGCAGTTCTTCTAATCCCTACCATTACTATGCAAGTGATGTAATGATCCTCAACAACCCTGTTATTACAGTAATCACTAAAGAACAAGCGGTCTTCCATCGGGATAACCCTCTGAGCAATGTTAAGCGAGTGCTGGATTTCGGGCCTCGAATTCGTGTGTATTTTAAGGATGGAACCAATCGGGTGTATGGAGCGGAGCATGTCCGAATCGAGAGCAGCGGAGTGAAGACCTCTGATGCGCTGAAGGTCATGGAGTATTGGCGTGCCATTTCCGGGCTTATTGAGAGCGGAGAAGAGCAGCCGGAGATGGAGGCTTTTCTGAAGCGGGAGTTCGCTAAGCTCAGCTTTGTACACCCGGAAAGTGTATTGAGCCATTATGTGAATGGCTCCCCGGTGAGTGCAGATATTTCTGCCGAATCCAAACCTATTTTCCCGTTCAGGTACAACCTGAGCCAGAAGACGGCGCTGGATCAAGCTTTGCGCAGTAAGATCAGTATCATTGAAGGGCCACCAGGTACAGGCAAAACCCAGACCATTCTCAATATATTGGCCAACCTGGCTGTGATGCAGCAGAAGAAGGTGGCTGTGGTCTCAGGCAACAATGCTGCGGTGCAGAATGTGCGCGACAAGCTGGAGGCAGAGGGTTATCCTTTTTTGGTTGCGGCGCTTGGGAATAAAGAGAATAAGGAAAGCTTTTTTGCGAACTTGCCTGTTGCCGAGGTCTCCGGCTGGGAGAGTGAGCTGCCTGAAGTGGAGCTGCTGTCCAAGGTACAGGAGCTGGATGGCCGTATTACCCGGCTGATGGAGCTGGACGTGGAGAAGGCGCGCTTGAAGCAACAGCTGTCGGCCTATGTGCTGGAGCAAAAGCATTTTGAGAACTATTACGCCAAGCAGAATGTTGAGCCTTTGGAGAAGCTGTCGTTCTATCGTGAGACACCTGAGCGGATGCTGGAATTCATGAAGGACAGCCACCTTGCGGTGAGGAAAGGTAAAGAGAATAGCCTTTTGTACAAGTTCAAGCTTTTTGTCAAACATGGGTTCACTGAGCTTAAATACTTGAAGGAACAGGGGGCAGATGTAATTCTGAATGTTCAGCGGAGGTTCTATATTCTGCGGATTGAAGGGCTATCGGGTCGTATTGACCAGATTGAACAAGAGCTGCAGTCTGCGTCGTATCAGCCTTTACTGAAGGAGCACCAGCAGTGTTCGGAGCAGCTTTTCCGGCATAGGTTGTATGAGAAGTATGGTGACCTTCCCCGGGTGGAATGTAATGCGAAAGATTATAAGCAGAGCAAAAACTTCAAATCGTTCATTGATTATTATCCAATAGTACTGAGCACAACTCATTCTTTGCGCAACTGTGTCCCGGCCAATGTTCTGTTTGACTATGTCATTATTGACGAGTCTTCACAAGTGGATCTGGTGACAGGTGCACTTGCGCTATCCTGCTGTAAGCGGGCGATTATTGTTGGCGACACCAAGCAGCTGCCGCAAATTGTGAGTATGCAGATTGAGCAGGTGGTTGGAAGTGCTGCATCAATTGGCATCGACGAAGCTTATAATTATTTTCAGCATAATTTGCTGTCGTCCATGCTTGCCCTCTACGGTGATGATATTCCCAAGGTGATGCTTAAAGAGCACTACCGCTGTCATCCCCAAATCATTCGGTTCTGCAATCAGAAGTATTATGACGGGGATTTAATCTCTTTTACAGCTGAAGAGGATACGGATGTGCCACTGCTGATCTACAGAACTGCGCCGGGCAATCACCTGCGGGAAGTGACTAAGGGAGAAAAGAAAGGGAAGTTCAATCAGCGGGAGCTGGATGTCATTGAAGGGGAGATTCTTGCAGGCTGGGAAGAAGCGGCAGCGGGTCAATCGGATATTGGCATCGTTACGCCTTACCGCAAGCAGGTGGAGAAAGCGGCAGGACAGTTTAATGACGATATTGAGAGTGATACGATACATAAATATCAAGGCCGGGAGAAGCCCATTATGATTATGACTACAGTGCTGGACCAGACCCGTTCCGGCAAAATAGGCATGAAATTTGTGAATGATCCCTGCAAGGTTAATGTGGCGGTCTCCCGTGCACAGAAGAAGTTCATTCTGGTAACGGATCATGCCTTATTCCGGAAATATGGCAATGAAATTGGCGACCTCGCGCGTTACATGGAGTACAGCACATTGGATGACAATGTGGTGGAGAGTGAAATTGTATCTATATTTGATTTGTTGTACAAGGAATATTCGGATAGGCTTCATGCATTTAGAGAGAGGGTTAGGGGATTTAACGTATCTAAATACAAATCGGAAAATATCATGCAGGCCTTACTTACGGAACTTTTGCAGGAATCGGCTTATAGCGGATTTACGCTCGGTAATCAGGTCCTGCTTAAGAACCTGTTTGCGAATACAGATAAGTTAGAGGACCATGAGCGGAGATATCTCCAGAATAGTGCTTCTGTGGATTTTGTCATTTATCATAAGCTGGATAAGACAGCGGCGCTTGCCATTGAAGTGGACGGGTTTCAGTTTCACGAGAATAAACCGGAGCAACTTAAGCGGGATGAGATGAAAGACGGTATTTTTGAAAAATACGGAATGAAGCTAAAAAGATTCGCAACCCACGAAAGCGCGGAGGAGCGGAAGATCAGGGAACTGCTGGATGCTATTGTGGGGTCAAGCTGATACTTGACCCCTATTGTGACTCTGCAAGTCCATGCCTTAGTTTCTTAAATCTCTTTCCCAGCAATATTTAAAACCCTTTTAGGGAAAGGGGTTCAACACATCCATAGCAATTTACATACGCTTTACTACAACTCCGCCCCCTTATACCCCATCTTCCGATAACCCTTCACTCTCTTCTTATACATCGCCATCAACATAGGGACCTGAAGGTCGATATAATCATATATTTTCACCTCTTCTTTGTTCGCATGACTTCGGTGCAATCTGCCTGCGTATTGCTGCAAGGTGCCTGACCAGGAGATGGGATGAACAAGGAATAAGGTATCCAGTCTAGCGTCGTCGAAGCCTTCGCCTATCAGCTTTCCAGTAGCGATAACTACCCGTTCTTGATCATCCGGAATAGATGCGATTTGCGTGCGTAGAGCCTCTCTCTGTTTTTTTCCCATTCTGCCGCTGAGCACAATCACGTTTTTGGCAAATGAATGTAATCTCTCTGCAAAATATTCGGCATGGGCGGTTCGTTCAACCAACAACAGCGGAGAGCGACCTTCATCCAGGCAGGCAAGCAAATCGTCAAAAATAAGTGTGTTACGCTCTTCGTTGTCCACAAGTTGCTGGTATATTTCCTGAATACCGGAAACCTGTTCTCCTGGCTTGATCTGAAAATGGGTATAACGGGGAACAACCCTTAGTGAAAATCCTCTGGAGCTGCTTAAAGCTTTGGCATCCACCTTTAATAGCACTGGTCCAAGCTGGAATCGTACAATTGCTTCTTGTCCGTCCTGTCGTTTGGGTGTGGCAGTTAAGCCAAATACATACTTAGCTTTGACTTCACGAAGAACCTGTTCAAAGCTGTAGGCTGATACGTGATGACATTCATCCACAATGACTTGGCCGTATTCACTTACAAAAGGTTTGACATTCCCTTTATAGTTGAGGCTCTGGATGACAGCAATATCGATGATACCGGTTCTTTTGTTTTTTCCGCCGCCGATCATACCGATCGAATGTTTAGGAACTTCGAGAAAGGTTTGCAAGCGTTCCTGCCATTGTTCCATAAGCTCCCGGCGGTGCACCAGAATAAGGGTATTTGTCTTTCTTGAAGCGATAATGCTGGCGGCTACGACGGTTTTACCGAATGCGGTTGCCGCCGAGAGTACGCCTATGTCCCGGTTTAGAACCGCTCTGGCTGCTGTATCCTGAAGAGTGGTCAGTGTACCAGTGAACTCTGCCTCTATTGAAGTTCCAGGCGAACGTTGGTCATCAAGTGATACTTTTACATGATTATGCTCGAAAAAGGATAACAACTCTTGCAAGCATCCCCTTGGAAGAACTACGCAACTCTCCAGATCCTCTGCACATGAGATGACCCGGGGTTTACCGTAGGTGGAGAGCCGCATAGCTTGTGCCTTTTAAAAATCGGGATTGGAGAACGACGCCAATTTAATCAGAGCATAAACTGCACTTGAAGGAAGTTCAGACTTAGGAATATAAAGACAACCTGAATGTAGAATCTGTATTTCAGCAGGTAAAGGTTCCATCAATAATGGCTCCTCCTGAATGTGGTTCTCCTGTGACTCTGCTAATCCGACCTCCTCATCGCCAGATGCTGCTATCAGTGCATCATTGTTGAACAGTCTATATTCCCCGTGCTTGTATATGAATTTCTGTACCTCGTCTTCGGTCATCTTGCCAAGTCCTGATAAAATACTCCATTGGTCAGAATAGGGCTCGAAGTGTTCATCAATAAAGAGACTGTTTCCCTGTTTACGTGGCCCGCCTTGAAGTGGTAGAGCAATAAGGTTGCCGAATCCGCCTTTGGGCAGCGTGTCCTGATTGGGAAACAGACGGTCATAGGATTCCATGCCGATCTGATATCTCTTGTTCATGGTCAAACTCAGCAAAGTCATTCCAAATCTTCTGGCTGTAATCGCCTCGATATTTTGACTGAAGAAAATCCAGATGTGCCCCCCATTGCCGGAGCGTGAGCGCTCTAACAGTGCAGGTATTTCATGGCTTTTACATAGCTGCATTACGGCAGCAACGTCCTGCTTCCAATCATGTTTGTCAAAATCCATTGCCAGAAACCAGCAGGTTTCATCTGGCAGCATCGGGTATATGCCAATGGTTCTGTCCTGCCGAGCATCCAAATGGGCTGAGAGCACTTCATTTGTGAGAGGCAAGAAGCTCTGATGTTTGCATACCGAGCATTTCACTTTGGGTTTCTCACAGATGGATGTCCACTCATTGGCGCAAGCGGGTGAGTATCCGGATTTGCCTTGCTTATTGCTCCAACGTATCGGGTAAACATCTTCTCTGCCGCGAAAATAACTTTTATACAGAGCGAGCTTGTCCTCTACAGTTGAGTACTGATGAATATTGGTTTGCCCAATGACTGTCACTTTACTGACTCTTACCAACGGGTTGGAATAAGACGTTATTTGATCATTCGTACTTGTTATATTCTCGTCATCAAAAAGTCCCAGAAGACTTCTCAATCGGGTGATTTCCTGCTTGAGTTCTTCAATATGCGCCAAAGCCGCATTATATTTGTCCTCTATATTGTCCATTGATTGGTCCTCGCGTTTTATTTATATTATACCTTGTAAGCTACAGAGTAATAATATTGGGAATTATAACCGGATTAAGGAGATCATAATGCTGAAATTAAAAAACTCAACCATTAAAAAGCATTTGAAGAATCTTACAAGGGAAGAACTTGAGGTTGAAATCTTAAATTTGACGAAGACATACCCGATCATTCAGGAGCATTATTTTTCAGTGTTATTTCCTGATCAAGAGGAGGTATTAGGCAAATACAAGAAAATTATAGAGAAGGAATTCGGCCATAAGGGGGAGATTTTACGCTATCCGATTATGAAGAAAGCAATAAAGGACTTTAGCAATGTTTCGAACAACAATGAGCAAATTGCAGAATTAATGGTTTTTACAGTGGAATGTGGAGTGGACTTCACACTTTCATATGGAGACATTGATCAAAAATTCTACCATACTATAGCGAGCATATATGAACAAGCTTTAGAGCATATTGTAGACAATCAATTAGAAGACAAGTTTGTAGACCGATGCAACCAATTGGTGCGGAGCAGTCAGGGTATTGGCTGGGGTTTTGCATTTGATATGATGGATTTGTATGGTGACTATTTAGGACACATGGATGAAGAAGACCTCGAGTAGCTTATACAGACGAATTATTTAACCGTAAGAATTACAACTGCTGCCCCAAAGGGAAGAATTGCAACGGTTATTAAAAAAGGCCAATCAGCATGCAGTCGCGGAGGCCAAAAAGGCTGGAGCCTCCATTTATTATATAAAAGATGGCAAGCGGATACGTGAAGATGCTACTGGGCAAAAATTTGAGATTACTTATGATCTAGCCGGAAATCGCACTGAGCTTATAAGTCATGACTAAACCTGAATCTGTAATAACGGTTTTTGCCGGCACTAATGGAGCCGGGAAGGTTTGCTCATGTGCAATTTCTGTTAAATCAAACACATCGACTCCTGAACCCTAGATGTCGCGAAAGTGAGGAACTAGATTTAACATTGTGAATATGGTACCATTTAACAAATTGATATACTTTTTCTACGGAAGAACCGTGCCTAACTTTTTATTAAGCATGGTTTTTTTTGTTGGGGGGGGATAGAGTATTGAAACATTCAGTGGAAAGTATCTCGGAACAAATAAGGAACAGGGTTGATGCAAAGTTTACAGTATTATTGACTAATTTAGCAGAAGAGTTGGCATATGACTTCATGTTTGCACCTAAATATACAATCACTCACAGATACGATCCTCCATGGGATTGTTCGGGCATGCTGATTCGGACAAATGAATCATTTTCAATTGATGATTATTATAGTGTTGAAGACTTTTTTGATGAGTGCACAGGTCAATCTACAGCTAGCTATACAAGTGGTATCGGTTTTTTACATAATAGTTTTGAGGAAAAGTACGAAGATATGATCAGAGAATTTGTTTTTGAATGTTATATTGAGGTTCTGTCTGAAATAGATGACGACCTGCTTTTTCAGCAGTTGTTGGAGAATGGATATGATATCGGAGGAGTAGAAAAGAATGACATCATACAAACGGTCACGGATTATGAACTTTTTGATGAGCCATTCTGGTATCATTACGAAATTATTGAGCGTGTGAAGCCGCTTAGTCTCAAAATGATGATTGCTCGTGGTAAAAATGAAGCCATAAAAAAATATCACCAACAATTGGCAAGGCGGATGGAAGAAGAGGAAAAAATAAGTTTTGAACAGAAAGGTGCACAAAAAATTTGGAATAAACTCCAGAAACTATTCAGATTACAAAAGGGATACCCACTCCCCAAAATTGAAATGAAGGAATATATAATGTTTCTGGAATTTTTGGATCATAACCAGATAACGATCGAAGAGAGAATCATCTTAGCTAAATATATGGGAGATAAATTTTCCAACAAAGTATGCATGTGTTTAATGAATGGGGAAGGGGCTCAACTATAATCTTTGGTCTTGTACTAGCTTTAAATTTGTAGAGAAAGTTGATAAAATGTACATACGTTATAATTGTTGTTATGTTATAACTTCTTGTGTATAGATCATACTATAGGAGGAAGAGATCAAATGAATGGTGTGGTCAAAGTGATGAATGATAAATCGAATGTGAACCGTTATATCCGTAAAATAGGACGAATGGGCAATAGCTTGGGAGTAAGCTTGCCAAAAAACTTGGCTGCTAAGCTGAATGTTTCGCAAGGGGATGAAATCGAATTTGTTGAAAATGATCGCGGTGAAGTGGTGATAAAAAAAGCCCGGCAGGTCCAACTTCCCGATCATGTAAGACCAGAAGTTCTTGAAGTGTTCTTTGATGTATTTGTAGAAGATTCGGGTATTCTTGAGGACTTAAGGGATCGATGATATGATTAATTTTCTTACCAAAGAAGAGGTAATTTCAGCACACTATTTCTTGATGAAAAGAATGAACGACGCAGATCAAGCGGGTGTTAAAGATCACGGTCTGCTGGAATCTGCGGTACATAGGCCACAGCAAAGTGTTTTTGGAGAGGATGCTTATCCAAATTTATTTGATAAGGCCGCAGCTCTACTAGAATCTTTGGTAAAGAACCATTGCTTTCACAATGGCAATAAGCGCACAGCCTATCTGGTTACAAAGTCATTCTTAATGTTGAGCGGGTACCATCTACGAATGAAACGTGAATATGCAGTGGAATTTATAGTGGATATTGCAAAAGGATTGCATTCATTAGAGCTGATCGCTCATATTTTGAAAGAACATTCTGAAGAAAGATAATATTTAGGTCTCTGAGGTTAAAATCGGCCCATTCCACCAATGGGTTGGATATATACCCCAATCGAAGACGAGGCGAAGCGAGGAATCAGAAAAAAGCACCCTAGGAACAGGAAGGGGTGCTCTTTTCTGTGGTGGTTTATCAAGAAGATTGTATTAATATACTTACCCCATTATAACCCGCACATCATTCTCTTCTCCCATTATGCCAACGGGGATCAGATTGCCTTGAATTTCTTTGCCGTTAATGATGATATGGGAGACTCCTTTTTCTACGCCGTGCTTATTGTCCACCTGGATATTCAGCTTCTTGCCGCGGAATTCGCGCGTCATGGAGAACTCCTTCCAGTCAGAAGGAACGCACGGGTTGATACGAAGTCCGTCGATTTGCGGCTGAACACCCATGATGCCTTCCACTAAGGAGACCATCACCGTCGAGGCGGTGCCGGTGAGCCAGTGGACATGTGCACGGCCTTGATACGGGCTGTCCTTGGACTCAACGAACTGGCCGTGCACGTAAGGCTCTAGCTTGCGGATTTCTGCCTTATCGTTCATGCTGGCCGGGCTGCAATTCAGGAAGTATTCGAACGCGCGGTTACCGTTGCCTATTGTGGCCTCCGCCAGAATAAGCCATCCCTGCGGCTGGCTGAAGATGCCGGCGTTCTCTTTGGTGGAGGCATTGAACAAGGCCATTAGCGCTACAGGTAAACCGTACTTCCGGAACGGTGGATAAAATAACATGGTGCCGTAATCGGTCCGCAGATTCTCGTACACTTTGTCCATGGCGAGCTTCGCCTGATCCGGGCGGGCGGCACCGCTTAGTACGGACCAGCTTTGCGGGTTCAGCCAGATTTTTGCCTCATCGTTCTCCCAGGAGCCGATCGTATAGTTATCCTCTGTAAAGCCGCGGACAAATTGGTCATTCTCCCAAGCATGCTTCTGAATGTTTCCGTCCAACTCATCAAGAAGACCTTGCGCCCACTCTACATCGCCAGGCTTGTTCTTGTTCTGTGCGATTTCAATGAATACTTTAAAGGCCATGTAGAGCTGGAAGGCGACGAATAGCGACTCTCCCTTAGCTCCAAGACGCAGACAATCGTTCCAGTCAGCATGAAGACCAACAGGCATACCGTGGGCACCCATTCGATCCAGGCTGAATTGAAGGGCTTGGCGCAAATGCTCGTAAACCGTGGCTTCGCCTTGATCTGAATAGGGAATCACTTCATCCGTGAAGTCCCAGTTACCGCTTTCATTCAAATACTTGATGACGGTCGGGAATAGCCATAAGGCATCGTCGGCACGATAATGAGGATGACCGGTCTCACGCACGTAATCTGGATCGTCGGGCGTACCCTCATGTCCGGGGTTATGGTTGAATTTTACGAGTGGCAGACCGCCGCCGTTGGAGACCTGAGCCGAAATCATCAGCCGCAGACGCTCAAGTGCCATCTCATGATCAAGATGAATGATGCCTTGAATATCCTGTACGGTATCCCGATAGCCTAGTCCATTACGCAGGCCGCAGTATTGAAAGGAGGCGGCACGGGACCAGATGAAGGTAATGAAGCATTGGTATGCGTTCCAGGTGTTGATCATGTTGTTGAGATTTTCGCTTGGCGTCTGGACCTGAAAACGGTTGAGCTTGCTGTGCCAGAATGTCTTCAGCTCTTCAAGCTCCTTGTCCACAACGGACAAATCTTTATAATGGCTAAGAATTTCGGAGGCACCTTTCTCGTCATACTGTCCGAGGAGATATACAATTTCCTTCTCTTCTCCCGGCTGCAAATCCACGTTGATCTGCAGGGCACCGCAGGCATTGGTGTTATAGTTCAGCGAATTGGCACATTGGCCCTTTTCCACGGAGGACGGATTGCCGTAACTGCGGTAATCGCCGAGAAATGTATCCCGGTCGCCATCGTAGGCGGTTACCTCCGCACCTGCAGCGCCGAAGAATCTCCAGCTTTGCTCCTCAGGTGTGTTTTCGTTGATCACTTGCAGAATCTTATTGTTGTTGTAATAGGTCCGCGAAATGAACAAAGTGTATTGAAGGTTAACGGTATCCTGTTCGTAATTGTTATCGTTGGTGAATTCGACAAATCCGAAGAGTGCCAGCTTCCGGGCCTTGGAGCCATCATTGCGGACCTTCAGGCGCCATACCTCATAGGTTTTGTTCAGCGGCACATAATACAAGGTTTCCGTCCGAATACTGTCATAATCCGCAACGATATTCGTGTATCCGGTTCCATGATGGCATACGGATTTGTATTGATCCAAGTCCTTGCCTACCGGCTGCCAGGAGCCTGACCAATAATCCCCGTTCTCCAAGTCCCGCACATAAATATAGCGCCCCGGCTCATCTTTGGAATTGAAATGATAGCGGATATGCCGTCCGTTCGCGCCAGACTTTACAAAGCTGTACCCTCCTGCGTTGCCCGAGATGATGGCGCCGTACTCCGGCGAGCCGAGGTAGTTGGCCCAAGGGGCAGGCGTGTTCGGCTTCGTAATGAGATACTCCTTGTTCTTCTCGTCAAAGTAGCCGTATTGCATGACCATTCCTCCTAGAAAGTGGATGAGGGCAGGACAATAGACGCGCGTTCACAAAAAGATGAAGTATCCCACCCCAATTTAATAATAATATAGTTTTCACTAATCTGGAACCTAATATTTGTTAAGGGTGGATATAGAGCTTGTGATGATATATTGGTGAACACGTGTTTACGATACGATATAGCCAAAACATGTACCATGAGAGGATGTCGCTTATGCTGAATAAGATCAGCTTGGCTGGAAGTCGGAAGTTGGAAGCTTGACAAAGCCTTAAACCCGCTTTTCTTTTTTTAGAAAACAAGAGCCCAGCACCGGTAAGGTGTTGGGCTGCTATTTTCTTCTCTAAAAACATGTAAATGACACAATGCTTCTTAGATCGACTCCAGTAAACACCCACATTCGGCCGGTCCATCTAAAACCTGCAACGGATGTACGCCCTACAAAGGTTGGGAAGAACCAGAACGCGTTCCCGTTTCTCAGCCACACATATGTGTTGCGGAATAAACAACCGGCAATAGCTCCGGGGTCGATGGCGAACGCTGTAGCAGCGGGTTGCTGTGGTGTAAATTGTGGAGGAGGGGAGGATGGTGGCTGCTGTATTCCTTGTGGTCCTTGAGGCGGTGTAAATGCCATAAGATTTCACTCCTTAATTAGAGGATTAGGCTTGATCAGGCCTATATTAATGAAATGGCGAGTAAATTGAACAGCACTAGGGGTAGAACTACATCATTCTGGAAACCAGGAAAAAAGCCTCGACTAGTCACATTGCTTGATAGTCTTAAGTATACAATTCCCCTTTCGCATTGGATAAGTATCCCTTCAAAAACATCGCCATCTGCTGTCTCCACCCGAACAAGTGCATTAACATGGCTTTTACATATATTTGTTACATGGTCTTGAAAGGAATTTAAGTTATGCCTAGTAGTCGGATCCATTCGAAACAGTGTTTGCTCTTGTTGCCCCTGCATTTGCAAGCTCATCGTCGTGACCTCCATTATAGATTCTTCATTTTCTCCATCATATGCAGAAGCCTATAGGGGAGTGACGATTTGTGCATGTAATTGACAACAGGTCTCCATTCGAAGACATCTTGAAATATGGGGAATGCGTTCTAACAATCCTCATATCAGAAAAGCTAGCGAAGAGTCATCTTATGCAATTGAACGCTTACACAGTAATTCTTTAACCGGAGGTGTCCAAGATGCGATGGGATGAAGTTCAGGAGCGTTTTCCTAATGAATGTGTCGTTCTTGAGGCGACCAAGGCTTATTCTAAGGAAGGCCATCGTTTTATTGAAGAGATGTCCGTGATCGATTCCTACGAGGATTCTACCAAAGCGTTGATGCGGTACAGTGAACTGCACAAGGAAGATCCACATCGCGAGTATTGTTTTTTTGACACTTCCCGTCCTGAGGTTGTGGCACGAGAACGATATGTGGGTATCAGAGGACCAAGATGAAAACAGCAACCCCCGCCGAATTGTGGCTCTGCATGTCCACCCCTCGCCCCCACCATGTAAATCCACAACCGCGAGAGGTTGTGGATCTTGCTTTTCTTCCGTCTTAATCTTTAGTATTACATCTACATGATCCTTACCCTTATACATATCGTTGACCTTCTCACCTCGCGGCGTATATGCTCAAAAAGGAAAGGAGATTCAAAAAGAAACGACCTCGCCGTATTCAGGAACCCAAACGGAACCCTCCAGGTGTTGTTCCTTCAGAAACTTGGTAAGCTGGTTTCGGCTCAATTTACAGTGGTTGATGGTATTCAGATGTACAGCCAGAAGCTTGGTCCTCGGTGACAATCGGGCTATGCGAGCGATATCTTCACGTGCCATGGTGATAACGGTTCCCCATATCATCTCCGCCTCGCCTGTATTCAAAATAGCAATATCCGGACTGTACTTACGAAAAACCGCTTCAATAGCAGGCGTATAAATACAGTCACCAATGATATAAATAGAACCTTCTTCCATTGTATTCAAGATAAAACCGGAAACCGGCCCGAGTAACTTGCCAGAAAGCCCCGGAGCATACTGCCCCGCAATTCTTTTCATCTGAATACCTTCCCACTCAAAAGAATTATTGACGGGTATTACTCTCAAGAACCCAGCAGATTGCACGGAAGCTTGGTCTCTGGGCTGACAAAATTATGGTTAGAATTGATGTAGCGTGCCGAATATGTTGAACTGAAATGAGCATACTAGACAACTCCTCTAATTTAAATGCCGACCGGTCCATTTTGAAAATATCATATTAATTTCATAGTATATAGGAAGCCGTTTCCCTTGGATGGTTAAGAGGAAAATGATGACCATATGGAACAACATCAACCTTACCAAGATGTAATGGAGCAGAATAGCGTCTATCTTGATCTCCCCAAATAATATGAAGATTATACCTTGGTACTTTGGTGAAATCACCCGGATAGTCTTTCGATAGAAAACGGTTGAGCTGAAGAGTTGTATTTAAAATTCTAGGCGAAGTAAAGCTGCTGCGTACTTTTGCGATATAATGTTTCGGAATGCTCTCCGTATTTTCAAACAGACCATTACCAATTAAATAACGTTCTAATGAATTAGCAGTTGCTAACTTCAATGCCCATTTGTTCATAAATTGAGGAGCATTAAACGATTTAGAATTTTTTTTCGCAACAGGTGGTTGAAGTAAAGTAATAGTATTCTTCGTATCTATATACTCTCGCACTAACGCTTCCAGCAGAATGACCGCTCCGAAGGAATGAGCAATCCAATGTGCGCCATTAGTAGCTTTTCCTAATAACCCATTCACTACATTCAAATAGAGATCCAGAAGATTTTTCTCCCGTTTAAAAGGGGAACGTCCTAAACCTGGAAGGTCTGGAATCCATACAGGTTGACCAGTTTTTTCATGAAGCTCTAGTCCTAAAGGAAATAAATCCTCCCCATCACTCAACAAACCGTGGAATAAAATAAATGGCTTACCCTCTCCTTGTATTTGATAAATCACAGTGTTTCCGATTAATGTTCGTTCAAATGCATGATTATGCCGGTCATTTTGATACATCAAGCGATAATCCAAATCCGCTACTACGGCCGGGAAAAAATTCATAACACTCGTCTTAGTAAACCAATCTTCTCCCATGATTTTTTTCGATGAATCATTTGGAAACTTTCTATTTGTAATAAAGTTCAGTCCATCAGATGGAATTTGTGTTAGTTTACTTATCCCACTTTTCATAAGTGCCTTCATGAAGCGAATGGGCACAGAGATTTTAGGTGCTGCCATATTCATACTTTCTGACATAACTTCTAATAATTCAGATATATCCGGATCAAGCTGTTTGTCTTGAACAAGTGTATATGTTTGAATAGACGATTGCTCCAGCTTAAAAACCTGAACAATAAACTTCGCTAGCTCATCGTTTGAAATAAGCGGTAATTTATACCCCTTGCCTCCAGGAATAACTGGCATCAGCCCTCTTCGCATACTCGCCACAAGCAAGCCTAAGCCTGCTAATTGCTCCGTACTCCCTGTTTTACTACTGCCGACTACAGTTGGTGGATTAATCACAGAAAGCGGATAGCCTATTGCGGATGCCTGCTGGCGAATATAAAGATCTGCTAAAAATTTTGTTCTTTCATAAGGATTTTTTATTTTCAAATAGTCGTGCCCTTCTGTAAACACATCAATCGCAACCTTGCTATTATTATCATCAAAGGGGGTCATATATCCTACTACATGAATAAATTGCTGCAAACCCTTCAATTGATGGATACTTTTAGCGAATTCACTGATATGCTTGGCACCGTTTAAAAATACAGATGCTGCCTCTTGCTTTGTCGCTTGAATATCCATTTGTCCACCTGCGTGAATAATAACATCCGTGTTCGATACCCTATCCTTATCTTCATCACTTAAACCTAAATCTGTTTTTGTCAAATCACCTTCAATAAAGTGCAGGGCCTCTTCGTTTAAAATACCTTTTTCTTGAAAAGCACGTGTTGCTTTACTTTTTGACCTCACTAAAAGAAAAATCATAACATCCTCTTTAAGAAGCTCCTCCACTAATTGCCTCCCAATAAAGCCTGTTCCACCTGTTAAAAATATTGTCCTCACATCATCCGCTCTCCTTTTTAGTACTGTGTAGTACTAATTTAATGTAAAAAAAATGCTTCTCTTATCGAAGCAAGTTGAAAAATTGGTTGGCTGTTTTCATGATAACAGTTGCATCCTTCAATGTTTCTGAAAGAAACAGCGCTCCTTCAAGATTCGTTATAAAAAGTGCCGCTACCTCGTCAATATGAATCGTATTTCTAAACTCGCCTTTTTCTACTCCTTGTTTTAGTAATAGGGAGACTTTCATTTGTAATCCTGTAAAAAAGAGACCTATTTTTTCTTTTATGTGTGTAGCATTTGTAGGACTTTGAATATAAAGAGTAATAAATGGACAACTGCCCTTATACTCTCTTGACTGAACTCCCTGCGATAAATGCTTTAAAAACATCTGGACACGATCTTCAACTGATAATTGGTTCTGAGAAAGCATTTGATCAATTGCACGCTGATACGTTTCAATCCAATAATCAACGACCCCTGCTAACAATTCTTCCTTATCAGAGAAGTGATAATACACATTAGATTTTGATACTTTGCTTACACGTACTAATTCATCCATGCTTGTATAAGCAAATCCCTTTTCTAAAAATAATGTTGCCGCTACTTCAATCACACGTTTTTGATTCATTAATTTTACCTTTGTCATGACTAGAACTATACAGTACTAATTCGAACATTGCAAGTAAGAAGATAAGGCGGTTAAAATTATTGTTAAAGAAACATTCGATCATTTACGATCCACTCAGTACCATAACGTGTTTCATCTAAGGGAAGACCGGACAGGGATATCCTTGATTGATGACATTTCTTGGAGTTACCAAAACTGGATGAACGTTGCGTTCCGTCTGAGGGTGGACTAATCAATTGGCTGTTGTTTCTAAAAGGTGCCGATACATCACAATGGGAGGTGCTGAAGATGAATGAACCGGGTTTGAAAAAGGCGATGGATACCTTGCAATATTTGAGCCAGGATTCAGAGGCAAGACGGTTGTATGAGGCCAGACAGAAGTACTTGCATGATGAAGCTTCTATGCTGGGAAGTGCAGAAATGGCAGGTATAAAGAAAGTGGACAAGAATATGCTTGTCTTGAATCTGGACATAACAACTATTGCAAAGGCCACTGGATTAACGGAACAGGAAATTAATAGTTTGAGGAAGTAAATAATTTGGCATCCAGTTGAGCGGGTGCTTCTTTTTTATCAAAGATATTCTGTGTTATTTCGAGGTTGCTTTCGCAGTTTAATAAGCTGTGCCGCGTGCTTCTCCCTGCATCGTCCATATGTGAGAGGTTAGGGGCTAACAAGTAGTAAGCAATGGATTATTTTACAGACTTGATGAGTTAACTTTAACCTAACTATTCATGCCCTTTCTAAATAGCACTCATGAAATCAAAGAAGAACAAAGGATGGACAAGAGCAGACTAGCACACACGAAATGGAACTGCAAATACCATATCGTATTCGCCCCAAAGTACAGATGATAAATCATTTATGGGAAGCTAAAGCGACCGGTGGTTATGACTTTCTTATGGTCTAATGGGGATGCAATGAGCTTCAATAATATTTGCTAATTCCTTATGCTCAAATTTATGGTTAACTATATCTACTGTAAAATCTTCAGCTTCCTTTGTCTCCATCTCAAAGGATAAGGAATTAAACCTTAAGAAAATAATAGGTGCTGTAAAAGCAGTGCGTTTATTTGCGTTGTGAAATTACCTAATGATTCAAACAAAGCAACTGCTTTTTCGAAAACGGAGGGATGAGCCTCTTCTCCAGGCCGATTCGAGTCGGGTGACATCAAAACTGTAAATACAGGATTTGAAGCCGTGACCTCTCGGAAGGACTTTTTCAAATATTAATCAATACACCGAAAAGCCCAGCTCGAGCTGGGCTTTGGTCTATGCGATTACATCACTCTATTTGGCATGCTCATCCGGTTGATGAATGCCGAAAATATTTCCTTCTGTGTCCATGTAATAGCCCTGCCATGCCATTCCAGGCAGCGCATACTTTGGCATTGCGAGCTTGCCCCCAAGCTTCAAAATTATTGCTTCAGTAGAGTCGTAATCCGCCACTCCCATAGTACAAGCATAACCATTCAAAGCTTGTCCGGGCTCCGGAGAAGTACTTTGACGTTGCATCAAAGCTCCATTGATACCGAGTTCACCCGCGTCTCCCGTAGTTGCTCCGAAATAGGGCATTCCTGCATATTCGCTCCAATCCTCAAAGGTCCATCCAAATACTTCACCATAAAACTTCTTAGCACGTTCCATGTCATCCACATGAATTTCGAAATGAACTAATCGGCCCATAATATCCTCCTATGTGTTTTGACTTCATGCATTTCTCTATTATTATACTTTCCTTATTTGCAGAATATATAAAATTTTAATTCAGAAATTTTTATGGTCTGTAAACGTTTGAACTTGACAAAAAAGAGGAGGTTAATTTAATTTTAAAGAGAATTCCAAGGAATGGATACTGGGGTCGGGAGAGGATTGAATTGGCAGCTAATTGGTGGTTGGCGCTTGTTATTATGGTTGTGTTAAACGGAATTACGGCTTGGACTTTGTTTACAGGGTTAGAGCCTATCAGCCGAAAGGCTAAAAAGTGGTTTTTTATCGTTGTAAATGTGGTTGGGCTTGTTCTAGCGGTCTCTCAATTTTTCTGGATGGACTTTTAAATTTTAGGGTGATTGCCCGCCTGCATGATTTTCTGATATACTGTTTGGAAATATGGGGGTGATGCAGATGGCAATTCGCAATTGTTCATTAGCTAGGGGGTCCTCATGCAAAGCCTAACCTGGGGCGATACTTTGCGTGAGGTGCGATAGGATGGATATGTGATCGCCCGAACTGAATTTATCGTTTCTAATAATGGGCTTTGCACCTTATGATCTTTTATGATAAATAAGGAGCTGAAAAGCATGAGTATACCATTTATTAGAAACCATCAGTATAACTTTATTAAGAAGCAGACGAAATTTGTTCTGCATACACTGCGGACCGTTGCGGATCGTAGAGTCTTGGAGACCGTCAGATATCGTGCTGCACGGAACATTATTGAAGCCTTCCCTTCTCTTACAGAGAATGAGCAGCAGATGCTGGAGCAAGTATCGGTCTTCGAGAAGGCAGATGAATTCGAGAAATATATCAGCGAATTGGAGCCGTATCTGGATTCCTTTCCGCCCATTACAATCAAACAGATTCAGAAGCTTTTCCCTAAGAATAAGAAGCTGAAAATCCCTGATCTATCATCCATCGACTTTAGATATATAACATATCTGAGCTGGGTAGATATTACCACGAACAGATTATTCATTGTATATCCATTCGAAGGACGATTCATCGGTATCGAGGGAAGACTGACGCCGACACACAAGAAGGGGTACTGCTTATTCTGCAACCGCCAGCAAGAACTGGCATACTTCGTGGTTAAGAGCAAGCCTGCACACTCTTCGCCGGGTGATTATCATTCTACCGGTCAATACGTATGTCTGCAGAGCCATGACTGCAATCAGAGCATTACCGATACAGCATCACTGGAGAAATTCCTTCTCTCGGTTCAAAAATAACGTTAGATCTAGCAAAGGCTGCCCTTAAAGGCAGCCTTTTTTGGTGCGTTCAGCATGGTATTTATTGTGTCATAGTGTCTACTTCCTTCCCAGAGGTATCTGTGTACTGAGTAAGAAATGGTAGATCCTCACATCGGTCGAAAATGAGTATTTTGTCAGAACAATTGCATTATTGTTGAATGGTTGGAACCTTTGACGAATGTAAGATTTCCGACGATTTATAAATTATAATTGTAAAAAAGATGCTTACATGAGAGGAGGACGGCGTTTGAATCAGCCTCAATCCATAGAAACAACAATTGAAGAGGTCGTAGAGAGATATGCTAAAAACGTAAAAAGAACTGTAAGAAAATTTGTGAATGTTAGAATGCTGTATGATAAATGGCTTTTTGAAGACCTAATTCAACAAGGGTATTTAGGGCTTATTGAGGCGTATCCAAAATATGATTTTAGTAAAGGTAAAGACCTTTTTTGGCGGTACGCTTATAAGTTTGTAAAGGGTAGAATGATAGACTTCACAGTACAACACTTTAACTATATACGTCCAAGTAAAAAAATAAATAGTATAATCCTAGAAATGAAAAGAAGGGATTTAAGAGGACTGTCGCCTTTTCAGATATCACAAGAGCTAGGTTGTTCCTATAGCATGGCCGTCGAAGCGAGATATTTTTTACTAATAAGGCGTACGGTTTATTTGTATGAACCTGTATATACATACCATGAAAACCACGAAGAACAACAAATCATTGATATAGTGGCGACTGAAAAAAATCAGGATGAGCTATTTCAAATCGAAAGTCAAAGCGGATTTTCTGAGATGGAACAAAAGATTTCTTTTATGCTAATTAACGGATATAGCAGAGAAAATATAATCGAGTATTATGATATTCCTGCGATTCAATTAAAGGAGAACATTGATGAAATACTAAAAAAATGCGGATTTGATAACCAAAAAATCTTCGATAGAAACGAGGAATTGCTTATGCAAATTTCAACGTTGGAGGAGAACGGACAAATGTTGCAGGATGGTGAGAAGCAGAACTTTGAATGGATAAAAGTAGAATTAATCAGTGCCAGCCCAAGTAATCCAAGGAAGGATTTATCAGTAAATATAGAACAATTACAAGAAACTTTAGCATCAAAAGGTTGGGAGGAACCTGTGACCTGTTATAAAAAAGGGCAGTATTATATCTTATTGGCCGGTCATCGCAGATGGCATGCCGCAAAACAATTGGGATATAAAAAGCTACCTGTATTTATTGTAGACCCTCCAGCAAGTACTGCTGAAGAGAAAGATCGACTAGGGTCTTTGCAAAGTGTTCAGGTGGATTGGACGCCCTATGAAACAGCAAAAAACATCTACGATAGATGGATATACGCTGGTGGAATAGCATATACAGAACTTGCTAAAAAAATTGGCGTTCCAAAATCAAAAATCGCAGCCAAAATACGTGTTTATAAATATTATCTACGCGTTGAAATAGAGGACAAGTTAACGAATGGGATGTATTCAATTACTATGCTGGATTATATTCTTACGTGGATCAAGCGGTTAGGTCAATATCATCCGGATTTTGTGGAATCCATTACTGAGGATTTCATCAGAAAACAGATGTTAACGAAATACGAAAATAAGTGTTTTAATAGCCGAATCGCCAATGATAGATTTTTTGTATGCAATGCTACTCCTGAAGAGATATTCTTATTCCTTTCAGACACAACTAAAACTTTGCGTCAGTCAGAAATTGAGTTAACGATTACACAAGCAAAAACGGAATGTAATAGCAGCAAAATTTATCAGCTATTGAATGAGTCAATAGAAGCTATAAAAAAGATTGAATGGAATGATCGGAAAGAAGCACAGCAATTAATAGGTGTGCTAGACAAGATGTTGGAAGAAATTAATGTAAAGAGCCACGAATTAGAAGGGGGATTATGATATGGAGTTCTCCTCAAATTTTATAATGGCAGATATAAAAGATGTTGTCCCTAATCCGTTGAATCCACGGATGAATAACTCCATCAAGACGGATGAAATACAGCGGGTAATCAAAGAAAAAGGGTGGGAAGTACCTATAACTTGCTATCAAAAAAACGGCCAATACATCATTTTATCAGGTCATCGAAGATGGTATGCAGCTAAAAAGTTATCACATAGGAAGATACCAATATATCTGGTGGAAGCTCCAAAAACTAAAGAAGAAGAGCAAGAAAGACTTGGATCTGTGCAAGGGGGGAAAACAGATTGGAGTGTATATGAATGGGCAAAACATACTTATGATATGTGGATATATTGGGGGAAGTGCTCGTTTAGCGAGCTTGCCCGTAAAATGAATAAAAGTTGCGCTTTCGTCTCTTTAAGAGTGCAGATATTCAGTTATTACCCGCATTTGGAGATTGAAGAAAACCTGAAAAATAATAAATACTCCATTTCGATTCTATCATATCTAATCAAATGGTTGAATGATCTGGCTAGAATAAAACCAGAAATAGTAGAACATTATAATTTGGAGTTGATAAGAACAACGATGTTATCGAAGATCGAAAAGGGATTGGTGGGAATACTGGATCTAAAAAATGATACATTTATTCACAGAGCTAGCAATGAGCAAGTGGAGAAATTCTTGATGGAACCTAACATGAAATTGTCTGAAGCATTACTCGAAATAGATGGGTTTAGTAAGAGATATAGAGGTAAAAGTAAAATAAAGGCATATGTTAATGAAATCAAAAATGCGAATGATATTATTAAGAGATTAGGTCCTCCTGAGGATATAGAGGAACGCGCTAAGATGCAAGGGATATTAAATGACTACAATATTCTGATCTTAAATTTGAGAGCAGATTTGCAAGCTTATATAAACGATTAATTATTAAAAAAATCAAAAGAAGCCGTAATTCTTCGTGCAGAGAATTACGGCTGTTTTGTGTTGCAAGAAAATTTGGGAATACCAAAAGAATAAAGCAGGCTAGAAAATGATATAATAATGTCGAATAATTTCATAGATTGCAATCATTGATTTATTCTATTTGCAGGAGGCAGCACATGAAAAGTCTTAGTATGCTCATCTCTCCTCCTCTCCAGTTTGAGGTGCTAGAGCATGATCAGGTCATTGCTAAAGTTAAACTGGACTATACAAATCAAAGCGTTGAGGTTTGGCAAGATAGCGAGGTGTCACCTGTTTTTTTGCCTTTTCCAGGTAAGCAGAAGGTGCTTGTTGGCGATGTGCTGGACTATTTCGAGTCTCGATGTTTACCACGTACTCGGCATCATATCGAAAAAGTGCTGCAATCGTTAGGACTTCGCGATTATGTACCAACCGATATAATAAAACAAACACATGGTGTGCTGTATGATGATTACGTGTGGATCAGATTCTCTGGTGAGGAGTTGACGTGCGCCGATGTCCATCCCCGTTTTGCAAGTGAGCAAGGACTTTCGTCGGACCTTTGTCAGTAGTAGTAAAGGTGATCAGTTGAAATGGAAAATGGGCAACTTATGGGGGAAAGCTAATAAATTCGGTTATGAAGGCTTGGCGGAATGGGTAGCATACGAAATGATCAAACGTTCAAATGTTCATCCAGAATTAATAGTTCCTTATAGCCAGTGTATTTTGAGAGAAAATGACAGTAGTGATTATCCGGGGTGTTATTCTGAAGACTTCCTTCAGCCAGGGGAGAGTCTGATCTCTTTGCATCGGCTTCTGGAAAGCTACGGTGTTAAGTTCGATGATGTACTCCGCGATCAGAGCACACGTGATTCGATACTTTTCATTGTGGAATTTCTTCGTAAAGTGATAGGTTTGGACACCTTAGAGTACTTTTCAATTATGCTCCCACTGGATGCTTTTTTGTTGAATGAAGACCGTCACTTGAATAATATCGCTTTTATTCATGGGCCCACGGGATATAGACTTTGCCCCTATTTTGATCATGGCTTGAGTCTGCTGTCAGATACAACAGATTATCCATTCAGTATGCCGACAGATGTGGCTTTACGAAATGTAAAATCCAAAACATTTAGCAAGGATTTTTCCAAGCAAGCACGTGCTCTCGACACAACCCTCCAATTTGACCGTTCCGCAGTTCTGCAATTTATAGAGCAGCATGATGAAGAACTTGGGAGGGTTTCGAGAATTCTCAAATCGCAAATACGCAAATATGAGTATTTATTTGTTTGAAGATATATAACTACGAGCTATTAGATTTTAGGAGCCCCTTTTCAATGCTTTTTAGGAAAAAAGGGGCTTAAAACGCTAGAATCATTTTTTTTGAAAATTCCTTACAATTCCGCGCCCTTATAACCCATCTTTCTATAACCCCTCACTCTTTTCTTAAACATCGCCATTAGCATAGGGACCTGAAGGTCGATATAATCATAAATTTTCACTTCTTCTTTATTTGCATGGCTTCGATGCAAGCGGCCTGCGTATTGCTGCAAGGTGCCTGACCAAGACATGGGATGGACAAGGAACAAGGTGTCCAGTCTGGCATCATCAAAGCCCTCTCCAATCATTTTACCGGTCGCGATAACTACCCTTTCTTGATCATCAGGGATTGAAGATATTTGTGCGCGGATAGCCTCTCTCTGCTTTTTCCCCATTCTGCCGATGAGCACAATCACGTTTTTGGCAAAAGACTGTAATCTCTCTGCAAAATATTCGGCATGAGCGGTTCGCTCAACCAGCAACAGCGGAGATCGCCCTTCATCTAAGCAGGTAAGCAAATCGTCAAAAATAAGTGTGTTGCGTTCCTCGTTATCTACAAGCTGCTGGTAGATGTCCTGGATACCAGGGAATAACTCTTAATGAAAATCCTCTGGAGCTGCTTAAGGTTTTGGCGTCTATCTTCATAAGCACCGGCCCAAGCTGGAATTGCACAATTGCTTCTTGCCCGTCCTGACGTTTGGGAGTGGCAGTTAAGCCATATACATACTTAGCTTTGACTTCAAGAAGAACCTGTTCAAAGCTGTAGGCTGATACGTGATTGCATTCATCTACAATGACTTGACCGTATTCACTTACAAAAGGTTTAACAATCCCTTATAGTTGAGGCTCTGAATGACGGCAATATCGATGATACCGGTTCTTTTGTTTTTGCCGCCGCCGATCAGCGTCCAAGGCTCAGTTTCATAAAGAAGATTAGTGAAGATATCTTGATTAGGGATGTCTTTTTTCGTTGTTGTATAGGAAACTAACCAAATCCAATTATATATTTCTTTAATTTTCCAAATAAAAAATATATGACAAGCTTATTACACTATATTAAATAAATTACAAAAATTTCCGATAGAATAATAAGGCAGTGATATAAGATTACTCAAAGGTACATTGTGAGCCACAAGTAATCAACATGAATTTCATGGGGTAAGAGGACTGAAAAGTATATATGAGGAGGTGATTAGAGAAACTTCACTTCGCAGCTTTTTATAAATGAATCAGTATCAGAGACAAATTAAAATCTGGAGGAAAAAAATGAAGAAAAGAGTTGTAAAGGTATCTAGTATAGTTTTGTTGTTTTCGCTTGCACTGTCTTTAATAGCAAGTGGGTGGGGAAATACGATAGTACACGCTGCCGGTCTTTCAATTACGGGTAGTGGGGGCTGGAATGAAGCTGCATATGTGGAATGGTCACCAGTAAGTAATGCAACGGGATATAATGTATATGTAAAACCGGCAAATACAGCAGATTCTGGGTATCAACAAATTAATAATGAATTGATCCGTAAATACGCTTCCTATTGGAGAGCGGATGCTGTGGGGCTTGCCGCGGGAGATTATGTAATGAAGGTTGAAGCCAAGCTGTCAGATGGAGAGGCGGTAAGTGCGGTTTCTAATACGCTATCTGTAGCGTCATTTGACCGGTCTGGATTTGCTTTTTCGGCCAATTCGCAATATGGAACGGGTTCGGGCGCTTATAATGAGGATGGAACGCTCAAGAATGGTGCGCAAGTTCTGTATATAACCTCTCAGAATGCCCAAACCGTAACGCTTGGTGTGAAAATCAACAGCTCAGGTGCTAAACAAACAGGCGTTGGTCTTGGCGAGATTTTGACACTGAGACAAAAAGGCTATGATAAAACACCACTAGCCATTCGAATTATTGGAAAAGTTACAGCCGCTGACCTGAGTGGACAGCTTAACAGCAGCGGATATCTTGAAGTCAAAGGTAAAAACAATTATTCGGAAATGAATATTACGATTGAAGGTATCGGGAAAGATGCATATGCCTATGGTTGGGGACTGCTTCTTAGATATGCCGGTAATGTGGAAGTAAGAAATCTGGGGGTGATGTTATTCCCTGACGATGGCATTTCAATGGATACCGGCAATGCGAATGTGTGGGTGCATAATAATGATATTTTCTACGGATCTGCAGGAAGCGATGCGGACCAAGTCAAAGGTGATGGTTCCACGGACCTTAAGAAGGGATCAACTTATATTACAATCTCGTACAATCATTACTGGGATTCTGGAAAAGCAGCTCTAGTTGGTCTGAGCGAGTCGTCTGAATTCTTTGCTACCTTTCACCATAACTGGTTCGATCATTCGGATTCCCGTCATCCGCGTATCAGAGTGGCCTCTGTTCATGTCTATAATAATTTCTATGATGGCGTCTCAAAATATGGTGTCGGTGTTACCACAGGAAGTTCAGCTTTTGTAGAATCCAATGTGTTCAGACATGCGAAATATCCGATGATGAGCTCGCTGCAAGGTACTGACGCTCTGGGAGAAGGTACATTCTCGGGGGAAACCGGAGGTATGATCAAGGCATACAACAACAGCGTTGTCGATGCTTCGAGTCTGATCTATGCGAACTCCAATGCTGGAACGGCTCCGGCAAAGGCAACCTCATTTGATGCATACTTAGCATCGTCGAGAAATGAGACCGTCCCAAGCTCATACAAAACACTAAAAGGCGGTACTGCTTATAACAACTTCGATACGAGTGTTGATACAGGAGTGAACGTAACTGACATTGATAGCGTAGACGCTGTAGAACAGATTGTTACGGCAGAGGCTGGTCGTCTGGATGGCGGAGACTTCACATGGCAATTTAATAATTCAGTGGACGACACATCGTATGCAATTAATACAGCGCTGATGTCCAAAATAAGAAGCTACACCACTGGGCTTGTATCCGTAGGGGGAAACTCCAACCCAACAGAGCCGACACCGACGGCGACTCCGGCGCCAACGGCAACTCCTGTGCCGACAACTGGAGCCTATGTTCATAACTTTACTACAGATGGTACAACAAGCGACTTCTTCAATATTCACGGGAACCTTTCAACAACTAAAGGAACTGTGAAATATAATGGGTTGACGCTAACTCAAAGCTTGAAAATCGAGAATTCAACCAGCATTGGGTTCACCACTACTACTGCTTCAACCTTAACATTAGTGCTTAATACGGCAGACGGAACCAAAATCAAGGTGGATGGAACAAGTTACCCCATGACAGATGGCATTGTCAGCGTATCTCTTGCGGCAGGTGCACATACCATTACCAAAGATAGTGTCATCAATCTGTATTATATGCAGGTGGATTAAGTGATTTTAATAATCTTGCAGAAAAGCGACCCCTATGTAGGTCGCTTTTCTTTGCTGTATGCGTGTGCTGAGCATGGGCATTTTAAGCATGATAAGCAGAGTAAGTCCGAAATGTTAGGGTTCGTTTTGAAAGTGAACTTCAAAAATATGAAAATTTAGAGTTACTAATTAACAATTAACCCCTATTCTTCCGATAGATAAAGAGAAACGTATTTATACTGGAGGATGATATTTCGGAAATAATCCAAAAGTATAGAAGCATACATAGCAGGTACCTTAAGGGTACGGTAGTACATGCAACATCAAATAAATTGTGGGGGCTTTTAAGAATGAAGTTAGTTAAAATGAGGAAATCGGTTTTTGTTTCATCTATTGTGGTTTCAAGTCTACTGTTTGGCGCAGTAGGGGTATTTGCAGGAAATGGTGTTGAAGCGATCAAGGCAAAATTGAACCACGATATCAAGTTTGTTCTTAACGGTTCCAAGTGGACTCCAAAAGATCAATCGGGTAATAACTTATCCGCTTTGGTGTATAACGGTTCTACATACGTTCCCTTGAGATCTGTTTCAGAAGCTCTTGGAGCAGAAGTTGATTTTGATGCATCCTCTTTAACTATTTCCATAGATGGTTCAGGTGGTAGTGGTATTCCTTATAATGATGCCAGTACTGCATCGGCTCCACAAGAACCTGCTAAGCAACCTGTTAACCCGACTCCGGCAATCACGCCACCTCCAGCAACGACGACGACTGCTTCGACTAATAATGGTAAAACCTTTAGTTCTGCAATTCCAATTGGTAAGTCGGTTACATTTAATGACCCTTATAGTTATGATGGTCATTCTTTCACCGCAAACTATACTGTCTCCGTAAGCTCAGTAAAGTCAATCTCAAGAAGTGAAATTGCAGCTCTTGGTTTCAAAGAACCAGAAGCAAATGCTTTGATTGAGTACAAATTGGCTAAGGTGAAGATCGTTTTGAATAACGGAAAGCTTATCTCTGATGATAAAAAAGAAGGCTCTTGGGTTGGGGTTGATTTTGTACCAAGCCTGTGGGGTTCTAAAACTTCAGACGGAAACAGTATTATCGGTGTAACAGATTCTGGTTTCACTGGCTCCTTGGATGATGCTATTGATGACGCAACTGATTTAAAAAAGCTTAAGCTGGGTGAAAGTTACAGCTACACTGCAGAGGGTCTTGTAATTGTGCCTGTAACTAAGGGGTTGACGAACTATCTGACCGTTCAGCTCAGAGATAGTTATAATGATAATTACGACAATTCATTCTTTTACTTCAATCTTCAGTGACTAAAGGCTTAAGTACCCAAACCTGATTTTTTGTTCAGAGATAGGGGTTGTCCCACACAAACGTGAACTGTGACCCATAAGATGGACACTTTGCAGAAAAAAGTGACCCTCTTGTGGGTCATTTGTGTTTTAGGCTGGTTTGGTCGCGGGTATACATCGAGCGAATCCTTATCGCAAGATGGCGAAGGCGACTTATGAATACCAGACCTATCCCAACCTGGTTATGCCTCGCCTTCCGACAATAAATGAAGACACCCCGCAAGGTGTCTCTTTTGTTCAACCAAACAAAGAGGGCTTTGAAGATTCTCCCTGGCACCTTGAACAAGAGCCAATGTCACTGTCCCAGCTGTTCAGTTTTCACCAGCATTTCCCGTACAACATGGGCGACTTGGCTTTTTCGGCCTCTTGCTTTCTTTTCTATCCTGCGTAATGACTTTTGGCGCTTTAGGGGATTGTTTTGATAATAGAACTTCTTTGCTGCAATCCGTAGTGTTCTTCTCAACATGACTGCTGAGGAGCGTGTTAGCTTAGAGCGGAATCCCCTGCGTAAGATGCGCAACGTCTCTTTGTATTTCTCTAAATCCTCAGATGGAGGTACGAGGGCGAATAAATTTAAAGAGGAGTCATTGAAGCCGTATTGTTTATACATGATCCTCAGATTGTCAGTATTAAAAACATTTCCCCGCAAGTGGGTTGGATGCTCCTGGTGATACCCGATAACCTCCTTGATGCTGTGAAAACGGATTTTCAACCGATGCAGCCTATAGCCAAGGTCCCAGTCTTCAAGCCCATAGAGCACAAACTGTTCATTAAAACCTCCGATACGGGTCAACTGGCTGCGCCGTATGGCTACGCAACGAGTGACGAGCAACATCCAGGGAGCTATATCCGTTTTGGCAAATTGCTTTCTCGTATCGGGTGGAACCTTTGTGGTGAAAACAACTTTTGACAAAGCCTCCGTGTGATGAAGGATATCTTCCGGTGTGATTAGCGGGATAATGTCAGCTGCTATCTCAAATTCGGGATTCCACAGGCTGGATGGTGAGACTGTATTGCGAAACTGTTCCTTTTCTTCCGGAGAAAAGTCAGGGTAGTAATGGGTATAAGCATCGTCCCACGAATGGGGGATACCAGAAAGTACGGCTTTGGGATATTTACGGTGATAGCGGCGCACAGTGCTGATGAATTCAGGCAACACCAAAAAGTCAGCATCGCAGAAAATGATATATAGCCCTTTCGCATGCTGCAGCCCCAAATTTCTAATAGCAGATCGGCCGCGTTGTTCCGGATGGGATACATAATTAAGCTGATAGGAAGCTTGGAAGCCTCCGACCATTTCCTTCGTTCCATCTGTAGAGCCATCATCAGCCACAATCACTTCAAAATGCTGCTTCGGATAGGTCTGTGTTTCAAATGAAGCGAGTGTGAGCAACAGCTGCTGGTGTCGATTATAGGTTGGAATGATGATGCTGTAACGGATACCCAGTGTGATCTCCCCCCACCATTTTGTGAAAGCCCTTGAAGCGGATAAATAATAACAATATATTCAGGGACTTTAGCCTGGTCTAGTCAGATGCCCTATATGGCTCGAATTAGGCTTGGAGGGAGTGTCCAGTGTAATTCTGAGGATGAGCAGGAAGGGGAAATACCAATAAATGTTCAGAGAACGTCAAAAACGTTTTTTAACGACTGCAGGAACACCGGCAGCCAGGGTGAAGTCGGGTACATCTTCTTTAACAAAGGCTCCCCCGCCGACTATAGACCAGCAACCGATGTGACGTTTCTCCCGCACCGAAGCGCCGATGCCAATATAGGCTCCGTCATCAATAGTTACATTGCCTGCCAGATTCACACCAGGGGCTATGGTCACATAATTACCAATAACCGCATCATGACTGATGCTGACACTCCGATTGATGATTACATGATCTCCGATCTTTATGTTGTCAGACAGGATGGCCCCCTCAAAGATCATGCTTCCCTCCCCAATGACATTTCTTTGCGAGAAACGAACATGGGGGTGTATTAGCGGGGAGGCAATATGAAATCCTGACTGGATGGCATTATAAGTGAATCGCTTCTTTAATGCCGGGTCGCCTACCCCTGAGCATATGAGCTCAACCTCATTTTTTAACGCTACAATATCAGTCAAAATTCCCAGTACGGGAACGCCATCTACAACCTGACCTTTCATCTCCGGCCGTTCGTCTAAAAAACCTGCCACTTGAACTCCCAGCTCTTCACATAACCAGTTAATCTCTCTGGCGTGTCCGCCCGATCCCCAAATAACGATTTTTCTCATTTGGTTTTTTCTCTTCCCAAGCTCCCTAGAACCTTCACAATCCGCTCAACGGTAAGCTCATCGAGCTCCTCCCACAAGGGTAAGCTGACAATATGCTCTGCAATATATTCGGTAACATGAAGAGTAGCATGGGGATAACGCTGAAACTGCTTCTGCTGATGGCATGCCGGGGAAAAGTAGGTTCTGGCTTCAATGGAATTAGAGGCTAATAACTCAATAACTTCCCGATTGCTGTGAGAAGCTGAACTGAGGATAGATATAAATTGATGAACAACCGATCCTTGCAGTTTTTGTGTCGACCATCCTTGTTTTAATAAACCTGCTTGGAGCAGTGCTGTAAGATAGTATTCGTAGATAGTCTTTCTGTTCTCCTGTACAGCCTTGAATTGATCAAGAGTGGCTAAGGCGATAGCGGCGGTATATTCGGGGATCTTACTGTTCAGACCTTGCAGGACAGACTCCCTGCTGCTTGAGAAACCAAAATTCCCTGCCTGACGAATTCGCTTGATGAGCTCCTGATCCGCACTATAGACCAGTCCGCCCTCTCCAATACCAAAAGATTTGGTGGCATGAAAGCTGAACACTACGGCTCCTCCAAAGCCTTTGCCAAAATGTGTGGCTGCTTCCGCGGTTATCGTTCCAAAACTGGCAGCGGCGTCGATGACTACCGGAATTCCTTGCTGCAGCAGTGAATTGTATATGGATAAATCAATTGCGGTGCCGAAGGTGGCATAAGGAACGATTACCGCAATATCATCCCCCAGCAGCTTTACTGTATGTTCCAATTGCTCACGATTCATTTGCCAGGTCTCTGGTTCAATGTCAAGGAAGTACGGCTCCAGTCCGCACCACTCAGCAGCAAGCGGGGTGGCCGCAAAAGTAAAGCTTGGCATAACCGCATATTTGCCTTTGGGACGCTTGCTTTGAGAAATCGCCAGCATGAGACCGACGGTAGCGTTATGAACGGTTACTGCTGAGCCGGTTCCATCAAATATTTGGTTAATGACGCGCTCTTCGAACAGGTTATTTAGGGGACCATAATTGGAGTAAATCCGGGTCGCTTCTATTTTCTCGAAATAGGAGATAAAGTGTTCTTTTCTCACCAAATGAGGTCGCAAGAAGGGAATGTCAAACACGATCTAGCCTCCTTCTCCACATGTGATTAATAAGGCTCGGATGTTCAGTCTAACGTTCTTAGCATCATTTCAATTCGCTTGATATCTGCAGCAAAATGCTCATGTCCCTTTATGCGTTCGTGATAGGAATGGATTGCGTTTTTAAACAAATCATCGGATTCAAGAAATCCGTCATCTCTTGAGTCAATCATAATATCTAACCATTGAGTGAAAGCATTTTGCCCAAGTGTTTGATTATTTTGATTAGGATGGATTCGGAAATAGCTTAGTGCTTCAGGAATATAAACGGCTTTTCCTTTGGATAGCAAAGTCAGCCAGGCAGCTAAATCATTAAGAAGAGAGTATTGTTTCCCTTTATATATGCCAAACCGATCCGTAAGATCTGTTTTTTTAAACAACACTGTCGTCGGTTCACCAATCACATTTAAACACCGGGTTAATGCAATGTTTGCAAGCGCTTTTCCGTCCATGATTCTTGTTTCTTCGTACAGCTTTTTCGTTGCATAGAACGGTGGGATGAAAGCCCCTGCTTCATTTATGGTTTGGCGATAAGAGGTAACAAGTGTGATGTTCTCGAAATTTTGAAAAAAGTAGATCATCTTTTCTATTTTTTCTTTGTGAAATATGTCATCATCCATCAAGTAATTGATAAATTCCCCTGAGGCTAAGTCGAAACATTTGTGCCAATTTTCAAGAAAAAGATTCTTCTCATTTTTATGATATTGGATGTGGGGAAACGAATGTAAATAAGGATCAATCATTTCCTGTACTTCATTAGTTGTGCTGTCATCACAGATGATGATTTCAATATTCGGGTACGTTTGCTCCAATGCGCTGTCGATGGCGATTTTTAGTGTATGAGGGCGGTTATATGCAGGTATAACTATGCTTACTAATGGGTAATCCAAGTTACTCCACCTTTCTAATCACGCGAATACATACAACACATACATATATATACTACTGGGAAATAAAATGTTGATAAGAAAATGGAGAAAATTTATTACGGAACAAGTAAAGGAGAATGATCATGTCGCCAAATTTCATTCCATTACTGACCACTCATCTATTTGTATCGGGCAATATTTTAAAGGAAGATTTAAAAGAATTGATAGACCGGTTGGAAGAAAGCCACATCACAGTGAAGCTGTATGAACCGGGTAATCCAATACCAGACAATAGCCGCCCGGAGCCTCGGGTTTATGTTTCTTTGGGAGAGGAGTGGGAAGAATTTCCAACCCTTATATCGCTGCCTGCTCACGAAAAAAAGCGCTGGGTACACTTTCAATCACCAAATGAAATCCAGCCTATTAATTTATTGTTCTGCTGGCTCAAAGCAACGGACCCGCTTCCGGAGAACAGGCCTGTTCCTCCAACTCAGTTTTCTTCAAACACTCCTTTAATATCGGTGTTCACTGCCAGTTACAGATCAGCAGAAAAAATACAGCGGCCTTATCAATCCTTATTGAGGCAGACCTACAAGAATTGGGAATGGGTAATTGTTGATGATTCTGGTGATGAAGATGAGACATACAAGCAATATTTACTCCCGCTGGATGACCACCGTGTACGGAGATATCGCCAGGATTCCCGCAATGGTTATATAGGGGCAATTAAAAGGTATGCAGCAGGGCTATGTACTGGGGAAATTCTAGTAGAGGTCGATCACGATGATGAGTTAACTCCTGACTGCCTGGAGAAAATCGTCAAGGCATTTCAGCAAAACCCGGACTGTGGCTTTGTTTATGGGGACTGTACTGAGGTGTATGTGGGAAGCAATAATGCTCACTGGTATGGTTGGGATTGTGGTTTTGGTTACAGCATTCATTACCGGGTATGGCTGCATCAAATGAACAGATGGCAAAATGCACAAAAACATACAACTATTAATGAGAAAACCATTCGTCATTTGGTCGGATTGCCCAATCATCCGCGTGCGTGGACGAGGGACTGTTATCATCTGATAGGCGGCCATCGTGATGAACTGCTGGTAGCAGATGATTATGATATGCTGGTTCGGACATTTCTTTGTACTAAAATTGCAGCTATTCCTGATTTGCTATATATCCAATACCGTAATGAAAATGGAAACAATACCACATTCCTAAGAAACAAGCAGATTCAGATTCTTGTAAGAGAACTAAACAGATGCTATCATCAAAGAATTTATTTGAGATTGAAGGAGCTTGGTTTACCGGAGCAATTGCCTTATAGCCGTATATGGGAGACTCCTGTAAATGATCCTGCCCGGAAATCTGCTCACGTTATTCAAGAGGATGCTTCCAGAGTGTCGATATTGTTCCCCATCTCCTACTCCTGTCCTGAACAAGAGAATACCCAATTATTAAAGAGTCTGCAAAAGGGAATTGAAAATAACTTTAGTGACATGGAAATTGTGGTCGTAGGCCGTATTCCCGCAGTAATTGAAGCTTACGCCTCCGTGGCTCCTATGGGCGCAATACGATGGTGGCCAATGGAGCCCAATGATTCATTAGAAACCTGTATTGAATATGCAAAATTTATTGCATCCTGTAAAGAAAAGGTGGTTGTAATGCCGTAAATCGGATTTCTAAGTACCTGTGTGGAAGCTCCTGGGTTATTTCTAAGGGGCTTCGACACAGGTTTTTTATTTTCAGAGCGTTCATGCGACAAAAAAAGACCCAAAGGTTATAAATAACCTTTGAGTCATTTGAACATATATATGCCTTAATCTTAAGGTTGTACAGTGCCTTCAGGTCCTTGGTCGCCCTGAGGCCCTTGGTCGCCCTGAGGTCCTTGAACACCTTGAGGTCCTTGAACACCTTGAGGTCCTTGAACGCCTTGAGGTCCTTGAACACCTTGAGGTCCTTGAACGCCCTGAGGTCCTTGAACGCCCTGAGGTCCTTGAACGCCTTGAGGTCCTTGGTCGCCTTGAGGTCCTTGGTCGCCTTGAGGTCCTTGAACACCTTGAGGTCCTTGGTCACCCTGAGGTCCTTGAACGCCTTGAGGCCCTTGAACGCCTTGAGGTCCTTGGTCACCCTGAGGCCCTTGGTCGCCCTGAGGCCCTTGAACACCTTGAGGTCCTTGAACGCCCTGAGGTCCTTGGTCACCCTGAGGTCCTTGAACGCCTTGAGGTCCTTGGTCGCCTTGAGGTCCTTGAACGCCCTGAGGTCCTTGGTCGCCTTGAGGTCCTTGAACGCCCTGAGGTCCTTGGTCGCCTTGAGGTCCTTGAACGCCTTGAGGTCCTTGAACGCCCTGAGGTCCTTGAACGCCTTGAGGTCCTTGGTCGCCTTGAGGTCCCTGAACGCCTTGAGGTCCTTGAACACCTTGAGGTCCTTGGTCGCCTTGAGGTCCTTGAACGCCTTGAGGTCCTTGGTCGCCTTGAGGTCCTTGAACGCCCAGAGGTCCTTGGTCGCCTTGAGGTCCTTGAACGCCCAGAGGTCCTTGGTCACCCTGAGGTCCTTGAACACCTTGAGGTCCTTGAACGCCCAGAGGTCCTTGGTCGCCTTGAGGTCCTTGAACCCCTTGGGGTCCTTGAACGCCCTGAGGTCCTTGTTCGCCTTGAGGTCCTTGAACGCCCTGAGGTCCTTGAACGCCTTGAGGTCCTTGAACGCCCAGAGGTCCTTGAACGCCCTGAGATCCTTGTTCGCCTTGAGGTCCTTGAACGCCTTGAGGCCCTTGAACGCCTTGAGGTCCTTGAACGCCTTGAGGTCCTTGAACGCCTTGAGGTCCTTGACCCTGAGGTCCTTGAACGCCCAGAGGCCCTTGAACGCCTTGAGGTCCTTGAACGCCTTGAGGTCCTTGACCCTGAGGTCCTTGAACGCCCAGAGGCCCTTGAACGCCTTGAGGTCCTTGAACGCCCTGAGGTCCTTGACCCTGGGGTCCTAGAATGCCTTGAGGTCCTAGAACGCCTTGAGGTCCCTGAACACCTTGAGGTCCTTGAATGCCCTGAGGTCCTTGACCCTGAGGTCCTTGAGGTCCTTGAATGCCTCCATAATATGCTCCTAAAAGTTCTTCAGATACTAATCGATGAGCAGGCACCAATTGCCCCAATGCATCTTTACCCCAAACAGAAATTTGAGTTTGATCCTCTGCTGGTCCGCTTGTGGTGAACACAAATTCAAATGCATTTAAATTTGCAAAATAGTTCCTGGTCAAAACCGCATTTGCTCCAACCATTACTAATTCTTGTACATATAAAGCCCTGTTGCTGGTTAAATTGTAACCCTCGATCAGAACAGTAGAAGAATTTACAGAATCGCGGTTATCAATTTTGATGGTGACCGTTTGGGTGGGTCTGACTCCACTAACAGGATCATTTGCAATTGGTCCGGTTGATAATACTGCCATTAAGATATTCCCTCCTTTTTCTCAAGATTCAGTCCCCTTTAGTCTATGTCTCAACCATGTGAGAAGATTATGGATTTGTCTCTGCACATATGTTGAGTTTTAAGACTCTAGCTGCTCATTTGCAACAATACGCTGGACGCTAAGGATTGCCCCGCTCCCGTTTTTTCCCCAAACCGAAATATCAGTATTTTCTTCAGCAGGACCGCTTGTGGTAAAAACAAATTCATATGCATTGAAATCTGTTCCATAATTTTTTGTAATAACTGCACTAGGGGCTACAGTAAATTCCTCCAATACATACAAGTTTCTTGAAGCGTTTAAAAAGTAGCCTTGAATTAAAATAATTGAAGAATTAACTGGATCCCGATTAATGACTTTAACGGTAACCTGCTGGATCAATCTGATCCCGCCAACAGGGCTATTCTCAATAGGTCCGGTTGATAATACTGCCATTAAGTTAATGCCTCCTTTACTAAAGTCATAGAATACTAGAACTAAAATAGGGACGGGGTTGCTGGAACCTCCATGTATCATATTAATAATTTGTATATTTGATTGTTTGTTAGTCCAATAAAGTTAAAATATGGATAAGCCTAGAGAGGGATTAGGCTCCTTTTTTGAATTTAGCTGTAACGTTTCTTCATTTAGCTAGTCTTATAGATGTAAGGTGGTGAATCTTTGGGGGGATCAGACGAATTAAAGGAAGTTTACGATCACTATTTCCGTGATGTTTATGTATTTGTGCTGTCGTTAAGCCGGGATGAGCAGATTGCTGAGGAAATTACGCAGGAAACCTTCTTTAAGGCGCTGCAGCAAATTGAACAGTTCAGGGGAGACAGTAAAATCAGCGTCTGGCTATGTCAGATTGCGAAGAATACCTACTTCTCCTATATTAACAAGCGGCAGCGGTTCGTTTCGGTCCATGAACGGGAGGAGGCCAATGGATATAATCTGGAGCAAAAACTCATCGACAAGACCGAAGCTCTGAATGTTCATAAGGTTCTGCACGCATTGGACGAGCCATATAAGGAAGTATTTATGCTCAGGGTATTTGGGGAGCTGTCTTTTGATCACATCAGCCAGATTTTTGGCCGAACCGAAAGCTGGGCAAGGGTGACCTATCACCGGGCCAGGCTGAAACTACAGAATCTTTTACTGGAGGATGAATAATGACCCGAATTTCATGCGATGTCATTCAAGACTTACTGCCTCTGTACTACGACGGTGTATGCAGCGCGGCCACTAAGGAACTGGTGGAGGAGCATCTCATGGAGTGTGAACACTGCCGATTTTCTCTGGACCAGATCAAATCAAGCCTCAGCTTGCCCGTTCAAGCTATGGAGCAGAATAAACTGGAGGGAAGCGGACTGCAAAGGATTAAAGTGATATGGAACCGTGCCCAATCGGCAGCGTTTGTGAAAGGATTAATTGTGGCTGTTTCTGTATCTGGGATATTGGTGCTTGGTTATTTGGGCCTTTTCCGCTGGGACATCATCCCTGTTCCTGCCGATCATATAAAAATCACTGATATAAGAACTAGAGCAAACGGCGAAATCGCATTTCGTGTTCAAATCAACGATGGCTACAGAGTCAATCGGGTGATTCACACAGTTCATGATGATGGAAGCTTTTATATGACCCCCGTCCGTCCCCTCATCAAATCGAAGAAATATGCAGAGATCAGTCTTGCGAATGGAGAGGTATATGTTGATCCTGTTAATGTAAGGGCCAATCAAAGGACGCAAGGCAAAGACGTGGAGATTACGGCCATTTATTACGGTCCTCTGGACAATCCGATTTTAATTTGGAAAAAAGGGACTGAACTCCCTATGGGAAAGTGATGGTCGTCCTACATTCCCTAGTTTGCCTGCTTTCCAGGCTCTCCGTCCATAACGGCATGCTTCATTACCGCTTCTTTGTTAAAATGAGCATCCCTGTGTAATCCCTCTCACGAATATGATATATTTAATATTGAAATTTAAAGCCCGACCTGATAAAGGAGTACCCCATGACACAGTTTGTCTATAAGCAAATTATTGATGACCTCAAAATGAAGATTTTTGCGGGGCGGTTCGCGGATATGAGATTGCCGGATGAGCGCAGTCTTAGTGAAACCTATGAAGTTAGCCGCAGTACGATCAAGCGGGCGCTGACCAAGATGGAGAACTACGGAATTATCTTCAAGAAACGCGGTTCGGGAACCTTTATAAACCCGTTATACATAAAGAATGAATCCATCTTCAACTACGAAGGTTCTAATCTGGGGGTTACCGACAATTTCCAGATGGATGGCAAAAAGCCCAAGGTCAAAGTGCTGAATTTCGAGGTCATCCGGCCTACGGAAGAGCTGCAGCGGGATTTGTTCTTACAGCCCCATGACTTTGTATACAAAATCGTGCGCCTGCGCTTGTTCGATGATGAGCCCTTTATGATTGAGACCGGCTATATTCCGATTAAAATCGTGCAAAATCTGGACCAGACGATTATCGAAGGTTCGATCTTTCATTATTTGGAGGAGTCGCGTAATCTGGCGGTGACCAAGTCCTTTTTATCTATTTTTGCCGAGCCTTCGGGGGCCAATGATCAGGAGCTGCTGCATCTGCAGGAGAATGAGCCTGTTGGTATAATGGAAGGGATTTTCTTTTTGGATAATGGTACGCCTTTCGAATTCTCGCATATGCGGTTCCACTACAAGTATCTCAAATTTAATACATTTGTTTCTGTGCATTGATGATCTAACGATAAGGCTGGGGATTTTTCCCCGGTCTTTTTTTGTTTTTGAGAGGATAATGACTCGCTGAAAATGCTCACGCTAACCTTGAAATGATATAGTATATATTTACATTTTTATAAAAAAAGAATCTTTTTTACAGAGGATATGCAGTGATTTTCATACTATGTTCAAAATTTCACAAAATTGGACCGTATCAATTGTCAAAAAGATTGAATTTTGTACGCACAGAGGTATGATGTACTTGTAGAATTAATTAGGTTCAGAAATTAAAGAAAATGATCAGGGAGTGGATTGAAATGGGATTGTCAACTGCACCGGTGGATTACTCATCTAAAACGTACCTAGCAAAGCTCGACGCATATTGGCGCGCAACGAACTACATATCCGTGGGACAGCTTTATTTGAAGGATAACCCGTTGTTACGTGAACCTTTGAAGGATGCAGATGTTAAAGTAAAACCGATTGGACACTGGGGCACGATTCCCGGCCAGAACTTTATTTATGCGCATCTGAACCGCGTCATTACCAAATATGATTTGAATATGTTCTATATTGAAGGTCCAGGCCACGGTGGTCAGGTTATGGTATCGAACTCGTATCTTGATGGAAGCTACACTGAGATTTACCCGGAAATCACTCAGGATATCCCTGGTCTGAAAAAATTGTTCAAGCAATTCTCCTTCCCTGGCGGTGTAGCGTCCCATGCTGCTCCTGAAACTCCAGGATCTATCCATGAAGGTGGAGAGCTCGGTTACTCCCTGTCACACAGCGTTGGTGCGATTTTGGATAATCCGGATCTGATCTCGGCAGTTGTCGTGGGTGATGGTGAAGCTGAAACCGGACCACTAGCTGCTTCCTGGTTCTCTAACCGGTTCATCAATCCAATTACGGATGGTGCGGTACTGCCAATTCTGCATTTGAACGGCTTCAAGATCAGCAACCCAACAATCCTGTCCCGTAAGTCGAGAGAAGAGTTAACCGCGTACTTTACAGGCATGGGCTGGGAACCGTTCTTTGTTGAAGGCGAAAACCCTGATTTCATGCATCCGGAAATGGCGAAGGCTCTGGATGCCATCGTCGAGAAGATTGCAGCCATTCAGAAGAATGCGCGTGAAAATAATGATGCTACCCGTCCATTATGGCCAATGCTTGTTTTCCGTTCTCCTAAAGGCTGGACCGGTCCTAAAGAATGGGATAAAGTGCCGAACGAAGGCTCATTCCGTGCTCACCAGGTTCCGATTCCAGTAGATCAGAAAAATATGAAGAACGCACCAGCATTGCTTGAATGGCTGAACAGCTACAGACCTGAGGAATTGTTCGATGAGAACGGCCGTTTGAACGCTGATCTGGCTGAAATCCTGCCTACAGGCGACAGACGTATGGGCATGAATCCAGTGACCAACGCCGGCAATCTGATTAAAGACCTGCACAAGCCGAATTTCCGCAACTATACGCTGGATAACTCCGTTCCAGGTCAAGTGATTGCACAAGATATGGCTGTACTGGGCAAATATCTGAAAGAGGTTGTAACGCTTAATGAAGACAACCGCAACTTCAGAATTTTTGGACCGGATGAAACAATGTCGAACCGCCTGGGTCCTGTGTTTGAAGTGACCAAACGCCAATGGATGGATGAAATCAAGGAACCACACGATGAATTCCTCGCTCCTTATGGCCGGGTTATTGATTCGCAGTTATCTGAGCATCAAGCGGAAGGATTCCTGGAAGGTTATGTACTAACAGGCCGTCATGGTTTCTTTGCAAGCTATGAAGCGTTCCTGCGGGTGGTAGATTCGATGATCACTCAGCACTTCAAATGGCTGCGCAAAGCAACAGATCAAAGCTGGCGTGCAGATATCCCGTCCTTGAACGTCATTGCAACATCAACAGTGTTCCAGCAGGACCATAATGGCTACACTCACCAAGATCCGGGCTTGCTCGGTCACTTGGCTGACAAGAAGCCGGAATTTATCCGTGAATACCTGCCGGCTGATGCCAACTCCCTGCTTGCTGTTTTTGACAAAATCTTGAATGACCGTCAAAAGATCAACCTGATTGTGTCGTCCAAGCATCCGCGTCCGCAATGGTTCTCGGCTGATGAAGCGCAAGAGCTGGTGGATAAAGGTCTGAAGATCATTGACTGGGCAAGCACCGATAAGGGTGGAGAGCCTGATGTAGTTATTGCTTCGTCCGGTACGGAGCCTACTATGGAGAGCTTGGCAGCCATCTCTATTCTTCATGAAAAATTGCCTAACCTGAAGATCCGTTACATCAACGTGGTTGATCTCCTGAAGCTGAGAAGCCAGAAGCTGGACCCTCGCGGATTGTCTGACGAAGAGTTTGATCAATTTTTCACAAAAGATAAACCAGTTATTTTCGCATTCCATGGCTATGAGGGTCTGATCAAAGACCTGTTCTTTGACCGCCACAATCATAATCTGCATGTGCATGGCTACCGTGAGAACGGCGACATCACCACACCGTTTGATATGCGTGTACTGAATCAGATGGACCGTTTCGACCTGACGAAGGAAGTCGTACTGAGCCTGCCGGATGCCGACAAGCACAAGGCTATCGCGGATGAAATGGATGCTATGGTGAAGAAACACAATCACTACATCCGTGAAGAAGGTATTGATTTGCCAGAGGTTGAGAACTGGGTATGGAAGGCTTTGAAATAGAGCATAGGTAAGCTGCATCGCTTAACTTAATAGATATCCTCTTGAAGAGGTGTCCTGAAGGTCATGAGAGAATGGCTGCCGGGGCACCTTTTTGAGCAATAATAGGATAGCACCATATATTCGGGATTTCTTTGATGGATGATTGGGAGGTTCTTGTTATGGGGCTAACGAGGCTGGAAGAATAGGCAGTTCTTGTTGCTGGTGGATCAAGAAGACAGCTTTTCGTAATCTATCCAAGAGAGAGCTATCATGATATAATCGCAGAAGCAATAGAAGGCTTAAAAGGGCGGTCGGCTAATCTCCCGGAAGGGAGGTGAGGCCCATGGAGGTGTATCAAGCGTTGTCTTTGATGTTCATGTTCGGCATGTTCATTATTGCTCTGCTGAATTACCTCAAAAAGAAATAGACCGCCCTGGTGAAAGGAGACGGTCTATTTCTGCCTAAACCTATTACCATGCCGCCGCCCTTAAAAGCGGCTGTTGCAAACGGAGAGTCGTGTTGGTCGCACGGCTCTCTTTGCATTGTACGTTTGTTCTGCCTTTACTATACCACAACCAAATAATAATTACATGCCATTATTATTATGTCGAATGGAGTTGTACTCATCATTCTGAAAAAGGCAACTCTTTTTAGGACCGCTGAAAATGCTGGAGACTTCAATGGATTGTATGTTCATGAGGTTGCATATCACTTTTCAGTTAAGATCTGTCTTGGATTTCACCCTATTTTCCAGTCGAAATGAGCCGCTCTCAAGCTTAGCTTTTGTACCCGCAACGGTTGTTCTGCCGCCGTTCATTTCCGGCAGGTGCTTCCAGTATCGCTTAGGCATCAGCGAGGAGCGCAGGCGGTCGTTGCGGCGCTCCTTAATCCCTATGGCGTTATAGAATCCATCCCACAGGCGGCGATAATGCTCTTCTGCGGCATTAGGCTCCGGTGGCACCCATTCATCAAGGGGGATGATGGTTTGCTGTCCGGGCTGGTGGATCAGCGCCATCCGGTGGGTCTTGTCGTAAATCATGAAGCTCTCGCCCTGGAACCGGTCGCAGAAATGCTCCTGAATGACGGGAAGCACGAAGCTGCGGGGTTCGATGACCGCCGCCATGACAGGACCGTAAACGGAGAAACGGACAAACCCCAGATAAAGGTGGGCTTCCCGCTGAAGCTGCTGAACCGCCTTGAGCAAGGCGTCAACCGTATCATTGGCAAGCATGTTCATCACCTTGCGGCCATGCGTGAAGCCGAGATAGAGAAAGTTCAGCAGCAGCAATTCCTTGTCCGGCGCACATGTCCAGAATCCCAGACGGACCAGTTCCTCTGCTTCGGGAGAGATACGCAGCGGTATGGAGCGCAGCACCCGGTCTGCCTTGGTGATGTCGGTATCAATCCATTTTGATTCCAGCAGCAGCGCTTGCCCATCCCCGTCAGAATGAATGGCAAGCGGGGCTTCCTTCCATGTATAACTCTCGAACACGCAGCACAGCAGTCCTTCGAAGCTGCCGTCATAGGTATATGCCAGTGGGGATGCTGCAAACATCAGGCCTGCCCCCCGTTCACCAAGGAGGCTGCTTCTGCTGCCGGCAAAGCTGCCAGATAGGCATCATCGAACAGGGAGAGCTGTTCGTACTGCGGCTGTTGAAACTGTGCAAGCTCCTGCCCGGACATGAGCGACCGAAGCAGGGTATGCTCGCCTACTTTGAGGCCTTCGAGTGTCTTCCCCTTGCAGGTGATAAAGAACTGGGCGCGTTTGAGCACGACGCCTAGCTTCTTCAAAGCGTGAAAGTCCAGCGTCCCGGCACGGCGCGCCTTCACAATCCGCTGGGCGCTCCTTACCCCGATGCCCGGCACACGCAGCAGCATTTCATACGGCGCACGGTTGATCTCAACCGGGAACTGCTCCCGGTGGTTAATGGCCCAACTGCATTTCGGATCGAGCAGCGGGTTGAAGTTGGGAGCCGCTTCATCCAGTAACTCGCTGGCCCGAAAGCCGTAGAAGCGCAGCAGCCAGTCAGCCTGATACAGTCGGTGCTCCCGCAGCAGCGGCGGTTTGGTATCCAGGGAAGGCAGCAGCGAATGCTCTACCACGGGGGTATAGGCAGAGAAGAAGATGCGCTTCAAGCCGAACTTGCGGTATAAACCTTCCGTGAGGTTCATAATCTGGTAGTCGGTGTCGGGCGTCGCGCCCACGATCATTTGCGTGCTCTGTCCGGCAGGGGCAAAACGGGGAGCGTGGTTGTATTTGACCAGATCGGAGGAATTCTCGGTTATCTTGTTCTTGATCAGGGCCATCGGCTTCAGGATGGAATCCTTGCTCTTATCGGGAGCAAGCAGGCCAAGGCTTTCTCTGGAGGGCAGCTCGATGTTGACGCTCATGCGGTCGGCGAGCAGGCCGAGCCTGGACAGCAGTACATCGTCTGCGCCGGGAATGGCTTTTACATGGATATAACCTCCGAAGTGATAGACATTCCGCAGCAGTTCCAGGGCGGCAATCAACTGCTCGGTTGTATAATCGGGGTTGCGCATAATACCGGAGCTGAGAAACAGGCCTTCTATGTAATTGCGGCGGTAGAATTGCATGGTCAGGTCCGCGATCTCCTCCGGCGTAAATGCGGCCCGGCGTGTTGGGTTCGATTTGCGGTTGATGCAGTAAGCGCAGTCATATATGCAGCCGTTGGTCATAAGTACCTTCAGCAGCGAGATGCAGCGGCCGTCCGCCGCGAAGCTGTGGCAGATGCCCATACTGACCGCATTGCCCATGCCTCCGGGCTGGCTCTTGCGGCTGGAACCGCTTGAGGTGCAAGCTACATCATATTTGGCCGAAGCGGTCAAAATTTCAAGTTTCTCCATAACATCCACGGTCAACGCCTCCTCATAGGGAAAAGTATATACCGAACATGTGTTCTTGTCAAAAATAGGATTGGAGCAGCGAAAATGTATGCGCATTCCTACTTGTGCTATAATAACAACTGATAGCTGGTTAATTGTGAGAGATTTGGTTTTATTGAAAAATAGACCGGGAGTGTTGCGGAGATGAGATATAATATTTGGCGTCCAATAATGTTGATTTTGGTCGCGCTCGTTACAAGAACATTAGTGAACAGTGTATGCCTCTTGTTTGGCATGTCGCCTGCTTCAGCAAGCAGCGTCGCCATGATTGGGATGATTATTGCCGCGCTTGTGATGTATAACCGGATGATGAAGCCGCGCCGTAAATAAACGTAAGAGTGGACCGGACAGAGAGGGCTGCCAAACACAGGGGGGGAATTCCAATTAATCCCGAAAATCATCCTTTTCAGCGGGATTGGCGGGCGTTTTTCCCTGTACTCTTAAAGGCTGATCTACACTGTCCGTGGATTGGCAGCATTTTTTTCTGAGAAAATAGTAATTTTGCGATGTAAGAGCTTGCAGAATAATATTTTATGTGGTAAGTTTTAGGTGTCACTTTTAAATCTAAACGTTTAAGCGGCTAATGGACTATGGTTCGGATGCTTAGACAGGAGAATCCCATGAGGAAAACCAGCATTAAAGACATAGCTCTCAAGGCCAATGTTTCAATTGCTACCGTCTCCTATGTGCTTAACGGCACCCGTAATGTCCGTCCCGAAACGCACAAGCGGGTGACAGAAGCCATAGAAGAACTGAACTACAAACCGAATGATATTGCCAAGAGTCTCAAACGCAACCGCACGAATACGATCGGCGTAATCGCAGAAGATGTGACCGTGTTCAATGCACCTGAAATTATCGACGGCATCAATGACTTCGGGGACCGGAACGACCAGCATATCCTGCTTGTCAACCTTCGCCTGGATAAGCGGATTGGCCGCAACTTCAGCGATACGGAGGCCTACCGCAAATATGCCGCCAACGCCGTGTCCGAGCTGCTCAGCAAACAAGTGGATGGAATCATTTATATCGGTGTACATACCCGTGATTTAACAGGCCTTATTGATGTCGAAGGCAAACCTATTGTATATACCTACGGTTATACACAGGATGATATATCTATCCAATATAATGATGAGCAGGCTTCCTATGAAGCGATGTCGTACCTGGTCCGTAAGGGACACAGCCGAATCGGGATTATCAGCGGTCTGATGGATTCCATTCCATCCAGACAGCGGCTGAAGGGCTACTACAGAGCGGTTACCGATTTCGAGCTGCCTTTTGATCCTACGCTGATCAAGATGGGGGATTGGGAGCGGGAATCCGGATATCGCCTGACAGGCGAGCTGCTTGCGCTGCCGGAGCCTCCAACAGCCATTCTGTCGATGAACGATGTAATGGTTGTCGGTGTATTGCAGGCGGCGGATGAGCGTGGTGTCAGCATCCCGGGGGATTTGTCGGTAATCGGCTTTGATAACCGGGAATTCAGCGATTACCTGCGCCCGCGCATTACAACAATGGGATTGCCGCTGCACGAGATGGGATATCAGGCCATTGAAACGCTCTACCAATTAATTAACGGGAACAAGGTGCAGACGCTTGTAATGCCGGAATGCCGCTTGATTGAGCGCGATTCGGTGAGAGCATTGCACAGCGATGTGGAACAGAAACAGGAGTGATGTTTCACATCATTTATTTTTTCATTAATTTAAACGTTTAAATTAAGTGACAGGATGTGAAAGAGGTGATGGCTGATGACTATACTGAGCAATGAAAGATACAGAATTGAACTAAGCGGACGGGGAGCGATGGAGTCTCTCGTCATGCGGGACGATCCCTATGAGATGAACTGGGTGATAGATCCGGGTTATTTGCAGCAGGCCGGATATACAGATGATGAAGATAAGCTGTTCGGGGAATGGACGATGCGGCTGAACGGGGAAACCTTGCGCAGTGTTGACCTCACGCCGAAAATTATACAAGAGGGTCCCTGCCACGTAACTGTAGAATTTAACGTCTCCCCGGTTGTGCTCACGGTAGTGTATACTTTGGAAGGTGAGCAACTGCGGTGGGCGGTTAAATTGTCGAATCATTCGGATAAGCCTGTCGAGATCAACGGGCTGCATATCTGGTTTTCACTGGCTTATGTAATGTACCGTGACGAAAATGTGCTGCGCAATATGCGCGAATCCTGCGCGGTGTTCACACATCCTGGCGGAGATTTCGCCAAGTTCGCCGCCGTCCGGCGCAGTAATGAAGGGCCGCATCTGGGCGTATACGGCATGGAAGGCAGAACAGTAACGACAGGCTCCTATTGCCGTTATAGCAACCGCTTTCTTGAGCAGGTTTCGCCTTCGCTGGACGGCCTGCTGTACCATCGGCTGTCGCTGGTCGAGGATGGGGCTTCAATGAGCGAATCAGCCGCCGCCGATTGGATTTATGGTAGCGCTTACCAGACATTGAAGCTTGCGCCAGAACAGACGAAAGTGTGGGAATATGTCTTTCTTCCGTTCCGGGATATGGACGATTTCTACCGCCGGGGCGAAGCTCTCGGGCATCCGCGGTGGAGCTATACGCCCGTGCTGCCTAAGGGCGGGGTCTTCCAGGCTTCGCTCAACCTGCCGGATGGTCAGACCTTACGCAAGCTGCGATTGTACAGTACGCCGGGAGGCTCGGACGCGATCCGCGAGGAGGATGTTACGGCGCAGGCGCTGCCGCTGAGCGGGGCCGGGCAGAATGGCGGAGGCAGCGGGTACACGCTGTCCCTTCACCGGAGCGAGCCGGGTGAGCACAAGCTGGAGCTGGTGCTTGAGGATGGACGCCGCGATGTGCTGGTCTGGAACGTGCTGGAGCCGGTCGGTACCCTGCTCAAGAAGCGGGCGGAGTGGCTGGCCGCGAACAGCTATGAGGGCGCCGAGGCGGCGGAACGGCCCCACGCGTTCCGGCCGCTGTCCAACCAGGGGGAATCGCTAGGGAAGCTGGCGTTTCTGCTGATGAACAATAGCATGACCCCCCCTGTGCCGGAGCAGGTAGCCAAGGCCGAGGCGGCCGCGGTGCTGGATATGAAGCTCCATTGGTTCGCAGACGGTGATTTTTCCCGGCCGCGCCCGTTATACGGAGACTTCTACCGCATCTACGACTTCGATTACATAGGCCATGTCTTCTACCTGCTGTCGCGGATGGATGGCGGGCTGCTGAAGCTGAATCCGCCCCGGGTATACCTGCAGTGGGCTGCCGAAGTCATGTGCATGCGGCTGGACCCGGATTGCCATCCCGGCCAGCGTGAAAAGGACGAGTCAAGCCTGAACGGCGTATTTATTCTCTACATTCAGGAGCTGCTGAAGGATCTGGAGACTGCGGGATTGTCCGAATGGCACGGGCGGCTGCTGAAGCTGTGGGAGCGGTTTGGCCGCAGTATGGAGATCGGCGTGCAGCAATACAGCGGGGCAATTACGGAGCATTTCTACGATAACGCCGGCTTCGGCCCGACCTGTGAAACCTTGTGCCATCTAGGTATTACCGGCGAAGCTTCACGTTACGGCCAGCTTATTCTGGCCAACATCGGATTCAGCAATGATTACCGGCTGCAGAATCCGGACCGCTGGTGGGAAGCGTTGTCTCCCATGATCCACTCCTTATGGGGCGGACTTGTGGCCGCGTCGGCGCTGGTTGCTTATGAGCATTTGGGCGATCCTGAATATCTGGAAGCGGCTTACCGCTCCACGATGGCGGTGTTCAACTGCTATGACTGGAACGTGCGCTCCACGCCGCGTCGCCTTGCGCCGGGAGAAGCGGCTTCGACCTACAGTGTAGCCGCACCGAATCTGAATATGCCGGAGCTGTCGCGGAACCGGTTCGGACAATCGGTGTTTGTAGGCGCAAGCGATCCGCTGTTCGCCTCGCTGTTCTCCGGTGTGTCCGGAGATGATTGGGATATGGGCGAGGAATTGGTCGCCTATCTGCTTGGCTTCGGGACAACAGCTTATTTGTACCGGGACGGCAGCGGCCAGTTGCGCTGTGTCAACGGGTTCATTACCGAAGACGAGAACGGCTGGATTGTGACGAGCTATGCGGCCTATCCGTCAAGAGTTCTGCTGCTTGAGGACAAGCTGGAATTCCGCGCTCCCCAAGGAACGCTGCAGCCCCGCGTCCGGCTTCAGGACGGACGGTTTAGCGCCTGTCTATAAGTTGATCTGCTGCTTGAATCCAGCCACCACTGTACATGCCGGGGGAACGTCCGGTTATGCAATTTTATGCTGCTTTTAAGTTAAACGATTAAACTCGTTTGACTTGAAATAAATAGCTTTGACAAAAGGGAGGAAACAAACATGAAGGTTGGCAAACGTACTCTGGTTCTGTCTCTTGCACTGACAATGGCGCTCTCCGCGCTGGCGGGCTGTTCGGGCAACTCGAACAACTCGGGCAATGCCAAGAATGCGGCAACAGACACCCCGAAGGCATCGGAAGCGGCGGCGGACAACAAGGATGCGTCCGGGAAGGATGTTACCCTGGAACTGCTGTATTGGGGGGATGATGTGCAGAAGAAGCTGGTCGAAGCAGCCGCAGAGAAATATACGGCTGATACCGGAGTCAAAATCAATGCGCAGGTGCTGCCGGCGGACGGTACCTTCGACACCTTTATCCAGACCCGGCTGCAATCCGGCGAGCTGCCGGACATCAGCTACATGGGTGAAGGCGACATTCAAAAGTACAATGAAATGGGGATTCTCGCGGATATCTCCGATCTGCTGAAGGACGGAAGCATACCTGAGAAGCTCCCGGCGATTACCATCCATTCTCCCGAACAAAAGGTAATCGGTGTGGGCCTCTCCAACCAGATGGAGCTGCTGTTCTACAGCAAAGCGAAATTTGACGAAGCCGGTATCCCTTATCCTCCCTCAAAAGTTGAAGACGCCTGGGATTGGGATACTTTTGTAGCCAACGCCAAGAAGCTGACCAAGGATTCGAAGGGCAAAACGGCTGCCGATGCCGGGTTCGATGCTTCGCTGACCGAGAATTATGGCCTTGGCTTCACTGCCGGCCGTGAATTCCATCATTTCTGGGCAGCCAATGCGAACGGAGGCGGTATCGTATCGCCGGACGGCAAGGAGTTCCAATGGGATTCACCGAAGAGCGTAGAGGGCATCCAAAAGCTGGCCGATCTGGTCAACAAGGATAAGGTAGCTTCCCCATTCACCTACACCTGGAGCACAGGAATCGGCTCCGCTGTAGACGCACTCAGCGGCGGTTATGCGATGGCGATCAGCGGCTCGTGGGATTTGGCCAACATCAAAGGCAATGAGGACATTGGGGTTGGCGTGCTGCCGAAAATGGAGAAAGCGGTAACAATGAACGCTGGCGCTCCGCTGGTAGTGTACAACACCTCCAAACATATCGAAGAGGCCAAAAAGTTCTATGCGTACATGGTCAACCCTGAGAACAGCCTGGAGCTGCTGAAGAGCGGTGCATGGCTGCCGAATCAGGCGGACTGGTATACCGATCCTGCCCTGGTAGACAAGTGGACCGCCGATCTGCCGGAAAGTGCCAAAGAAACGATTCTCAGCTACTCCACCACCAAGGATGCCATCGTGCAATGGCCTGCGTATTATGTTCCGGCTTACCTGAAGATGAATACGGAATATGAGAAATCCATCGACCAGGCGTTGTCCGGCAAGAAGAGCGTCAAGGAAATTTACGATTCGATCATGCCTGCGATCAAGAAACTGTGGGAAAGCGGCAAGGTATCCTAGAACAGATATCACTATTACAAAAGTATAAAGCTTTTATTTGAAAAGAGGGCTGTGCTTATGAACCCAGAGAGCAAAACCGGTGTGGCACCCGTCTATGTCAAGAAACACGCCAAAGGCGCCACCAAGGAGGCGGTTGCCGGATATTTGTTTGCAGCGCCCGCCATTATCGGATTTTTGGTGCTGACGCTGTACCCGATGCTGGCCAGCTTATTTTACAGTTTTCATAAAATTACGATTTTGAGCGGAAGTCAGGTAATGGACTGGATCGGGCTGGATAACTACAGATATATCTTCAGCAATCCCAGCTCCGAGTTCAAAAAATCGATAACGGTAACTTTGATCTATGCTTTTGTCAATGTGGTGCTTGTTATCGTCTTTTGCCTGATCGTTGCACTGTTGTTGAACCGCAAGTTTATCGGCAGAAATATGCTGCGGGCCATCTTCTTTCTGCCGTCCGTGGTGCCGATGCTGGCGACTACGATTGTGTGGCAAATGCTGCTGCAAAATCAGGCCAAAGGCGGACTTGTCAACTGGCTTTTGCTGCAGATGGGAATAGCGCCCGTAGAGTTTCTGACGGACCCGATCCGGATTTTCGAGACCCTGTTCATCATGAGCTTGTGGACCTGCGGCGGGACGATTGTTGTCTTCATCGCCACATTGCAGGATGTTCCCGGCGAACTGCTGGAGGCCATTGAAATGGACGGCGGCAATGCGTGGCATAAATTCCTGAAGGTGACTTACCCGACGATCAAGCCGGTGCTTTTCTTCCAGCTGATCATGTGCATGATGACTTCCATCCAGATTTATACCCAGAGCGTGGTGCTGTCGAGAAACGGCGCGCCTGACCGGATGACCTATTTCATCAACGTTATGATCTATGACCATTCCTTTGTCCAAGTGGGCATGCGCGGGCTGGCGTCCGCCGAGGCCTGGATTGTCTTCCTGATTACGTTGGCTATTACTGTAGTATTGTTCTACTTCCAGGGTGCGCTTAAGCGGGACGATTCGATGGGCAAAAGAAAGAAGGTGAGATCATGACAGCAACGGCAACTATGAAATATTCCAGCATCAAGCGGGCCAAAAGCAGAAGCAAAGCCATTCACGCGGCGCTCATTATGCTGTCCTGCCTGCTTGCGGTCGTCTTCGCTTTCCCGCTGTACTGGCTGCTGCGCGGCGCTTTCGTCAGCCATTCGGAGATCCTGGCGCGTCCGCCCGTGTTCTTCCCGGAGCAGCTGAGTACCGATAACTTCAAGCTGGGGCTGGAGCGCATTCAGTTCTGGCGGCAGCTCTGGAACTCGGTATCCATTGTCGTTCCTTACGTGATCGGCACCGTGCTTACGACAAGCTTTGCCGGTTATGCCTTTGCCAAGCTGAAGTTCCCGCTGCGCGGGATGTGGTTCGTGCTTGTCATCAGCAGCATGATGCTGCCGAGTGCTGTAACCCTGCTGCCGCAATTCTCGCTGTACACTTCGCTTGGACTGGCCGGCAAGCCGGCGCTGATCATTCCCGCCTTTTTCTGCGCGGGCGGTAATGCGTATTTCGTCTTTCTGCTGCGGCAATTCTTCATGACCATTCCCGGCGAATTAAGCGAGGCGGCCAAAATTGACGGCGCGGGCCATTTCCGCATCTATTCCAGCATTATGCTGCCGCTGATTCGCCCGGCGATGATTGTTGTTGCACTGTTCAGCTTCATTAACTGCTGGAACGAATTTTTCTACACGATGATTTATTTGAAGACGGAAGCCGACTACACCCTGCCGATGGGTCTCTACATCGTCAACGGGATGCGGATTCCGAACTATGAACAGGTCATGGCGCTTGCACTGGTTGTTACGGCTCCCTGCCTGGTGTTTTTCCTGATCGGCAACAAATATTTTGTGGAAGGTATTACGTTGACGGGAATTAAAGGTTAGAGAGGAGACAAAGCAAAGATGGCAACGAAGAAATGGACTCGAAAGATTTGGGTAGCGGCCTTGTGTACGGCCGTTACCCTGAATGCCGGTATTGTGCCGGCATCGGCGAACTATACGACGGATTTTGTTCATAAGGGTGTAGGTACGGATTACGGTCCGGCGAAGTGGAAGGACGGCAACAAGATCGCCAAGCAGCCGATTGATTTCAGCCAAGAGACCATCGGCCAGATGATGAAGAAAATTCAGGATTTTGATTTTGCCAAGTTCGCCAAAGACAATGCCGACCTGCCGTGGCTCGATTCACTGCTGGTCAACAACGGTGTCATTCCCGATGATAATGTCGGTGACGACAGCAGCGCCAATATGCTGTTCAGCCGCGGCAGCGCCCTGTACATGAAGACACAGGACAATTCACAGCTTGGTTTTGTCGGTACAGTGCATTATGCGGATACGCTCAACAAGGATACGATGTACAACATCTCCCTGTCGACTGGCGGGATGGATGAGGATAAGGATAAACGCAAAAATTATCCCAGCCATGAGGATCAGACCTATAACAGCGGCGGGCTGGAAATCAACCAGCGCAAATTCATTTCCGCCTACAACAGCGCCGTTACCCTGCTGAAGCTTACCAATAAGGGCAGTCAGCCGATTACGGTAACGATGACGGTCAAATCGCCATTTGTCTCCAAGGCGGAAGGCGATGAGCTCATTGGCAATCGGGTTGCCGCTCCAATTATGGTCGGACGGGCCGGTGAAAAATATGTGGAAGCGATGTCCTATGTCGATGTTCACTTAAGCGGGGACGGCATGAGTCCTGCGGGCAACGATCTCGTCAAAGAGATTACCGTTCCAGCTGGCGGATCAGTGGACCAGAAGGTCGTCATGGGCTGGCTGGCCGAGGAAATTCCGGCCTCGAAGACACAGTATGCCGACTTCAAGGCAGCCAATAATGAAAAGGCTTTCTCCGATCAGGTTAAGCAGTACAACGAGTGGTGGGCGCAAAACATTCCGTACATCGATGTTCCTGACGAGAATGTAAAGAAGGTGCTCTACTATCGCTGGTGGAGCAACCGCTACAATCTGCTGGAGGCCAACATTCCCGGCAATGACTGGCAGTTCCCGATGAATATGGAGGGTGTGCTCGGCTACAACAACGGCATTACGGTCAGTGTGCCGTGGGCGCTGCAGGATTTGAAATGGCTGCGCGACCCATCCTATGCTTACGGCACATGGCTGGCCCAAGGTGAATATTCCGAGAACGCCAACTATAAGAACAACCCCGGACGGCCTAACATCTGGACCTGGGATATGATGCAGAACTCGTCTCAGGTAGGCTGGGAAGCCTACAAAATCTACGGCGGCGGAGATAAGGTGCTGAAGAAATTCGCTGATTTCTCGGCGAACGATGTAACCGGCACGCTGGCTCATTTCAAGGGCACAGACCCGGATCTGGTCTACTATAACCACGGGCCGATTACCGGCAACGATGGCGATACGGTCTCGATGCATTGGAAAGGCGGCGGTAACTATGCTCGTCTGGACGGATCGTCCACGGCGTATGCCAATGCAGTAGCCGCACAGCAAATGTATGAGCAGCTTGGCGATAAGACAAAAGCCGCACAGATGAAGGACATTGCTGGTAAAATCCAGCAGGCCATTTTGACGAATATGTGGTATGACAACAAGGACTTTGACGGCGACGGCAAAGCGGATACCAACGGAGACGGCAGCTTTTTGCATAAAAAAGTGAGCGGCAGCAAGGATGTATTCGATCCGTGGCGTGACAACAACATGTTCGTGTTCAATTTTGGCGTGGTGCCAAAGGCAGGGGAAGCTGGATATCAGTCCAAGTACCTGACCCAACTGTACGACTATGCAGATCCGAATTACTATCCGATCTTCCCGTTCTTCACTGCTGACCAGAACAGCATTATGAAGCGGGTTGAGGCATTCAAGAACGGCGAGACGGATGCCTTCGGCACCGACCAGTTCGCTTGGTGCAACTTCGGCAATTATATCAATACCATTCGCGCTTCACTGCGCTATTACCCGGTGAATAACATCAACAGCGACACTTATAAAACGTTGTTCGACTGGGGCGCATGGCTGCACACAGTGAATCCGGGCAATACGGATTATCTGGATTCCAACGAGTTCTTCTGGCTGGAGGATTATTTCTTCGGCACGCCTTGGACCAAGGACAACCCGCCGAACCCAAGCGGCAAAATGGTGCGGGCATGGATTCACCACGATACGCTGGGCATGATGAATTACACGGTCATGGAAGATATGGCCGGATTGCAGCCGAGAACGGATGATAAAATCGAGTTGTGGCCGATCAATGTCAAATATGACCACTTCGCAGTGGACAATGTGCGTTATCATGATGCCAACCTGTCGATTGTCTGGCAGGACCCGGCAAAATATACGGACAGCAATGCTTACTACAAAGGCATTCCGGCTGGTTATTCACTCTTCATTAATGGCGAGCGTGTGATGACCACCAATGAAATGTCGCATATTATTTTTGATACAGCTACAGGCAAAGTGGAAAAACCTGCGGGTGATGTTCCGGGCGCTGTAGGCGACAACTCGAAGACGCAGGTATTATTCCAAAAAGGCAGCGCTGTCAAACTGGCTGCAGCCGATGGCACTTCGCTGGCCGGCAATGCAAAAGCGGTTGATATGTTCAACAAGGCCGGCGTTGACGTTGTGCATAGCGGCGAGAACCTGGCGCTCGCGGCTGGAACGACTATTGAATCCAGCTATATCAAGAGCGGCTCGGATGTGAAGAATCTGGCGGACGGCTCAACGATTGCCTCCATCAATCATACGTCCAACACGGCTTTGTTCGGCGGCTCGCCGAATCCGTCCGATACGGTGACCTTCAAGTTCGACAGCAGACAGACAGTGGATAATGTGAAGGTCTACTTCTACAATGACCGGCGTCCTAACGGCTATGACGCTCCGCAGACCTTCGGCGTGGAATATCTGGATGCTGACGGTACGACCTGGAAACCGGTAGAGGGACAATTCCGTTACCCGGACTATGTAACCTCCAACTATAACAATGTGGAGTTCAAGGCGGTGGATACGGCAGCGATTCGCGTCAATTTCACCCATGCTTCAGGTTTTGCAACCGGTATCAAGGAAATTCAGATTTACAATAATAATCTGAAGGTTACGCCTGCGGCCAACCGTGCGCCGAAGGTGATGCTGGAAACACCGGTGAAGGTGGAGCAGGACGCTCCGCTGACCCTTGTGCCGACCATTCAGGATGACGGGCTACCAAGCGGCAAGCTGACCTATCAGTGGAAGCTCGTCTCCGGCGAAGGCCAGGTCGAAGCGCCTGTGCTGGATCAGGCTGTGTTGAAAGCGACGTTCAAGACAGTAGGTGAATACAAATTCGAGCTGAGCGTCAGCGACGGAGATCAGGTTACCAAAGTCGATGTTCCGGTTACCGTATTCGTAGCGACCGCCGAGCTGTCCGATATGATCGCGAAGTTCGCAGACCGGAATTCGGCGCAGGGACCACTTGTGCGGAATCAGGCCGACTTTACGCCTGAATCGTGGCAGGGGCTGCAAACTGCGCTGACTGCGGCCAAGGCGCTGCTGGCCAAAGACAAATACACCCTGGAGGAAGTACAGACCACAACGGACCAGCTGCGGTCGGCCATAGACAATCTGCGCTACAAAAATGCAGCCCTGCTGGCAACGCCAAGCGCTTCGTATACTTCAGCTTGGGAGAACGTGTACGCGGTGAATGACGGATATATCCCGCTTATTTCAAATAGTATTGGCGACAAGGAAGTTGAAACCCAATACGGAAACTGGGGCGGCCCCGGCAGCAGCCACTGGGTGCAATACTCGTGGAAACGTCCGGTGACTCTCTCCGGAAGCTCACTGTATTTCTTCGATGATGGCGGCGGAGTAATCGTTCCTTCCGACTACAGCTTCGAATATTGGGACAGCGCTGCCGGTAAATTCGTACCGGTCAGCGGTCTGAGCGAGAAGAAGATGGCGAAGGATACCTTCAACGAAGTCACCTTTGATGAGATTACGACCGACAAGCTGCGGCTGACGATGGTGAAGCAAGGCGGCTCCTATACCGGACTTAAGGAATGGCGCGCCATTTCGTCCAAAGCCGGCGGGGAAGAGCCGATTCCGGCCGATCATGGAGCAATTACAGCCATTGAGCCGGTCTCGGTCAATACAACCGTGAATGTGATGCCGGTTTTGCCTGCCAAAGTGACCGTGACCTATGCGGATAAAACAAGAGGCCAGGCAAGCGTGGTGTGGGATGAAGTGCCGGCGAACAAGCTGACAATTGCCACCGACTTTGTTATTCTGGGCAAGGTGGAAGGAAGCGAGCTGCGGGCAAGCTGCCGCATCTACGTCAAGTATGACAAGACGCGTCTGAAAACAGCGATTGATACAGCCGCCGACCCGGCGGTGAACAAAGACAACTACAGCGGAACGCCGGAACAATGGGAAGCGTTGCATGCCGCTCTGCTGACCGCGACAGAGGTCTACAAGAATGACTCATCCACCGAAGGCGATATTGATACGGCTTACAAAGCGTTGAAGAACGCTTTCGAAGCACTCAAGCCGGTGGAGGAGCACAATGCTTCCATCAGCGGCATTACGATTCCGGGCGGTTCGGTGGATCAGGTAGCTAAGGAGATTATTGTACCTGAGACTACGACCCTGAAGCAGTTGAATGAGGGATTAACTGTACGGGCCGGAGTTACCTTTGCCGTCTATGAAACAGATGCCATCACTTTGGCAACGGATTTGAAGACAGGCTACAAAGTGAAGGTAACGGCTGCAGACCAGACTACAACGCGTACCTATACACTGACGCTTGTAACTGTTAACCCACCGGTCAATACCAGTCTGTTGGAAGAAAAGCTTAAAGAAGCAAAAGCTTTGAAGCAGGCGCTGTATACCGAAGCGAGCTGGAAGGCTCTCGCAGAAGCTATAAGCCAAGCTTCGCTGCTGCTGGAGAGCGGGTCCGCTGCGAAGGCGGACATTGATGCGGCGTTAAGCAAGCTGGAGTCGGCAATTGCCGGACTCAAGCTGCTTCCGACAGCAACGCCGACACCATCGCCATCACCGGCACCAACAGCTACACCGTACATTCCATCGTCCGGTTCCAGTACTACACCGCAACCAAGCCCTAGTGCGACCGCAACGCCTGCTGCCGTAAGCAAAGGCAGTATCGCCGTGCAGCCGGTGGTGCTGGCGGACGGAACAGTTAAGGTGCAGGTAACCGCCGGTGATATCGAAGCTGCCGCCAAGGACATCAAAGACGGCACGTTGATAGTCACCGTTAAAGCGGCGGCGGGTGTGAAGCAAGTGGCGGTAGAGCTTCCGCTGCAAGCGCTAGCCGCAGCGAAAGCGGTGACCACGCTGAAGCTTGAGACCGGCTCGGCGAATGTGATTCTGCCGCAGAGCTTCCTGAAATCGTACACGGGTAACAGCAGCCTTGCGCTGCTAGTGAAAGCCGTGGACGGTGCGGGCCTGCCGGCGCAAGCGGGCGCCCTCAAGGGAGCGGGCACGGTCAGCGATATTACGCTGAGCGTTGATGGAGCGGCGCTTACGACTACCGCATTGCAAGCGAAGGGCATTAAGCTGGCCTTGCCTTATGTGCTGAAGGCTGGCGAGAAGGGCCATCAAGTGGTCGCCTACACGCTGAATGATGCCGGAACAGCCAAGATCGTTGCAGGCGGCAAGTACAATGCCGCTACCGGAATGCTCGAATTCAACATGAAGCATAACGGAACCTATGCGGTTCTCTACCCGAACGTTGCATTTACCGATGTAGCGAACGTGGGCTGGGCAGCGGACAGCATTGAAGCATTGGCGGCCAGAGGGGCTATCCAGGGAACGGAAGCAGGCGCATTTAAGCCGGGGGCTAACGTGACCCGCGCGGAATTCATCAAGATTTTGATGAATGCGTTCGATCTGCTGGATGAGACGGCCATTCCTGCATTCAGCGATGTGAAATCGGGAGCCTGGTACACCGGCCCGATTGCCAGCGCACAAAAGCTGGGCATTGTGAAAGGAAAAGCCGACGGCTCCTTCGGGGTCAATGAGCAAATTACCCGCCAGGAAATGGCCGTAATGATCTACCGCCTCGCAGGTATCGTGAATGTTCCATTGAAGAGTGGAGCCGGAGCGGCAACCACTCCGTTCACCGACCTGAAGCAAGTGCCGCAGGATGCCGCAGAAGCAGTAGAAGCGGTGCGCAGCGGCGGACTGATCAACGGCATGCCGGATGGACGTTTTGTCCCTGAAGGACAAGCCACCCGGGCGCAGGCAGCTGCTGTTATCTACCGGCTGCTGGGCCAAGCCGAATAAGCGGCTCGCCAGGGCTGGAAGTCGGATATGCCGAGACTGTAACAGTACCCGGCATGTCCAAGCCATCCAAACATACCCGGATTACCGGTATGCCTGTCGAGCATAAGAAAGGCTGAAACCAACGAAACGGCTGTCTCAAGCAGATTTTTCTGCTAGTGAGGCAGCCGTTTTTATTGTTGAAACTATGAAAATGGTTAGAAGTTTTGAGGCCCTATAACGCCTGTACCCCAGGATAATCACTGACGAAATGAACCAAGAACAGGGAGAACCATGGGGGTGGCCAGAAATAACGGCAGAAATGCCGTTGTTAGCGGGAGGAAGGGTGGTTTGGTTAGAAATAACGGCAGAAATGCCGTTGTTAGCGGGAGGAAAGGTGGTTCGGCTAGAAATAACGGCAGAAATGCCGTTGTTAGCGGGAGGAAGGGTGGTTTGGTTAGAAATAACGGCAGAAATGCCGTTGTTGAAGGGAGGAAGGGTGGTTTGGTTAGAAATAACGGCAGAAATGCCGTTGTTGAAGGGAGGAAGGGTGGTTCGGTTAGAAATAACGCTCAGTTATCCGGTAAGTAGGGTGAATGCTTACGAAATCATTTATTTTTTGAAGCTTTGAACGCAGGGGTTTAAAAAAATCTGTTGGCGATTCCTGCTAGTCGTTCACTTCTTTAGCTTTGAAGCAATGCCAGTGTGTATTGTGAGTTTAGCTGTGAAATAAGCTCCCTGCGGCTGCTGACGCCGGCTTTGGCGAAGATGGATTTCAGGTGATCCTGTACCGTATAAGCAGAGATATGGAGGCTTTGGGCAAGCTCCTTGGTGGATTTTCCCGTTAGCAGATGGTCAACGATTTCTTTCTCGCGTTCCGTAAGTCCATATGCTTCGGTGATCAGAGGAAGAAGGTCTGAGGGCTTGGCCTTCGTAAAAGAAACCGCAAGCTGAATAAGGCCGGAAGGTCCCTCAAGCTTGCTTGCTGTAAGGGTCAGGAATTGTCCATCCTCGGCACGGAAGATCAGCCTGGCTGCCGGAAGACGGCTGGCTGGAATTTTTCTCTCGGCTAGCGCTCTTAAGCCCACCGCCCGAATCGGGCCGGGCAGAGCCTCTTGCGTCTGGCGTTCCATAAGCTGCAGCTTGTTCAGCCAATATTTCCCGCCCGCATTAAGGCTTACTGGAACGAGCTGCTCGTTAAGCACTAGGATGCCTTCCTCCAGCGGCTGCTCAGAACCAGGGACAGGCATCCGGCTTAGAGCTTTTGCTTTTAACTGGCTGGCTATTAAGGGGCCAATCTCGCTTATCAATGCTATCTCTTCCGGCCGAAAAGGACCGCTGTCCTTGTTGCGGAACAAAGTCAGAAACCCCCAGCAGGCCTCTCCCACCTTAAGAGCCGCCCTCAGCTCGTCACCAAATCCTGCCTTGTGAAGCACCTCACGGTAACGAAGACTGCGCATCGGCTGTCCGGCGGTTGCCTCCCATAAGGACGCTGCGGGAACCGGAGCCTCTGCCAGATTTGTGAACTTGTTGTAATCGTCGTGCAGATATTCATTATCCAGAAGATTTCCATGAATGGCTTCAAGCCCCTGTTCAGTCATGGCGCCCGTGGTGAGCATGGTTAAGGGATCGACGGTTGTACAGCAGGCCGCATCAAAAGGCAGAACAGTTCTTAGCCTTGTTAACATGATCTCTCTGTACATCAGGGATGATAGCTCCTGATCCAGCTCCTGAAGAAGTCTAGTAATCGTAATAGATGCTTCTTTCATGATACGGCCCCTTCTAAAATCCCATAAATGTGGGATGGTGTATTTGCTGCCCAATCATGATAATTGAGAATAGTTCTTATTATATATGATGGCATCCGATCATCACAACGGAGGGAAATCTATGAAAGATTACACGGATAACACGGACAGTCTCTGGGAGCAGGCGGCGGCTGAACAATATTCCTATAATATAGCTCTCAAAATACCAGGCTATCAGCTCCAGTACGATCTGATGGATACGCTGCTGACAGCGTTATTCAAGGAGCGGATTGGCCCGGAGGTGCTGGTGGTTGGCGCAGGGGGAGGGCAGGAGATTCTGACGCTGGCCCGGAAACATCGGGACTGGAAATTCAGCGGGATAGATACCTCTAAGCGGATGCTGCTGGCGGCAGAGAGGCGCATCACCGAAGCAGGTGTGGAGAACAGCGTTCGGCTCCATCATTGTGAGCTTGCTGCATGGAACGGCAGCAGACCGTTTGCTGCTGCAACTTGCATGCTGGTGCTGCATTTTGTGGAAGGGCGGGAGCAGAAGCTTGCATTCCTTCAGACGATTGCCGGACATTTGGAGGCTGGCTCCCCATTGTTTATTTCTGCCATCAACGGCGATGTTACTTCCCCGGCTTGGTCCCTCCAGATGGCAGGCTGGAAGCTGCATATGCTGAATAACGGGATTGAGCTGAAGGACTGGGAACGATTTGAACAATCGTTTGGTGTGACCTCTTATCCGCTTCCGGCTGAAGAGATGGAGATGCTGCTGCGGCAAGCGGGCTTCACTACTGTGACCAGATACTTCGGCTCCTATCTGATTGACGGATGGATGGCGGTTAAAGGAGGCTGTGCGGAATGAGGACAGATATTGTTGTGATTGGCGGCTATGGTCATGTGGGAGCGCAAATCTGCACGCTGCTGAGCGATAAGTTTCCGGGCGCCGTCTATGCGGCAGGCAGAAGCCTGGAGCGCGCCGAGCAGTTCTGCGAGAGCACCGGAGGGAGGGTCAGACCACTGCAAATGGATGCTGCCGAAGCCTTCTCTGCGGACAAAATGCGTCATGTGAAGCTGGTTGTCATGTGCCTGGACCAGCGGGATAGCTCTTTCGCAGAGGCTTGCCTGATTGAGGGGATACATTATATAGATGTGACGGCGAACCTTGTTTTTTTCGGTAAAATGGCGCAGCTTGCCCAGTCCGGCAACAAGTATGGAGCCACCGCGCTGCTCAGTGTCGGGCTGGCGCCGGGGCTGACCAATTTGCTTGCGGGTGAAGCCAGGCTGTCGATGGATAAGGTACAGCAGCTTGACATTGCCGTTCTGCTTGGGCTGGGAGACAGTCACGGCCAGGCGGCTATCGAATGGACCGTTGATAACCTCGCCGCGCAGTTTGAGGTGATGCAGAACGGCGAGGTTATCAGAGCAGACAGCTTCACGGATGCCAAAAGAACGGATTGGGGCGCAGGCCTCGGGACACGCCGGACCTACCGCTTTCCGTTCTCCGACCAGCAGATCCTGCCGCAGACGCTGGGTATTCCTTCGGTCTCGACCCGCTTATGCTTCGACTCCAGGGCCGCGACAGCCGGCATAGCAGCGCTTCAAAAGCTGGGGCTGCTTAAATGGCTTGGGCACAGGCGTTTCCGCAAGGCTACTGTGCGTTCTTTTGGCAAAATCCGCTTGGGCACTGAACGTTATGCCATTAAGGTAGAGGCGACGGGCCTGAAGAATGGGACTGCTGTCACCTCGGAATATGTGATCCAAGGCCTTAAGGAGTCTACGATTACAGCTCAAGTAGCTGCAATTGCCGCCGGAACTGTGTACAGCAATGGCACACCGGGAATCTACCACCTGGAACAACTGCTCCGGGTACGGCTCAGCGAAGACCGCATATCGCTTTATTTGCCAGGGCAAGAGGAGGCGGGTATATATGAGGAAATCACAGGTCTGCACTGCTGGTCCCGCCACTCCTATACAAATTGAACTTGAAAATCAACAAAAGGGATAAGTGACGGAGGGGAAGTTTGGAACTGGAGGAGCGGTAGCGTCCGCCTTTATGTTTGGATTTCTACTGCGGCCAGCGGAATAAAATCAGGAAATCCAAACATAACAGCGGCCGGAAGTCCAAACATTCCCCGCAGTCACGGCCAAATCCCGGTTTGTTAAAATCTCAAGTTCAGTTTGTATAGACCACAATACCTTTGATTCTTGAAAGTGGATTCTTTATAGTAGGATATGGATAAGGAAATGACATTCAGGAGGAAATCAAAGTTGAGTACACAGAGTCTTGGAATTCCACTCGAAGGATTTGCAGAGTTTAGCCGGACCGTAGGCGCAGAAGGTGCGGTGTTGTTAAAAAATGACGGACAGGTTCTGCCGCTGCGTGGCGGTGAAACCGTTTCGATTTTTGGCCGGACCCAGGTGAATTACTACCGCAGCGGCACAGGTTCGGGCGGCAGCGTGCATGTCTCGTATACGACCAATTTATTGGACGGGCTGCGCAGCAAGAAGAATCTTGCAGTCAATGAAGAGCTGGCGGCAGTGTATGAGAAGTGGATAGAACATAATCCATTTGACAATGGCGGCGGGGCTTGGGCGGCAGAGCCGTGGCACCAGAAGGAAATGCCTTTAACAGATGAGCTGGTGTCGCAGGCGAGAGCCAGGTCGGACAAGGCGATCATCGTGATCGGACGGACGGCGGGAGAAGATCAGGATAATGCTGACGCGCCGGGCAGCTACCGATTAACAGTGGATGAGCAAATGATGCTGAAGCAGGTAACGGCTTATTTTGAGCAAACCATCGTCGTGCTGAATGTGTCCAATATTATTGATATGAGCTGGCTGGACGATAACAGCTATGCGCACCCTATCCCTTGCGTGATCTATTCTTGGCATGGCGGTATGGAGGGCGGCAATGCCATTGCCGACGTACTGGCCGGAGAAGTGACACCAAGCGGTAAATTGACCGATACGATTGCTTATTCTATTGAGGATTACCCTTCAACCCGCAATTATGGTAATGAATTCAAAAATATATATCAGGAAGATATTTATGTGGGCTACCGGTATTTTGAGACATTTTGCCCGGATAAGGTTCATTTCGAATTCGGTTACGGGATATCCTATACCACATTCACTATCGAGCCGGAAGAAGCCAAGCTGGTCAGCCGGGATGGACAAACCTTTGCCGAGATCGCTGTAGCCGTAACGAATACGGGAAATGCTTTTGCCGGAAAAGAGGTCGTACAGGTCTATTATGAAGCGCCGCAAGGTAAGCTCGGACAACCGGCCAAAGCGCTTGCCGCCTTTGTGAAGACCCGTGTCCTTCAGCCGGGAGAGTCGCAGCAGCTCACCCTGAGCTTCCCGATTCATTCGATGGCCTCCTATGACGACGCCGGTGTGACCGGGCATCCATCCGCTTATGTGCTGGAAGCCGGAACCTACCGTCTGTATGTGGGAAGCAGCATCAAGCAGGTGGCGGAAATCGCGGTAGAAGGCCGCAGCGGTTATGTGCTGGAGGCTCTTGAGGTGGTGGAGCAGCTTCAGGAAGCGCTGGCGCCAACCGAGAGCTTCACAAGAATGAAGCCGGGTGCCCGCAAGGAAGACGGTTCGTATGAACTGCTCTATATCGAAGCGCCGACACGCAAGGTTTCCATGAAAGAACGGATTGAGAACAATCTGCCCGAAACGCTTACGCAGACCGGCAATCAAGGCCATGCCTTGAGAGATGTATATGATGGAAAAGTGGAGATGAAGACCTTCATCGCCCAGCTCAGCGATCAGGATCTGGCAGTCATCGTCAGAGGTGAAGGCATGAGCAGCCCGCTCGTTACGCCGGGTACAGCTTCGGCTTTTGGCGGAGTAAGCGACCAGCTGTTCAGCTACGGTATTCCGGTAGCATGTACGGCAGACGGCCCTTCCGGGATTCGGATGGACAGCGGGCACAAGGCGACTCAGGTTCCGATTGGAACCCTGCTTGCGGCGACCTGGAATGCGGAGCTGGTAGAAGAGCTGTATGTGATGGAAGGCCGGGAGCTGGTCGGAAACAGCGTGGACACGTTGCTTGGACCAGGACTGAATATCCGCCGGAGTCCGCTGAATGGACGTAACTTTGAGTATTTTTCCGAGGACCCGCTGATTTCCGGAGTTTTTGCTGCAGCGTGTACGCGGGGGATTATGAAAGGCGGCTCTAACGCTACCCTGAAGCACTTTGCCTGCAACAACCAGGAGAAGCACCGCAGCAAGGTGGATGCCATCCTGTCAGAACGCGCTCTGCGGGAGATCTATCTGAAGGGCTTTGAAATTGCAGTCAAAGAGGGCGGCGCCAACTCGATTATGACCTCGTATAACCCGGTTAACGGGCATTGGGCAGCTTCGAACTACGACCTGAACACCACGATTTTGCGCGGAGAATGGGGCTTCCAAGGCATCGTAATGACGGACTGGTGGGCCATTATGAACGATGTTGTCGAGGGAGGACCGGCGGACCGCAAGTACATGAACTGGATGGTCCGTGCGCAGAATGACCTCTATATGGTTGTCAGCAACTACGGTGCAGAAGTCAACGCATATGATGATAATATCCTGGAATCCTTGGAAAATGGCACGCTTACCCGCGGAGAGCTGCAGCGCTCTGCCATGAACATTTGCCGGTTCATTATGAACGCGCCGGTATTCTCCAGACCGCATGTAAGTGAGGAGACGGTAGAGAGCTTCAAGGCGAATCCTGCCCTTTCGGCAGAGCTGGCGCAATCTTTGGCCGTGAATGCACAGGTGAAGCCTGATATTGCCGGATCAACCTTCGTGAAAGTGGAACAAGCGGGTGAGTACCGGATTATTGTGGGTATCATGTCCACGGAAACGGAATTGGCCCAAAGCGCATGCAATGTGACCCTGAACGGCCAGATGATGGCAACCATTCAGACGAACGGCACCGATGGCAGATGGATCAGACAGAAGCTTGTGAAGATCGAACTGGAAGCGGGTCTGTATGAGCTGAAGCTGGATTTCGTGAAGCCGGGTCTGCAGATTGACTGGATCGAATTCAAACAGGTGTAAGCAAGCAGGACAAGAGAGTATCTTACGGGATGCTCTCTTTTTCTTTTTCCGGGAACAGAAGACCTCTCCTTGCCTCTTTTGCTGTGAGTTGTTCCGAACTGCCATTATTGTTTGAAAGATAGAATAACAACTTCATTACTTAATTTTTTCTTCAGTACATACCGTACAAGAGCACAAACAAAAGCGAGAACAAGCAAGGTTGAGCCAGTTATCCAAACAATGGAGCGGCTATCGGGAGTGAATCCCAGCTTATTTATGAACATACCGGGAAGCATTGCGGCAAAAATGAATAAAACAGAGCTGACTGACAGATAGGTGCGAATTCTTTCCGGTGATTTCGACAACATAGAGAGCAAAGTCAGCGTGCTTGTCACGCAATAGGTGAACAGTAGGAAAGATACCGCAAACCAACCAAACGATGCACTCAGATACAACTCTATTAATACCTTCTGATTAGTAAAAAGAGCATAACTGAAAATCATAATATCAAAAATAAGGATGGGTCCAATACATAGTAAATGGGAAGACCAGCCATATATTTTCGTGAGTTTATGAATTTCTAACTTGTTAGCGAGATAATATTCGCAGCGCCCCGTAGTTTTTTCCGAGATGACAATTAAACTAATGGTTAACATATTCAGAAAGAAAAAGATAGATACGTTCAAAATCATCAGAACATATGCTACAAGATATTCGGTTGGACCCACTCTCGTTTTTACAATTTGGATAACGGAATTAAGCGGCACGATTAATATGATAATAACCATACATAGATAGGAGGAGCTTTTTAGAACATCTCTAAAATTAAGTTTATTGATTGGATAAATGCGCATTACCTTACTTCCTCCAATACATCAAAGAATCTTTTCTCTAAATCTCCTTTAAAATCCTGATTATTAATGATCTCTGCAATCGTCCCATTTGCCAGAATGGCGATCCAGTCACTGACTTTCTGGACCTCTGCCAGATCATGCGAAGTGATAATAACTGTCTTTCCTTCTTCCTTAAGGAGATGTAACAAGCTCCGCATGACTTTTCTGGATTCGGGGTCCACCCCGGAGGTTAATTCATCCAGCATTAAGATTGGAGTATTTTTGAGTAAAGTAATCAGTAAAGAGAGTTTCCGTTTCATGCCTTTAGAATAGGTGGCGACTTTTTTATCAAGAGCGGAGTTTAATTGCAGTAAATTGGCATACTTCATTGTGGCAGCTGAGACCTGCGAGGAATCTATCTCAAGGTAAATACCAAAATCACGTAGATTCTCCCACCCGGTTTTGGCTTCGAATAAGTAATCATTCTCAAGAAGCACAGATACCTCCTGTTCGCTAGCAGCATACCGGATCATTCCTTCATCCAAAGTGAGCAAACCCATCATTAAGCGAAGGAGTGTTGTTTTGCCTGCACCATTTGGTCCAATGATGGCATAAATGCTGTTATAAGGCACGTGGAATGAAACATCTCTTATAATCTCTGTGCCATTCAGACTTTTGCTTGCTCCTGATATGACAATAGCGTGTCTTTCAACGACTGAGGCACCTTGTTCGTATACCATTTATATACCGCTCCCATTTCTTTGATTTAATAACTCCTCTTAGTAAACATATAAGTAAAATTATCCATAGTAATGTCGAAATCACAAGTAAAGAACTCAATATGACGAGCTGAAGTTGTGAGAAAAACAAGCTAATTGGTCCTAGAGGGATTTGGAGATTTCTGTCGAATTAGTATAAGTATAGCTTGCATGTGAAGGAGGTGAATCCCGGTGCTGTCTGCGTAAGCTTGCACAGGCACACGGGAGAAGCAATGTGGAACTGGCTGAAAACATCCAAAGCATCGGCGACCAATCAGGAGACTGAGAACCAACCTGCTGAGACGGCAATAGAATCTCCTAGTCCCAAGATCATTATCATCACCGGAACAAGCGGTTCGGGGCGGAAAAGCATTGCCAGGCAGCTTAGTGCTTCACTTGGAATTCCCAATGTGATCCCTTATACGACACGTGCGATTCGCCCGCAGGAGCAGGATGGGGAGAATTATCATTTTATCTCTGACGGGGAGTTTCAGGCGATGGCGGAGAAGAATGCATTTTTCCAGACGGTCCATTTGGAGCGGGGACGTTACGGAATTGCAGTGCAGGAGCTTGAACAAGGCCTTGAGCAGCACAAAGCTGTCATTGTTGTGGTGAATCATGAAGGAGCGAGGGCATTCCGGGAGAAATACGGCGAGGATGCCGTGCGAGTGTTTATATACGTGACGAAGAATGACATCCAGCTTCGGCTGGAGCGGGAAGGCGTACCCTTCGCCATCATAGATGAATACCTGGGAAATTATACAGAGCAAGTGGCCTATAAAAGAGAATCGGAGTTTTTACTGCAGAGTATGGACCCTGAGGTCACGCTCCAGAAAATTAAGGAGTTCGTGCAGACGAAAATATAGGCCACATACAAAAAGACACCTTGAGGGGTGTCTTTCCTGTTTTGCTTATCTGCATGACAAGCCTATTCGCTGCTGTTGCCCATTAACCCCTTAAGTCCGTTAAAGAAAGGCCGGATGGTTTTGATCATACCGTAGCCCATCTTCATCACTGGCATCGCCTTTTGCATAAATCCTATGAAGCGTAAGCCGCTGCTGAGGCCTGCCGCTAGTCCTCCCCCGGCAGCACCTGCACCTGCTCCTCCAAAGAACGATCCCAGAAGCGGCATGAATGCGGAAACTTGGGCTTTGCGCGAGCGGGAGGATGATTTTTTGTTCAATATTTTACCTGTATTTGGCCTGGAGAGGATCAGTACATCCCTCTGGAGTCCGGTTATATATCCTACATACGAACGTCCGTCATGAAGCGTAATGCAGACTGGCCGGCCCTTCAGCTCCTTTGCCCGCTTGCGGATCTTGGTTGGCTGTCCCATATGTCATTCACCTCGTAGTTATATTTACTACATATTACTCAGGGAATGGCGTGAGGCCTGTGCGTTTGTGAAAATTTTGGAGGGAAAAAGGAAAAATACGACTTCTATAGAATTAAACTTAAGTATTGGATTTTTGCATGAAGTCACGGCTTTAGTCCTAATACTTTTACTAATTTCTAATGGGGAGTGACCTAATCTATTGGTTAACAATCGGTTTTTAAGAAATGCTTGTTTTATTGTAATGCTATTTGTCCTCTTGCCTTTCTCCCGAATTTATGCTGGTACAGAGCAAATGACAGATATCAAGGGAAATTGGGCTGAGACAGATATTCAGGAATGGCTGGATAAAGGATTAATTACTGGATATCCCGATCATACCTTCCGGCCTGAGGCTGTGATTTCAAGAAGTGAGTTTGTAGCTCTTGTGAACAGGGTATTCAAGTACTCTGATACGAGTGATATCCGTTTTAAAGATCTCAAGCAAACGAACTGGGCTTACATAGAAGTACAGAAAGCTATAGCCCAAGGTTATATTAGCGGCTTCGATGATAATACCTTTCGTCCTGAAAAACAAATAACAAGACAAGAAACAGCGGTTATTATATCGAGATTGTTAAAGCTCGATAATAAAGGGACATCCTCTCCGATTTCTGCAAAAGATTCAAATCTCATACCTGCCTGGAGCAAGTCGGCAATCAGCTACCTTCTGGATAAAGGCATTATGAGTAATAGTCCAGATGGAACGTTTCAGCCTCAGCGTGAACTGACCCGTGCTGAATCTGTAGTTGTGATTAAGAAAGCGTTGGCTTTGAGCACTGTCATTTATGACAAAGCTGGTATCTTTGGGGAGTCTAAGGCGAGTACAGTACATGGTGATGTAATTATTCAATCTTCAAATATCACCCTTAAGAATATGCATATCTTGGGCGATTTAATTATTTCTAAAGAGGTTGCAGACGGGGATGCCTTCCTTGAACAGATCCAGGTAGATGGTGTAACCAGGATTGAAGGTGGCGGTACGAACAGTATTCATATTAAAAATAGTCAACTTGGAATAGTGTCTGTAAATAGACTGAACCAGGCTGTCCGAATTGTTACAGAGGGTACAACCGTTATCCAAGATACACAAATTTTATCCAGTGCCATTATTGAGGAAAATGGTATTTCTGGAGACGGCTTTGTGAATTTAACGGTGCTTCCCGAAACTAAAGCTACCAAAGAGAGAAAGATATTAATCTCCGGTGACTTTAATAATGTATCGGTTAATGCCAGTGTCAACGAATTCAATGTTCGTTCAGGCAAGGTAACCAGCCTATTCATAAAAGAAAACTTAGTGATTCCAAACTTTATTTTAAATAAGGATGTAATCATACAGAAGCTGGAATTAAAGAGCAAGTTGGCTGTTTCGGGTGAAGGTAAAGTTAAGGGGATCATACTGTCCGAAGAGGCAAAAGACTCCGTATTGCCAAAGGGAGAGCAACTGGTTGTTCCTTCGGGCGGAGGAGGCGGTGTTACTGGAGGTGGAGGCACTTCTGGCCCTGGAACAGGAGGCGGAACCGTCCCTGTGAATCCGGCCTTGGCAGTAACCCGAATTACGGCGGCCAACGGAACAATTGATGTTTTGTTTAACCAAAGCCTGACCACTATGCCGGAAGCTGCAGATTTCACGGTTCTTGCAAAAATTAATAATGAAGACTTCAAAAAGGTGGCTGTTTCACAAGTTAACTTGCTGGAAAATAAAACAACAGTGAGATTGACCATCCCCTCTATTGGCAGCGATAAGGTGGATCAAGTAGCCGTATATTCTCTGTCATTTAAGAATGCAAACGCTGTGTTATCTGAAGCTATCACAGTATCGAAATCTAGCATCAATGTAACAGGAGTGTTATTTCATCAGAACTATGACGGGACCACAACGCTTCCTATCTCCGACATGCCTGTTTACTTAACGGGAGTGAATGAGACTAAAGGAAGCTACACCGGCACAACAAATAAAAGTGGTGAGTTTGCTTTTAATAATGTGATTCCCGGAACTTATATTGTTAACATTTATATTTACCCATATAGATATTCTACAGATGAATTCACGGTAGAAGCAGGCAAAGATCTGATCCTTCCGGATATAATTATTAAAGATAAAGCGCCTGAGGCAAAGGTTGATAAAACAACCTACACCGATAATGCTTATCTTAATGGCAGTGTTATGAATTTAAAGGAGCCGTTCAGAGTTAAGATAGAGCTTGAGAACGGAACGGAACTGAAGAGTTCCAATGGCAAGTATGGTACTTTTTTCAGTATTAACCTGTATGATTATAATCCGGGATTAATCCTGAAAGACAAAGACAAATTGTTTGTTACTCTGTATACTGACAGCGGATGGACTACCGAACGGTTTGAGGTTAATGTGGTGGAAAGACCGAAGACCAAGGCACCTGTCGTAACCAGTGTTGTATATGAAGATACTAAGATTATCAGAGGTTCAATTGAGCAGGAGTACTCAAATGATATTACAATAACCCGGGCGGATGGAACCTTCGTTGGAGCATCGTATAGCAATTCTGGCTATCTTTTTGAGATTTATTTATCGGATAAACTCACTTTCACTGCAGGTGAGAAACTATTAGTCTATGCGCAAGCTATGGGTAAGAGAAAAAGCGATCCTACCTATATTCAAGTCGTAGCTCCCACTGCTGTAACTACGCAGCCTGAGGTAGAAGGAACAGTCTATGAGGATGACTGGCATGTAGTCGGCAAGGCTGAAGGGAATTCTATTATTGTTGTCAAACGGTCCGATGGAACAGTAATTGGCCAGGGAAAAACGAGTGGTCAGGAGTATGGGGGTAAATTTGATATTCAGTTAGCCCCTCGTCCTGTTGCCGGAGAGACTTTATATCTAACGGCTAAGGGGTACGAAAGGCTTATCAGTAAGCCCATTTCAGTTCTCGTAGCCAATAGACCCGTTACCATGACACCGACGGTCGTTGGGGAAGTTTACAGTGATTATACTTTTATTGATGCGTATCTCCAGTTCCCGTATTCTCAATCGTCATGGTTATATCTAAAAGACATAAACGGCAACATTATTGCAGAATTCCCTACTTTTAATGGGAAGGTTACTTTCCGAGATTTGAAGCTCGCACCAAATGGGCAATACCAATTAACGGCAGTCGCTTCAGGATTGAAGGAAAGTAAGCCTTTAATATTTACAGTAATGGAGCCTACCGTTGCGACTTCTATCCCACAGGTTACTACAGCGGTATATGCAGATATTGATTCCATATTCTATGGGATCGCGGAGCCACATGCCACGGTGTACCTTTATTATGGAGACGGCACCCTCATCTCCAACAATGAAGCGAATGATCTGGGAGAGTTTTCCTTATCCATGCCCTCCTATCCAAGACCAGTTGCACCTGGAGAGAAACTGATCATTAGAGCCGACTCAAGAGGTAAGCTTATAAGTGATGCTTTTGTGCTCACGGCATTAGCTCCCGATGGTAAGTCCAGCCCACCAGTGCTCACCAATAACCAGGTGTATGGAAATACTAGAATGTTAAGTGGCACGGCTGCTAAAAGCGCGGTTGTCAGATTATTTCATGAAGATGGCCGTCAAATCTTAACAGGTGTATCCGCAGATATGAATACCGGACAATGGCAGATGGGAATATGGTTTACCATGTTGCACGGTGGAGACCGAATCTATATCGTTGCTGATGAAGCAGGCAAGCTACCAAGTGATCCATTATATATTACTATTCAAGCAGTCCCCAGAGCAGATATGCCTGTAGTTACCAGCATTGTTAGTGCAGGAGCCACGAAAATTCAAGGTACTTACTCCGGGGTAGTAGTGAGTAATTATGTTCCTACAACAGTTTTTCTTGTGAATGAGAACAACGAAGTCTATGGTTCAGCGCAAGTACAGAATGATGGCTCGTTCTCCTTTGATACTAATCCATTAGTATCCGGGCAGACCATTAAGCTGTTTGCGAAAGAGGGAGAAAAGGAAGCTAGTGATCTATTAATCATCACAGTTAACTAAATTATGCCTAACCGAAAAGGATACCTTAGGGTGTCCTTTTTGGTTAGGGCACTGCAATTCAAGTCAAAACTCCAGGAATTCCCTCTGCTAAGATCAATAGGGAAAGGAGAGAACATAGCGTGTACGAATGGAATGAAATGGTTCAGCTTATGGTGGATTGGATCGAAGGGGATCTTGCCGCTGTGCCTTCGCTTTTGAAAATGTCCGAGCAGCTTGGCTACTCGCCGTACTATTGCACGAAGCAGTTTCACTCGCTGACCGGAGTGACTTTGCGGGATTATGCCTGGATGCGCAGGATCAGCCGCGCCGCGCTAGAGCTGCGTGATACGGATGCCCGGATTCTGGATATTGCGGTGAAGTTCGGTTTCTCCTCACAGGAGGCGTTCTCGCGGGCGTTTGTGAAGGCTTTTCAGATTACACCCCGTGCCTACCGCAAGGCGCCCCGGCCCATTCCGCTGGCGATTCGCGCTGAAGTGTTCTCCCCTTATCACTATCTGATCAAGGAGCGGGATAAAATGAGACAGGTACATTTACAGGAAGCGGAGATCAAGATTGAGCGTATACCGGCCCATAAATTCATAGGGATCTGGGATGCGGACGTGGACAATTACGGCCAGTTCTGGGAGCATGGCCATGATTGCGACGAGGTGTCGGGAACGCTGGAGAGTATGTCGCACCATACGCTTCCCGGTCAAATCGGCCAGACGGCGGGCTGGTTCTACCAGAACGGACAAAAGGGCTACCTGTACGGTATCCCTGTGGCGGCGGACTATGCTGGTGAAATCCCTGAGGGAATGGAGGCCAGGGATATCCCGGAATCGGAGTATCTGGTCTTTTTTCATCCGCCGTTTGATTATTTGAAGGACAATGGCGAAGTGATGCGGACGGTCGAAGAAGTGGCCTGGAACTACGACCCCAAGACTATGGGCTACATCTGGGATGAGGATACGAAGCAGGATTACCAGCGCCATTTTCCGGAGGGCTACGGCTATGCCGTGCTGCGGCCGGTGAAGAAGCTCGGGTAAGAGTGGTAGGGGCAACAAGTGAAAATCGCCTCGAAGAAAAAGACACCCCGCAAGGTGTCTTCAGGCTGTCGGGAAGGTCTCGGCAGCCTTTTCGCTTTTCTTTTAGCAGGCTGATGCTGTTAATGTTCCCGGTTCTCCAGCACCGTCTGTGCAAGCACATCCCCTTGATGCTCCAAGGCGGCAAGCAATTGCAACTGCCCGGCCTGCCGTTCCCGCTGTTCCACGGTCCATAGCTGCTTAGGAGAAGCGCTTCCTGAGAGTGAAGCCGGATCGGTCATGCTCCCGTAGAAATCTGCAAGCAAGGCAGAGATTTGCCCATAGACTTCGGCCAGCTCCGACAGCGCTTGATAGGCCAGCGGGTGGTCCAGCAGCGGTAGTGACTCTGATAAGTATGCGGCGGCGCTTCTACGGGCATCTGCCAATGCCATCATACAAAAGTGGTTCACTCCCATCCTGCGCGCGAAAGCTTCGTCATCTGCGGCCATGTACCATGAGTGGTCAAGCAAGCTTTCACTCCAGCCCTCTATCGCTCTGTACCCCAGCCAATAGCCGTTGCGCTCTGCCGCATTCATTGATTCTACTTTTACGCGGAGCGAACCATACAGATTCTCCTGTGCTGACGGTTGATTCTCTTGACTGCTGAAATGAGCAAGCCTGTAAGGCCAATGATCCACATACAAATAGCCTTTGCTGATCTTCATATCTTCCAGAAACTCTGAATTGTCCTGAAGATCGCTATAGGTTTCGTCGTCGAAGTAGCTGCGGCACAGCAGGGTGCGCCCATCATCCAAATAACCCGTGATCACACCCCACTCGGGAGCGACCCGCAGATTTATGGCTATCGGCAGCTGGTGCTTACGGATGCTGTCCATGAGGTGGTGTTTCGCCAATTTGCGTTCCTCAGGCTGTAATCTGTCGGCCCAACTAGCTGTAAGCCCGAAGGCGGTGCAAGCCGGGGCAGAGTAGTCGTAGGCGACAAGAGCATCCGCTGAGCTGTAATCCCATATAGGTGTAAAAGCAATTCTCCAGCACGCCCCCGACACTCCCATAATCTGCTCATAGGTGGTATCTATTCCACTGGCGGCCAGAGACGAATACATCGCTCCTGCCCAGGAGCAGTCCATTCCCCTGCCGAAGCCCAGGCGGTCTACGCCCTCTACAATATATTTTTTTAGGGGAGAATCACTTTGAAACAGCCGGGTCCCGTCTGCGCTATAGTGAATCTGCTCGCCTTCGGCGCAGCTTACGGCATGAATACCTTCTGCATTCAAATAGAGGAGCAGCAGATAATCGTTGCCGCTATTGTCAATTAGGCTGGGAAAAAGCTCATGACTCGCAGTGAACTCCTTCCACTGAAAAAATGCATAATGCTTCAGCTTATACAAAACACTGACGTTCGCCCGTTCATTGCCGTAGGCGGCAAACACAATGTCGAGCCCGCTGTTGCATAAAGCATGACCTTTGGAATGAATATCAAGGGTGAGCAACTGGCCGCTTAGCGCGTAGGCTGATCTGATCCCGGAAGGGGTCTCGTATTTAACGAGCAGCAGCTTCAGCCGTTCGCTCTCGATGAATTGGGGGAACGTTAGCTCGCTGACGGTTAGGCTTAGTGCGCTGCCGGTAACGAATTGGTTCACGAAATGAGTGACATCATGCTCCACCTGACCATCCGTATAAATGGCCTGAAGTACAATCAGTTCCTGGGGCTGCAAAATATGATCAATGGAATGGCCCAGCACACGGGCGAGCTGCGGAAGGTTGGCAGTTTCGGGCAGGGCTTTGCCGGTTTCCCATTTGGATATGGCCTGAGCGCTGACATTCAACTGTTCGGCTAGCTGCTCCTGGGACAGTTTTTTGGCCTTGCGGAAGCTGGCAATACGCTTGCCTACTTGTTCGCTGTTGATCATTGTATATCTCCCTATTTTTAATTCGACGTCGTAAGTTTATTATAATTCGGCCCTGAGGAAAGAACATGGATTGTAGGATGGAGAAAAGATTAAATATTCAACCGTGAGTTGAGTATGCGGTGCCGGCTCTGTTATTGAAATAGATTTCTTTATGAAAACCTCTTGCTCTTCCGGCGGAATCGTGTTATATTACTTCCTGCTTTGCAAAATTATTTTGCGGTCGTGGCGGAATTGGCAGACGCGCACGGTTCAGGTCCGTGTGGTAGCAATACCGTGGAGGTTCGAGTCCTCTCGACCGCATCATTTTAATAAAAAAAGGTTCGCAGTTGCTTAGGCAATTGCGAACCTTTTTTAAAAGATAAGAATTTATATGTTTCACGCTACAATTAATCCTTATCTTTCTGGAGAAACGGACGCCACCTCTTTCAGAGGACGGCAGAGCCGAGAATCATTTGCGATTCCAGCTTAAATCTCCAGAGACAATACCGATGGGACCTGGTTGTGGTCGGCCAGCCGCAATAACTGGTAGCCAATTCCCGAGTACCCCAGGAAAAAGCCCGGTGTTTTTAACCCGCGGGGAATTCCGGTACGGTATGCTCCTTGTTGTTTCTTTTCGCTGATCATTTGATTTGCTATAAGATGTGCTGTTCTGACTTGATCGGGACGTCCTAATTTTGTACCTGACAGCAGCAGCAGTTCACTATTGCCCATATCTCCGTGGCAAAGGCAGTGGCTTGCCCCAATTCCGCCGTTCAAAGTGGCTTGAATTGCGGTGTCTATTTCATTGAGCAGCACTCGGCTGTCTATACCGGATGACTCAAGCATGAGCAGCCTTCCCAAGCCGATCCCTGCCGAACCGTGGCACCAATATTTAGATTGGTAGGTCGAAGCCCCGTCTTTTCGCAGGTCTGCCCAGTTACCATGCTCCCGAGAGAATAGTGACCGCTCAAAGGAAAGTGCAGCTTCCGCATGCTCGTGAAATGTATCTATTCCGGTTTCTTGCCAAATGAGTTCGAGAGCTGAAGCGATTCCCGCCGCTCCATGTGCAAATCCTCCCAAGGGCTGCTGTGTCTTCAGGAGGGAAGGCCAGGCGATGCCGCTGTCCGTAGAAACCGAGTGGGCAAGCAGGTGATTTCCATAATCGACAGCGACATTAAGCGCCTGCTCGACTCCAAATCGTCTATAGACTTGAAGCAGTACGAGAATAACCCCGGCAGAACCTCCAAGTACATCATAGCACTGGTCATTAGCTGTGATCGTACCTAAGTGGTTAATAAGCATCTTCTGACGATCCCCCCATGAAGAGTCAGCCATACCAAGCTTCATAAAATGTGACAGTGTATAGAGAATGGATGCCTGACCATAGAAGGCTGAGCTGAAATTGGAATGGTAGGGGAGTGAAGCCAGTGAAGTCTGCATAGCCAGCCGGGCGACTTCCGCGTAGTCCTGTCGTCCCGTTATGGAGGCGAGATAAGCTAGGAAAAGGGCAGGCCCCGCCGTACCATCGTACAAGCCCCCTTTCATTGCCGATACATGCCATTGTCCCCGGTAGTTCATTCCTACATCAATCCATGACGCATCCGAGCGGCCTTTGCTGAAGATCGCCTGTTCCAGCAAATACTCTCCGATTTCAACGGCATGTCCTAGGTAGGTGGAAGGTATTTCCTCCTGATCGAAGTTCACTTGTGTGGCAGTTTCTCCGGCAGAGTTGATTGTCAGGGAAGAAGATGTGCCGCAACATAGGGGTCTGGAGGAAGTCCATTCAGCAGATCCAAGGATAGAGGAAACAATCCAGCCAGCCTGGCGTTCTTGTTCCGTCTCGTCCAAAGCCATGATACGCTGAATGACCCGTTCAAAGCTGGTCGTTGGAAAGAAATCTGGAATTCGCTTGCCACGGCTGTCAAACAGATCGCGGGAAGTAGGCGTTGATGTGAAATAGGGAATGTCTCCGAAGAGCAGATCTTCCCGTTCAGAAGAGATTGCACGTGTATCCAGAACGGTATACCAGAGTCGGTCCAGCAGTTTTTCTCTATCCATAGCGTCCTTGGTATAGTTGGGATGATGAGATTCCATAAGGAAGTTGGCGTAAAATTGCGTAGGCCTAAGAATAATGCGGATGGTATCATTCTTGAACGCTGCCAGCGGACCATCTGTCTCATTTAGCACTTGCGGCAGATTCTGACGCATAATTGAACAGGCTTGCCGGAAGCCAAGTACAATATCATCCACAAAGTCACTTGCAAGAGTATTCTGGTTGCCTAATTTTGGCCTGTTGCTGGAAGAACCAGATTTTTTCGCTTTACGAACGAACCGCATCTCATCCGTATCATCATTCTCAACCTGCAGGATGGGGAAGGGCAGAAGTTGTCCGCCGTCTCCCCCCATACCGCTCATTTCGATGCCAAAGCCTTCTTCATTCTGATAAAGCAGCAAGGGAAGGAGCCCGGTGCCGATAACGGAATCGACTACTTTTTTCTTGGCTTCGACATCAGCCGTATCGGGGAAATTCAGTGCGGGAGCGTTATGGAATAAGGTTTCCAAATCGATAGGGACAGGGTGCTCCCCCCGGGCAATCACATTCTCCATATGGAAATCGGTGCCGTGGGTACTATACAAAATAGCTAATAATCCTCCCAGGCGTTGATAGAAGCGGGTTACCTCGGATATGGAGCTACAGCTCTTGACAGCGATGCACTCCTCCCATCCGTAAGCGCCTTTATCCAGCACGAGAAGCGGCTGAAAAGCGGGAGAGAACCCCTGCGTATTCATCCATTCGAGCAGTTTGCTAAAGTGGAAGGAGGCTCCCAGCGGTTTCGGTTTATACATCAGTTCCTCGCCCGATTCCAGACGAAGCCGCATGACGGAACGTCCCTGCTGATGGGCATCACCCATCCCGGCTGAGAATGATAGAAGTCTGCCGCTGCTTGCTGAAAGTGCCAATGCATCCAAGATTTCAGCATGGTCAGCCTTAAAGCGGACAATCGCTTCAAGCACAGCATCAACAATGAATCGGGTCCGGATCATGAGCATGCGGGCAAGCATCGGATATTCGCCATAAATAAATTCCAAGTCGGCAGTCCGGCATAATTTCTTTGCAACAAAGCTTTGAAAACGTTCCTCGGGTGTATCTCCCTCCAGCTCCTCAAGCTTTTTGGCCACATGCAGTTCAAGCACCAGAGTCCGCGCTCCGCTCTGCAGAAGACATTCGGCCAGCTCATTGAGCAGCTTTTCACGAACAGCATCCGTGTTCACGAACCTCTCGATATCCTCCATCCCCGCAACGGATTGATCCCATTTCTTCGCAGCCCAGAGCAGAAACGGACGGAATGCCGAGATAAGCTTCAGCGTAGCCGGGCCTTGCAGCGGGATTGAACGGTTCAGCTCTAGTGCCTCTTCCAATTCCGAAACTCCGACCCAATCAGTGCAAGTATCAGGCAGAGCAACCGGAAGCTTCTTCGGATCAATCTTTGCCATAAGGAGTTCACCGAAGGTTTCTTCTGTCCAATGATCCGCAGCCACTCTGTTCTGGAACTGCTTGTCATCCAGCAGGAGAGAATCGTTTTTCCACTGCTCAATGACAGAATTGACACTTAGCCCTTCAATTGGGGGTGAAGATTTGAATTGTAATCCAAGAAGAGGCTCGCGTTCCTTTAAAAAAAGCGATGCAGCATTCCGGCTGTTAAGCTCAGGCGAGCTGGATTTGGTGATTACTGATGGCATCTTTTTTCCTCCCAGTCTTCTTAATGCCTTAATGTTAGCAGTATCAGTGTTCAGTCGGTACTTCGCAAAAAGGCACTTTTTGGGGACGCCTGGGATTACAATTGCAGGCGGTTCTCTATTTGCACTAATACGCTTTGTTCAAATTGGTAGGTGCCGAATGGTCTGAACCAACGGTCCAGCAGCAACCTGGCCTGGGACAAATGTTCTGCAGCTTCTGCCTGCTTTCCCTGTGTAGCCAGCATGGCTGCCCAGGCCTTGTGGTAGCTGTAAGGTTCCTGCTTGGATAATGAATTGATCAAGCTCTCTGCTTCCGAACGGGAAGTGTCTCCGAATGGCTGGTGCAAGAGGAGGTGGCCTGCGTAGAAACTGTCAATCATATGGCGGGTGGCCGGTACTTGACCGGATGGATGCGCAGACAAAGCAATAGGCCGGATGTATGCCAGAGCCTTGTCCAGTTGCTGCTTGTCGGCAAAGTAATAATAGAGAAACAGCCGTAGCTCAGACTCCTCCGCCAATTGCCAGGCTGTCCTTTCAGGTAAGCTGTCCAGAAGCCGGGCGGCTGCAGTGATGACCAGGGCATTCCAGTTGCCTGGAGGACGCTCTGAAAGATAATCCTTCTGGAGAATAACGCTTGTCATCAACAGATCGGCTCGTGCCGATTTCTTGATCAAGATGCTGAACAGCTTGCCGTCAGAATGGCTTGCCCCATTGCTGAAAGGAATAAGGGTGGCAGTGCCGATAGCTAGGCTGATCCAGAACAGCAACTCAGTCCATATATGTAAAGATTGGCCAAGGATCAGAATCAGCAAGCTAAGAAGCAGGCTGGCGGCAGGGCCACCAAGAGATATCCTTGACCATTTGAACGCCATGTCTTTCAGATCTTCTGAGCTTGCGGCAAAGCGCATCGTTCCACCAAAGCTCAGCCAGTTATGGTTCTGGGTCAGCCGGGGGAAACGCCCATTGAAGTTCAGGCGAAACGGTCCGACAATCATTTCCAGCGGCTTCAATCCATAGACGATGCCAGTCAGCAAATGGCCTGATTCATGGGTGAGAATGGATAGCAGGAGAGCGGAGAAGATAATGGCCGCATAATAAATCGCTTTGCCAGCGGGAGGGAACAGTATAGCTGTGAGAATACACAGCAGGCTTACAGTAAGAAGAAGCGGCAGCGGCGCAAACAATCTCTTCATTTTCATGGAAACACCAGCTTTCTGTATGCAGTATAGATCCGTTTATCCAAATCATAAAATTTTCCAGCTATAAAAGCAAAGTGTACAGCTATTAACGGCTGTACACTTGAGGGAATGCTTATTTATTAGGCTTGATTGTGAATAATTTCCTTAGAGCAAGGAGATACAATCTATTTCACCTATGAAGACAATGGGGTTGGAATGGATATTGCGAATATGCAGGAGTCGTTCCTCCATATGGGACTGTCCGGCATAAAAGAGCGTATCACCAGTCTGGGAGGAACATGCGAGTTCTACTCTGAGGAGGGAAAAGGGTTTCAAGTTTGCATTACGCTGCCGCTGAAGGCTTTTATGGATACACAGAATGGAAGGAAGGAAGAAGATGATTCATATTTTGCTAGTTGATGATCATCCTTCAGTTGGTGAAGGAACCAAAAATATGCTGGAGCAGGAGCCAGATATTGAAGTTGTGTTTGTATTATCAGCAATGGAAGCTCTTCAAATCATGGAGCAACAGGAATTTGACATCATTTTGTGCGATCTTAATATGCCGACCATTACCGGATTGGAATTCACGAAGAGAGCTATCCAAAAAAACAACGAATCCAGGATTGTTATTTATACCGGATATGAAATAAGCGTACACTATAATCTTTTGATCGAGTCTGGTGTGACCGGTTTTATCTCCAAAGCGGCTTCCAAGGAGCAACTGCTGAATACGATCCGCTGTGCATTGAGAGATGAAGCAGTTATTCCGGTGTCTTTATTGCGCCAATTGCGCAGAAACGAAGTCAAAGTTGCCGTAAACAAGGAAAATCAGCTTCCTGAGGATATTTCAATTAGCCAGAGAGAGCAGGAAATTTTGCAAGAAGTAGCCAGTGGAAAGAGCAATAAGGAGATTGCAAGCAAATTGTTAATGAGTCAAAGAACGGTCGAGTACAGTCTGACAAGAGTTTTTGAGAAGCTGAATGTACATTCGCGTTCAGAGGCGATTGTAGAGGCCAAGCGGTTGCAATTAATTAGAACAGAAAGCTTCTGAGAATCCTCCGATGTTGTGAAGGAACCTATCCTCTCAGTAATCTGGGGAGAATAGGTTCTTTTTCAGATTGTGATTCGTTATAAGTTGTCTTTTAAGAGCAGCGTGCTGCCAGCTAATTTAACCGCTACATAAAAATTTTATCTTGCCCAATCCAGAAATTCATGATATATTACTTCTTGCGTTGCAAAATTATTTTGCGGTCGTGGCGGAATTGGCAGACGCGCACGGTTCAGGTCCGTGTGGTAGCAATACCGTGGAGGTTCGAGTCCTCTCGACCGCATCATATTAATAAAAAAGGTTCGCAGTTGCTTAGGCAATTGCGAACCTTTTTTATGTTGGTTATAGACGTACTTGTTCGACTTCTCGTGGCTCAGCTGGCCCCCCGAGCTTCCGTTCTCCTGTTTACAGTTGGATTCAGATTATGATAATATATAACCACTGGTTAGTAACCAATGGTTATAAAAATTGCGAAGGGTGAGTGACATGGCAACGAAGCATGACCTGCGCTCTGAAAAAACGAAGCGATCAATCGTGCAGGCTGCCGGAAGATTATTTGCGGCGCGGGGCTATGAAAGTGTAACGATCAGGGAAATCGCCAAGGAAGCCCAATGCTCCCATACTACGATTTACCTCTACTTCGAGGATAAGGAGGCGTTGCTGCACGCTTTGTCCATGGAGCCCCTGGAGCAGCTACATGCACTATTAATTGAGGCGGCACAAACGGACAATTTGACACCTAGCGAGAAATTGCAGCAGATTAACCGCCTTTTTATTCATTTCTGTCTGGAGCATCGCAGCATGTACACTGTTTTTTTTGAGCTGGAGTCTGTCAGAGTCGATGACCCGCAGCCCCAGCTTGCGATTAATCAGCTGCGAAACCGGATGTTTGCCACCTTTTCGGGCGTTTTGCAGGCGTATCTTGAGGTTGGAGAAGGGGAGAGTCTGCTCCGTTGCTCCCGCATCTATTATTATATGCTGCGCGGCATCGTCGGCACTTACGCCCAGTCGGAGGAATCGCTGGAATCCATTATGAACAGGCTTTCGGACACATTCGACCATGCCTTTGAAGCATTGCTGCAGGGCTTTGCCATTCAGCTTGATACAGAAAATTGATGGAAAAGGGGCGGATAAAATGTTTGCAGGACATTTTGGGCTGGCGGCCGCTGTGAAGGCCAAGGAGCCGCAAATTCCGGTGTGGGCTCTTCTGGTAAGCACGCAGCTGCTGGATATTGCATTTTTGCCAATGCTGCTGATTGGGGCCGAGTCCATAGAGCCGATTGGCAATGGCGGTTATGGCGAACAGATTATTCACGCCGTGTATACCCATTCCCTGGTTGGGGCGCTTGTCCTGTCGCTGGCGGCGGCTCTGCTGGCGTGGTGGCAGTGGGGCAAGCGGAGCGGTGTTGTTATTGGCGCTCTCTCCTTTAGCCACTGGCTTCTCGATCTGATTGTCCACCGCAGCGATATGCCGATCCTGCCAGGCAACCTTGGCGGCCTGCCGCTGCTTGGCTTCAGTCTGTGGGAGCTGCCCGCCTTTAGCGCCGTATTTGAAGCAGTCCTCATCGTAGCCGGAGCTCTCCTCTATTTCCGCTTAGTGCTGGCACGGGCCGGGCGAAGCAGGGCGGCAGATCCCCAGGCTAAAGCTGCAAGCCGAACAAGGGCTTATCTGGCCGGAGGCGCAATGGCGTTGTTCTTGCTGCTATGCTTCACTACGGATTACTTCGGCTTGTAATCATACCGGTCAGAATCTTATCGGACAGTCAAGAGCCCGCATCCGCTACGGGCTTTTTCATAGTTCTGACTCAATAAGACAGCAGAGCTGAAGCGGAGCCCGACGAGGCCTGCTGCTTGCGGAACTCGGATGGCGACATGCCGCTAAGCTTATTGAAGACGCGGTTGAACTGCGAGAAGCTGTTGAAGCCGCACTGCTCAGCGATCACGGAAATCTTCACCCGACTGTAAATCAATAGCTGCTGGGCATTGCGCACACGGGTCATTTGGATATACTCGGTCAGTGTAAAACCGGTAACCGCTTTAAATTGGTGCGATAAATAATAAGGGCTGATATAAAAATCCCTGGAGATGGAGTCAAGGGATAACTCACCGCTGTAATGGCTGTGAACGTATGCGGTGATCGAATATATTTTTTGCATCATTGAATTGCCGATTTCTTCGAGAACATAGCAGTTCTTGTCCCGCTGCTGGTACAGCGCGCACAGAAATTGCTGGAACAGGCTGTGGATCAGTACAGAATTCAGAGTGGAAGCGCCGTGTGACAGGGTGAAAATCTTGTTAAGAGGCTCAAACACGGCACTGCGCGGCTCGTTGTTTAGACGGTAGATCGGCACTTCTTCCCCAAAGGGGAGAAACATATTATTGTAAGCGGTTTCGAAACCCGGTATATTTTTGGGCATGGCGAAGTTGATGATCAGCCGCTTATGCGGCGGGCCTACCGGATATTGTGTCTTATGCAGCCGATAGGGACGAAGCAGAACGATATCGTATTGCTTAAGGGCATGCACATTTCCTTCGATGATATGAGTTGCTCTGGAATCAAGCAAAATATGAATCTCGTAAAAATCATGGAAATGCTGAAACTCCATATTGATATTGTGAGACCGCTCATCATAATCAAAATAATAAAAAAGAGAATCCGCCGGAGTGTTGATGCTTACGCTATACCCTTGCTCATACAATAAATCGCTTTCAAGCATATGCTCACCACCCTGGTCTGTAATATCCACCTCATTATACGTCATACGTCCAGAAAAGCAAGATTTGCAATGTAGGAGGGTCAATACAGCAAATATAACGTAGTTTTTGAGCGGGGAGATTTGCTATAGTGGCGATATGAAAGCGGATACAAGGGGTGGAGAGAATGTTTTTGACAGAAGAAAAGCTAATCAAACGTCAGGCCGAAATTGGGAAGTACAGGTATTGCAAGGTACTGGAGCTTGAGGAGCTGGAGCTCGCGGAGGATGAGGAAGGGGCTAACGGGGTATATCCGGAGGCTGTTTCTTTTGATGGCAAAATCAAGATAAATGATCACTGGCGCGGGCGTGACCGTTATGTTTGGCTGCGTGCCGTAGTGGCGCTGCCCGCAAGCAAAGCGGGCTTCAAGATCGCCGGAAGGTTTGACTTTGGCAAGTCGGGGAGCTTCAACAACTCCGGGTTTGAATCGCTGCTGTTTGTGAACGGTGTGGCATATCAAGGCGTTGATACCAACCATAGGGAGGTTATTTTTGGCGAGGAACTAAGCGGGCAGACGGTGGAGCTGGTCTTCCGGCTGTGGTCCGGCCTGGAGGGTGGGGGTAAGCCCGTTATCCAGGAGCACCGGATCAGCGAGGCGATGATTGGTTATCTGGATGAAACGATTGATGATTTGTGTTATCTGTCGCAGGCGGCGCTGGACACTTACCGCTATCTGGGCGGCGACCAGCCGGAGAAGCAATGGCTGAAAAAGGCGCTGAATGATGCGTTCCGGGAAATTGACTGGTCGGAGCCCGGCTCGGAGGCGCACCGGATTTCGCTGTACCGGGCAGGCGCCAGCCTGAACCATGCTGTGGATGCCATGCCCAAAACCTTTGATGTAACGATTACCGCCGTTGGCCATACCCACATAGATGTCGCATGGCTGTGGCGGCTAAAGCATACACGGGAGAAAATTGCGCGGTCCTTCTCTACCGTACTGCGGCTCATGGAGGAGTTCCCGGAATATCAGTTCCTGCAGACACAGCCGCAATTGTACGACTATCTGGAGGGGGATTATCCCGAACTGTTCGGGCGGATCTCGGACAAAATCAAGGAAGGCCGCTGGGAAGCGGAAGGGGCCATGTGGCTGGAGGCGGATTGCAATATCCCGTCCGGCGAATCCCTGGTCCGCCAGATTGTGGCGGGTAAACGCTACTTCCGCGAACAGTTCGGGATCGACAGCAAGTATTTATGGCTGCCGGATGTGTTCGGTTATAGCTGGGCGCTGCCGCAGATTTTGCGCAAGTCGGGCATTTCCACATTTATGACAACCAAAATCAGCTGGAACCAGTTCAACCGGATGCCGCATGACACCTTCTGGTGGCGGGGGATTGACGGCTCCGAGATTTTGACGCATTTCATCACAACCTCGGAGAAGAACGGGGATGCGTACACGTATAACGGCCGGATGACTGCCGCATTGCTGCGGGGAATCTGGAATTCCTATCAGGACAAGGAAATCAACGATAACCTGCTGTTTACCTATGGCTGGGGCGACGGGGGCGGCGGGCCGACGCGGGAAATGTTGGAGCTAAGACGGCGGTTTGACAAGCTTCCGGGGATTCCAAAGCTAAATATGGGCGGCGCAGGAGAGTACTTTGACGGGCTGCATGAACGTATTGAGAATTCTGAAGCATACGTGCATACATGGAACGGCGAGTTATACTTCGAATGCCACCGGGGGACCTACACCTCGCAAGCCCGTAACAAAAAATATAACCGGCGATTGGAATTGCTGCTGCGGGATGCAGAGTGGCTCTACACGCTGACCGGTGTGAGACGCGGCGACCTGGAAACCAGTTATCCGGCGGAAGAGCTGCGCGGTATATGGGAGATCCTGCTGCGCAACCAGTTCCACGATATTATTCCCGGCTCGTCGATTAAAGAGGTGTACGAAGACAGCGACCTTGAATATGCGGAAGGGGAGGCGCGGTCGCTGGCATTAATTAATGGCTGCAGCGAAGCCGGACTGGGTACCGGAGAGCAAGAATACTTCACGCTGCTGAACAGCTCAATCTGGGATCGCCCGCGTTATGTCGAGCTGCCGGGCGAGGCTGCGGATGCTGCTGTCATTCATGATGCGGCCGGACAGCTCTTGGAGCAGCAGCGGACGGCAGACGGCGGCTGGCTGGTATTTGTTCCTTCCTTGCCTGCACTTGGCACGGCGGTATTGCAATTTGGACGAGGAGAACAGGATAAGACCGGAATGGCTGGGGAAGCACCGCTTGCGGAAGTCGGTAGCAACCGCCTGACAACACCGTTGTATGAGGTGGTCTGGAATGAACAGGGCCATTTCACCTCGATGTACGACCGCCGGAACGGCCGCGAGCTTTTGGCGCCGGGGAAGCGTGGCAATGTGCTTCAAGTATTTGAGGATAAGCCGCTGGATTTTGAAGCCTGGGACATTGATATTTTTTACCAGGAGAAAATGACGGAAATCTCGCAGCTTGCCGAATGCGCTCTAGTAGAGAATGGTCCGCTTAGAGCTGTCCTGCGCATGGACTGGACATATCATGCCTCGACGATTACCCAGCAGATTGTGTTCTACCGTGATACGGCCAGAATTGACTTCAAAACAGAGATCGACTGGCATGGGCATAATCAATTGCTGAAGGCGGCCTTCCCGGTTGATATCCATGCTGTGGAAGCTACTTACGATATTCAATTCGGCAATGTTAAACGGCCAACCCATTGGAACACAAGCTGGGATTATGCCCGCTTTGAATCGGTAGCCCACCAGTGGGCCGATGTCAGCGAGAGAGGGTATGGCGTAGCCCTGCTCAACGATTGCAAATACGGCTATGACATCAAGGATAGCGTGCTGCGGCTGACGCTGCTGAAATCGGCGGTTCATCCAGATCCAGAGCAGGATCAGGGCCGGCATGTCTTCACTTATGCGCTTTATCCGCATACAGGTGATTTTGTGGATGGAGGAGTGGTGCAGGAGGCTTGGGAGCTTAATAATCCTCTGCGCACCGTATCGGGAGAATTAAAGGGTGAGGCGTTATTCGCCATCGAGGGTAGCCACGTGCTGGTCGATGCGATTAAGCGTTCGGAAGATGGCAGCCATGTAGTGCTGCGCTTGCATGAATACGCTGGTTCCCAGACCCGGGTCCGCGTGAAGAGCGCCTATCCAATGACGTCATGGCAGGAATGCAATTTGCTGGAGGAGCCGCAGGGAGAGTGGCGGAAGGATGAGTTGGCATTTCAGATTAAGCCTTATGAAATCAAGACTTTTAGAATAGATATGGGGAAGAGACAGAAGTGAGAGAAGACCAACATACAGCGGAAGAGGGGCGGAACAATAGATGAATAAATGCCTGGTGAACAAGGCCGAAATCATGGAGAAGCTGAGCCTAGTGACAGATAAGCTGCTGAAGCTGGAGCGGCCGGACAACGAAGCAGAATTGCAGAGCTTGGGGGAGGATGCGGGACGGCGGGGATATTTTGCCCGTGACTTCGGCATGGAGGAATGGGACTGGCCGCAGGGCGTGGGGTTATATGGTCTGCAGAAGCTTGAGCGGCATTTCGGGGACAACCGCTATCGGGATTATGCGAAGCCGTGGATGGACCGGCAACTGGAGAAGGGGCTGCCAAGCCGGAACATTAATACAACTGCCCCGCTGTTGTCGCTGATGGAACTGGAGGATGCGGAGAAACTGAGCCTTGAATGGGCCGATTGGCTGATGAATGGCCTGCCGCGGACGATAGAGCTTGGGTATCAGCATGTCACCACGGGGGCAAGCAAACATGAAATTACGCTGCATGAAAATGAAATCTGGATTGATACGCTGTTTATGGCTATTTTGTTCACGGCGAAGATGGGGGTGAAATACGACAATTCCGAGTGGCGGCAAGCGTCGCTGCACCAACTGCTGCTGCATATCAAATACTTGTATGATAAAAAGACAGGGCTGTTCTTCCACGGCTGGCATTTTGGCGGCCGTCATAATTTCAGCGAAGCCTTCTGGTGCCGCGGCAACGGCTGGTTCGCGCTCGGTCTGCCGGAATACCTGGAGCTGATGCGCCCGTATCTGGAGAGCGGAGTCTTCACTTATCTGCAGCAGACCCTGCAGGCACAGGCGGAGGCCTTATTGGCCTGCCAGAGCGGGGATGGGCTGTGGCATACGCTGCTGGATGACCCGGAGAGCTACACTGAGACATCCGGCTCGGCGGCTATCGCGGCTGGCATTCTGAATGGTGTGCGCAGAGGACTGCTGCCGGAGGCGTATGCAGAGCAGGCTATGAGAGCAATACAGGCTGTACTGGGTAGAATTGACGGTGAGGGTACAGTGCTGGGCGTATCCGGCGGCACACCAATCGGGGCTGCCAAAGAGGATTATAAGGGGATCATTATTGCCCCTATGGCCTATGGGCAAGCAATGGCTCTGGTTGCGCTCGGAGAAGCGTTACAGCACTGTTGAACCCGCGTTAGACAGTTATCCGGTGGCAAGAAGATCGGCGTTGCCGTCAGGGCAATCGCTTACGAAATGAACTGCGAGATTGGATGAAGTGGAAAAAGGAAACCTAATTTGCGAATTTCATCGATTTTTTGGTGATTAGATGGAAAAAGTAGACTTAATTCTCTCCATTTTCACCCAATCAGTGATTTTAGAAGGAAATAAGTGGAGTTTTTCCCGCTAACCCTCCGGGGGGAGGTCACTCATCGGAATGAAGGGGAGAAATTCCACCTTAGTTATTTATTCCTGAAATTTTGAAGGCAAGGGTAAGATTTGCTTGTCGCCATGGCGGTACTTGGAGTATACTGATCTCGGGAGAGGTTAAGCGCTTACCCTCCAAGGAGGATAAGCGAAAATGGTAAATCCAATCGTAGTAGGCATCATCGGCGCAGGCAGAATCGGCCGCCTTCATGCGGATAATCTGCGTGTGATGCCGTCTTTTAAACTAAAATCAATCGCAGAGGCTGTAGTAGGCGAGGAATTGCTGGCCTGGGCGGAAAGCCGGAACATGGGCTCTGTATTTGTAAATGGGGAAGATCTGCTGAATGACCCTGAGATCGAAGCGGTATTCATCTGCACACCGACGGATACCCATGCATACTGGATTGAACAGGCTGCCCGCGCCAAAAAGAATATTTTCTGCGAGAAGCCGATCAGCCTGTCATCCGCACAGACCAGCCGGGCGCTGGAGATTGTTAAGGAAGAAGGCGTATTGCTTCAGGTCGGCTTCAACCGCCGGATGGACCCGAGCTTCCGCAAGCTCAAGCAGCTGGTTCAGTCAGGAGAACTGGGCAAGCCGCATGTTGTGAAGATCACGTCGCGTGATCCGCAGCCTCCCGGCGAGGCTTATGTGCGCTCTTCCGGCGGAATGTTCATGGATATGACGATTCACGATTTTGATATGGCCCGCTACCTGATGGGTGAGGAAGTAGTTGAAGTGTACACCCGGGGCGCCAATCTGGTCGATCCGATGTTCGGACGCTGTGAAGATGTGGACACGGCTGTGATTACGCTGACCTTCGCCAGCGGCGCGATCTGCGTGATTGATAACAGCCGGAAGGCCGTCTACGGCTATGATCAGCGGGTAGAGGTGTTCGGCTCCCACGGGTCGGCAACCGCCGACAACTGCCGTCCGACCACGGTGGAGGTTTCCACTGCGGCATCGGTCACGCGTGATCAGCCGCTGCATTTCTTCCTGGAGCGGTACAACCAGGCCTTTACAGATGAGGTAGCTGCGTTTGCCCAGGCGGTTCGCTTGCAGGAGCCTATCATCTGCAGCGGTATTGACGGGCAGCAGGCGGAGCGCCTTGCCGAAGCGGCAAAGGAATCGCACCGCACCGGGCTTCCGGTCAAGCTGTCTCATGGTGCCGTATAGAGAATATCGCCGGCAATACAGGTTTTGTAAGCGGATGCAAATATAAAGGCAGAGGAGGCCGGTGAAGATGCCCGATTTAGTCATTAAGGCCGGAGCACCCGGTAAGGATGGACTGGTGGCGGCCGTAAGCAAGGAGAGCGCCGGGTGGAAATATGTAGGTTTTGAAGTATATCAGTTGCAAGCTGGGGAGCTGCTTACCCGCAGCGCGGAAGGGAACGAGGTCTGCCTGGTGCTGCTGGCGGGCAAGGCGGACGTAAAGATAGATGGTATAGTTTTCGCCGGCATCGGTGAACGCATGTCCGTGTTTGAGGATATGCCGCCGTATGCGGTGTACGTTCCGGCAGGAGGGCAATATGAGGTTAGCGCGCTGACGGAACTGGAGCTTGCCGTCTGTCTTGCTCCGGCAACAGGCAAATATGCCCCGCGGCTGATCGCTCCGTCCGATGCAGTGGCCGAGGACCGCGGCTCTGGCAGCATGTCGCGGCGGGTGGTCAACATTCTTCCCGAGCAGAGTGAAGCCGAGAGCCTGTTGGTGGTTGAGGTGCGCACGGGAGGGGGCAACTGGTCCAGCTATCCTCCGCACAAGCATGACCAGGATAATCTGCCGGCAGAGTCCTATCTGGAAGAGACGTATTATCACCGGGTAAATCCCGCCCACGGCTTTGTGGTGCAGCGGGTATACAATGACGACAGAAGCCTTGACGAAACGATGGCCGTGGCGGACCGCAGCATTGTGCTTGTTCCGGAAGGCTACCATCCGGTATCCGCCCCGCCGGGCTACGATTCTTATTATTTAAACGTGATGGCAGGCCCGGTCCGTACCTGGGTCTTCCATAACGACCCGGAGCATGAATGGCTATTCGGGGCGCAGCAGCGCCGCCCGGATAAGCAGGAATAATCAAGGGCAGACAGAAGAGGGGCTTCCGGAATGGCGGAGGCCCCTTTTTGCGCAGAATTTAGTTGAATAACTGAGGTGGATTTCCCCACTCCCCCTCCTCGTTCTAAGAACGGCAATTCTGCCGTTATTTCAGGCCGAACCCGGTAATCTTACTCTAACAACGGCAATTCTGCTGTTATTTCAGATCAAACCGGGTAGTCTTGCTCCAACAACGGCAATTCTGCCGTTATTTCAGACCGAACCGGGCAGTCTTACTCTAACAACGGCAATTCTGCCGTTATTTCAGATCAAGCTAGCCAACTTAACGGTTTTCCTTGTTTTCTCTGTTCTTAGGTTTGGACAACTCCCCGGCACAGCTTCATAGACACCGTCTGGCGAGTTCCCTATAATCTAAATAAGTTGAACTTAAAAAAATCATAAAAAGGTAGGAGTGCGGAGGGGAAGTTTGGATACTTACGGAGCGGTAGCGTCCGCCTGAGAGCTTTCCGTAGGAAAGCTGGCATCGTAAGCACAAGCTGTCTGCGGATTTCAACCGCGAAGAGCGGTATAAATCAAGAAATCTGCAGACAACAGCGGCCGGAAGTCCAAACATTCCCCGCAGTTACGACCAGTACCCTAATATGAAAATCTAAAGTTCAACTTATAATAGATATAAGATTGCATGAACGCAAAGGCGGGCTTACTAACGATGAAACCTACGATATATGATGTGGCACGGGAAGCGGGAGTCTCCATCGCTACGGTGTCCAAGGTGCTGAACAAGAGCGGGAGGATCAGCGACAAGACACGGCAGAAGGTGAACCGTATCATGGAGGAGCTGAATTACCAGCCGAGTCTGGTGGCCTCTGCGCTGACGAGCCGCCGGACAGGAACAATCGGGCTGATGATTCCCGATATCGCCAATCCCTTTTTTGCGGAGGCAGCCCGCAGCATTGAGGATTACGCCCAGGAACAGGGGAGCGACTTAATCGTGTGCAGCACGGACCGGAACGATGAGAAGGCGGCCAGATACATCTCGCTGCTCCTGCGCAAACGGGTGGACGGCCTAATCATTGCCTCTCATACCGGGAACCTGGACATGATCCGCCGTCTGCTGGCTGATCATGTGCCGCTTGTGCTGTTCTCGGCTGATATCCGTATGATGGAGTGCAACTCCGTCACGGTGGATGATTATAAAGGCGGCTACCAGGCCACGGAATACTTGCTGTCCTTGGGACATCGCAAATTGGGTATCATCTCCGACAATTTGCCTGGGAGCAAGCTGCGTGCTGAAGGCTTCCTGGATGCGCTGAAGGCGGCGGGTGTCCCTTTTGACAACCCGGCTAATATCACGCATACTTCGGCCACATTGGAGAACGGCCGGAAAGCGGCTGCGGCGATGCTGGGCCAGCCGGAGGCAGAGCGGCCGACAGCGGTGTTCGCCTGCAACGACCTGCTCGCTATCGGGGTATTGAAAGAGGCGCGCAGCGCAGGTCTGTCCATTCCCCGCGATCTGTCCGTAGTGGGGTTTGACAATACGATGCTGGCTGATATTTGTCATCCTACCTTAACCAGCATTGCCCAGCCCCTGCGCGAGATGACGGAGCAGGCTATGATTCTGCTGAACCAATCCATTGACAACCCGGATAGTCCGAAACGCAAGATTATGCTGATGCCTGAACTGGTTGTCCGTCATTCCACAGGTCCGGTATGATGAGTCTTTAACTGCAGCTGCCCCGGTCGTATGGCTTTTTAATCCAAATTGTTATTGAAAGTCATTCAAGGAGTCGTCACTAACAGCACTATCTCGATGCGCTTATATCAGTGGATGCTCCTTTTTTCCTGCGGATGAAGCGCCGATCGATGAAAAAAGCGATGAGCAAGGACAGGACGCCGAGCAAAACCGGTATGCCAAACGCTTCAAAAGAAAAGGAGCTGCCTTCCAGCTTTAGGTGGTCGGTGGCGCGATATTCGAGCCGCTTAGCGGCAAATTTAGCCGTCTGAACATCCTCTTGCCCGGCCAAATCCTCGAATGTGGGATCCATTGCAAACCGATCCGCCGCGTCGCGGTGTAAGAACAACAGTTTCGCGCTGTTGCTGCTGTTCTTCCATTGGTTGATGTCTTCGGCGGCCGCAGACTCGGCATCGGCACCGACGACAATCATTTTCGCCAGATTAGGCACGTTTTTTATCTGATAACGCGCGACCAGGGTCAGGCCGTGTTTCGTTAGGATCGGTTCGTTCGCATTGGAGACAGTTAACGTCGACGTCGTACCGGAAGCGGCGAACGTATCGAATGCGGCGGCCAAATCCAGTTCATCGGCGCCGTTATATAGCAGCACGCCCGCCTTTACTTTGTTCCATTGATAAGCGTTGTTCAGTACGTATGTTATATCGCTCAACCCGGCAACGAACGGTTTCATTTGCGGGTTTGTCACGTAATCGTAAGAGGGATAGTTCATCTCTTTCGCCACTTTCTTCGCCGCCGCCTCACCCAACTTCTGGGAGATGACGTACAGCGTAGCATCAATCCCTGATGTCAGACCGGCAGAAGATACGATATTGCCTTGCGAGATGTAGCGCTGATCTTTCACCCACTGGATTTCCGGATATTTTTTAATGAGCCGGTTGATGTCCCCCCAGTGCGTCGCGGCCGATTTACCGTTCAGCAAGCCGGTATCCGCCAGATTTTCAGCCCCGTTGCAAATGGAGATCAATGTCGTCTTTGCGCCCGAGTGTTTCCGGATCCATTCACGGACAGGTGCATATTTTTTCTCGTCCAAAATCGGCATAAACGGAATGACGATAATGTCCGGGCTTTTGCCGAGCATCGTATCCATTTCGTCAAACGAATAATGCGGGACGACATCGAGTCCGCCGGTTAGTGATTTAATTTCGCGATCGGGGGCAACACCGTACACATTGTAAGCTTCAGTCATCGTAAACATTTCGTACGGGACGAGAAAATCAAATACTTCCGTCACTTCGTTCGCCAGCAGCACAGCCACTGTCGGTTTGTTCACGTCATATTTCGGTACCTGCACATCCGTCAATGCAGGGGCGGCTTTATCGTAAACCGACATTCCGGCATTCATTGTATTGATGTACCCCACCGCACCTGTCCCCCCTACGACGATGACAAAAACGATGAGATAGATAATGATGCGTAATATAGTCTTCAATTGTTTTGCTCCTTCCAGTTAATATAGATTGCTTACCCATAAAAATTTAACAAAACAAAATGAGCCTATCATCAGTCTGTGGTTCGGAAGAGGAGCTCGACAAAAGTTGGAGCGGTCACTGGACCTTAGTCTGTTCTCTTTTTTTAGCATGACTCGATAGGGCTATATTTTTAATAAAACGGTGACAAAGGCGCAACTTGTATTGAGACTACTGAAGAACTAACGCTTCTCATTCTAGCGGCACCCTAAAAATCAAAGAGACCTCTGTCCTTTGCAAATCCGGGCAGGCAGGCGTGCAACAATGATGACAGCGCTTCAAATTTGGGATTGCCAAACCTGCACTTCTAAACTATACTTAAGGGGAAAATTAGGTTAAGCGCTTACCCTCCCCCCGATGATTATTGTGCACCATTTTATTTCAATCCATTTTTCCTGATTCATCCTTTTCACGGAACTTTTCAAGGAGGCGTCACTATGAACGGTTTACAGTTCGATCCCGCCCGGCCGCTGGATTTAATCGCCGTCGGCAGGCTCTGTATTGACCTCAATGCCAATGAAACCGGAAGACCTATGGAAGAGACGATGACGTTTACCAAATATGTCGGCGGTTCTCCTGCCAATATTGTGATCGGAACGGCGCGGCTGGGCATGCGCACCGGCTTCATCGGCAAGATTGCCGATGATCAGATGGGCCGTTTTATCCGCACCTATCTGCAGAACAATCATATTGACGACAGCCAGGTGACCGTTGACCGGACCGGAGCGGTGACCGGGCTTGCTTTTACGGAAATAAAGAGCCCTCAGGAATGCAGTATCCTGATGTACCGGGACCATGTGGCCGATCTGCTGCTGGATACGAATGAGATTTCCGAGGATTACATCCGCAAATCCAAAGCACTGCTTATCTCAGGGACTGCCCTTGCGCAAAGCCCCTCCCGCGAGGCGGTATTTCTGGCGCTGGAATTTGCCCGCAAGCATAATGTTACTGTATTTTTCGATCTGGATTACCGCCCTTATACCTGGAAATCAGCCGCAGAGACGGCGGTTTATTATAACCTGGCTGCTGAGAAATGCGACTGCATCATCGGCACCCGCGAGGAATTCGATATGATGGAGAATCTGTACAATGTGACTGGTGCAGACGACGAAGCAACGGCCAGCCGCTGGTTCTCGCACCGGGCGAAGATGGTTGTCATCAAGCATGGCGGAAGCGGCTCCATCTCCTACACGGCGGACGGGCAGAAGCACCGCAGCGGTATTTTCCCGGCTAAGGTCCTGAAGACGTTTGGCGCCGGAGATTCTTATGCATCGGCCTTCATTCATAGTCTGATGCGGGGCGACAGCGTCAGCGAGGCTATGCGGCGTGGCAGTGCGTCGGCCTCCATCGTCATCTCCCGCCATAGCTGCTCGGATGCCATGCCGACCCTGGAGGAATTGGACACGTTTTTAAGCACCAATGAGGAAATCTTCGCAGGCGCAGAGTAAGTGCAGCAACAGCAACATAACATTAGAGCCAAAGGAGTGGACAGGATGGGACAGCAGACGGTACAAGTGCTGAACAACTATATAGACGGGCAATGGGTGGCAGCGGCTACGGAGCTGACGGAGGCGGTATATAATCCGGCTTCAGGTGAGGAGCTGGCTAGAGTGCCGCTGTCAAGCAGAGCTGATGTAGACCGGGCGGTAGCGGCGGCGAAAGCAGCTTTTGAAGGATGGTCCAAAACGCCAGTGCCGCGCAGAGCGCGAATTTTGTTCAAATACCAACAGCTTTTGGTGGACCATTGGGATGAGCTGGCCAAGACCATTACGCTGGAGAATGGGAAAAGCTTCAAAGAGGCTTACGGCGAGGTGCAGCGCGGCATCGAGTGTGTGGAATTCGCAACCGGTGTGCCGACGCTGATGATGGGAAGACAGCTGCCGGACATCGCAACAGGCATTGAGTCCGGGATGTACCGCTACCCTATCGGTGTTGTTGGCGGCATCACGCCGTTTAATTTTCCGATGATGGTGCCTTGCTGGATGTTCCCGCTCGCCATTGCCTGCGGCAATACCTTTGTGCTGAAGCCCTCTGAACGGACACCGCTGCTGGCGGCGCGTCTTGCGGAGCTGCTGGAGGAAGCTGGTCTGCCTAAGGGAGTACTCAATGTGGTTAATGGTGCGCATGATGTTGTAAATGGCCTGCTGGAGCATCCCGATGTGAAGGCGATTTCCTTTGTAGGCTCGCAGCCGGTAGCCGAATATGTGTACAAGAAGGGAACTGCGAATTTGAAAAGGGTTCAGGCTCTCGCGGGAGCGAAGAACCATTCCATCGTGCTGTCGGACGCGAACCTTGAGGCTTCGGCAACGCAGATTGTTAACGCAGCCTTCGGCTCTGCCGGGGAGCGCTGCATGGCTTGCTCCGTGGTAACGGTTCAGGAAGAGGTAGCGGATGAGCTGATCTCGATCCTGCTGCGTGAATGCGACCGGATGAAAATCGGCAACGGCCTGGAAGATGATACGTTTCTTGGGCCGGTTATCCGTCAAGGCCATAAGGAGAGAACGGCGGCTTATATTGAACAGGGCGTGGCCGAGGGTGCGAAATTGCTCAGGGACGGCCGGGCGGATGCCGCTGCGCAGGGACAGGGTTATTTTATCGGACCGACGGTGTTTGACGGAGTGACCCAAGCCATGAAAATCTGGCAGGAGGAAATCTTCGCGCCTGTTCTGTCGGTAATTCGCGTTAAGGGTGTGGAAGAGGCAGTCGAGATTGCTAATGCGTCGCGGTTTGCCAATGGTGCGTGCATCTTTACGAACGACGGCGGCAAAGTGCGCTATTTCCGGGAGCATATCGAGTCAGGCATGCTTGGTGTGAATGTCGGCGTGCCGGCACCGATGGCCTTCTTCCCCTTCTCCGGCTGGAAGGATTCCTTCTACGGCGATCTTCATGCGAATGGAAGCGACGGGGTTGAATTTTACACACGTAAAAAAGTCGTTACTGCCCGCTGGCAGTAAGGCATGGAGGAGGAATTCATGTGGATAGGATCAGATTAACGACGGCGCAGGCACTGGTGAAATTCCTGGAGCAGCAGTATGTGGACTTTGGCGGCGGGCCGGAGCGGTTCGTACACGGCATATTCACTGTCTTCGGCCACGGGAATGTGCTCGGCTTGGGGCAGGCGCTGCAGGAGGCTTCGGGAGCGCTAACGGTCTACCAGGGAAGGAATGAGCAGGGGATGGTTCATGCGGCGACCGCTTTCGCCAAGCAGAGCCGCAGGCGGCGGATCATGGCCTGCACCGCTTCGGTGGGGCCGGGCTCGGCCAATATGCTGACAGCCGCCGCAACCGCGACGGCTAATCAGATTCCCGTGCTGCTGCTGCCCGGCGACACGTTTGCTACCCGCCAGCCCGATCCGGTGCTGCAGCAAATGGAGCATACTCATAACCTGTCGATTACGGTCAATGATGCCTTCAAGGCAGTGAGCAAATATTGGGACCGGATTTACCGGCCGGAGCAATTGATGACAGCACTACTGAACGCGATGCGTGTGCTGACCGATCAGGCCGACACAGGGGCGGTTACAATCGCGCTGCCGCAGGATGTGCAGGGAGAGGCCTGGGACTACCCGCTTGATTTCTTCCGCAAGCGCGTTCACCGGGTCGCTTCCCGCCTTCCCCGGCCGGACGAAATTGCCGCAGCGGCTGACCTGATTGCCGGCAAACAGAAGCCACTGCTGGTCTGTGGGGGCGGAGTCCGGTATGCGGATGCCGGAGCGGACCTGCGTGCTTTTGCAGAGAGATTCGCCATCCCGTTCGGTGAAACGCAAGCAGGCAAAAGCGCGGTGGCAAGCGACTGCGCCTACAATCTCGGCGGCATAGGTGTCACCGGCAACGGCAGCGCGAATAGCCTGGCCGCAGAAGCAGACCTGGTAATCGGTGTGGGCACCCGGTTTACGGATTTCACCACAGGCTCGAAGAGTCTATTCGCACACCCTGAGGTGGAGTTCCTGACGATCAACGCGTCTGCTTATCATGCGGCCAAGCTGGATGCGCTCGCAGTGGTGTGCGATGCCGCCGAAGGCCTGAAAGCGCTGTCTGCGGCCCTGGAGGAGCGCGGCTACCGCTCTGCTTATACGGATGAAATCGTATCGGCCAAGGCGGCGTGGGAAGCGGAAAGAAAGCGTCTGGCCGGCGTAGAGTATACCGGGAATAAGGGAGCTGAAGGCTCCTTTGTGCCGGAGATTGCCGGACATCTCGATGAGAAGCTCCCGGAATATGCGGCGGTGCTGAATACTTCACTGACGCAAACACGGGTACTCGGCATTCTCAATGAGTACATTCCGAAGGACGCCATTGTCATTGGGGCCGCAGGTAGCCTGCCAGGCGATATGCAGCGGATGTGGAATTCGGCTGTGCCGGATACCTACCATATGGAATACGGATTTTCGTGCATGGGCTATGAAATCTCCGGTGCGCTCGGCGTGAAGCTGGCGGAACCGGAACGGGAGGTATACGCGCTGGTAGGCGACGGCAGCTATCAAATGCTGCATTCGGAGCTGGTAACAAGCCTTCAGGAGAACAAGAAGATCAACGTCATTCTGCTGGACAATGCGGGCTTCGGCTGCATCAACAATCTGCAGATGGAGCAAGGCTTGAACAGTCTGGGCACAGAATTCCGCCACCGCAGCCCGGAAGGGCAGCTTAGCGGCGAACTGATGCGCATCGACTATGCAGCCAGTGCTGCCGGCTATGGTGTTAAGACCTTCCGTGCGGCAACGGCGGAGCAGCTCTACAGCGCCTTGGAGGAAGCCCGGAAGCAGGAGCGGTCCACGCTGATCGACATCAAGGTGCTGCCAAAGACAATGACTCATGGCTATGGAGCCTGGTGGCATGTCGGGGTACCGGAAGTGTCCGGCAGCGAAGCGGTGCAAGCCGCCTATGAGCAGAAGCGCGGGCAACTGGAGAAGGCGCGCAGCTACTGAGACAGCCCGGGCTGACGAAGTATGAATGCAACAATGCAGCGGCAGGCCCGCGCCTGCCGTATGGTGACAACGGAGGGGTAGACGATGATGTTCAAAGAACATGCGGTCAAGCTGGCGATAGCTCCTATCGCCTGGACCAATGACGATATGCCTGAGCTTGGACGGGATAATACCTTTGAGCAGTGTATCAGTGAGATGGCACTGGCCGGGTTTCAGGGAAGCGAGGTAGGCAACAAGTATCCGCGCGACCCGGACCGGCTGCATAAGGCTTTGGAGCTTAGAGGACTTGAGATTGCCAGCGCCTGGTTCAGCGCGTATCTGACGGTCCGCCCATATGAGGAGACCGCTGCGGCCTTTTGTGCGCACCGTGATTTTTTGCATGCGATGGGGGCCAAGGTGATTGTGGTTTCAGAGCAGGGGCGGAGCATTCAAGGGCAAATGGATACGCCGCTGTTTGCCAGTAAGCCTGTGTTCACGGAAGCGGAATGGACTGCTCTTGCGGAAGGACTGGGCGGGCTGGGCAGATTGGCTGCCGAGAAGGATATGACGCTTGTGTATCACCACCATATGGGGACCGGAGTGCAGAGTGCGGTTGAAATTGCCCGGCTGATGGAGCTTACAGACCCGGGTGAGGTATCCCTGCTGTTCGATACCGGGCATCTGGCCTTTGCCGGCGAGAATCCGCTGGAGGTGCTGCGCTTCCATTTACCCCGGATTAAGCATGTGCACTTGAAGGATATCCGGCCGGAGGTTGTCGAGCGTGTCAAGCGGGAAGGGCTTAGCTTCTTGCAGGCTGTAAAAGCGGGAGCGTTCACCGTGCCCGGTGACGGCTGCATCGCATTTGCAGAGATTTTTGCCGAATTGGCCCGGCACTCCTATACGGGATGGTTCGTAGTGGAAGCGGAGCAAGATCCGGCGCTTGCCGATCCATTGGAATATGCGATCAAGGCGCGCCGCTATATCAAGGAAATCAGCGGTTTGTAAACCGCAGGTGGGCAGTTATTCGCCGCTTGGCGGCTGCCCGGGCGGTGTGTATGCGGGGTTGCACGGCTGTGTGCACCCCGCCTTTTTTCATGTACAGGGACAGGTTGGGATGGGTTGAGGCGGGATGTAAAAATTGGATGGCACCGTTTTTGTTGCTTCGTTGACCGGGTTCAGGCCGCATGTGCTATAATTGCAATTCGGAAGTATAATTGTTCATGAAGGCGCTGCCAATTCTCTGTGAACAGCGCTTGCGTCAACGGCCGGACTGCGGCCTGGTATTCTAACGGTTGTATTGAGGGGGTTGTCTATTGTTCCGTACCTGGTATCACCGCTTGCTGCTGTCGTACTTTCCTATTTTTTTGCTTACTGTAACGATACTGATCTTTGCCTCTTTTGTGTTTATCAACGATATTTCACGAATGGAGACCAAGAAGGCGGATCGCATCACTGCCAGCTATCTCGTGGATAACGTGGACCGTACGATCAAGGAAGTCGAACTGTCGGTGCTGGACACTGCCGAAAGCAGCGATATGTATAAGCGTTATTTCAATGATGAAGGCCAGACAGATACGGGGGCAATATATGCAATTGCCCAGAGCCTGCGCAACCTGACCGACAAATCACCTTACATTCAATCCATTTATTTATATGACAAGAGAAATGAAAGCGTTTTAACAGAAACTGGTTTAAAAGACCTTTCAGGATTTATAGACGAGGACTGGATTAAGCGTATTGCCTCCGGCTCTTTGCCGGAAGGCTGGCAGCCCGTCAGGGAATACAAGGATGAGTTCATTCAGCGCACGTCTGTGCGTGTGCTTACCATAAATAAAAGCATGCCTCTGCCCTTCGGCTCACAGGGTGTGCTTGTCATCAATATTAAAATGAGCGGGATTGAACAGATTGTCGATAGCATGGTCAACGAACAATTGTCCTACCTTACTATTGCCGGAAGAGATGGAAAGATTATTTATCAGGCGCATTCGGACAGCGAAGGGGCAGAGAACGGCAAGCTGCTGAACACCCTGTATCTGGAAAGGCTTGGCTGGGAGTTCTCCAGCGGGATCAAGACGGGCAATCTGTTCAGTTGGGTTTCTGTGATCTCCTATCTCTGGGTGGCGGTTGCGTTCGGCACCGTCGTGTGCGCGGTTCTTTACCTCATATATGTGACCCGGCGCAACTACAAGCCGATTCAGGTGATTATGAACCGGATTGAAGGCCATCAAATTCGAACGATGGACAATTCCACCAACAGGCCGGACGAAATGAAGCTCATTGACGGGGTACTGGAGGATTTGATCAACAATTTGACGGATTATGACAAGAAGAGCAGGGAGAACCTGCTGCTCCAGCGCAGCAAGCTATTCACCGATCTGCTGCGCAGCGAGCGGACGGACAATATCGTCCAGCGGATGGAGGAGCTGTCGCCGCTCTCCGGTGCTAACTCCTCATCCCGGTTTACGGTTGTGCTCAGCGAAATTAACCGCTATGAGGAGGTTTTTCAGGAGCGCTACACAAGGGGAGACCAGAACACGCTCAAGTTTGCCCTGATGAATGTCTTTCAGGAATTGGCGCGGGGGGCTGATTTGCAGGGCTGGGCGGAGTGGATCGGCACCGACCGGGCAGCGATTCTCTTCTTGGCAACCGGAACTGATGAGAAGATGACCGAGAAAATCCGCATATTCGCCGAGGAATGCCGTGCGTGGGTAGAGCAGAATTTGCGTATCTCCCTCAGCTTTGGCATCGGACCGGTGGCGACGGGTCCGGGTGCGATCCGGGATTCCTATGCAGCAGCGGAGAATGTGATGCAGCACAAGCTCTTGATGCACGAAGATATCGCTTTGGCGGAAGGCGTAGAGGCGCGTCAGCCGCTGCTTGAGACTTATAAGTATTTACAGATGATTGCCGAGTTCGTCAAGCAGTTTCGGATGTCGAGCAGCCAGTGGCGGGAACGGCTGGAAGAGATTTTTGAAGCGTTTGAACGCGATTTTCTGCAGGATGACGATATTCGCTCTCTAATCCAGGCCATGCTGCAAATGCTGAGCCGTGAAGTGGCTGTGATGTCGGAGCAGCTGCAGGATGAGCTGTCGGCGGAGAATACCTCGATACGGCTAAAACTGCTGGAAGAAGCCGAATCCATTGATGAAATGAAGGGTATTCTATTTGAATATTTGACCGATTTATTCCGTACCTATGTCTCCGTCAGTGAAACCAAAAGCTACAGGGCGATGGTCAACGAGATCAAGAACTATATTGAAGAGAATTTTGCCAATCCCGATCTTTCCCTGAAGCATTTAAGCGACCGGTTTCAGGTATCCGGCAAATATGCCAGCTATCTTTTTAAAACGGAATTTAATATGAAATTTGTGGACTTCCTTACGGAGCTGCGGATGAAGGAAGCCGAGCACTTGCTGTTGGAGACGGACTATTCGGTGCAGGATATAGCGCTCAAAGTTGGTTATGCCAATGCTATTTCGTTCGGAAGGGTATTTAAACGGGTCGCCGGCATTACGCCGGGCGATTACCGCTCTTTGAAGCGCGGACGCCTGAACTCCAGAACATGAGCAGCATGGCTTTTTAGATAAAGCGTCAACAACTGAGCTTGTGCTAATTATTCCAGGATCGCAATCCTTGCTCGCCAGCCTCCGTCAGGAGGTGCAAACACGGATGCGGTCTTTATTTTTGGCAATTTTGAAAGCGGTTTATTGCACGAAAATGGTTGTATGGATAAACAGGAAGTCTGAATTAACGGCCAGGGGAGCATCCGAAACGGGTTTATTGTCAAACTGCCGAAATTCATGGAATACTGTGGGCATCCCCGGAACAACAAGCGGCCAAGTCGTACATTGGTAACGCTTACGTGAGAGGGATGCAGCTTCAGTGTTACACAGGTTTAAGGTTGGGGGAATCATGAAGTCACCATTAAAAAAGCCTGCAGAGGCGAAGGAGATGGAAAAATGACAGTGAACGTACACAAAGGAGTTCTGAAGAAAGCAATCGGGGTCGGATTAACTGCGGTAATGGGGGTATCCCTGCTGGCCGGCTGCTCCTCCGATTCTAAGAACAACACAGCAAACGGTGGTTCGTCAGCAGAAGGGGACAGCGCTAAGCGCGTCACGCTCAAAGTGGAAATATTCGACCGGGGCAACAGCCCGGCGCCTCAAACCATTACTAACAACTTTTTATCCAAGCTGGTGCAGAAAAATTTCGGCGATCCGAACAACATTGATGTTCAGTATGTACCGATTCAGCGCTCTGAGGAAGTTACGAAGCTGAACGTGCTGATGGCGAGTGACAGCGATGTGCCGGATATCGTATTTACTTATGATTCGAGCGTATTTTACCGCTATGCCCAGCAGGGCGGTCTGACCGATGTAGGAAAACTCCTCGATGAGTATGGTCCGAACCTGAAGAAGTTTATCGGCGACGAAACGCTGGCATTCGGACTGCTTGATGGCAAGCAGTTCTCCATCCCGGGCAAACGTGCGATCACGGGCCGTTACAGCTCCTACATCCGTCAGGATTGGCTGGATAAACTGGGCTTGCCTGTGCCAAAGACGACCGATGAGCTGTACACAACTTTGAAAGCGTTTAAAGAGAAAGACCCTGGCAAGCTCGGTAGCAAAAACATCCCAATGGGCATGGCGCTTGCTCCGGCTCAATATGAAACGCTGATCTACTCCTTCATTAAGCCAATCAGCGGCGATCTGACTTACAGCCAGCGGTATGAGCTGCCGCTTCATGAGGGCTTCAAGGATGCAATGCAGTTCCTGAACAAGCTCTACAATGAAGGGCTGATCAGCAAGGATTTCGGTCTGGATAAGGATAAGGCCCAATTGGGCAAGGATGTCCAGAACGGCAACACCGGCTATTGGTCGGAAGATGTGGATGCCCAGTTCTATGCAGAAGGCACTATGGATAATCTCCACAAAAATGTGCCGGGAAGCAAGGTCACACCGGTAGACGTGTACACGAATGCCAAGGTTGACAACAAACACATTAAATCCCGCTATGCCTCTAACGGTATGTACATCATGATTCCAAAGAGCAGCAAGCGCGCCGTAGAAGCGATTAAATATCTGGATTGGATGGCCACAGGCAATAACCTTATTGATATATACAATGGGGTTGAAGGAGAAAACTATGATATGGTCGATGGAATTCCGGTGGTCAAAGAAAATGTCCCTCAAGAATTTGCCGATCGTCTGTTCAATGGCGGCGACATGGCGATCATCTCCAACGGCAAGAACATCGGCGACCAGGCAACCAATGAAAAAGCATGGGTGATGGGCTTCCCGAAAAACAATCAGGAAATGCTGAAGCAGTCGATCGCTATCGCTAACACGGACACTGTAGGCCCGATCGTCTTCGGCAAGCCGATTGAAGGGGAAGCGCAATATGGCACTACACTTACAGATAAGCTCGATGTGATCATTGTAAAAACAACGATGGCTAAACCCGATCAGTTCGATGCGGTTTACGAGCAGGAAATGAAGGATTTCATGTCTTTAGGCGGAGCTAAGCTGAAAGAAGAACTGGATAAGGCAGTTAAGGAGCTTCCGGCAAAATAAACAAATAAAGTGAGAGCCGGGGGGGGGAGGTGCAATGCCGCTCCACCCGGTTTTTCTAAGATAGGAGGAAACCAACTTGAGCAAAGCGTCATACTTCAAACGGTATTGGCAACTATACGCGCTGCTTGCGCTGCCTATTACTTATTTCGTGATCTTCCGTTACGGTCCGATGTATGGTGTGCAGATTGCATTCAAGGATTTCAATCTGTTTCAGGGGATCGGGGGCAGTGAGTGGATTGGCTTTGACGCCTTCCGCCAGGTCTTTGGAATGAGGGAGTTCTACACCACCCTGCGCAATACCTTTATGCTGAATTTTCTTGATTTGCTGGTCTCTTTCCCGGCTCCGATCATACTCGCCATTATGCTGTATGAAATCAAGTCGGTATGGTTTAAAAAAGTATCACAGACTCTATTGTACATTCCCCACTTTATTTCCTGGGTGATCATTGGGGGGATTGTATACCAGTTGTTTGGCAACCAGTCCGGTATGGTGAACGAAGTTCTGGTAGGTCTGGGACTGAACCCTGTTCCGTTTCTAACGGAAAAAAATCCGTGGCTGATCACGTATCTCTTCACAGGTGTCTGGCAAAGTGCCGGTTGGGGAACCATTCTCTATCTGGCAGCGTTAACGGGTGTCAACAGGGAGCTGTTTGAAGCTGCCGAAGTGGATGGAGCTACAAGGCTCAAGAAAATCCGCTACATTACGCTTCCGAGCATCAAGCCAACCATCATTACACTGCTTATTCTCAATCTCGGGAAAATGGTCAGCATCGGCTTTGACCGTCCCTATGTTATCGGTAATACAACAGTCCGTGAATACTCCGATGTGCTCAGCACCTTTGTGTACCGGATCGGTCTGGAATCCGGGCAATATACGCTGGCTACCGTAATCGGATTGTTCCAGGCGGTGGTGGGTCTGGTGTTCATTCTAGGTTCCAACTATATTTCGAAAAAAGTAACCGGCAACGGTATTTTATGATAAACAGAAAGGAGACGGAGTGCTATGAGTGAACGTACCTCTAACCGTATATTCGATACCGTTAATATTACATTTGTGGCCGTATTCGTTTTGTTCTGTCTGGCCCCGTTTTTACACATTATTGCAGTGTCACTTAGCTCGAACCGGGCCATTACATCCGGCGAAGTGACGCTTTTTCCCATTGAAGTGAACTGGAACGCATACATCCAGGTGTTTTCCAATAATGCCATGATTCACTCGCTGATCTACACCGTTATTCTGACGATAGCCACAACTGTGCTATGTATGCTCTTCACCATTGCAGCTGCCTATCCATTGACGAAAAGTAATCTGAAGGGCCGCAAGTTTTTTATGTACATTATTGTCATCACCATGTTTTTCAGCGGCGGTATCATTCCTGAATATTTGCTGATCCGCGATTTGAAAATGATTGATACGGTCTGGTCGCTTATTCTTCCTGGCCTCGTCAGCCCTTTTAACCTTATTATTCTCATTTCCTTCTTCAATAATATTCCGCCCAGCCTGGAGGAATCGGCTGAAATTGATGGCAGCTCCCATTTCCACACCCTGCTGCGCATTGTGGTGCCGTTATCCATGCCTGTCATGGCTACGCTCGCTCTCTTCTATGCCGTGGGACGGTGGAATGGCTTCCAGGATTCCCTGATGTATATCAACAGTCCGGAGCTGTATCCGCTTCAGCTTAAGCTGTTCCAGATGGTGCAGAACAATATGGTCTCTGAATTGACGCAGCTGGAAGGGGCGAGCCGGACCGCACTGACACCGGAGAGTCTTAAGGCGGCCACCGTTATCTTCGCTACAGTACCAATCCTTGCCGTCTACCCGTGGCTGCAGAAGTATTTTGTCAGCGGTGTCATGCTTGGTGCCGTCAAAGGCTGAGCTGCATGGCGTAAAGAAAGGAGAACACAGGTATGCTGAATGATGCGGACCGCAAGCTGGCTGCCAGGTATGCTCCGCGCTTATTTTTCGATCATAACGAGCCATTCTTCCCGGTTCGCTTCGGGATAACGGTGCTGCGTCAGGACGGGGACTCTCCGTCCTTCCGGCGCCGCCTGGCGGTGAACCGCCCTGAGGTGGAGGCCGTTGTGGAATACGCCATTTACTACGATTATGATATTCAGCATCTATATGATCTGGAGCATGTGTGGGTGTACATCGGCAGGAATGGAGAGGTGGCGGATGTCGAAGCCAGCTTTCACGGTAAATACCTGAAAGGGCTGCTGCGCGGCCGCACCAACCTGAGCGGAACACGTGCTGGACTTTTTGTCCAGCCCGGCAAGCATGCCCTTTCCCCGCTTCCCGAACTATTTGAGCTGCTGCCGGGATTCAGCTCCTGCACGCAGGAGGAGGCAGGGGCGGATGGCCTGATTTACGGCCACTTTCTGGATGGAATTCTGGCGACGGACGATGAGATTAATCGACGGGTCCGCGCGTTTTTGCAGACCTGCCGGTTCACGCCATCCTTGTCCTACGGGAGCTGGGAATATGCGGACCGGGAGGACCTTTTCGTTTCCTGGAGCGAACTGTTAGCGGAAATCCCTGAGCGTGTGGGGAAAGAGCTGGAACGCCTGTAGGCCTTGGACCCGCCTAGCGGCGCAGAATGTTTATTTGGAGGGATTTACAATGTACAAGCAACTGGTGGACAGTAATGACAGAGCAGTAGCGGAAGGACTATCCCGGCAGGTGCTCGACCCGCAGAGCCGCTATTATGGGGGAACGATTGGTCCCGGAACGGGCATTGCCTGGGTCAATCACACGACAGGCACCCCGACCGAGATGTGTTATTGGGGGGCGGCCCTGGTCAACCCGGATTCTGCGTATTACCGGGATGAGGAGCTGCTTGCGCGGCTGCTGCTGGCGACGGAATTCGTACTGCGCGCACAGCATGAGGACGGCTCCATCTCCCCGGGCTGGACGAACTTTCATTCTCCGCCGGATACGGCCTTTGTCGTTGTGGGCTACGCTCAGTTGTACCAATTGCTGGCGGGTCAGGACTGGCAGCCGCTGCAGCCGGTAATAGACAATATGCGGCTGTTTCTTGAGCGCACCATTCCCGTCATGCTTACGGGGGGCTGCCACACGCCGAATCACCGCTGGGTGCTGTGCGCCGCGCTAGGGTTTCTGCATGAGCTGTTCGGGCTGGAAGCGGCTGTTCAGCGTGCGGATCAGTGGCTCGCGGAAGGAATGGACATTACGCCGGACGGGGAATGGACGGAGCGAAGCAACGGCATTTACAGTGCAGTCAGCGACATTATGCTGATTCATGCCGCCCGTCTGCTGAATCGGCGGGGGCTGCTGGAACCGGTTCGTCAGAATTTGCGCATGATGGTCTATCTGGTCCATCCTTCGGGCGAGATTGTTACCGAGTATTCCGGGCGGCAGGATCTGGGAAGCTTTCACGATCTGGCTCCGTATTATTTGCCTTATGCTATCCTGGCCCGCTCCGATAAGGATGATATGTTCGCGGGCATGGCTGAATGGGCCAGCCGCGCGCTTGAGAATCCGGGCGTCTGCTCCGTCAACGTGCTGGTACGGATGCTGCTGGAGCCGGAGCTTCAGCAGCCGCTTAAGGCAGAGGCGGCCCTTCCTGTGAAATATGAGAAAATGCTGAACGAATATTTCCTGCGGCACGGCTATTTGCAGCAGATGGAGGCTGCCGGCCATAACGGGAAAATCTATCACAGCCGGCTGCACACCGATTTCGGAGCGCCTGTTGTCCGCTACCGGGACGGCGACACCAGTGTCACGCTGATCACGGAGACACCTTCTTTCTTTGCGCTGCGTCACGGTTCCGTAAGATTGCTGGCCGTTCAGGTGGCGTCTTACTTTTATCCGGGATATGTGCCGATGCAGGAGATGACCAAGCTGCCCGAAGGATACCGCCTGACGGGAGAGCAGAAGAAGGGCTACTACGGTCCGGTTGAAGGAGCACTCCTTCCGCAGACATCTGAAACACCGGTCAGCCCTTGGTATTTGCTTCCGCACCAGAGCCGTTTGCTTACGCATGAACAGACATTCCGCGTACAGGCGGAGGTGCAGCACATAGGCGAGGACTGGACAATACGGCTGCATAGCGAAGAACCGGGGGAAGTTATGACCCAGGTCTCCTTCATTTTTGGCCGGGAGGGAAGCTTCACCTCTGGAGAGCTGCAGGCTGCAGAAGAGGACTCTTATCTCTGGAGCGGCGGCAACCTCCGCTATACATGCGGTGAGGAGTGGATTGAATTGACGGGAGGCGAGATGGGCCATCTGGCTGCCGGGGTGCGCGAGGCCAAGCTGCAGAATAACTGCAAGGCGGTGCTGGTCAACCTGGTGACTCCATTCGACAAGACGTTCACAATTAAATTATCTCCTTCTTGACTTATGCACCTCATATGTTAGAATAACGGGGCCCTAAATTCTAATATAAAGAAGTGAACTTATGCTAGAGCCCAAGGTGAATGTGAAGCAGGGCCGCCTGTTTCTCGACAAGTATTTTTCCGGAGAATCTATTGACTACCGTCAGATTATAGCTTTATTTATTCCCCTTCTGGTAGACCAGGCCTTTGTAGTGGGGCTGAACGTTGTGAATACGGCGATGATCAGCTCGTCCGGGGTGGCGGCAGTCAGTGCGGTGAACATGATTGATTCGCTGAATATTTTTCTGATCAGTGTGTTCATTGCTGTTTCAACTGGCGGAACCGTTGTTGTAGCCCAGTACAAGGGGAGCGGCAACGACCTCATGGTGTCCAAAGCAACCGCGGGAGCGGTATCGTCTGTGTCTTTGATGGCTTTTGCCATTGGAATGTTTGGGATCATCCTGCATGGTCCGCTGTTAAATATATTGTTCGGCGCGGCTTCCCCTGAGGTCATGGCGAATGCCCGCACGTATCTGATAGGCAGCAGCCTGTCCTATTTGGGAATCGCCGTGATGGAGGCGGTGTGCGGCGCGCTGCGCGGCATCGGAAGGACCCGCGTATCACTGATACTCTCGCTGATTATGAACTTCTCATATGTACTCTTAAACTTTGTATTTATCAACGGGCTGCACATGGGTGTGCTCGGAATGACTATTGCGATCAATGTCTCCCGGTATTTGGCGGCGATTTGCTCGCTGATCTATTTGTTCAAGCTCGACAGCAGCCTGCATGTGAAGATTCGTGATCTGCTGGTTCTGAACTGGTCGATGCTCAAAAGAATCATGTTCATCGGCCTGCCGTTTGCGGCGGAGCAGATGTTCTTCAATGGCGGTAAAATCCTGACGCAAATCTTCATTGTCAGTCTTGGCACTTATGCGATTGCCACGAATGCGATCTGCTCCGCGCTCGCCGGGGTTATGCAGATTCCCGCAAATGCTCTGTCACTGACCCTCATTACGGTCGTCGGCCAATGTATGGGGAGCCGGAATACGAAGGATGCGCGCAAATTTGTCAAATCGTTTCTGTGGCTGTCTTCGGCCTCCTTTGTGCTGATGGCGCTGCTGATCTTCCCGCTGTACAATCCGTTGGTGTCGCTGTTCCATCCTCCCGCTGAGATTCTCAGGGACATCTTCATTGTCTTTCTGATCAATTCAATTGCCCAGATTCCGCTGTGGTCGGTAAGCTTCATTACGCCTTCCGCGCTTAGAGCAGCGGGCGATTCCAAGTACACCTCTATGGTCTCCATGCTCTCTATGTGGCTGTTCCGCGTGGTGCTGGGCTACATTCTCGGCATTGTGCTCCACATGGGCATTATCGGGGTGTGGCTGGCGATGAACTGTGAATGGGGTGTGCGCGGCTTTATTTTCCTCCGGCGTTTTCTTGGGGAGAAATGGTATCAGCACCGCGTTATTTAGGGCAAGGATATTATGTACTGTGAGCTGTGACCCGTAAGATAGGAACTTTGAAAAAAGTGGCCCTCTTACGGGTCATTTGTATTTTAATCAGACTTGCGAACCCCTTCAGTTCTTCGGACACTTGGAAGCATGATGAGCATGTACACAAGTGCAACACAGCCAATCGCGAGATAGGAAAGCTTTAGCCCGATGGCATCGGTCAGCATGCTGCTGGTTACGGGTCCCAGAATCATTCCTAACGAATAGGCGGTGTTATAGAGGGCAAAGGTCATTCCATATGAAGATATTCCGCTTTGTTCCGAAATGTCTGCGAGTGCGGGAAGAGAAGGTGCAAGGACTATACCCATACTGATTCCCAAAAGTGCTAATGAAGCTGCCTGTATCCACATGGAGTTTGGCAGGGCTGCGAGCGGCAGGCTTATGGAGACTATTGCAAGTCCGATTAACATCGCTTTTTTATACCCAATTGTGCCGGATAGCTTGCCGATCCAAGGGGTAGCGAGTCCGTAGGATAATGTAGGGATAGCGAATAACATTCCGATAAAGCCCGGTTCGGCGTTGAACTTCTCCTGCAAATGCAGCGGGAGAGTCGGCTCCAGTACGCTGGGTATAGCTGCACCAATAACAACAACACCGCTGAGCAGCAGAAGGCTCCGATTCCGAAGCAAGCCGAAGGATGAGCGAAAAGTGTCCGATTTTTTCTCTGGTAAATCTCGTAATAGAAAGACTCTAAGCATCCCGTCGGCAATGGCAAGAACTGCTGCGAACAGGAAAGGAAGCTTGTAGCCGCCTAACTGGTACATCCAGCCCCCTAAGCTAGGCCCAAGCAGGATTCCTGCCGCCTGTCCTGACAAGGCAAGCCCCATGGCTTTGCCGCGTTCTTCGGAAGGGTACAGATCAGCAAGTATGGCTAATCCCGATGTCCAGGTAATGGCGGCGGCAAGTCCTTGCAAGGCTCTCGCAACTATAAGCATCCAATATTGTTCGGCAAATGCAAACAATAGTGTAGCTGCAGCCAAGCCAAGCAATCCCCATAGCATGGGGGCGCGCCGTCCAATCCGGTCTGATAAAGCTCCAAATATAGGCGTTGCGATGAAGAGTGCGAGAGCGTAGCTTCCAAAAAGCAAACCGATTTCTGTCTGGGATGCCCCAAGAGCGCTAGCATATTTAGGAAGAATGGGCACCACCAGTCCATAAATCAGCATATCCAGAAAAATCGCTATACCGACAACTAACAGAGCTGCCTTTTGCTGTGATTTGGTAATCGTGTTCATAAATAATTTCCATCCTCCCAAGTGAATACTAAAAGTATAATACTAAAATTATAGTATTGGTTTTACGATTGTATTGTAGCAACTAACCCATATTGTGTAAAGGAAGAGTTTTACATTGATGATCTTTACAGATGGCAGGTTCACATATAGTATTTAATGTTGTAGATGGATACTATAGTTTTAATATTATGATTTTATTATTTGAGTGGAGCGAAGATCATGACAAACGTAATGGTTCTTGGGCTGTTATTAAAATATGGGCCGATGTCCGGCTATGAAATCCAGCAGGCGATGGCCTCTGCTAAAACAGATAAATGGGCATATGTGCAGCCTGCATCTATTTACCATGCACTGAGAAAGCTCGAAAAGGATGGGTTAGTCCGTCTGGAAAAGATTGAGCAAACAGGCAACCGTTCAAAAGCCATTTATTCCATCACACCTAAGGGTAAGGATGAATTTAATAGCATGCTGATCAGTTCGTTCAAGAAGGCTTCGGTTGTTTTTCCATCCGCCCTGTACACCGTCCTTACGTTCATAGACGAAGCGCCGAAGGAAGAAATCATTGAAGCACTGGAGGTACAGCAGCAGGCGATTCAAAATATTTATGATGAAATGAAAGCAGGGCAAAAGGAAAAGGAGAAGTATACTGAAATTTCAAAGAATGTGCTGTTGATCTTTGAAAATATGTATGAGCAATGCGAAGTGCAGCTGCAGTTTTTACAGAAGCTGAAGCAGGACTTGTTGAGCGATCTGGTGTAACCGGTAACGAAATCTGTCCGCCGGGAGCGGACGAATATAATAATAAGGCGTGCTCTCCGGTCTTTGACTGGAAAACACGCCTGTTCTTGTATAAGTCCTCTATATTAAAAAGCTACATCCGCCACAAATCGTCAACCTTCACCGGCTGTCCTGTGCGCATGGAGCGGTTGGCGGCAATGCCGGTCATGATCGACATGGCGCCGTCCTTGTGGGAGGCAGCGCGGTTGAAGCGGTCCTCCTGTTTTTTATCAAAAATGTCGCGCAGCAGCACCGGATCCCCTCCGCCGTGTCCGCCTGCGGCGCTCTCAAGCTGAACGCGGTAAGGCTCCTGAAAATGCGGATAGATGGTAATATTGACCGCTTCCAGTGCGCCTTCATTTTCTTTTTTGCCGCCGGAATTGACGTAGGATTGTTCAGTGATGCGAACCTCCATCCGGCCCTGCGTGCCATTGAAGACGATAATGAAGCCTTCCCACGGCATATAAGCGTTCAGCGAATAGTTCATGACCGTCTTGTTCTTGTATTTGACCATTACACTCATTGTGTCCTCGATGCTGATGTTGTCGCCGAAGACGCTCTGGTCCCGCTGATATCCGTCCTCATGCTCGGCATCCAGGTACATGCGCTTCAGGGTTTCATTGCGGTCCAGATGGAGGGCAAAGGGATCATTCTCGGCCGCCTTGCTGCCATAAGCGCGCTGGTAAAATTCCGTGATTCCCCGCTTCTCAGCATTCTCCTTGCCATAGAACCGCAGATCGCCCATAGCGAACACGGTATCCGGCTGCGAAGCCAGCCAGAAGTTCATGAGGTCGAAGTGATGCGTCGATTTATGCACCAGCAGTCCGCCGCTGTTCCGTTTGTCCCGGTGCCATCTGCGGAAATAATCCGCTCCGTGTTGGGTGTTCAGCAGCCACTCGAAATTGACGGACAGGATTTCGCCCAGCACGCCGTCCATAATGATCTCGCGGATCTTCGTATTATGCGGAGCATAGCGGTAGTTGAAGGTGACGCGCAGATTCTTGCCGGTACGCTCAATGGCCTCGAAGATGTCACGGCATTTCTCCTCATCAATGGTCATCGGCTTCTCGGAAATGACATCACAGCCCAGCTCCATAGCGCGGATAATATACTTGTGGTGTGTCCGGTCAATGGTGGCTACCAGTACAAAGTCAGGTTTAGTCTCGGCAATCATCCGGTCGAAATCCTCGGCTTTATAGGTAGGCACTTCACGATAGCTGTATTTATCCTTCAGCATCTGGTTGGCATAATTCATCCGGGTCTGATTGACATCGCAGAAGGCCACCAGCTCAGAGGTTTCTCTGTAAGCGGTAACAAGTTCGCCGTAGTAAAATTCTGCCCGGCCGCCGATGCCGACGATGGCATACTTCTTTTTGGACAAGGGGATCACTCCATTTACTTGGATTTGTTTCTATTTTATAGTATAGAAAATGTTAAAAGTGAACGGGGATTAGTCTGATTTAGAGTAAAGTATGCGTATATTAACCTTATTTGGAGGCGCGGGATGGATTCAATATTTGAGGTGGAGCAGATCAGGCGGACCGGGAACTTCAATATGGATACCGACCATTTTCATGATTTCTATGAAATCTATTATTTGCTGTCCGGGGAGCGGCATTATTACATTCATAACCGGATTTATGCGCTGCAGGCGGGGGATCTAGTGTTTATCAATAAAAATGAGCTGCACCGCACGAACAGCCGCAACCGTTCGCCGCATGAGCGGATTCTGATCAGCTTCGATGACCGGTTCCTGAGGCCGGTGGCCGGAATGGATATGGACTGGATGAGGGTATTTGCGGGAGAGAGCTTTCTGCTTCGGCCAACCGCACATGAGCAAGGGGAGCTTGCTGACCTGTTCCAGGCTATGCTGCGCGAGCAGCGGGATAATCACCTTTGGAGCAGGCTCTACTTGCAGACGCTGCTGCTTCAGCTCTTGATCCGGCTGGACCGTATCCGGGGGGCGAAGCCTTCGGTGGTAAACCCTGAACAAAGTGAGGGGCAGCGTAGAGTGTACGATATTATTGAGTATCTGGATGCGCACTATAGCGAGAAACTGACGCTTGGCGGGATTGCCGAGCATTTCTTCATTAGCACCCCGTATCTGTGCCGGACGTTCAAGCAGACGACGGGGTTTACGATAGTTGAGTATCTGAATTATGTCCGCATCCGGGAGACAAAAGTTCTGCTTAAGGAGACGGATTGGAGGATAGCCCGGATTTCCCGGGAGACGGGGTTCGAGAGCATCGCCCATTTCGGCAGAATGTTCAAAAGCATCACCGGGCGCTCGCCGCTGCAGTACCGCAAGCAGAACCGGGAGTAGTGAGCTGTGTTATGGTGATGCGCCGGGGTCAAGGATTACACTGCAGGTAGTTAAGAACGGAGCTACATTCCTTTATAAGGCGGTGGATTATGAAAAGAGTCATGTTCACGCTGGCTGTTGCTGTTATGTTTCTGAGCGGCTGTTCATTTGCTGGAAATTCGTCTCCGTCAAATTCCCCGGCCCCTGTCTCCGTTACTGTGCCGGACAATCTTCCGTACTCCCTGCGAATTGCGATGTCTATAGCGATAAGCAGTACGGAAATCGAGAAGCAACTCGGCAAACCGGCGATTATCCGGACAGGGAAGCCCTACACCTATGAAATTCGGAACCTGCCGGATCAGAGCCGGCTGATTACTGTCTATGACCAATCCCTAAGGCTTCTCGATCAATGGCGGCTGGATAAGCTGCTGCAAAAAGAGGTTTTCGATGGACTTACCCCCGGGCAATCCACAAGTGCGGATGTAGAGCAGCTCGACCGCTTCATATATCTGGTGGAATTCCCCAAAGGGAAGGCGCTGAGTGAACACCGGCTAGTCCAAGGGACAGTCACCGTGAATTATGAGAAAAAGGATAATGCCTGGGTTGTTAAGGACATAGAATACGGTTCCCCGGATAGCCCGGCCAACCTCAGCCGCATTCTTGAACCGGAGGACCTGAAGGAGATCCTTCCTGATACCGCTAGTTAGATTTGATATGAACTGCATTTCATACAATTAAAAGGTGCTATATTCACGCTGTCGGAGGGCTAATTGCACTTCATACATTTAAATTGTCATCATTTTGAAAAAGAAGGCCATTTGTTTATTTTTAAATGTACACAATACAATTATCGTTGAAAAATAAGGGGTATCGTGCCTTTTAACTGCAGCAAATACAGTTGTCTGGCAGATAGTGTTCAACAGTACTGTGTCGTTCCAGAACACCACATTTTGTCTATCCCTAGGTGGCTGCTGCTTTGCTGGCGGTATCCGTGGCCGGATGCTCTTCGGGGAATTCAAGCTCCACAGGAGAGAACACAGAGAAGCTGAAGGCTGAGATCAGCAAGCTTCAGGAAGAGAACAAGCAGCTCAAGGAAGAGAATGACAAGCTGAAGCAGGACGCCTCGGACAAAGCCATTGTGAAAGGCCAGCCGCTTACCATCGACGGAATTGCGGAGTATACGATCACTAAGACGTTTTTTGCCAAGTAGACTGGTGTCAAACCGCTGTATGCGGAGGTAAGGATTGAAGGCCAAACCTACCGGTACACCATACGTTAATCAAGTAAAGAGAAAGCCTGCCCTATCCGTAATTATCGTCTGCGGATGAGCAGGCTCTTCTGTTATTCAAAACCTATTTCACCGGCGCGGCGGCGGCCTCTTTGGTAAAAAAGTTCGGCAAATACTCCTTGTTCGCCTCCAGCATTTCGTCCAGCATTGCTATGGCTACCTCTACAGAAGGTACAAGCGGATGGTGCGCCAGCGCCTGGATAGCCAATCTGCGGTCTCCGGTTACGGCGGCGTCGATGGCTAGCTGCTCGTAGGTTTTGACGGCATGGATCAGTCCCTTGGCCATCGGCGGAACCTTGGTCAGCGGAAGCGGAAGCGGCCCTGTCTTGGTTACAACGCAGTTGACTTCAATGCTGGCATCGTCCGGCAGGAAGCCGAGAATGCCGCGGTTCGCAACGTTCAGCGTCTGGATGTCGTTCGTGCCATTGTAGAGCGAGCGCATCAGGTTGACTGCAGCCTCGGAATAAAAGGCCCCGCCGCGCTGCTCAAGCTGCTTCGGCTTCTCGCTTAGCTCAAGATTGCTGTAGATTTCGAACAGCTCTTCCTCTACGCGTTTGACTACCTCGGCGCGGTTGCCGCCTTGCTTGAACGACTCCAATTGCTCGGCAAGCATGGCATCGGTCATATAGAAATATTTCAGATAGTAGGAGGGCAGGGCGTGCAGGGATTGCAGGAACTCGGGGTTCCACTCCCGGGCAGGCACATTTTTCGCGCTGTAGCCGGCGGTATCGGCCAGCATTTCATCCAGCTTGTCTTCGCCTTCCACATCAATGCGGGTGATCCAGTGCAGATGGTTCAGGCCGACGAATTCGGCATAGATCCGGTCAGGCGCGGCGTTATATTTGGCCGACACTTGCTTGATCAAGCCGATGGGGGCGTTGCACAGTCCGATGCTTTTCACGTTCGAATATCTCAGAACAGCTTCGGTAACCATGCCCGCCGGATTGGTGAAATTGAGCAGCCAGGCATCCGGGGCCAGCTCCTCAATATCCCGACAAATGTCCAGGATTACAGGAATCGTGCGTAGCGCCTTCAGCATGCCGCCGGGACCGGTTGTTTCTTGTCCGATCACGCCGTATTTCAGGGGAATCGACTCGTCGCGCGCGCGGGCATCCAGCATGCCGACACGAATCTGCGTGCTGACGAAATCCGCGCCTTCAATAGCCTTGCGGCGGTCTGTCGTGAGGTGGACCTCGATAGGAAGCCCGGATTTCTCGACCATCCGCTTAGCGAGGCTGCCGACGATGTTCAGCTTGCGCAGGCCAGGCTCGATGTCCACAAGCCACAGCTCGCGGACGGGAAGCTCCTTATGATGAAGAATGAAACCTTCGATAAGCTCCGGGGTATAGGAAGAGCCGCCGCCGATTACGGCGATTTTAAGACCTTGATTAGCTGCCAAGATAAATCACTCCTGTCTGGTTGAGATGGGAATTGCTTCGAAATCCTGAAACACACGCATCTTCTCATGAATATCTGCTGTCACGGTGATGCCGTCCTGCTCCAGGGCCGACCAGACGGCGCCGACAACAGGCTCTGTAGCCAAGGTGACAACGGAAGCACCCGGGGCTGCATTATGTACAGCCTGTTCAATGGGGCTGCGGATCCAGCCCCGGTCGCCCCGGGTAAGCAGGCTTCCGGCAAGAACCACGTCAAAGGTCTCGTTCTCCATGCCCAGCCTGTGAATGACTGCCACTGCGGCCTTGCCCAGCTCCACGCCCTGGCGCTCCAGAATGGCAAGCGCGGCGGCATCGCCTTCAGCCGCCGCCGGGAACAGCAGGCGGGCGGCATCCAGCGGCACGGATTTTCCATGGTCAAGGAAATCATTGTACATGTCCTCCACCCGCGCATAGCCGAGCAGCTTCAGCAGCGGCTCAGTAAGCAGCGTGGGCGCCTCGCGCCCGTCCCAGGCCCGGAGCACGGTGCGGAACACCTCAATGTTCAGCGCCCCGCCGCCGCCGAAATCGCCGTACATGTAGTCGAAGCCGCCGCATTGGTAATGCTGGCCTTCGCGGCTGCGCCCTGCGGCATTCGTACCGGTGCCGCAGATCAGGGCCACGCCGTACGGGCGGTCCGTCCCCGCCCGCAAGCCGATCATCGGGTCGCCGCTGATCGTGTACCGGGTGAAGCCGATGCCGCGGATCAGCGGATGCAGGATATCGTAATCCGTCTTGCGGTCGGCGCCGGCGAGTCCCAGGTAAGCATGGCTAAGATCGCCAAGCTGGAGTCCGGCTTCCGCCAGCGCCGCGAAGGCGGCGGCTCGGATGTTAGCTGTGGCATTCACGGCCCCTGTCTGGTGGTTCCCGTTCCCGCTCCTGCCCTTGCCGAGCACATTGCCGTGCTCATCGCAGAGCAGGGCGTAGGTTTTGCTTCCTCCGCCATCGAGCCCCAAGTAGTAAGTCAATGGTCGTCACTCCTAAAGTTTTGTGAGCTTACACATCCTGAGTCACTTCGTACAAAACTCACTTCGAAAAGCATACGCTTAGTTTTGTAGCTCACGCCAAGTATCACAGCATGCGCTTAGTCTCATAGTTAATATTTAGCTCTGTCGAGCAGTGGTGGACTCACGCACAATCAGCTCCGGGTCAATCCGGATTCCTCCCCCGCGCTTCATAGTTCCGCTGATGCGCTTCAGCAGCATGTCGGCGGCGGCCACACCGATTTTGTCAGCTGGCTGGCGCAGGGTCGTCAGATGGGGGCGAAGCTGGGAAGCGATGATGTGGTCGTCATAGCCGATGACGGCCACATCATCCGGCACGCGTACTCCGGCCTCCATCAGGGCATTGATCACGCCGAGGGCGATGTTGTCATCGCCGGCAAATACGGCAGTGGGCAGCTTGCCCTCTGACAGCCAGCGCCGCGCGGTGTCGTAGCCTTTGGCGATTTCGAAATCGCCGTGAACGATTTCAAACGGCGCAAGGCCTTTTTCCTCCAACGCCTTCAGGAAACCTCCCCGGCGCTCCCTTGTGCTGCGGAACATCTCCTGACCGCAGAGATGGGCGATTGAGGTATGCCCCAGCTCCAGCAGATGGCTGGCGGCGGCATACCCGCCCTTGAAATTATCGACGGTAATGGAATAGCTGTCATTCCCCGGCTGCTGATTGTCGATCAGCACGTAAGGAATGCCGCGCCGCTTCAGCTCCACGATATAATTGTCCTCTTTCATCGGCGAGAGCAGAATCAGGCCGTCTACCCGGTCCTCCTGGATCAGATAGTGGCTCTCGTCCGAGCCGATCCCGGTAGAGACGGAAATCGCCAGGAAATATCCGTGCAGCGCAAGCAACTCATTCAGCTCTTTGACCACTGCATCGAAGAAGGAATCCTGCAGCGTGGTTACAATCAGGCCGATGATACCGGTCCTGCCGCTGGCCAGGCTGCGGGCCGCCGCGTTGGGGCGGTAATCCAGCTCTTTTATCGCCTCCAGCACCTTCTGGCGGTTCTTCTCGCGCACCGAGCCAGCTCCGTTTATGACCCGGGATACCGTGACAACGGATAATCCCGATTTTTTGGCTACATCAAAAATACTCACTTTCATCGTAGGCGCTCCTTGCGTCGGATTTTCCGAACCTTGTACTCTACCTTCAGTATACAGGGCTTGCCGGATATCCGCTAAACGTATGGGCTTATCTTTTAATAATCTCGGTCACTTTCTGCTGAATCACCGGCATCACCTCTTCCAGCGTCTTGTGTCCGGTCTCGACCGGTTGCAGCTCGTTGATGAACATGTCATTGATCTGCGAGTAGTTGGTGATCAGGTGATTGTAGGATTCATAGCCATATTTAACCGCGCCTTCATAGACCTTTTTCACATCTGCCGGATCAATGCCGTCAAAATGCTTGTAATAGACCTCTGCAGCTTCGGTGTTCACCGGCGGATTGCCGCCGCTCAGATCAATGGATTTCTCCTGAACCTCAGTGGTCATCAAATATTTGATCCATTCAAAAGCTTCCTTCGGATGCTTGGAATCCTTCAGAATCAGCAGCGGATCGACGAACAGCGTGCTGCGCACCTTGTCATTGCCACCCCACGGCACAGCGGCTACGCCGATGTTGAAGGGAAAGTCATTAGCGCCCGCAAGGTTCCAGGAGCCGCCGATGGACATGCCGATTTTGCCTGCGACGAAGGGATCGCCGTTCTGTCCCGCTACGCTTTTGCTCCACTCAGAGGTAGGAGAGACCTTATCCTTGAAGATCAGATCGAAGAGCTTCTGGTAAGCGGCAATCACCTTGGGAGAGTCAAAATAGGTCTCGGAAGGCACGCCGCCATTCGTCCAGGTATCCGCAGAATAAGGCTCAGCTCCAAAATACAGCGGCCGCATATCGCGCTCGGCCCAGGTGAAGTCCACGCCGTACTGGGTTTTGGCAATGTCGTCAGAGACGACGGTCATTTTCTTGGCCTCTTCCACCATTTTGTCAAAGGTCCAGCTCTTGTCTTCGTAATCGCTTGGCGGATAGGGAAGCTTCGCGGCATCGAACATGTCTTTGTTGTACAGCATCAAGGTTACATACATATTGACCGGAATGCCGTAGGTACGGTCCTTGACGGTGTAGATTTTCATCAGATTGTCCGGGATATGGTAGTCCTCCGGCTTGAAGCCGTCCTCCTTGATCAGGTCGGTCAAGTCCAGCAGCATGCCTTTGTTGTAATATTCAGCGAAGCCGCCATACCCGTAATGGCTGGTCACATCGGGGGATTTGCCCCCGGCAATCAGGGTCTGGAGCTTGCTGTCAAACTGCTCATAGGGCGCTTTTTCCACCTTCACCTTGATGTTCGGGTGCTCCTTCTCGAAGTCGGGAATCAGCTTCTCAATGAAGGTCCGGTCCTCGGAATCAATGGTGTAGTGCGTAATCGTCACCGGTTCTCCCGAGCCGCTGTTTCCGGAAGCCCCATTGTTCCCCGTGGCGACGTCGCCTGCCGATTTGCCTCCGCTGCAGCCGGATAATGCCGCCACTGTGAGGCTTGCTGCAAGGAGCAGCGCGGATATTTTCCTCTTACGGTTGTTGTTCATCAGTCAATCCCTCCATGATTTCAAGTGATATTATTTCTGGAATGAACCGCCGGATTAGGGCGGATATTACTTGATGCCTGTCAGTACGATGCCTTCCACGAACTGCTTCTGGGCGATGGCGAACAGCGTTACGATAGGAAGCATCGCCAGAACGGAAGCGACCATCAAGAGATGCCACGGCGGAATACGAAAGCGCGATGAGGTAAGTGAGGCCATGCCGACGGGAAGCGTGAATTTGTCCGATGAGCTTAAGTAGAGCACCGGTGTAAGCAGGTCGTTCCAGCTATAGATAAAAGCAAAGATCGCCACGGTCGCCAGTGCCGGCCCGGACAGCGGCAGGGCGATGGTCCACCATATCCGCAGCTCGCCGCAGCCGTCGATCCGACCGGCATCGAACAATTCTTCGGGCAAGGTGGAGAAGAACTGCCGCAGCAGGAAGATATTGTACGCCGAGCCGAAGAATGCAGGCACGATCAGCGGCAGGAAGGTGTCGATCCAGTTCAAGTGGGAGAAGAGCACAAACTGCGGAATCATGATCGCCGGATAGGGCAGCATCATTGTGCTCAGCAGCAGGATGAACAGGAAGCGGTTGCCTCTGCCCTTAAACCGGGCGAACCCGTAAGCGACCAGTGCCGAGGAGATCAGGGTGCCAATGACGGTGAACACGGCGATAATCAGGCTGTTCTTGTACAGAGTGCCGAACTGCAGCGTTTCAAAAATATCTCTGTAATTGCTCCACGCCCAGCTCTCCGGCAGAAAGGTCGGCGGGAACTTCAGCATTTCGCGCTTCGATTTCAGCGAGGTGGAGACCATGAAGAACAGCGGCAGCAGCATAAGGAAGGTAGTAATCAGCAAGGTGATGAAGCTGGCTGCTTTTACGGGATCCATTTTTCGGCGGTGTGCGGAAGCGGCAGCAGTGACGTTTGTCATTTTGACGGTGCTCATCGGTGTCCGCCTCCTTCGTAATGAACATAACGGTTCGACAGCTTCATAATAATGGCCGTGCATAACATAACAACGATCAGCAGCACCCAAGCGAGGGCGGAGGAGTATCCGGCGCGGTATTCCTTAAAGGCGCTGGTATAGAGATTGTAGACGTAGAACCAGGTGGAGTAATTGGGACCGCCTTGGGTCATGACAAACGCCTGGGTAAAGACCTGGAAAGAGTCGATCAGGCCCATAATGAGCTGGAACAGCAGCACAGGCGAGATCATGGGCAGCGTGATATTCAGAAAAATCCGGAACCGTCCGGCTCCGTCGAGATTGGCGGCTTCGACTAGACTTGCAGGCACACCCTGCAGTCCGGCCAGGAAAAGGATCATGCCTGAACCGGCGGTCCAGAAGGACATGATGATCAAGGCGTACAGCGCAGTATCCGGGTTCATCAGCCAGGCCGGGCCGTGAATGCCGAACCAGGAGAGCATGTAGTTGAAGAGGCCGATCTGCGGGTTGAAAATCCAGTACCAGAGGAGCGACATCGCCACCCCGGACACCATGCTGGGAAAATACATCGCGGTACGGAAGAAGCCTCTCAGCGGAATGGTCTGGTGCAGCAGCAGTGCGAAGCCAAGTGCCAGCAGGAGCTGGATGGGTACACTGATGAAGGTATATTTTAGCGTGACCGTGACCGATTTCCAGAACAGCTCATTATGAAACATCTCTGTGTAATTGGCGAGACCGATGAACCTGGGCGGGTGGATAATGTCATAATCGGTGAAGCTGTAGTAGAGCGACGAAAGAATGGGGTACAGGGCGAAGATAAGAAACCCGATTAGCCAAGGAGAAATGAACATATACATGTAAAAAGTCTGCCGCCGGCCTTCACTCTTAATCACAGACACACAACCCTTCTTGTTAAAAGTATAAGCGCTTTAATTTTTGGGACAAACAAATATTTTGTGATACTTAAAATAAGGGTTCGTGGAAACTAAAGTTTAATCGCTTAAACTTTATGAGCAACCTGTTGAGATTATCATAGAGGATGGGGAGGAAATAATCAACCCTAAATTCATAAAATAAAGCGCTACCAGTAAGAAAATATGACGTGTTGTTACTAAAGCAGTTTTTTTGTGAAGACAATTTAGAGAAAAATGGTATTTTGTGTTATGTAATGTGCCATATAGGTGCCGTGAGCTTGCGTTGAATTTAAGCATCCTGTCAGCCGCTAAAGGGGACTTCTGGAACAACAACCGCAGAAATGCCGTTGTTGGGAGCGCTGAGGCCGGAAGTGGCGGGAACAACGGCAAAAATGCCGTTGTTAGGAGCATCGAGGCCGGAAGTGGCGGAAACAACGGCAGAAATGCTGTTGTTAGGAGCATCGAGGTCGGAAGTGGCGGAAACAACAGCAGAAATGCCGTTGTTGGGAGCGCCGAGGCCGGAAGTGGCGGAAACAACGGCAGAAATGCCGTTGTTAGGAGCATCGAGGCCGGAAGTGGTGGGAACAAGCAGAAATGCCGTTGTTCCCGCCACGTGGCCGTGCTTTCGAGTGCGCTGAGGGCATGTTATCGCTTTAACCTTGCACACCAAGCTGCTTAAAAGCTCTCCAGCAGCTTGGTCAGCTCGTCCTTAAAAGCTGACCGTTTGGGGTATGCGGCCAGCAGTGAATGTACGATAGGTTCGGCAGCGGCGGAACCGGCTACTTTTCGGAGTTTTTTGATGGTCCGGCAGACCTGCTGATATTGCTTGCGTGCAGAGGCTTGGTCAGCCGACTGTTCAATATAGGTGAGAAAGATGCCGGTCACCTCCTGCAGATAGTCAGGAACCAGGTGCGGATAATATTCTTCGACTTCACGAGGGTGCTTCTGCACATAACGCAGCAGGCGGTCGAATTCCTTCTCCTGGATCAAGAGCTTCGTGTACACATTATCCCATGGGTTGTGGTTTTGCTCCAATCTGTCCAATATCACATTATAGATGGGTGGCCACTCCGCAGCAGGATAAGCAGATTTAACAGCAGGGTAGTAAGACAATTCCCCGCCACAGAGCAGCTCCAGACCAAGTTCACGCTGGGACAGTGTATCTCCTGACAGCCTATAGGCTTCATATCGCAGCTGCTCCCACTTGTGGACGAGTCCCGGCAAACGGTTCTTTGCATCCTGGGCTTCCCCTTCTTGGGCTAGACGAATCGCCTCATCATATCGGGCGGCATCCATTGCCTGGGTGATGGCCTGTTCCCGGAAGCTTTTGAAGTGCAGGTGACTGTGCAAATAAACCTGATATTCCTGCTCACTGGCATGCTTCTGCAGCCGCTCCAAACGAATTTCCCCCAAACGGGCCGCAAAATGCTGAGCACTCCAGCTATTTGAATCCTTCCCTTTGCTCAATTTATCAGCTAATGCTTCCCACTCTGCCTCCTGGCGGCTCGTAACGGCCAGTTCGGCAGAACACCGGAGTAGGACAAGCTGCCAGTCAGACCAGCCGTCCATTTCCGGGTGTTGCGTCATGTCCATCAGCAGTTGAAACAAGTTCTCCGCTTCCTTAGGCGACAACTCCTCTCCAAGCTGGGCAATCTCATAGATACGGTCCAGGCTGTCCTCTATCATGCCGACCACGATACCATCCGAGTCATCGGAGGCTTGTAGCAACTCCAGCATTTCTTCGAGAATGCACAGGTTAATTCGAACCGCCTGGAGCGGCTCATTTTCTTCGAAGGCCTGAACCGCTTTGGCAGCGGCAAGTTCTGCACCCTGCACGGCTCTGTCTACTTTTCCCCAACCAACAAACCCGTCTCTGCCGGCATACTGGTTAATATAAGAGCGGATCAGACTCCTATAGTCTTCAAGCCCAGCGCTGTTCTCCGCACCAGAAAAGTAAATGCGAATTCGCTGTTCCGTCTGCTCCGAGTCCAGTGCCAAGGCTAACAGCAGCGAGATCAGCTCGCTTTTGTCCTTCGCTTCCAGTATTTGCTGCAGGCTCGCGGCCGGGGCGGATTCGGTTGCATCAGGGATAGCGTCCTCTGCCATATGATCCCTCAGATACATCAGCACCGCCGCCTGATGCTTGCAGACAGCATCCATATCGTACGGACAAGTACATGATGAGGAAAGAATCTTATCCTGCTCCCCAAGCTGGACAACCACTTCGTAAAGCTCGCTTCCTGCGACTTTTGCCCGGTAGAGTCCGGGCTTTAGCTCGCGTACAGACTCTACATGGCCGGAGAGCAGGTAGTCCTGCCCTCTTTTTATGATCACGCTGCTAATACTTTTGCCAAGATTACGGAGGTTCATATTAGCCGTTCACTCCTATTCGTGTAAGGGGAATCAAGGATGCAGAGAGATGTACTTTTCGTTCAAGGTACTGTAATCCAAATTCTCTTTTTGCAGCCATTCATGAATGGCTTTTTCTGCACATTTCTTTCGATAATATTTTGCCCCAATTATATCAAAGGTGGTTCATACAAAAAAAGCCACCGAGAAGTCCCGGCAGCCTTTATAAATCTTAACCTTTACTTTCCAGTCCACTGCTGGTCGCCCGACAAGTATTTCTCGGTGAGCACGGACAATAGCTGAATGCCAACTTCATTCTGTCCGCCTTCAGGGATGATGAGGTCTGCGTATTTTTTGGACGGTTCAATGAATGCCTCGTGCATCGGTTTGACCGTAGTCAAATATTGCGTGTGGATCGACCGGATGGTCCGTCCGCGTTCCTCAATGTCCCGCAGCACACGCCGCAGGATGCGCACATCCGGGTCGGTATCGACAAAAACCTTAATATTGAGCTGCGCGCGAAGCATTTCATCGGAGAGGACATGCAGTCCTTCAACAATGACGATGTTGTTGGGCTGAAGCTCCACCGTTTTGTCCGTAAAGCGGGCATGAACGGTAAAATCATACACCGGGGCATAAGCGGCTTGTCCGGTTTTGAGACAATTCAAATGCTCAATCAGCAGCTCGGTGTCAAAAGCAAGCGGGTGATCGTAATTGATCGCTCCACGTTCCTCCAGGCTGAGATGCGAATGGTCTTTATAGTAGTTATCCTGAGATATGAACGTCACTTTATCTGTTCCCAGACGGTCGATGACGGAGCGTGCTACTGTCGTTTTGCCAGAACCGGTCCCGCCGGCGATACCAATAATAAGCATGGTGTTGTAATAAACCTCCCTAAGCAATTGCCTTTGCAATTCCAATATTGTAGCACAGCGGTCAATTATTTTCACCTTGGATTAGAGGAACAAAACGTGAACTTTAGAAAAAAGCAGGAATTTGGGGCGAAATGATATAATTTGTAAAGATTAATTCAGAGAACGCTTGGTTTGAGAGGAGAATTGTGCCAATGGATCAGACGAAAACAGAGACAGTAACGGATAACAGCAAAACCTTAGCTGAAGCTTACAGTGCTGCTTCTATACAACTGGCCGGTCACGGTAAACGGGACATAAGGGTGCTAAAAGAGGCTTTTGCCGGAGTAGAGGACGGCCTAGGCAGTGATATGTACGGCACGGGTAAGCTGATCGAGGAGTTTCAGGCTGAAATGGCGGAGGTGCTGGGCAAGGAAGCGGCGGTGTTTTTCCCCAGCGGCACGATGGCGCAGCAGATTGCGCTTAGAATCTGGAGTGACCGCAAGGGCAGCAGGCGTGTGGCGTACCATCCCTTGTGCCACTTGGAAATCCACGAGCAGGATGGGCTAAAAGAGCTGCATCATCTGGAGCCGCTCCTGCTTGCCGATAAAGACAGCCTGATTTCCCTGGACGATGTGAAGAATATGGGTACAGGCGTTGCCTGTCTCCTGCTGGAGCTGCCGCAGCGCGAGATTGGCGGACAACTGCCGGAATATGCGGAGCTTGAAGCGATTTCAGAGTATTGCCGTGAGCAGGGCATCATGCTGCATCTGGACGGTGCGCGTATATTCGAGGTGCTGCCGTATTACGGCAAAACCGCCGCTGAGGTCTGCAGCCTGTTCGACAGCGTATATGTTTCTTTTTATAAAGGCATTGGCGGGATCGCCGGAGCTATTCTTGCGGGGAGCGAGGATTTTACCGGGGAATCGAAGATTTGGAAAAGACGGCACGGCGGCGACCTGATCAGCCTGTATCCATATATTATCCCCGCCCGGTACTATTATCAGATGAGAGCGGGCAAGATGGGGCAATATTATGCGGAGGCCAAGGAGCTTGCGTCCCGGTTCAACGGCTGTCCTAACGTAAGCACTCTGCCGGAGGTTCCGGTGTCTAACATGTTCCATGTGTATTTTGCCCTGCCCAGGCAGCAGGTGGAGCCGATTCTAATCCGGGTCACCGAAGAAACGGGCGTAGGGCTGACCCCGCGGCTGAAGGAGACCGGCGAGTTCTCGTGCTCTTATGAATTGAATATTGGCGATTTATACGGCAGTATTGCCAAGTCCGAGCTGGAAGCGGCGTTCGGGCTGCTGGATAGATTGCTGAGCGAGGCTTGAACGCGAAGAATCAAGAAGCGGCGCGATGGATGTGCCGCTTTTTGAGCTTTTAACAGACACATTAAATCTGGGCGCATGCTGTTCCTATATGGATTTCCACCGGTTGAACTGATTGACCTGAATCAGGAATTCACGGATAAAAGCTTCGCCGGCCACAGACAGCTTCTTCCGGGAATGCAGCCAGTACAGCTTCACCTCAGGGTCTTCCTTCACCGGAATGGGGATGATCTGCCCTGTTTTCACGTAAGGGTCATTCTTCAAGGATACATCGAGATAAAAGCAAGTCGCCATTCCCTCTGCAATAACATGCTTCGATGCTTCCGACCAATTGGACAAATATACCTCCTTGGGTGTGCCGTACTTCCGAAGCTCCTTGCGCATATGATCTGAAGATGCAATTACCGGATGCTTCACGATGTCGTGAAAGGAAACTTTATCCTTCGCGGCCAGGGGTGAACTTGCACCCACACAGGCCAGAATCTTGCCTACCATGAATTGATGGGCATGCAAATGCTTGAATTCATACTCGCCAGGAATACCAACCAGCCCAAGATCGAGCTTGCCTTGAATAACTCCCTCCTCAATTTCACCGGAATGGCCTTCCTGAATGACCAGCTCCACATTAGGATATTTTGACTTGAAGACTGACAGCGTCCGTGGAAGGAAGCTGGTGCATATTCCAGAGATGGCTCCGATGGTCATTGTCCCCTCAATCAGTGAACCGTGGTTACGGGCCGTATTCTTCAGAGCATCAACCTGATTCATAATCTCTTCAGCATGTTCAATAATACTTGCGCCAATCTCCGTAAGCTCGCTACCCGCCCGCGTCCGATTGAAGATTACCGCTCCAAGCTCCTGCTCCAATGAAGAGATGGCATGGCTGATATTCGGCTGCGACACATGGAGCTTGTCGGCAGCTACCGTAATGGAACCACAGTGAGCGACCTCGATGATGTATTTTAACTGTTCCAGACGCACGGCAATCCCTCCGGTGTGATAAATGTCACTTATGCAAGCATAGATATTACGTATTTTACATCACACCGCTTTATATGTGTTAATAATAATAACTTTATTGCCTACTAAGCTTATCGGAGAAATGAAGGTGGTGTTGATGTCAGCAGCAGGAGCTCTCGACATCCAGAAAGTCAACAAATCCTATGTTCATGAGGGACAGCCTAAGCTTGTCCTGTCAGATATTAATATTTATGTAGAGCCTGGCGAATTCTTCACGGTCATTGGGCCAAGCGGCTGCGGTAAAAGCACTCTGCTTAAAATCGTGGCCGGATTAGAATCCAAGGATGCCGGAACCTTGCTGCTCAGCGGCGAGCCAATCACAGGGCCGAGCCAGAATAAGGGCGTCATCTTTCAGGAGCATCGTCTCTTCCCTTGGCAGACCGTTGAAGAGAATATTGCCGCAGACCTGTCGCTGAAGAAGACGGAGATCAGGCGGAAGGTAGATTCCATGATTGAACTGGTACGGCTTCAGGGCTTCGAAAAGGCATACCCAAAGCAGATTTCGGGCGGTATGGCCCAGCGGGTGGCTATTGCCCGTACGCTGCTGCGCAATCCCAAGGTACTGCTGCTGGATGAACCCTTCGGCGCACTGGATGCTTTTACAAGAACCCATATGCAGGAAGCTCTCCTCGACATTTGGCATACCAACCGGACAACGATGCTGCTCGTTACGCATGACATTGATGAAGCTGTATTCCTGTCCAACCGTATCGTTGTGATGGATGCCCAGCCGGGAAGAATCAAGCATGTATTGCCAGTCGATCTTCCTCACCCGAGGAATCGTCTAAGCACATCCTTCCAGGAGCTTCGCACCCTTGTGCTGCGGGCACTGGAGCATCATCCGTACAGCAGCAGGGAGGCCGGCTGGGAAATATGAATACAGACCGCAAGACGAACAGACAGAGATTATTTATACGTGGATTGTTTCTTCCTGTTTTCATTCTCGCCATCTGGCAGTTGTTGTCGCAGCTTGGTTGGGTGTCGGAGCAGCTTTTTCCCTCTCCCTGGTCGATCTTTAAGGATTTCGCCGACCTGCTGCGCTCGGGTGAGCTGCTGCATCATTTGCGGGTCAGCGTCGTTCGGGCGTTGCTCGGCTTCCTGATCGGGGGAGCGTTAGGTCTGGTGCTCGGACTATTCGTCGGATTATTCCGGCGCGCTGAGGAATACCTTGATCCTACAGTTCAAATGCTGCGCACCGTTCCTCTGCTAGCCATCACGCCACTTTTTATTCTGTGGTTCGGCTTCGGGGAATTATCCAAAGTGCTGCTGATTGCTATGGGGGCCTTCTTCCCGCTCTATGTGAATACCTTCCTTGGTGTTCGCACGGTGGATTCCAAATTGTTCGATGTCGCCAAGGTGCTGGAGTTCAGCCGCTACAGCTTGATCAGGAGGCTTGTCCTTCCATCGGCGCTTCCCCAGATTCTGCTTGGCCTTCGCTTGTCACTCAGCACGGCGTGGCTATGCCTTGTGGTCGCGGAACTGATGGGTGCTGATCAAGGTGTGGGTTACCTGATTCAGGATGCCCGTTCCTTTATGAGGACAGGGGTTGTCTTTGTAGGCATCTTCATCTTTGCCGCTGTCGGCAAGCTGACCGATTCAATGGTACGGCTGCTGGAGCGTAGATTGCTGGGCTGGAGAGACAGCTATAAAGGCTAGGTCTGCTCCTGTACCCATTGCATCGGGCGAATTCAAGTCTTCAGTTGGAGTCGGCCATTTAGCTTCTCACATCTTCCGAATAAGGTGGTTAACCCTAATGACCTCACACTTAAAGCCATTTGCCTTTCCTAAACGTCTGCCAGCCGCGCCTCCCGTTGGAGCCGCACAAGCTTCGAGCCGGTCGGACATCATCCCGCTTTCCTATGGAACTCCCTCGTCCGATGCCTTCCCATATGCGGAATTGCAGGCTGCATCGGCGGCTGCCATTCTGCACGAGGGGCGGGATGCGCTGCAATACGCCGGAGCGGGCGGACCCGGCCGCGTCCAGCAGTGGATAGCTGAACGGGCAGTCCTCCGCTCCATTCAGGCCGCTCCGCAGCAAATTCTCGTCACCTATGGTTCCCAGCAGGCGATTGACTACGCCGCCAGAGCACTGCTGGAACCAGGGGACCATGTATGGGGGGAGGCACCGACCTACTTCGGTGCAGTCAGCACCTTCAGAGCAGCGGAGGCGGTTATCACTTCCTTCCCTATTGACTCTCAGGGCATTCAGGTGGAACGGGTGGAAGCCGCACTGGTGGAAGCCTCCCGGCTGGGCACACCTCTTCCCAAGTTGCTCTATTGCATGCCTAACTTCCATAACCCTGGAGGTGTGAGCCTGTCCGCCGAGCGGCGTGAGCGGCTGGCGCAGCTTGCTTATGAGTATAACTTCTTCATTCTGGAGGATGATGCTTATGCCGAATTGGTCTACGAAGGGCAGCATCTTCCGGCAATCTACAGCTTCGGGCCGGAGCGGGTGATCTATCTCAGCTCCTTTTCCAAAATCATTGCCCCAGGCATCCGCCTGGGCTGGGCCATAGGCTCGGCAGAGGTGATTCGGAACATGAACTCCTTCTTCCAGGGCAGCAAGGCCAGCGTATTCTCCCAGGAAATTGTCGCCCAGTTGTTCGATCACCTGTCCTTCCCTGAGCATCTGCAGCGGCTTATCGAAAGGTATAAATCCAGTCGCGATGTCATGGTTGGTGCCCTGCGCGAGCAATTCGGTAACGATGTGCAGTTCCAGATTCCTGCCGGGGGCTTCTTCATCTGGCTGGCCTTCCCCGAAGATGTGCAAACCTCTGAATTTGTGCAGGACGCCGCGGGGCGGGGGGTCAGCTTCCTGCCTGGCAGCCAGTTTTTTGTAGAGCCGGAAGGAGGGAATTATGCAAGGCTGTCCTTTAGCTATTGCAATGAAGAAGCCATCCGGCTGGGAGTCGCCCGGTTCGCTGAGGCTTACCGGAGCTATAAGAACAGAGCGGTCTGAAACCTAATTCAATCTGATGGAAGTGAAGCTAATGACAAGACAACATGAACAGATGAGACTTGGAGCTTTTTTATTCGATTATGGGCATCATTATGCAGCTTGGCGCCACCCGGAATCCACGACCCAGAGCGCCATCAATCTGGAATTCTATCTCAAGTCAGCGCAGGCGGCGGAGCATGGCAAATTCGATATGGTCTTTCTGGCCGACAGCGGCTCCATCCCCGGTATTTCCGATCTGGAGACGGATGTCAGCTTTATCTATCCCGAATCGGTCACTCTGCTCGGGGCGCTGGCGGGGGTGACACAGCGGATTGGACTAGCCGGAACGGCATCCACTACCTTTAATGAGCCCTACAATCTGGCGCGGCGGTTCGCTACGCTTGATCATTTGAGCAGCGGGCGTGCGGGATGGAATGTGGTCACCTCCACCAAGGAAAGTGAAGCCAGGAACTTCAATGCCGACCAGCTGCTCGAACATGGAAGGCGCTATGAACGGGCGTCTGAATTCCTGGAGGTTGTCACCGGCCTGTGGGATTGCTGGCAGGACGATGCGGTGGTGTTGGAGCGCGAGAGTGGACGTTACGCCAATCCCGAACGCATTCACCGGCTGAATCATAATGGCACTCATTTCCGGGTCGAGGGGCCGCTGAATTTACCGCGTTCTCCGCAAGGAAGACCGGTCATTATTGAGGCGGGCACCTCACCGACAGGTCAGAAGCTGGCTGCCCGCACCGCAGATGTGGTGTTTACCGCCTGCGATAACAAGGAAGAAGCCATTGCCTTCTATCGGCAGCTCAAAGCGCAGCTTCCTCAATACGGCCGAGAGGCGGATGAGCTTAAGGTAATGCCCGGCCTGATGGCCTTCATTGGGGCTACGGAGGAGGAGGCCCGGGAGAAAGAACAGCTCTTCAATGAGCTGATTCAGCCTGCTGTCGGTGCACGTTATTTGTCCAAGCTGCTCAATTACGATCTGTCGGGCCATCCGATTGACGGGCCGCTGCCCGACATCCCTGTGCAAGGGAATACCAGCAGGGCTGTGATGATTATCGAGCGTGCCCGGCAATCCGGAATGACGATCCGCGAGCTGGGGCTGCATTACGCCGTTGCCCGTGGTCATTTAACCGTCACCGGTACAGCGGAGCATGTCGCAAGTGTGATGGAGGATTGGTTCACCAGCGGAGCATGCGACGGATTCAATATTATGCAGCCGCTGTTACCCCAGGGGCTGGAGGAATTTGTGCAGGAGGTTGTGCCGCTATTGCAGGCAAGAGGAAGCTTCCGCACGGAATACACAGGCAGCACATTAAGAGAGCATCTCGGTTTATTGCGGCCTGCCGGCCGCCTCTGATCAACCTGACAAGCAGGACAAGCTTTTGACATATGCAGCACCATACTCAAAACAACAGGAGGAACAATAATGAAAGCATGGAGTAAAAAGGGGTTCATGGGTCTGACACTTGCAATGATACTGATTATGCTGTCTGCTTGCGGGAACTCATCCAGTAATGCAGGCCAGGCTAAGAACAACGCAGCAACAGAAGCAACAGCAACAACAGCGGCACCGGCATCGGCATCGGCGGAACCATCTGCATCACAAGACACCGGCAGCAATGCGGAGAAATACAAGGATGTTGTCGTCAACATTGATGCCAGTCAGATAGGGCCGCTACTGATCGCCAAGGAAAAAGGGTATTTCGAAGAGGAATTCGGGAAATTCGGGGCAAAGATTGAGTATCAAACCCTTCAGAGCTCTTCACAATTCCTGGAGGCCATCGCCTCGGATCGTCTGGACTTTGTCCGTATTGGCTACATCGGCACGATTACCGGGCAAGCGGCTAAGGTAGGCTTTACCTCTATCAGTGAAGGAAGCGACGGCGGCGGGGACGGCATCATCGTTCCGAAGGGCAGCTCTATTCAATCCATTGCAGACCTGAAAGGCAAAAAAGTCGGCGTAACCAAGGGAAGCAGCTCCTGGGGACTATTGCTCCGTGCCTTGCAGAGCGCGGGACTGAGCGCCTCGGATGTGCAGCAGATCAATCTTCAGCCGGATGAAGCCCAGCCTGCGTTCCAGAGTGGACAGATTGATGCCTGGGTGATCTGGGAGCCTTTCCGCAGTTCACAGATTAATACACAGGGGGCAAAGCTGATTGCGGACGGTAAAGGTATTGGCGCCTTCAATCCCGCCTACAACATCGTCCGTACCAAATTTGCCAAACAATACCCGGAACTGGTTGTAGCCTACTTGAAGGCATACGAACGCGCACTGGAATGGCAGAACAGCAATCTGGATGAAGCGATTAAGCTGCTGGCGGGTCTTAAGAATCTCGACGAAGAGACTGTAAGAGTCTCTCTGGCGAACAACGTGGCTACCAACAACCCGATCTCGGATGAAGCCACCAAGAACCAGCAGGAGGTTGCAGACATTCTGTTTAAGCTGGGAGAACTGAAAGAGAAGGTGGATGTCTCTCAAGTGGTTGACAATTCCTATATTGAGCAGGCACTGGCTGGCAAATAAACCATAACCCCGGCTTACTGTTCGAAAAAAGGGTTGCGCAGTCCCTCGGTCTTTCCTGGCGTATCCTACAAGGGATCGCCAACGATGCTCATGCCGGGGGATCGCCGCAATCCCTACAATAAACTGCAAAAAACAAGCTGTCCCGTCCATGCAGACGGAGCAGCTTGTTTTTGTTTTTTCTATAGCAACAAGAATGAATTCCTGCCTCTGCCTTCAAGTTCGTCTTTAAAACCTAACATCATTCTCAATCTTGTATTAGGATATCCCATCAGTTCCCTGTAATCCCTAGCAGATTTGTGAGGGTGCTTTAATAAAATTGAGTTTAGTTTTGTTATCTCCTTGGTATCATATTGTGATTTGTATACAATAAACCTGGATATATAATTGCCTATTGGCAACTCGGATAAAATGTCACTCCCATCCCATTGAAATAGCTTAATTTGTTTTTGGAACCTTTCAATATTCAATCCTTCTATTAAGAATCGGTAAATCAGATCGCTTTTTATTAAGGAGGCATCAGAATTTTCGGTATATCCTCTTTCCATCAAGAACACGACGATTCCCATGAATGTATCAATAATTTGCAAGGGGATGGATTCATGAGAATGTAGTGAGCGAACAGACTTAATGGTATATCTTTTGTTTCTATAAACCGAGTGGGCATTCATTTGTTCTTTAATTTTAGAGTACAACCGTAATGCACTATATTCATCGCTGCGATCCACATTTATTTTTACTTCAATATTGTTTGGTAAATTCAAATGGCGTGTAACACCATAGAATAGCCTTTCAGGGATTTTTATATAAAACAAACTGCGCAGCTCCAGCATGCTTAAATTCATTTCCTTAGCGATTAAATGGGCGTTTGCATTGTTGACAATAATTATATTTATATTCACATCTTGGCTGATTACATGATTTAGAATTTTGAAATATTTTTTTATGTATTGGTCGTGATTATATTCCCTAAAATGGAGCTCACTTTGGGTATTTAAAGATGTGCAGATTTCTTTTACTGCTTTTGTTGTTTCAGCCATAGTTGTATCCATTCCACCGTAAGCGCCATAATAAGAAAAAGCTTTATTTGGCTGATCAATCTTGTTAGCCTCATCAAAATATAAATGAAAACTCACTTTGTAGTTCTGCTCCTTTCATTTTATCATGCAGCGGGATATACTTGACTTCTGGATTTCTGCATAATACTATTAAAATACACATATACTTATTTAAGTGTAGTCTTCTCCGCTTCGTTAGTAGAGCTGGCTGCGCTTTAAAGACAACCCTTCTCCGCTTCGTTAGTGGAGCTGGGTTTTTTTATTTATAATATTCATTCTCTGACTTGATCTTTTGTAGGCTATACTTTAATGTTTTTAGACCCTCAAGATGAATGATGGCTTTCAAAATATCTACTGCCTCTGTGGAGTCTCTGGTATCTCTTATATCAAATTTTTTTAAATCAATGTTCTCTATTAGGTTTATTACCTCTACTATTTTCCCTTTCATCTCAACATAATTTATATAATTCTCACTAGTTGAAGACTGCGTTGTTTTTAACAGTTCCTTTGCAGTGGGAGAATATGCGGGAACTTCAATAAGGTCCTTATCGTTTTGCAATTTCTTAGAAGGAATAAACACTGCAGCTCGTCCTTCTTTATCCTTTACTACATATTCAGGAAAACGTTTTTCTAAGTCCCATAATGCAGACCTATACTTGCCTTTTTTTGAATCATCTGGTTCTATGAGTTTCCACAATGTACGCTCCGTAAGGAATTTCAGATCGGCCAGACTCCTTCCTTCGGGATAATCGGCTAATAATTTTAGAGCGGTTTTTCTAATTACTTCAGAAGCGGGTGTTCTCATGGGTACCTCCTTTCGTTTTGCATTTCTAAGATAACTTAGTTATTATAACTGAGTCAAGCGAACACCTAAAGATTTTTGTCAAAATAATTTCCAACCACAAAAAGAAGTAATCTTAACAAAATAAACCGCCATTTCATTGAGATAAAATATGAACAAAAGACACCCGGAAAAAGGTGTCTTTTGCTTAAATGTAGGGATAAGAATGAAATCTACCGGTTCAATAACGCCCTAACAAACGACACGCGCAGCAGTTGCTTTTTCAGCAGTTTGGTGCGGAATTGGCGTTTCAACTGGCTGTAGGCCTTGGGGCTGTGGGTGCTGGCCCAGCTGTACATCGACTTGAAGTCGGTGTGGCTTTTGGCGGAATTCATCAGATAGTACGAGATGGTGTCATATACATTGTGGTTGAACCATTCGTTCATTTCCGTCTTGCTGTAGCCGTAGCGGTCGATGGCCATGTTGCGGATGAGCCGTTTCTCCTCCAGATTCTCGATCAGGAAAGACTGGCTGAGGTGAAAGGTAATATTGTTGCCGTGAATCCGGTAGACACCCGCTAGGGTATCAATAAACCCGGCGTCGCCGATCAGCAGGGCCCGGAGGTAAATGGATGCGTCGTTGACCATATTCATGTTCAGGATATCCATCTTCATGAGCGCATCCCGTCTGAAAATTGCGGTCAAGGTGGAGGCGGGCTTAGGATAGCCTTTTTGCTCAAAATTTCTGAAATAAGCCTCCTTCGGGGTAATCTCGCTTAGCTGTAGGCTGGAGGGCTTGAGCTGGCCGGTTTTGGAATACTCCAGGAATACATTGGCGGCTACAAAAGCAAGCTCCGGATGCTGCTGATGAAAATGTACAGCCCTGCTGAAATAGCTACGGTCGATCAGATAGTCATCGTCGTCCAGGAACAGAATGTATTCGCCGTCGCCGTGGGCGGAGAGCGCCTTGCGCCGGTTATTCCCGGGCCCGCGGTTGGTTTCGTTCTGCATGTAGATCACACGCGGATCATCTCCGAAGCTCCGGCTCATCATGTCTGCGGTCCCGTCGCTGGAGCAGTCGTCAATTACCGTAATCTCTTTATGGGGATAATCCTGCCGCAGGATGCTTTGGACGGCTTGGTGCAGGAACTCTTTTCTATTATAGGTTGTGATGATTACGCTGACTTTGGGCAGGGTGGAGGGATCGGTGGCCGTGGTCAGGGGGTTGGCCTGTTCTCCGTTCGCCCTCCTTAATTCGGCAAGGCTGTTCAGCAGCTCGCGGATATTCACGGGTTCGATGTTGAACTGCTGAGATAAATAATACTCCAGAGCATCCTCGGAAGCCCGCTCCGACAAGTAAGCCTGGATCACTCCGGTCAGCGTCTCCAGATTCTGCCGGATACCGGCGTCCGCTTCGCTGTCAATGCTGGCCCTGTATCTGCTAAGCAGATCATTGCCCTGCTGCCCGCCAGCTTGCGGATGCTGAATATCGTCATGGAGCTGTGTCAGCAATCGGTACCCAGCCTGGCGCAACTCCTCGCTCTGAGCCATAATTAGTCCTCCTTAGAGTTTTATGGAGCTACGCTCCCTGAAATCTCTTCGTCATAAAACTGGCATCGTAAGCATATGCTTAAGTTTTGTGAGCATATGCTTCCTCGAATCCTCTTCGTGCAAAACTTGCTTCGTAAGCATCTGCTAAGTTTTATGGAGCTACGCTCCTGCTTTGCCGAAATTCCTAATTTCGTACAGATCTAGTTAGTTTTACTTGAGTAACCTATCTACGCTGATGTGCTAGTGGGAATTTCTCCACTTAATTTCTTTTGAGCAAGAGGCCGATAAATGTAGAGTGGAAAAACTCCACTTAAATCAGCTTGATCAAGCGAAATCCGCCGAAAAAGAGAGAATTAGGTATACTTTTTCCACTTAAATGCTCAATTAGTGCGGAAAACGGCGAATTAAGTGACCTTTTTCCACT
>NZ_JBVYOK010000016.1:0-145021 GCF_056120445.1 Paenibacillus sp. sgz302115
GGCGCTTGTTCCACAAGCGCACGTTTGGTGGCGATAGCGGAGGGGTTCCACGCGTACCCATCCCGAACACGACCGTTAAGCCCTCCAGCGCCGATGGTACTTGGACCGAAGGGTCCTGGGAGAGTAGGACGCCGCCAAGCATTATTCCCTGATAGCTCAGTTGGTAGAGCACTCGACTGTTAATCGAGTTGTCACAGGTTCGAGTCCTGTTCGGGGAGCCATGCTCTCATAGCTCAGTAGGTAGAGTGCTTCCATGGTAAGGAAGAGGTCACCGGTTCGAATCCGGTTGAGAGCTCCACAAGTTTTTAGGCCCGTTGGTCAAGGGGTTAAGACACCTCCCTTTCACGGAGGTAACATGGGTTCGAATCCCATACGGGTCACCATTTATGATTTTTTTCATTTTCCCTAGAGGACAACCTTAGATATGGAGGCTTAGCTCAGCTGGGAGAGCATCTGCCTTACAAGCAGAGGGTCGGGGGTTCGAACCCCTCAGCCTCCACCATAATCGTCCTCGTGTTGGAAGAGATTGTGGGGATTTTATAGGTATCCATCGAAGGGGATTAGCCAAGCGGTAAGGCAACGGACTCTGACTCCGTCATCATAGGTTCGAATCCTATATCCCCTGCCAAATGCGAGCCATTAGCTCAGTTGGTAGAGCACCTGACTTTTAATCAGGGTGTCGAAGGTTCGAGTCCTTCATGGCTCACTTTTATTATTATTGTGCGCGTGTGGCGGAATGGCAGACGCACCAGACTTAGGATCTGGCGTCTTACGACGTGGGGGTTCAAGTCCCTTCACGCGCACCATCTAATTTGCGGACGTGGCTCAGCGGTAGAGCATCGCCTTGCCAAGGCGAGGGTCGCGGGTTCGATTCCCGTCGTCCGCTCCATAATATTTGCGCCCTTAGCTCAGCTGGATAGAGCGTTTGACTACGAATCAAAAGGTCGGGAGTTCGAATCTCTCAGGGCGCGCCATTTTATTTATTTTACAAAATAACGGGATGTAGCTCAGCTTGGTAGAGCACCTGGTTTGGGACCAGGGGGTCGCATGTTCAAATCGTGTCATCCCGATTTTATATCTGCGCGGGTGTAGTTCAATGGTAGAACTTCAGCCTTCCAAGCTGATAGCGTGGGTTCGATTCCCATCACCCGCTCCATAATTTTATATCGTTTCGGGATGTAGCTCAGCTTGGTAGAGCACCTGGTTTGGGACCAGGGGGTCGCATGTTCAAATCGTGTCATCCCGATAATTCAGCTTATTAGCTGACATGAGCTCTTACTTCGGTAAGGGTTTTTTGTTTTTAGAAACTTGCCCATAGCTCACTTAGGGACAGTGATGAGCTAAACTCTTTCTCCCCCACCCGATATGTGTCAGTAGCCTTCATAGGGGGCCTTAGTGGCTTTAGAGCGCTTGTTCAAAGTAGAGGCTTCGTCCACCCTTAATAGGCTTTTTTTAATAATCTATAACCGATCTATTTCATCTCAAAGCTATGTTTTAAGATCGGCTCTATACATAATTAAAGGTAGCGAATAATGAAGACGAAGGTGAACTTTTTTTGATCCATACGTTATTTTTATGGACGATTTGCAGAATCTTGGTACAAATTGTCTGCTGTAATTCCCAGAGGGAGCCTCCACTGTTAGCAAGAATTAACAACAGCAGTCCACAGTGGGCCTATTTGAATTGAAATTACAACAATCGTCCCGGGACTACCAAAAAATAACGCGTGAGTATAATTGACAACCGACTCTTCGGACCCAACTTTTATGCAAATTCGCGTAATGTATAATTACATAGTCGCTACATAAACCCGACGCGGATCAGACATTATAATAGGAAGAAATACATATTTTTTTTAGCACTGTATAAATAGCCGGATTGGTGTATAATCTTAATTGCTGTATCGCTTTACAGCGCAATAAAGTTGGAGATTTCCGGGCAGTTTTATTGTATGATATGAGGAAAGCTTCAAATAGACAATGTTAAAAGCATTGATCCGGAAGAGGATGGGGGGAGCAGCATGACCGAACTTACGACTGCCGTCAGCAAAAGCAACTCTAATAATCTGCTGCGGCGTGACGTACGGTTCCTGGGGAATATTTTGGGCGAGGTCTTGGTTCACCAAGGCGGCAACGAACTGCTGGAGATCGTGGAGAAAATCCGTGAGTCCAGTAAATCGCTGCGCTCATTGTTTTTGCCTGAACTGCACAATGAATTTAAGGAGCTAATTAATTCACTGGATCCGGAGAATCGCCACCAGGTGATACGGGCGTTCGCTATTTATTTTCAATTGGTGAACATTGCCGAGCAGAACCACCGGATTCGCCGCAAACGCGACTATGAACGATCTGCCGGGGAGACTGTACAGCCTGGTTCCATAGAGAGCGCAATTCAGGAGCTCCGGGAGCGGGATTTCTCGCATGAGGATGTTCATGAGATAATGAATGCTCTGTCTTTGGAGCTGGTCATGACGGCTCACCCTACGGAAGCCATGCGCCGGGCAATTCTCGATATTCATAAGCGGATCTCCGACGATGTTATGGGGTTGGATAATCCTACCCTGACCTTCCGCGAACGTGAACAGTTGCGTGAGAAGCTGCTTAATGAGGTCATTACCTTATGGCAGACGGATGAGCTGCGCGACCGCAAGCCTACGGTGCTCGATGAAGTGCGCAATGGAATGTATTATTTCCATGAGACTATTTTCCAGGTATTGCCGGACGTATATCAAGAACTTGAACGATGTTTGAGTAAATACTATCCGGGCCAGAACTGGCATGTACCGACGTATTTGCGTTTTGGTTCATGGATCGGCGGCGACCGCGACGGTAACCCATCGGTGACTTCTTCTGTTACCATGCAGACCCTGCGTTTGCAGCGTAAGCTGGCTATTCGGGAATATCAGCGGATTATGCGTGAGCTGATGCAGTACCTGAGCTTTAGTACAAGTATCGTCAAGGTGACGCCTGAGTTGCTGGAATCCATTGAGTCAGACCGGAGCGTTATCAGTCTGGATAAAGCGAAATCCTGGCATAACGATAATGAGCCTTACCGGATTAAGCTTGCCTACATGATTGCCAAGACGCAGAATGTTATGGACGATGAGAAAAAAGGTACGCCGGAGCGCTACTCCTCTCTGGAAGAATTTATAGATGATTTGAATGTGATCGACCGCAGTCTGCGGCATCACTATGCGGATTATGTAGCCGATACCTACATTAAGAAGCTGATCCGCCAGGTAGAGTTGTTTGGATTTCATACGGCAACACTGGATGTTCGCCAGCACAGTCAAGAGCATGAGAATGCGATGACGGAGATTCTGGCCAAAATGAACGTGACGCAGGATTATGCCAAACTGCAGGAGAACGAGAAAATCGTGCTTCTGGAAAAACTGCTGAACGATCCGCGCCCGTTGACTTCTCCGTATCAGACATACACCGAGAGTACGGAGGAATGTCTTTCGGTATACCGTACTATTTTTATGGCGCAAGAGGAGTACGGCAAACAGTGTATTACAAGTTACCTGATCAGTATGGCCGAAGCAACAAGCGATATTCTCGAGGTAATGGTGTTCGCCAAGGAAGTAGGCTTATTCCGTAAAGACAACGATGGTACTGTCGTGTGTACTTTGCAGGCTGTACCGTTGTTTGAGACGATTGATGATCTCCATAATGCACCGCAAATCATGCATACACTGCTTAGCCTGCCGATTTATCGTGATGCGGTAAGAGCGATGAATGATTTACAGGAAATTATGCTGGGATATTCGGACAGCAACAAAGACGGCGGTGTGGTCACTGCGAACTGGGAATTGCGTGTTGCCCTAAAAGAAATCACAGCCACGGCTGATAAATTTGGCATCAAGCTGAAATTTTTCCATGGCCGCGGCGGTGCGCTTGGCCGCGGGGGGATGCCGCTAAACCGCAGTATTCTTGCCCAACCGGCTTCGACAATTGGCGGCGGCATTAAAATTACAGAGCAAGGGGAGGTTATCTCCTCCCGCTATTCGATGCAGGGCATTGCCTATCGCAGTCTCGAGCAGGCAACCTCCGCTCTGGTTACGGCAGCGATGCATGCAAGATCACCGCAAGCGGACCTTAATGAAGAGAAATGGGAACAAATTATAGCGAATATCTCTGAGGTCTCGCTGAACAAATATCAGGATCTGATCTTCCGTGATCCCGATTTCTTAAGCTACTTTAAGGAATCCACTCCGCTTCCTGAGGTCGGGGAGCTTAATATCGGCTCGCGCCCTTCCAAACGGAAGAACAGCGACCGGTTCGAAGATCTGCGTGCGATTCCTTGGGTTTTCGCCTGGACGCAGAGCCGTTATCTGCTGCCGGCCTGGTATGCCGCAGGAACAGGCTTGCAGAGCTTCTATGATGACAAAGAAGAGAACCTGCAGATTATGCAGCATATGTATGCTAATTTTTCGTTCTTCACTACGCTGATTGATACGCTTCAAATGGCAATAGCCAAGGCGGATCTGATTATCGCCAAGGAATACGCCGGTATGGGCAAAAATGAGGAAGCGCGTCAGCGTATCTTTGGACAAATCGAAGCTGAATTCAAGCTGACGTCTGAGCTGATTCTCAAAATCACCGGCCAGCAGGAGATTCTGGATAACGTTCCTGTCATCCAGGAATCCATCCGCCTGCGGAATCCTTACGTAGATCCGCTCAGCTATCTGCAGGTACAGCTCCTATCCGAGCTCAGAGCCCTTCGCGAGGTCGAAGGCGATGACGCCGAGCTGCTGCGTGAGGTGCTGCTCACCATCAACGGCATTGCCGCCGGTCTTCGGAATACCGGCTGATGCCTTTGCTGTTCAATTTTGAACACTAGCTGGTTATGACCTTGATCTTGTTGTCTTGGTTTTGACCTACGCATCGTTTGTCTTTGGAATATTGTGTTGTTGTAGTTGAAGTCGGCAAAGCCGCTTCCCAGCCCGTTCGCCTCAGTAATTGAGGCCGGACGGGCTTTTTTTGTTTGTGAAATCGAAGCCGCTGGAACCAAGCAGCTTCCTGCCTTTTGCCCCTCCCCCCATTGTTGCCAAGATGTATTTTGGGCCGAGCAACAGGCATTGGAACTTCCGCGAATGGAGCGGCGTAGAGGAAATTTGGAATTGGAGGAGCGCAGCGTTCGCCTTTATTGTCAGATTTCTACCGCGGGCAGCGGTTTCCAATCAGGAAATCTGACAATAACAGCGACCGGAAATCCAAATGTTCCTCGAAGCCTGCGACTAATGAGCGGATACATTTTTCCGAATGCCAAAGCATCTCCCCAATATACATAGAAGGTAACAATCCATACCTTGATTTTTGAACAAACATGAATTACGATTTAAATGCTTGTACCGTGGACATTCAAGATATGAAATACCAAGGGCGGCAAGTCTGGGGGAGTTAACAGGTGGAGAATCTGGAAGGCAGATTGACAAAGCTCGCCTTGAAAGGCGACCAAAGAGCGTTTGCCGAGCTTGTGGAACTATATAAAGACAAAATATATCATCTGGCTTACCGGATGCTGAACAACCGCCACGAAGCGGAGGATATCGTTCAGGAGACTTTTTTGCGTGTGTATCGAAATTTGGACCGTTATGATGACAAACAGAAATTCTCAACTTGGATCTACCGCATCGGCACTAATCTTTGCATTGACAGACTTCGCAAGCGGCGGCCGACGTATTCACTGGATGCCGAGATGAACGACCAGGAAGGCATTGACGGCTATTCCATGATCCCAAGTGATAATGTGACACCGGAAACGGAACTGCTGCTCTCCGAGACACAGGGGCTGATCTATGAGGCCATTGACAGTTTACCTGTGAAATACAGGTCAGTGATGATTTTGCGCTATTTGCAGGATTTGTCGCTTCAGGAGATCAGTGATGTGCTGGATATGCCCGTAACAACGATTAAGACCCGCGTTCACCGCGGCCGTGAATTTTTGCGTAAAAAATTAGGCCCCAAATTGTAAAAATAGATTATTTTTTATGAAACGTCATCTTGGCAGCGACGTATGTAAGTTAAGCAAGTCTTATGCGCCCTGCCCCTTTGCCTTGAAATAATTAAATAGCGCTCATGAAAGGATTGGCTCCTATGGAATGCAAACTGGCCGTCTCTATGATGCATGACTACCTGGATGACGACTTGCCCGAACTGCAGCAGAGGGAATTGAAGGAGCATCTTTTATCCTGTACAGATTGCCGTGCAAAGTTCAAAGAATTGGAACAGACCGATATGCTGATGTTTTCCCTGATGCACCAGAATCCTGTTGCCTCGGAGGAGCTTGTTGACCGGATTATGAATTCATTACCGAAACCCAAGAAGGAGCGCGCGTTTGTTACCTGGATTAAACGGCATCCTGCGCTTACAGCGGCGTCAGTATTTGTTCTAGTGATGCTGATGAGCTCTGTTACTTTTTGGAATCAGGACAGACAGCTTGTGGTCAGAGGAACCGATCTGGAACAGGTTGTCATCAAAGGAGATACGGTTATCGTACCTTCCGGCAAAACAATATCCGGCGATCTTACGGTGGAGAATGGTAAAACTCAGGTATACGGTGAAGTTAACGGCAATGTGACTGTGATCGACGGCTCTTTGTACCAGGCATCAACAGCTCATATCTCCGGGCAAGTCAAAAGCATAGACCAAGCGGTAAGCTGGCTCTGGTATAAAGTGACGAACATGTTCTCTGAAGTTGCCTACCGTTAAGGAACACCTGGTTGCTTTTAGCAGAAATATCATTTGCGCCTCTTTTTCCGGAAAGATGGCGCTTTTTTGTTGTCTGCAAACCGTACTGCCTCAATCTCTGCCCGCCCAAACTTGCAACCTGGGCTGGAACGTTATAACCTAGATATGAACCAGAGCTTACAGAGCTTTTACATAAACCCAGCTAATATGAAATGACGGGGGTTTTGGCATGAGTTATTTTTCCGACATGACATGGAAGGATTCCATTAAAGATATAATCGACATTCTGATCGTCAGCTACATTATCTACAAAGTGCTCAATATGGTGCGCGGAACCAGAGCGGTTCAACTGCTTAAGGGTATTCTGGTGCTGGTTGTGATCTGGGCAGTGAGCACCTTGCTGGACCTGTATACGCTGAAATGGCTGATGAACCAGATTTTTACGTTTGGTATATTTGCGGTATTTATCATCTTTCAGCCGGAACTGCGAAGGGGGCTGGAGCAGCTTGGACGGGGTAAAATTTTTGGACGGGCCACCGAGAATGACGAGGAGCTCAGCAAGCTGATCGGTGAAGTGATTAAAGCCGTGAATTATTTGGCGCAGCGGAAAATTGGAGCATTGATTGTCTTCGAAAGAGCTACTGGACTTAACGAATATACGGAGTCTGGTATCCCAATGCGCTCAGTGGTCAGCTCCGAGCTGCTTATCAATATTTTCATCCCCAATACGCCACTGCATGACGGGGCGCTGATTATGCAGGATGGGCAGATTGCTGCCGCTGCCTGTTATTTGCCGCTGTCGGAGAATCCGTTCATCAGCAAGGAGCTGGGAACGCGCCACCGTGCGGCGATTGGGATCAGTGAGGTGGCAGACTCCGTGTCTGTTGTGGTTTCGGAAGAGACCGGCCAGATTTCGCTGGCGATCAACGGACAGATCGTGCGTGATATTAAGGAAGAATCCTTGATATCCAAGCTGTATCAGGAGCTGCGTGTCACTTCTATGCTGCAGGAGAAACGTTCCGCTTTCTGGAAACGGAAGGGGGAGAAGAGCAATGGATAAATGGATGAAGAATAATAACTTCAACAAAATTCTAGCTCTTGCCCTGGCCATCATCTTGTGGACGATTGTCCATGTAGATACAGCGCCTACTAGTCAGACTACTGTAAGCACCGAATCCAAAATTATTGAAAATATAAATATAGACGTTAAAGGATTTGATGAGGAAAAGTATGTTATGACTAAGGATGCCGAAAGTGTAAGGCTGGAGGTTCGCGGCAAAAAGTCGGATCTCACTTACAAGTTTTCGGACGCTTATAAAGTGTGGATTGATCTAAGTAATGTACAGCCGGGGGATACTACACTTCCGCTGCATTATTCATTGCCCAGTGGTGTAATTCTGGAGGGGATTACGCCGAACGATGTGAATGTGCATGTGGAGCTCCGAAACACCAAGTCTTTTCCGATATCGGTTATTACCAAGGGGCAGCCGGCTGCGGGTTATCTGGTGGGAACCCCTGTCGTGGAGCCGGCGGGAACAGCAGAGGTTACAATGGCTGACAGCGAACTGAGCAAGATTGCCAAGGTGCAGGGAGTCATTCAGTTGAATGGCGAGAGCGACAACATTACGGAAAATAAGCTGAAGCTGTACGCGTATGACAGCAGCGGCAACGAGATTAAGGATGCGGTCATTGAACCATCTTCCGTATCTGTGGAGCTGCCGATAACCCTTCCATCCAAAATCCTGCCGCTGGATATCAGCTTTACCGGCCAGTTGCCTGGTTCGCTGGCTTTGTCCCGGGTAACGCCTGAACAGGATACAGTAACGGTATATGGTACAGAAGCGACGCTAGCGTCTCTTTCGTCCTATGAAGCGACGCTGGATCTCAGCACTATTGATTCCGCAGGCACGAAGCAGTTGAAGCTGGAGCTGGCACCGCCAAAAGGAACCCAGAAGGTTGAACCGGGAGCAGTAAATGTCTCGGTAGTGACTTCGGAAGTTGCCGAGAAGACCATCGACAATATCCCGATCAAGCTCGAAGGCGTAGATAAAGGGCTTACCGCTCAGATCACGGACCCAGCCGGTAAAGCTGTTACCCTGACTGTATCTGGAGCACCGAACCTGCTCAATCAACTAGACAAGAATAATATCAGTGTAGTGGCGGATGTGGTTGGCCTTGGGGCCGGGAGTCATGAGGTAGTTCTGCATGTATCCTTGCCAAGATTCATCTCACTGGGCAACGCCTCACAGCGGCTCACCGCGACCGTAGAGCTGTTGGCTGCGGCAACGCCGGCGGTCTCCGGGGCAACGGATAAGGGTGGAAGCGTGAGTGCACCGACCCCAGAGCCAAGCGCTGAACCCGCTTCAGGGCAGGGCAATGTGACAGTTCCCACACAAAGCAGCGAAAATACTGCTACAACAACACCGGCTCCATCCGATATCCCTGCGGAGAACAATGGGACGACTGACGTTAATGGGAATGGCGATAGTGCCAACGGTACTGGTGGGACGTAACTTTTTAAAGTAGAATACGTCTAATAATATGTGTTATAAGCACACGCAATAAAAAATCATTCATACAATAATTCAATAAGCTATAGCAGCGTATCCAAAGGAGAAAACAAATGGGGAAGTATTTCGGAACAGATGGTGTGCGCGGAGTCGCAAACCGTGAATTAACAGCAGAGATGGCCTACAGTATCGGCCGCTGCGGAGGATATGTGTTAGCAGGTAATGTAGAGAAGCCGAAGGTTGTTATAGGCATGGACACGCGTATTTCCGGCCCGTTACTGGAATCGGCGCTTGTAGCCGGCATGTTGTCTATTGGTGCTGAGGTTATTCGGCTCGGTGTCGTAAGCACGCCTGCTGTGGCTTATATTACAAGATTGCTCAAGGCTGATGCCGGAGTAATGATATCCGCCTCACATAATCCGGTCGAAGATAACGGCATTAAGTTCTTTGGCGGAGACGGCTTCAAGCTTACAGATGAAACCGAGCTGCGGATTGAAGAACTGATGGATGCAGAGAAGGATGAGCTGCCACGGCCTGTAGGAGCAGGTCTCGGGACAGTTACAGTAGATAATGATGCTAAATATCTATATCTTGAATATCTTAAGACTACGATTTCCGAGAGCTTTAAGGGAATGAAGGTTGTGCTCGACTGCGCTCATGGAGCAGCCTATGAGCTGGCACCACGTCTGTTCAGAGAGCTTGGCGCAGAAGTGGTTGCCATCGGGGCAGAACCGGATGGGCTGAACATTAATGATGGCTTCGGTTCCACGCATCCTGAAGCTCTGCGCGAGGAAGTGCTGCGTCAAGGAGCGGATTTGGGGCTTGCTTTTGACGGGGATGCCGACCGGCTGATTGCCATCGACGAAAAAGGCGAAGAAGTTGACGGGGATTTTATCCTATGTATTTGCGGGGATGCCATGAACCGTGCCGGCAAGCTTAAGGATGGAACCATTGTTTCCACAGTTATGAGCAATATCGGTTTCTATAAAGCAACAGAGAAATTATCGCTGAATACAGCAAAAACCGCGGTCGGTGACCGTTATGTCATGGAAGAAATGCGCCGTGGCGGATACAATCTGGGCGGAGAGCAGTCGGGCCATGTTATTTTCCTGGATTACAATACTACAGGTGACGGCATCCTGACGGCGATCCAACTGGTAGATACCATGAAGTCATCGGGCAAGAAGCTCAGCGTCTTGAAATCAATGATGACTAAATATCCGCAGGTGCTTGTAAATGTGCGTGTGCAGGATAAGAGCAATTACCCGAACAATCCGGCGATTGAAGCCGCAATCGAGGAAGTGGAGAGCAAGCTGGGCGACAATGGCCGTGTGCTGGTGCGTCCTTCAGGAACCGAGCCGCTGATCCGCGTAATGGCGGAAGGGCCGGATAAGGCTGAATTGGATCTTTACGTAGGGCAAATTGTTGATGTGGTACAGCGTGAATTGGTATAAATCAGTACTGTTAGTGTGGTGAATGATCAGCCGGTGGAAGGAAATGCTTGATATGGCTTCACCGGCTGAATGTTTTGATTGTTCAGTTTCTTGTGCAACTGGAAATTATTTCTCTATTGCAGCATTGCCAAAACGATGTAAGGTGCATATAATAGATTAAGTGTCATTCCAGAAGGAAAGCGGGGATAGTAAGGTTAACAACCGTAAGCGCCAGAGCTTGATCTTGCGCGGGGGAGAAGGGACGGCCTTAAGTTGCCCATCAGGGCAAGGCTTGAACGGATCACGGCAGATGTAAGCTGACGAGGTGGAGGTGTTCGAAATGTTCGGCGGGGACCTCCCGGTGATGCACCAGAGCCGTAAATGGAAACGGAAAATGCGAGGGCGACCTTTCACACAACGTTTCTGTGGGTGCAGACAGTAATGAACAATTCATGGGTATGCGCAATAACGGAAAGAAACACAGAGCATTCTGCCGCGGCAGAGGAGAAGACTGTGCATTTCATGAACCATATGCAGCAGATGCTATCATTATAAGGATGATACAGCCGGTTCCACTTGTTGAGTAGAAATGACAACAGAATATTTGCTTTTTCTCAAAAACATGCCGCACGGCACGTTTCTTTCCTTATGCCGCCCACACTACGATAATTTGGACGGAGGAAAATATAATGTGTGGTATTGTAGGATATATCGGGAATCAGAATTCGCAGGGGATCTTGATTGAGGGTCTGAAGAAGCTGGAGTATCGCGGGTACGATTCGGCAGGGATTGCCGTATTTACCAAGGAAGGTCTTCAAGTTGTAAAAGCGCAGGGACGTATGGCGAACCTGGAATCGAGACTGGAAGCTACACCGCTGACAGGCAGTGCCGGAATCGGTCATACCCGCTGGGCAACACATGGCAAGCCTTCCGATGCGAACTCCCACCCTCACACCGATGAGAGCCAGAAGTTCTCGGTCGTTCACAACGGGATTATTGAAAATTATCTGGAGCTCAAAGAAGAACTGATTGCCGGAGGATGCCACTTTACTTCCGAAACGGATACAGAGGTCATTTCCCACCTGATCGCCCGTGAGTATGAAGGAGATATTGTGAAGGCTGTTCAAAAAGCGATTACCTTCATGCGTGGTGCTTTTGCACTTGGCGTTCTGACTGAATATGAGCCTGATAAGCTGGTGGCTGTGCGTCAAGCAAGCCCGCTGATTATTGGTCTCGGGGATGGCGAAAACTTTATCGGGTCCGATATTCCAGCTTTGCTGAAATATACCCGCAAGGTATATATTTTGAACGACGGCGAAATGGCTGTATTGACACGGGATGCTGTCGAATTGATGACGATTGAAGGCAATTTTATTTCTCGGGAAATGATTACTGTCGATTGGGATGCAGTTACCGCAGAAAAAGGCGGCTATGAGCATTTCATGCTGAAAGAAATTCACGAGCAGCCTAAGGCTTACCGCGATACGATGCGCGGCCGGATGAATGCTGAAGGCAACAAGGTTATTTTGCCGGAGCTGAACCTGACTGTAGAACAGATCAAAAACATTCGCAACATCCAGATCGTTGCTTGTGGTACTGCCTATAACGCAGGTCTCGTTGGACGTAATCTGATTGAGTCGTTGGTGCGCATTCCTGTAGAGAACGATATTGCTTCGGAGTACCGTTACCGGTCACCGATTGTAACCCCGGAAACTCTGGTGATTGTAGTCAGCCAATCGGGTGAAACTGCAGATACGCTGGCAGCGCTGCGCGAAGGTCAAGCGAACGGTGCACATGTGCTGGCAATCACTAACGTAGTTGGTAGTTCCATTGCCCGTGAAGCTAATGATGTGCTGGTGACCTTGGCAGGGCCGGAAATCGCAGTAGCATCTACCAAAGCTTATACTTCCCAGTTGATCGCATTTGCTTTGCTTGCGCTCTACTTGGCTGAAGTGCGCGGAACACAGACTGAAGCGCAGGTAACCAGAATTCTGGCCGCTATGCAAGCATTGCCAGAGCAGGTTGAACAAATTCTGGAGAAAAAAGAAGCGATTAAAACATACGCTGAGCAAATCTCTGAGCATGAGCACCTGTTCTTTATTGGACGCGGCGTAGATTATGCAGTAGCTCAAGAAGGCTCGCTGAAGCTGAAAGAAATCTCCTACATTCATTCCGAAGCTTATGCGGCGGGTGAATTGAAGCACGGCACCCTGGCGCTGATCGAGGAAGGTATTCCGGTCATTGCTCTGGCTACTCAGGATTCCGTCCTGGAGAAAACCGTCAGCAACATCAAGGAAGTGAAAGCCCGCGGCGCAGACGTCCTGGCAATCACTCACGAAGAGCATGTTACCGACCTGTTGAAATCCGTCGACCAGGCCTTCGTCATTCCTAAGACGCTGCCAATGCTGACTCCTGCATTGTCCGTAGTTGCGCTGCAATTGCTGGCATACTACGCTTCGCTGGCCCTGGGCCACGATGTCGATAAACCACGTAACTTGGCGAAAAGTGTAACGGTTGAGTAGGGAGTAGGGTGACAGTAGTATAGATGAATGCGTTAAAAAATGTTTGTAACTGAAAAATAAAGATTGTAACTGAAAAATAAAGATTGTAACTAAATAAAAAAGTGTGTAACCAATAGATTTACATCATGGGCTGTCCTTCAAGGTGAGGACGGCCCAATTTTGTTTCGAATGGGGGAATAGTGATGAATATGATAGGCGAAAAAGTTAAGGCCATTCGAAAGAAGCACAACTTAAGTCAGATTGACTTTGCTGAAATAATTGGGATTTCACAAGGAAGACTAAGTGAGATCGAACAGGGGAAGACAAAACCGTCTGCTGAGACTCTTAATGAGTTAAGAAATAAGTTTTATGTTGATTTAAACTGGCTATTTGGCGAAGATAATTAGGGGAATTGAGCTCTGCTTTCAGGACATAGAAGATGCTCTTATTAAAATTGAGCATAACTTCTGCATTATCGGTGAACTAGATGGGATTTATCAATTAGAGACCTCAAATAGAATGCATAACCAAAAAGTCTGTGAACATACAAAAGAAGTAGTAAAGAATTTAGATTTAATTAGTATAAGGACCTTGATGACGATGATAAATTGATAGTTAAATTAGCTGAAAATTTCCATACATTGGAAAGGGTTCGAAAATAAGATAATCAAGGATAACAAGAAAGCTTTGGATTTGTTGAATAAATGCAAATAAAGAAGAAATGTTTTCTCAGTAAAAAATTCGAAGTTAATCCAGACTCAAAGCTCGAACCAGGTGGAACTAATAATCTATATGCAATGACCGCTTGCATTTGTTTATTATTGCTTTATACAAATGAAAGCGGTGATAGAGATGTATGGACATCTGTTCTTGATGTTGAAGACCTTCGTGATGGTATACCATCGCAGTGATTTGCATCAATTTGTTTCCTTAATCTTGGATAGAATTGATGAATTGGTATGACCGGATTCATTGTAACAGATGTATTAGCTGCAGTTTTGTATGTTCAAGCTCTTTCCAATCGACAATATCCACAGAATCAGGTGAAGCATCAATTTCATCTTTACGTAAAAGGCCAAATAATTGATTGAATGTGCCTTTATACATCTTTTCATACTCATGTATTTGTCGAGTTACTAATTCAAGCCTTTGCTTTGGTATACTAAGGGTCCGCAACCACTTTATTTGAGAATTCCATTGGATCTGTAGAGCGTATGAAGGGTTTTGCCAACCTTCAAGCACAACCTTGGGGATTTTCTGATTCCCTTTAGCTCCAACAGCCTCAAGACCCTTTTCAATATACTTATATAGCATGGTTCGAGAAACGGAAAGCAACGCAGCAGCATCAGTAATGTTTATAAGGGTGTGGGGGTTATAAAAGTATTCAAGATGCCCATTCGTAGTTGATTGATAAAACCAAAAGTCAAATAATAACTTAGTTTCAAGGAATTCGACCGGTTCTATAGTCATTGTTTCGGATAATAGCATAATTCTTTTTAGAGTGGATAGATGCTCTTCAGAAAAGAGAAATTCAGTATCCAATCTGAAATTGACTTTCCATGACTTAATGAATAAAAGGACATCTGGAGTATGGTTAGAGAAATTCATTATGAAATTCTGTAATATGAATAACATTTCCTTTTGTAAAAGGTTGATATCTGCCTGTTCAATTGCTTTGTTAATTTGAGACTCTGTGACCCAATAAACGTCAGATTGCATTATCCACCTCAGAATTTAGTCTTTGAGTTAATCATACTTGTGATTTGCAGTTTTGTAAATGTGTAAACCATAAGAGGAATAAATGGCACAGCAAATAAACGTTTGCTTTCATTCTTTTGAAGAAAAAGAGAACAGTATAATAATATCTCCTAGAGTAAATGATGCTGAACCCTATTTAATGCGAATGCTCGAAATCAACGAGAAAACGATGTACCAAAAAGTCATTTCCTTCTTGGTTAGAAGAGATATAATACAGACTTCGTGTATCCTTGGAAATCAAGTGTTCGCCTTGGCAAAAACGAGCGCACACTACCTTCTTCAACAATTTCACGCGTCTTAAGAGGGGCCTGCGGTGCGGTTAACGGTCGTGGAATCAAGCGCTCTGGATAAGAAAAAAGCACATACGATCGACAAGCGTGCCCAGCAAGAGTGCGAACACGTGATAAAAGCGATAAGGGCCCGAGAAAGGCTTGTGTTTCATTGCAAGCAGGATGCGCAGAGCGCGTTGAAGCAATGGTTGAGCGATTATCCGTTGAGCTTTTATAGACTCGAAGTGCGTATCGAATAGGTGGAAGAAATCTTGCGCCCCGCGGTCGTCCGAAAAAGGACTCGGTGACGAATTGGGCGACCCACTGTCGAATTGTTTATGAACTGCTGTTCCCTGACGAGGAAACGATCCAAACCACTCGCCGCAAGGCAACCCGATTTGTACTCGTCTCTAAAGTACCAGAGGAGCTTCAGGGAAGAACAATGGATGCGTCCGCGATCCTGCAGACATACAAGGGACAAATTGGGGTAGAGTGCAATTTCTCGATCTTAAAAGGCCTTTATCTTGTCGATGAAATATACTTGAAGTAACCGCATCGTGAAGTGCTGGGCTATTTGTTTCTGATCCCTTATTGGTGTACCATGCGATTCAAGGCAGAGTTCGTAGTCAGACGAGCACGAGCACAAAACGAAATCTGGAACAGCATACGACACGGGAGATTTTCCTTCTGCTGGAATATATGCAAGTAATAATATTTCGAATGCCAGACGGCAGCCGTCATCGGCAACTGGGACAGCCGCTTCAGGCCGAAGAGCGGAAATCGCTCTCCATGTTCGAATGGGACGAATCGTTATATGTTTGAGATGGGGGGGATGCAAGTCGTTCATTGATGTGGAAAGAATAGTTTGGCAAGGCACCCCATTCAACTCATTCCATCAACCTTTGGACTAGATAGATTGGTAATAACATTCTGCGGTTACCCGATGCACTTCACCCCGATCCGCTATGAGCGCGACGTGAAGTTTAATCCCGAATTTTGGCCCGCGAATGGGAGCCCAAGGGTGCTGGCCTGCGCCTACAGTGACTTGAGTGGAATCGACGACGAGCAGTTCTTTTGGAATGCCAAGGGACGCTTTGTTTTGCGATTGCACAGTTCAATCAAGATTGTCAGCAAACGCTTGAAGAGTGCAAAAGGGACCTGTTTTGCTTATTTGGAGAGTGTCGAGTGGTCAACCTTGCGCTGGCCGTAATGGGCCATTTGCTGCTCGCCATCGCGGTAACCGCGCCACTGCTGGAAGGAACTTTACAATAAACGAACCAGCATAGAATGCTGCAATTCTTGAATGAAGGCTTATTTAACTGCAGACCAGCTTCACGTCTGGGGGATTCAAAAAGTGACAACTCACCAATATTTGAATGCGATGTGTTGTTTGCCTCTGCATTTGCCATCGCGAGGCAACGCGCACAAATCGCCGCTTGAATTTCTCAAACTCATTTAAATTCTACCGTCTGTCCATTTATCGCACCACTCTTACAACACTGAGATTTCACTATGGCCTAACTGTGACTTAGAATCAAAATATGAATTAGCCAAAATGTTCACTTTAAAGAATGATTGACATTATTTATTTTGAAAAAATATATCAACAGCATTTTCAATTGTATCAATTATATATTGTCCATCTTCTAAATCTTGAATCTCATTGAAATCATAATTTAATATGTTGTTTTTATTAATTATAGATATTATTGCATTCATAGCAAGTTCAACTTCCAGGCTACTTATTAGATTATCTCTGACTGACGCTGCAAAATCATCAATGTAAAATTCTTCATTTTCTTCGTAGAGATCAAGTTCATCCAATATGTATTCGTTAACACTTTCTTCTATTTGCAGTACGAGTTCTTCTTCACCTATATCTTGCAACACTTGTGTTAGTCGGACTTGTACATAATCGGGCATGTCTAGGTAATTATATCCTTCAGGGCATTTTCTCATAGTAAGAGAAATTAAATCCCAGATATTTTTATTATTTGAGAATCCAAATAATGATTTTACATGTTCTTCATTGCTTAAAATTGATGTATAATTATAGTTCAGTTTAAAGGCATCTAAAATGATATGGGCATTAAGAGAAAATGATGAAAGACCAATTCTTAACACTGCATTTAGAATTTCAAGTACAAATGGCTCGTGCTGCTTATCAGCAATATCGAATTTTTTAAGATACTTTAAATATTGAATCCAAATCATATTGTCACCATCAAAATATTCTTCGTGATCGAGTATATATCTGATGGGGAGTACTTTATAATTAAAAATTAAGGGTAATTCAGAGTTCTTATGTAACCCCATTAATCCTTTCATATAACTTTTTTCGGTATCTAATTTTTCGATCTGTTCCAAATAATTAGCCGAATTCATAATATGTTCTTTGTCCTCAAGAGTGATTTTTTTACCAAGGTAATCGATCAGCGACGGATGAGTGAATTCTATTTTATCATCATCATAATGAATCAATTTCTCAATGCGGTTATGTATATCGAATAATGAGATTTTGGGTAATTCTGGTAACGTTGATAAATAACTTTCATAACATTCATCAACAATTTTCAAACTAATAAAGCTATCCGACAGGGAGTAAAATACATTGATATATTGCCGGGAAGAGGGATCTAATGCTTGAACCTCCTTCTCCCATATATCGTCTGGATTGCTTAAGTGTTCTATAAAGATATTTTCATATGCGGATGAATCAGCCCTTGAACAATCTTTAGAGGCCGTTTTTATAATAAAAGGTGTGAAATTCGGATGCTCCAAAATACGCATTAATAGTTTTTTGCTCCAATTATTCTCATTCAGGAGATGTATTATTTGATCCCAAATTTGTTCTTTTTTACAATACGTTTTAAAGATGTTCAATTTATCCTCAATGGTTTTCCAATTATCTAAATCCACTAATTCAAAGTTTTGTTTAATTAATCGATCTATCTTTTTATTATCCGCTCTTGCAACTTCAAGTATTGTTTTACGCGAGTTGAAAATAAACTTCTTGTTTTCATAATTGTCAATATATTTTAAAAAAAATTCTAATCCATTGAAATAACTCTCGGAATCTGCCAACTGTCTAACACCTAGAAAATCATCAAAGATCAATACTTCTTTTTGATTTACATCCCCATCGATTAAATTAAGAATATTTTCAAAGTCAGTCTCTTTTGGACAAGAAACAAATCTATAATTATAACCTTCCCTATCCATGAAATTACTGGCAATCATGATTGAAGTGTCCGTTTTTCCTATACCGGAACATCCTATTAACATTAAAGAATTTGCATGCTCTAATTTACTGACTCCACTATTATAGTGTGCAGTATTTACAAAATGACCTTTTAATTTTTCTATAGATAACGTAACATGTTGGGGTTGATATTTTTTCGCTGTTTGAGGTGTTGTTTGATTTTCGGACATTCTTCTGTTAAAAAGCGAATCTTGTTTTGGAAATTCTCCTTGTTGAACGCGTGCATAAAAATCATCCCGTCTATACTTCAATTCACTGTAAGAAAAACTATTCCCTTTTGGATGTTTTGAATTATATGATCCAATTTCCTCATGGCAATCAAAACATAAAGGGATGCAATTGTCTAGGGTATCCTTGCCGCCTTCTGCTTGTGGTTTGATATGATGGCATTCGATTTTTTTCCCTTTTGGCTGCTCGCATATTACACAATGTCTTTTACATGCGATTAAGGCTTGTTCTCTAATTATTGGAGCAAAAGCCATTGGTTTCACCTCGTTATTATATTGCTGGTTGATTGCAAGTAATTTCCTGGATAGTCAGTATTATAACTATACCAGCACTAGGCGTTATCTACATGCAATTTTTTAAAATCACACACAAAAAAGAATTCTTCCCACACTATAAGAGGGGGCGATGTCGTTCTTTGTATTCGTCCAATTAGAAAGTGTCTTCAAACCTAATTTAACCATAGCAAAATAGACGTGAGGGATAAAAAAGCTACTAAAGTGCAAGACAGTTTATCGTAGCGTGTAGCCAGTCTTCGGTGATGTTTGAGTTTATTAAAGAAGCATTCCACCAAATGACATTCTTTATAAAGCTACCAATCGAATTAGCGTTGAACTTTGCGATGTTTGCGGCTGGGAATGACGGCAGTAGCTTTTTGCTCTTGAATCCAGATTCAAAATGTTATTCATGTCGTGGCCTCGATCCTCCAGAACGTTTTTGCCGGAAAACTCCATGCTTTGCAGCATCTCATAGCTTTTGATACAATCGTGTTGATATCCAGCCGTAAGTTCTATACGCGAGGGGTAGCCTAAAGCGTCGACAATGGCGTGAACTTGCTGCCCCTTTTTGCCCCCGCACCGTGCTGGTGAACATGGACGATGGTGGTATCAATCATAATGTTTTCAAAGTCAGGGGAGATCGATCAATGTTCGAGCACCTTTTCCCATACGCCAGCCTTTTTGTCAGCGACGAAACCGAGTCATATATATTGTTTTCCAGGAAGGATAATAGTCGGGCAATTCACGCCTAGGTGCTCCGGAACGAGCTACCCACAACATCGCATTTAACATGATTCGTTTGTCTTTTCCAATCCGGCCACCCTGTTTTTCGCTCGGGTGGAAGTACATCTTTGATTCGATCCCATTGATCGTCGCGTATTTTGTATCGTCTTTTCATAAGGGGGGTTACCGTATAGGGGATTTTTTATAGCTTGAAGTCACACTCTAGTCTAAATAGGGAATTAAAAATCGTCAATAAAACGTACTATATCTTTTGGATGTGAAGTGTCGTGAGTAGTGACATCGCTTCGTGTCCACAACCTCAAAAAATTCGACAACACAGGGGAGGACATGGAGGATCTTATCTCCATTGGTACGATTGGACTGATCAAGGCGATTGAAAGTTACCGGCCGAATAAAGGCACAAAGCTCGCTACTTTTGCGGCTCGATGTATCGAGAATGAGATTTTAATGCACTTCCGGTCGCTGAAAAAGACACGTAAAGACGTATCGCTCCATGATTCGATTGGTACGGATAAAGAGGGCAATGAGATTACTTTAATCGATATCCTTGGCTCGGAAACCGACGATGTAATCAAGGAAGTTGATCTGAAGATTGAAAAAAGTAAGATCTACCGCAATCTTGATATACTCGATGAACGTGAGAAAGAGGTCGTCGTCGGCCGGTTCGTCCTGGATACCGGTGGTGAGGAGCGGACCCAGCGGGAGATTGTGAAGGACTTAGGGATCTCACCGAGTTATGTTTCAAGGATTGAGAAGAGGGCGCTGATGAAGCTTTATCATGAGTTTTATGAGGCGAAGCGGGTGGGGAATAGAAAGATCCTGGTCTGGTGAATGTAGCTTTTACAAAGGAGATTAGCGTATTCCGTATGCAAGGAAAGCCGTAATGACATGTGGTAGAACCGATGCAAGTGCTCGTAAGGATGATAAGCTAGATTATCGCCTTGAGCTGCCGGCAGAAGCCGTGTACAGCAAATAGAGGGTCTGATTTGATGGACATATCGGTTAGCATCATTGAGGTGGACACCAAGCCATGATAAGGCTATGGGTCCACCTTCTTTTTAATAATAATGGACTTTCCAGATAGATAATATTCGTGCGAAACCGTGGGGGAATGATCAGCAGGATAATATTCAAATCATAAGGGAGAACCCCTAATCAGGGAAAAGGGCTGAATATAACGATTGCAGAATTTTCGCTGTCTATTGATTGCACCCTATAAAGTAGGATACATCGTTTACGCAGCTTGAAAAGTCTCAGAAGAGCCTAACCTTGCCCGATTCAACAGAACATTAGTTTTATAAAGCAAAGCAGTATGTAGGGTCACGCTAGGCTCAAATCTTAGACTCGAGTTATTTGTTTATAATACATTAACCGGGAGTTTTCTACACTAAAGAAGAAGCAAGCGAACTCGATTTTGGGGAAAGTGTAAATTTTATATAGAAAAAGAAAATATATGGTCGTATAATGGATTTTGTGTTTCAAAAATGAAAAATAATGTCTTTACTATTTTTACAAATAGATGTCTAATAAAAGTATGAATTAATATAGGTGGTGGTTATGTATATAATCCCTTTAAAATCCTTTATTTGTACATATCCGGGTTGTAGATCACTGACTATATGACGGGGTGGGGTTGGAATATATGACTAACGATTCGGTAATTAATCTGCAGGCTTCAGTCTTGGATATTGCGAGAAACCTGTTAAGTGACAAGAGTATTACTTTGCAGGATAATTTTTTTGATATCGGGCTTGATTCCATGAAGCTAATACGCCTTGTTTCAGCTGTAAATGAGAACTTATCATGTGATTTGACGGAATCAGACTTCTTTACTTATCCCACCATAGAAAAACTCACTTTTTACATATCAAATCGCATGATTTGCATCACACCTGACCTTCTGGAACTTCCCTCATCTTTCTTTCAATCACCTAAAACCTTACAACGGGGGATAATGGAACTCTTTCTTGAACAAGACCAAATGCAGTCTCTTAGCAGTATGGCTGAGCAAAATCATGTGAATTTATTCGATATCTTGTGCACACTGTTGATTGTTTCCCTTTCTCAGGAGATAGAGCGGTCAGAGTTGGCTGTACAGGCTCTCTATGGAGAGAATAACCGGGTAGCCTCTATAAAAGTGAATATAGTCGATGTAGAAGAAGTATCCGACTTATTCAGATCAGTGCACAATGAGATCACCCATCCAGATACGCTGGTTTATGATTTAAATAACATTTCTTCAATTAGAAAGAAACGGGATACTGAAGCTATTTTACCGCTAATCTATTCCAAACCATATAAAACCTCCCCCGTATCTTTGGCTGACATATACGACCTGATCGTCGAAATAGACGAATCCGCTAATGGTATTAATTTAGTGTTTAGCTACGATGCTCGACTTGTTCCGGATCGAATCACGGATATTTTCCAGCGTTATCTTACAATAGCCGAGCTTATTATTAGTCTGGACAATAGACAATTCGAATAAACAACTAAGTGAAAAAAGGTACACATACAGGACAGGAGGAGCTTTCTTTGAGTGGGATTGCATGGACAGATCTTCAAAAGAAACTTAAGAATCAACGTCCGCAGAATAACTACATGCAACGTCAACAGCCGGAAGTAAATCAAAGGGACATTGCCATTATCGGAGCGTCCGCAACCTTTCCGATGGCCGACACACTCGATGATTATTGGAATAATCTGAGAGAAGGCAAAGATTGTATAAGGGACTTCCCCCAATCAAGAAAAGGTGACATTGACCAGTACTTGAACTGGCTGGAGCAAGAAGAGAAGCAGCGTGAATATCTTCAAGGAGCCTATCTGGACAGCATTGATCAATTTGATTATTCTATGTTTCGCATATCACCGAATGAGGCGAGCTACATGCATCCGAAGCAGCGCCTCTTTTTGGAATGCTCCTGGAAAGCGATTATGGATGCCGGCTATGGCGGCGATCAAATACGCGGCACCAAAACAGGTGTCTACATAGGTTATTTCGGTGATGAAGACGGATGGAAGTATATGAAGATGATTGCCGATGTGGAGGGTAGTCTCGGTCCCATGGCGGCATCTGGTAATTTATCGGCGATTATAGCAAGTCGAATCTCTTATATTATGGACTTGAGAGGTCCGAGTCTTGTAGTGGATACATCATGTTCCTCCTCCTTGGTGTCTGTACACTTGGCTGTTCAAGCTCTAAGAAACGGTGAATGTGAGATGGCTATTGCCGGGGGGATTCATATGACCCTGGTTCCTCTCCATTCCCATCAGATTAAAGTGGGGTTCGAGGCGGCGGATTCCCGTTCACGTACGTTTGATAACGCTTCTGAAGGAACGGGCCGGGGGGAAGGCGTGGGAGTCGTTCTATTGAAGCCCCTCCATAAAGCTCTTAGGGATGGAGATCATATTCATGCGGTGATCAAAGGAACTGCAATTAACCAGGATGGCAGCTCGATGGGCATAACGGCCCCGAATGGCCAGGCGCAAACGGAAGTGATCCTTCAGTCCTGGGAGGATGCAAATATTCATCCTGAGACAATATCTTATATTGAGACGCATGGAACAGGCACGAAACTTGGGGATCCTGTGGAAATTGATGCCATTCAGAAAGCATTTGGGAAATATACTGATAAGAAGCAATTTTGTGCCGTCGGTTCTGTAAAAAGCAACATTGGCCACTTGTACGCAGCAGCAGGTATAGCCGGGTTACTGAAGGTTCTTTTGGCTTATAAGCACCGCAAGCTGCCGCCTTCGATACATTTTCAATACCCAAATGTGAGAATACCTTTTGAATCCTCGGCCATGTATGTTAATGATACGCTGAGTGACTGGAACACCGAAGGCAGTCCGTTGCGTGCAGGAGTCAGCTCCTTCGGACTTAACGGTACCAACTGTCATATCGTATTAGAACAACCACCGGTTCAGAATCTGAGTTCTCAAATGCTGACCGAGCCATGCCTTTTTACGTTGTCGGCTAGAAGCGCCAAGGGGCTGGAAGGGCTTGTGCAGAGCTACCTTTCCTTTCTAAATGGTCAGTCCGATGACCGGCTGGCTGACATTTGCTATACGCAGAATCGCGGGCGGGACCATCATGCTTACCGGCTGACGGCCGTTGTCGGAAGTGTGAAGGAACTGGAGGAACAGTTGGCCTGCTTCCTTGGCTTGACAGCATCACGGGTACCGAAGGAATATCATTACAGAATAGTCAAAACAGTACCGGATGATCAAGAGGTTTTGTCTGAAGGTGAAATGACGGAATCGGCTTTGCGGACTCTAAGCATGGAAGCCAATCAATATTTGAGCCGGGAATGGCATTCGGAGAGTTCACAGAGATCGTGTCTGGAACGGATCGGGGAATATTACGCGTCCGGGGCAGTTATCGACTGGAACCAGTTCTATCTTCATCAAAAGCGCAGCCGCGTGCATGTTCCCCTCCCGGCTCTCGAACCGGTGCGGGTCTGGTATGCGATGCCAGACGATGTGCAGGGGAGTAGGGAAGCGGGCTTCGCAAAACCGTCTGTTCTTCCCAAGCAGGCGATAGAATTACATATTCGGCTGGAGGGCAAGGATTCTGAGTTATCCTACACAGATTCTGAACGGGCGATAGGCGAAATATGGGGACGTGCTTTAGGATTCGAATGCATAAATATATACAGGGATTTTTATGAACTGGGCGGAGATTCGATATCGATGATGAGTATCGTAACCGCGATCGGGCGTGACTTGGGAATTAAAGTCCCCCTTCATGTGTTTACAGAATACCCAAGTGTATCTAAGCTGGGGAAATGGTTAGACGGACATGAATCATCCACTGTAAGCCAGGAGCTATATCCAACCGTCGTGGCTAGGCCGGAGTCCCAGTTTGAGCCGTTTCATCTGACAGAGGTGCAAATGGCCTATTTTATGGGAAGGGATTCTGGGTTTGAACTGGGCGGTATTTCCACACATGTCTATATGGAGCTTCGAACGAGTCTGGATATCGGCCATTTAGAAGACAGCTTGCAAAAGGTGATTCAGCGTCATCCCATGCTTCGAACCGTGTTTTTACATACAGGTATGCAACAGGTTTTGCCTGAGGTGCCCCGGTATGAAATGGCCATAGATGATATTTCGGATTTAGATGAATCTCAACAAACTGAACGTATACTCCAAGAACGGGAACGGATGTCCCATCATGTATTTGAGGCTTCTGTATGGCCGCTATTTGAATTCAAGGCACTCAAGCTCAGTGATATTGTTCATCTCCTGCTCGTAAATCTGGATATGTTGATCGTTGATGGCATGAGTATCGACATTCTGGCAAAGGAATGGCTGGCGTTTTATACCGGACAAGCCTTGGCCTTGTCTCCTGGGGATGTAACCTTTAGAGACTATATGGAGTCATATGAGAGCTTTAAGCAGTCCAATCTTTACCGGCGAGACCGGGATTATTGGCTTTCGAGAATCGGCGATTTTCCTTCAGCCCCGTCGTTGCCTTACAAACAAGCATTAGAAACGGCCGGTATCCCTACCTTCAGAAGGGTAATGCACACCTTTAACCAAGAACTGTGGGATCGCTTGCGAGCAACCGCCCAGAGTCACCGGGTAACCCCGTCTGCTCTGCTTGCGACAGCCTATGCGGCTGTTTTGTCCCATTGGTGTAATCAGTCACAGATGGCATTGAATATGACTGTTTTCAATCGATATCCATTTCATGAGCGTATTCAGGAGATCATCGGGGATTTCACTTCGATCATTCTGCTCGATTTAATGGTTGATCCGAAAGATACTTTCTGGAATACTGCCCAAAGAACACAAAAAGTTCTTATGGAGGCCTTGGAGCATAGGCATTACAGCGGCATGGACTTCATCCGTGAATACAACCGTCATCATGGCCTCGGACACAAAGGGTCCTTTCCGGTAGTTTTTACATCCATGCTGTATGGCGACGGTTGGAACTCTTGGAACGGGATCGGGGACATTGAGTACAGTCTCAGCGAGACCTCCCAGGCGGTTCTCGACCACCAGGTAGTTGAAATTAAGGGAGAACTGCTGATCAGTTGGGATTACGTGGAACAGCTGTTTGATGAAGCCCAGATGGAAGTGATGTTCGAGCAATACATTGACTCATTGAATGCATTGATAGAGACAGGAGAATTCCCGGCTCTGCAGCTGTGCTCGAGTGATCAAGCTTTGATTGAGCAGTACAACTCTACCGGGGAATGGATAGAACCGAAGCTTCTTCATACGATGTTCGATGAGCAGGTAGCCCTGACTCCCGATGCTCCGGCCGTAATTCATCATGAACAGCAGTTGACGTACCGTGAGCTCCGCCATACCTCCAACCAGGTTGCGGCATTCCTGCAAGCCAAAGAAATCGGCCGCGGAGACAAAGTTGCACTTCTTGCTAAACGCTGCCCGATGTCTATTATCTATCTGCTCGGAATTATGAAGTCCGGGGCAGCTTACGTTCCAATCGACCCGGATTATCCGGAAGAACGGCAGGCTTATATTTATGATAACAGCGGCTGCAAGTTTTTGCTGGAGCCTGACAGCTTTGAGGTTCACCATATGTATCAGTATCCAAGCAGTGGAATCTGGATGGAGCAGACTGTTGAAGATCTTGCTTACGTTATCTATACCTCAGGCAGCACAGGTCGTCCGAAGGGCGTTATGATCAGCCATCAGGCGGCATGTAATACGATTTCCGATATCAATAGGAAGTTTAATGTATCAGACCAAGACCGGATTCTGGCCGTTTCTTCTATGTGCTTTGATTTGTCGGTATACGATATTTTCGGGGCGCTTAGTACGGGGGCGGCTTTGATACAGATCGATGATCAGCGGGATATTGCACGTATACGTGAGGTGCTGGCTAGACAGCGTATTACTGTATGGAATTCAGTTCCTGCAATCATGGAGTTATTAGTTGAAAGCATGGAGGACCAGCCGGTAGCGGAAACACTGCGTCTCGTGCTGCTCAGCGGGGACTATATTCCTCTGCAGCTGCCGGATAAAATTAAGCATAAATTCCCAGGCTCTCAAACCATCAGTCTGGGAGGGGCTACAGAGGCTTCTATATGGTCGATCTATTATCCCGTTGCTTCTGTTCACGAGCATTGGACAACCATTCCTTACGGATATCCTCTGGCCAATCAAACATTTCATATTTTGGATTCCGGCCTGGGGAGAGTGCCTGTCGGTGTTGAAGGGGAGCTCTACATCGGAGGCTCAGGACTTTCTTCCGGTTATCTGAATGATGAGGATAAGACGAAGTACTCCTTTATCTTCCATCCTGAATTAGGACAGCTTTATAAAACAGGCGATTACGGCCTCATGCATAAAGAGGGCTATATCGAGTTTAGAGGACGGAAGGACCAACAAGTCAAAATACGTGGGTACCGTGTAGAGTTGGGTGAGATTGAAAGCCGTTTGGCCTCAGTATCCGGAATACGCCATGCTGTTGTCGTTGACAGCGAGAATAGCACGGGGATCAAGCAACTGTACGCGTATTTCGTTGCGGATACCGATTTGGATCAAGCGCAAATCAAAGCAGCCTTGAACGAGGTGCTGCCGGATTATATGGTTCCATCCAGCTTTATGCAGCTTGAATGCATTCCGTTATCTGTTAACGGTAAGGTGGATAGAAAGGCTCTTCCGGCACCGGTTGTCATTGGGATTAACACACCGGAATCTCCGGCGGCGGGCAACGAGACGGAAAACAGGCTTATTGAGATATTCAAGGAAGTCATCGGGATCGATCAAGTCGGCGTTACGGATAACTTTTTTGAACTGGGGCTTAACTCCATTGCCCTTGTCCAAATTATCTCCAGGATCGAAAAAGAGTGGTCCGTACAGATTAATTTCAGAGAATTCATTCGGTTAAATAACATCTTGGAGCTTGCAGAACGTCTATCGGTACCGCTTGAGAAGAAGGATACAGATCATACGGTCACTTATCCTCCGGCACAACCGGACCCGACTCATATATACGATGAATTTCCATTAACGGAAGTACAAATGGCGTATTTGATGGGCCGGCAAACCCAGTTCGAAATTGGCGGGGTATCCACTCACTTCTACGCGGAGATGACAACCGCATTGGATATGGCGCGGTTGAATCATTGCATCAACCAGCTAATTCAACGGCACGAGATGCTGCGGACGATAATTTTCCCTAACGGTATGCAAAAGGTGCTGCAGAATGTCCCGGAATATCTTATCGATATTGAAGATATGCGAGAGGCCTCCCGTGAGGAACAGGAAGCAAGCATTTTGGCGGAACGGGAGCGGATGTCCCACGCGGTCTTTGCTACGGATCAATGGCCGTTATTTGAATTTAAGGCTGTCCGGTTGACGGACGACAAACATTACTTCTTCTTCGGATATGACCTGTTAATTGCGGATAGTGCAAGCATGATGATATTCGGCAGAGAGCTTATGGATTTGTATCATCATCCCGACCGGGAACTCCTGCCTGCAGTCTTTACATTTAGAGACTATCTCACTGCTTATCAGGCATTTAAGGACAGCGATACGTACCGGCGTGACCGTGATTACTGGTTAAGCAAGTTGGATGAGTTCCCATCCGCTCCGGCGCTTCCGATGAAGCAGGAACCGGCTAAGGTGAAGGATCCCCATTTCAAAAGGCTTCTTGAAGAGTTTGCACCAGAGGACTGGGACAGAATCAAGACAAAGGCGCAGGAGCATAATGTAACCCCGTCCGCGCTGCTGGTTACTGCATATGCACGGGCATTGGCTTACTGGAGTAACCAGCCGAGGCTTGCAATCAACCTGACAGTCTTTAATCGTTATCCGTTCCATGAAGATGTTAACCGAATTGTCGGTGATTTTACCTCTGTTATTCTCCTGGATGTGGATCTGCAGCAGGGAAATGATTTCTGGGGTCAAGTCACCCATGTACAGAACACTTTATTGGAAGCATTGGAGCACCGGCATTACGACGGCATTCATTTCATCCGAGATTATGCTAAATACCACAATCTCGGAACGAAAGCAGCTATGCCCATTGTATTTACAAGCATGCTGTTCGGTGATCACAAGGCATCGCGACTAGGCTGGTATGAAATTGGTCAGGTAGAGATGACGCTAAGCCAGACCTCCCAAGTCTTTATTGACCATCAGATTATGGAGATCGGGGACCGCTTATCCATCTCATGGGACTATGTCGAAGAGTTGTTTGACAGTCAGGTTATTGTCTCCATGTTCGAGATTTATACCGGTACGATTCGTGCCCTTTTGGCAGATACGGGAAAAGTCGATGAACAAGTACATTTGCCGGATGAGCATGTAAAGCTCATTCAGCAATATAACAGGACGGTCGAAGCACTCCCGGAGACAACGCTGCATCACCTGTTCACCCTGCAGGCGCGCAGGCAGCCTGAGTCTACTGCGGTGAAGCTTGGCGAGACCGCAATGAGTTACAGGGCGCTGCATGAAGAGTCCAACCGGGTTGCGCATTACCTGCACTCTAACGGGGTTAGTACAGGACACTTGGTTGGTGTTATGGCATATCGTGTTCCGGAGACGATCGTTAACATTCTTGGCATCCTGAAGGCCGGGGCAGCTTATGTTCCCATTGATCCCGATTATCCGGAGGAACGGCAAAGGTACATTAAGGAGAACAGCGGATGTCCCTTGGTGCTGACGCCGGATCTGCATGCTGACGGGATGCTTTCCGGGTTCCATGTTGCAGATCCCGTTGACGATGTGCAGCCTGAGGATATGGCTTATGTAATCTACACTTCGGGAAGCACAGGAAAGCCTAAAGGAGTGGTTATTACCCACCAGGCCGCGGCAAATACGGTTCAAGACATAAATCAGCGTTTCGGCGTTTCGCCGAGTGACCGAACACTTGGGTTGTCCTCTATGTGCTTCGATTTGTCGGTATACGACATCTTCGGTACATTGGCCGCAGGGGGAACTCTGGTCCAGGTCGCCGACCAGCGGGATGTAGATGACATTATGGGTACGATTGAACGTGAACAAATAACGGTTTGGAATTCCGCGCCGGCGGTCATGGATATGTTGATGGAACGGCTGGGAGGTTCCCCGGGAACGAATAAATACCGGTGGGGTGAAGCGGAGTCTGGGGCTGTTGAAGCGGTTGATTCGTATATGACGGATTCGCATTCAAGCGCTGATTCTACCTATTATTGGGCACCGGGAAGTTATTGGGAGCTCGATGGGGATCTCGTGCTCATCGACGGAATGTCCTATCGTAAGACAGCTCCGCAGGTCTTTCCAAAGTTATATTATCTGGCTCAAAAGGGAATGACCTACGAGCAAATGCTTCGCGGCTTTGCCGGCATAGCAGAAGCGGAGCTTGACCAATTGTGGAACAGGCTTGTGGAGCAAAAAGTACTGGTAAACACCGTGATGAGTCCTCAAGAGGTATTCTCGTCCCAGGAAAAGCTCTTGTCCCATCCGTATCCGCAGGAAATGTTCTTTGATGCGGCCAAGGTGGAAGCTTATAAACAGAAGCAGGTGAACCGGACTTACAAATGGTCGGAACAGTCTAAAATTGCTCTGCATCAACCGAAGTCCCATCCTTCATATATAGCTGACAGACGCAGTCACCGTGAATTTGATGAAGAATCGGTAATTCCGCTGCATGTCATGTCTTATTTATTGTCAATTATGATGCAAATCCGGGAGGACGGGCATGTACGCTATTATTACGCCAGTGCGGGCGGGCTTTATCCGATTGATTTATTTGTTTATGTGAAATCCGGCCGTGTGGAAGGGCTGAACGAAGGGCTGTACTACTATTGTCCGAAGGATCATGTACTCTATTTGGCCAATGCCCATATGAACATGTCCAATGAAGCTCATTTTTACAATAACAAACAGATATTTGATTCATCGGCCTTTTCGCTGTTCTTTATTTACAATGCCAATGTTTCAATGCCTAAATATGGCGGGGACGCTTACTTCTATGCATCCATGGAAGCGGGGATCATGATATCTCTCCTGACCCTGGCTGCGGAACTGGCAGATTTAGGGCTGTGTTCCATTGGGGACATGATGTTTGATCGTATCGAGCCCCAGTTTAACCTGTATAGCGGCCAGGTCTGGATGCATACGGTAGAGGTTGGATACAAAAAGGAACGCAACCGCTCCGCCAGTGAGCTGGAAACAGCAGTTACTCTGGAGATAAGCAGTTATAAGGCGCCGGAGATCCAGGCAAAAGAGGATCTGCAATCAGCCGGTTATGCAACGAATCAGACCGAGAACCGCGGGTACAGCTTAAATACAAGTCTGCGTCTTGTGATGTTGAGCGGGGATTGGATCCCGCTGACGCTTCCCGATAAGGTGAAGCAGATCTTTACCCAATCGAAAGTCGTCAGTCTGGGAGGAGCTACTGAAGCTTCGATCTGGTCGATATATTACCCGATTGACCGCATATCGGACGGGTGGTCAAGTATTCCGTATGGACATCCATTGGCGAACCAGCATTTCTATGTGCTCAATTATCAAGGGGAATGCTGCCCTGTTGGCGTTAAAGGGGAGTTGTATATCAGCGGAGCCGGTTTGGCTGCCGGGTACTGGAAAGATGAGGATAAAACCAAGCATGCTTTTGTTATGCACCCGGAGCTTGGACGACTATATCGTACGGGAGATATTGGGGTGCTTCAGCCTGAAGGATATATCGAATTTATGGGACGGGTTGATCATCAAGTCAAAATCAGAGGGTACCGCGTGGAGTTGAATGAGATCGGGTGCGTTCTGTTGAAGCATCCTGCCGTAACTCAAGCCGTGGCGGTGGATTTGGCAGATTCCGCTAAGAGAAAGTACCTATGTGCGTATGTGGTTGCCGATGGGGAATGCACTGCCGCTGAGCTGAAGTCTTGGGCTGCCCGAGAGCTTCCGGAGTACATGGTGCCTGCTTACGTTGTCCTGCTGGATTCCTTACCGCTGACGCCAAACGGTAAGCTGGACCGCGGTTCCCTGCCGAAGCCGGACTTGAATACTGCCCGAAGCTATCAAGCGCCGGGAACAAAGACGGAAGAAGTATTGGCAGTTATTTGTGCACAGGTGCTGGAACATGAGCAGATCAGTATTCATGAGAATTTTTTTGATATGGGCGGGAATTCCGTTCAGATGGTCCAGTTGCATAGCCATATCACTCAAGCCTTTTCCAAAAAGATCAAAATAACCGATTTGTTCGCTTATCCATCGGTTGCCCAACTGGCCGCTTTCATCGATCAAGAGGAGCCGGGAGAACGTGCGGCTGTGCAACTGCAGGAATTATCAATGCCTGAAGCATTCCTCGCCGGCAAAAGGACGTCCAATGAGGCTTCCACCATCCGGTTTGTTCTGAATGAAGTCTATTCAACCAAATTACGCAAGTTGGCCGAACAACAGCAGGTGGATGAGACCGTAATCTTCCTCTCCATGTACGCTCATTTGTTGCGGCAGTTAACGGGAAGCAGCCGTATACCAGTGCAAACCGTCCTTCGCCAAGCGGATGTGGCGGATGAGTTAGTTATTGATTTTGCCACGCTGAACGGATTCGCGGAATTGTTTGTCCGGGTGAAGGCGTTGTTGGGCGGACAGGATACAGTGAGGTATTCCTTAAAGACTCTAAGACAGTCTCCTGCGGAGAGAAAGACAGGGACGGTTGTGCCGGCAGTGATATTATCCTCCCTCGTTACGGAAAGGCTCGATACCGAGCGCTATACTATGCTACTTAAACTTTCCAAGAGCGACCGGGAGTGGAACTGCACCTGTGAATATGCTTCAAATGTTCTCAATGGCGATAAGGTAAAAGAATTGATGAATAGCTTTGGTAAGGCAATGCGTCTGTTTGTCGATAAATCGGACACCGAATAGGAGGAGTAGCTTTGAATAAGCTGGCATTGTTATTTCCCGGTCAAGGCTCCCAATATGTGGGGATGGGGAAGCATTCTTATGAGTTTTCTGCAGCCGCCAAGCAAGCGTTTGAAGAGGCGAATGACATCCTTGGGATGGACATCCGCAGGCTTTGCTTTGAAGGAAGCCTAGAGGCATTGAAGCAGACGGAGAACACACAGCCTGCAATACTGACAGCATGTTATGCGGATTATCTTTATTACCGGCAGCAAGGCGGAATTGAGCCTCATTATTCAGCCGGACACAGTCTTGGAGAAATCACTGCGCTTACCTGCGCAGGCGCTATTTCATTCCGGGATGCTCTGCAAATCGTACGTATTCGTGGTGAGTTAATGGCAGAGGCAGGACGCGAAGTCCCGACTCTGATGTCCGCGGTACGGGGAATGATGCCGGAAGAAGTAGAGGATTTATGTGCGTCGGTATCCACACCCGAGGAGTGGGCTGTGGTTTCTAATTACAATTCGCCCGGTCAATTGGTTGTCGCAGGACACCGGAATACGGTGATTTCGGTTGAGGAAGCGGCTAAGCAAAAGAACGCCGACGTGATCCGGCTGGAAGTCAGCACGGCCTTTCATACTCCGCTGATGAAAGAGGCGGGGGAACGGCTGTTTCAGGTTCTGAAAGGATTTCGCTATGAAGAACCGGCATGGCCGGTTCTCTCTAACGTCACCGTTCGTCCTTATGAGAGCAAGACAGAGATCCCGCAGCTTCTGACCGCACAAATGACGAGCCCTGTCCGTTGGACCGAGAATATGGATTATCTACAACAGCAAGGTGTCGCCGTGGCTGTAGAAATTGGTCCGAAGGCTGTTCTCCGGAATCTAATGCGTCCGGTTTACCCGGAGATACAAGCCTTCTCCTTCGATAAGGAGGAGGATCAAGTTTCGATTTTCAGACAATTGCAACTGTTGCCAACTGTTGTAACCAAGTGTCTGGCAGCGGCAGTTTCAACAAGAAATCAGAACTGGGACCAGGAAGAATATCAACAGGGTGTAATCGAACCGTATAGAAAAATCCGTCAACTTCAAAATGAGCTGGAGCAGTCAGGGAAGCAGCCCAACGTGGAGCAGATGAGAGACTCCCTGGACATGCTGATCCGGGTATTTACGACCAAGAAAGTGCCATTAGAGGAACAAAAAAGACGTATTGCGATGATTGTGGAATCGACGGGCACCGGAGGCATGTTCAAGGACTATTTGGATGCCTCCCCCGCTAAGTCTTATGACGCACTGCTATAACCATATTAAGCAATACGACCACGGGGTGAATAACCATGCTGGACTTCGATGAACTGAATTTGGACGAAATCGGAACACACGGCGAGAACGTGCTGGATGAAATTTCGCATAAGGATATCGCCATCATCGGGATGGCCGGCAAATTCCCGATGGCCGATAATCTTGACCGGTTCTGGCAGTTGCTCTGCAACGGAACCGATACAATAAGACCTTTCCCGGATAAGCGGAGACAAGATGTTGAAGCCTACGCGAAAGCAAGCGGTAAGCAAGATAGCGGATATATGGAAGCCGGATTTATGGAAGATATCGATCTGTTTGATTACCCTCTGTTTAAGCTATCACCGAAGGAAGCGGAGGCGATGGACCCGACACAGCGTCTTTTTCTCCAGATTGCATTACAGGCATTGGAGGATGCCGGATATGGGGGAGATGACATCATGGGGAGTAAGGTGGGCGTGTATGCAGGGCTGAGTGATTTCGGGGACAGCAAATATATAAGGATGTTGTCGGAATTGCAGCCTTCCTCTTATTCGCTAGGTATACTCGGGAATTTTCCAGCTTTAATGCCAAGCCGTATCTCTTATTTACTTGACCTGAGCGGCCCCAGTATGCTAATCGACACTTCTTGCTCCTCATCGGCTACCGCGATTCATATTGCAGTTCAAGCTTTGCGGTCAGGGGAATGCGAGATGGCTCTTGTAGGGTCAGTACGGCTGCATTTGTTTCCGCTATTACAGGGACCGATGCTAGGGATTGAATCCTCCGATGGTAAAACACGTACATTCGACGATGCCTCCGACGGGACGGGCATTGGCGAGGGGGCTGGTGCAATCCTGTTGAAGCCTCTGTACAAAGCAATAGAAGATGGAGATCCGATCCGGGCGGTTATTCGCGGAAGCGCATTGAATCATGACGGCCATTCCATCAGCATCACAGCCCCCCGTGATGAAGCGCAGGCCAGCGTGCTGAGAGATTCATGGGAGGATGCAAGGATCCATCCCGAAACGCTCAGCTATATTGAGGCTCATGGAACAGGAACGAAGCTGGGGGACCCCATAGAAATAGCAGGTATCGAGAAAGCTTTCCGGATGTATACCGACAAGAAGCAATTCTGTGCGATCGGTTCGGTAAAATCAAATCTCGGACATCTTTATGATGCATCGGGGCTCGCTTCCATCATGAAAGCCGTACTATCCCTGGAGCATGGTGAGATTCCGCCGACTTTACATTTTTCCAAATCCAATCGTGAAATTGATTTTCCGGATTCTCCCGTATACATTAGCGACGAATTACATAAATGGCAGCCTGGCAGTGATACTCCCAGACGTTGCGCCGTGAGCTCTTTCGGCATGAGCGGAACCAATTGCCACATCGTATTGGAGGAAGCCCCTCGTATAAACAAGCAGAGAGAAGCGGACGGTGAGGAAAGCGGCGACCATTTATTTACACTTTCGGCCCTGAACCCTTCAATACTCGAAAAGATGGCGGGGGACTATTATCATTTTCTTGCAGAAAATAAAGTTCACCCTAGAGATCTGTGCTATACCCGTGCAGTTGGAAGAAGACATTACGATCATCGCCTAGCGATCCAATTTGACCGCATAGAAGAACTAGTAGATATATTAGGCACGTTATCCGGAATGCCGGCGAAGCAGTGGAAGGAAATCGGACAGGTACGCTACGGGACTCACAAGCTGGTATCCCGGTTGAAAACAGACCGTCTTCCCGATGAAATCACCTTAGAAGAGCAAAAAGAACTTCGTTTGTCTGTTGATGAACATATAGCTTACAGCAAAGGTACAGGCAAACGGATCGACTGGGGACAGTTAGCGGAGTCTTATGCCAGAGGGGCAGAAATTCCATGGAAATCAGTCTATGCAGATGAGGGTCAGCGCAGAATTCGGCTTCCTGTGTATTCCTATGACCAGCTTAGATGCTGGATGCAAAACACGCTGCTTGAAGCGGACGAGATTCCGGCACAAGGAAGTGAATTCCGTCTGGAAGGGCGGGAGAACAGCGGATACAGCGAGGTAGAGTCTCTGGTAGGCCGTATAGTGCAGGAAGTAACAGGACTTGAGCGGGTACATGTATTTGCCAATTTTTCAGAGCTTGGGGCAAACTCTCTGCTCCTTACAGACCTTTACACGAAATTATCGCATCATTTCCCCGGAACGGTGGAAATTGCAGATCTGTTTGCATACCCTACCGTCTCTGATCTATCAACAATTATCGTTCAACGAGGAGGAACCCTTTCTTCAGATGCCGGAAGCGAACAAGATCGTTCGTCCATGGCAGGTTTTGATTCCTGTAGCCCATCGCCTGGACGGATTGCGGCAACTGGTCACGACATTGCCATTATCGGCATGTCCGGCCGGTTTGCGGATTCCAACTCCATTGAGGAGTTTTGGCGGCAGATTATTGAGGGGGCAGACTGTATCGGCGCATTTCCCGAACAACGAAAAAGGGATGTGGAGTTCTATCTGGAGGTGCTTCAAAAGAATAAAGAACAAGTTGAATACATCGAATCGGGATACCTGAAGGATATCGATAAGTTCGACTACTCCTTTTTCCATCTGTCTCCGAAAGAAGCCAGCTTCATGGATCCGAATCAACGCTTGTTTCTGGAAGAGGCCTGGCATGCTATAGAGGATGCCGGCTACGGAGGTGACCGGCTTCGGGGAAGTAAAACCGGTGTATTCATGGCCAATGGCGGGGATCTCCGGGCAAGTTATATGCAGATGCTGTATGCGGCGAACCGGGACGCGGTGCAAATGTCTTTGATAGGGAATTTACCGGCCGTCATACCAAGCAGAATTGCATACTTGCTGGATTTGAGGGGGCCCAGCATGATCATCGATACGGCATGTTCTTCCGCTTTGACGGCTCTTCATTTGGCTTGCCAAAGCATACGGAATGGAGAATGCGAATCCGCCATTGTAGGTGGTGTCCGGATCAGTCTGCTGCCGATGAAAGAAGGCGGTTCGGCGTTTGAATTTGAATCTGGAGACGGCAGGACCCATGCCTTCGATGATGCTTCTGACGGAACAGGTACCGGTGAGGGAGTCTCCGCTATTCTGATTAAGCCCTACTCTTCTGCAGTGTCGGACGGGGATCATATCTATGCAGTAATTAAAGGAAGCGCAATTAATCAGGATGGTACATCTATGGGCATTGCGGCACCCAATGCGGAAGCACAGACAGCCGTTATTGAAGCCGCCTGGAAGGATGCTAACATCCACCCTGAAACAATAAGCTGTATTGAAGCTCACGGAACAGGAACAAAATTGGGAGACCCGATTGAAATCAGCGGCATTGCCCGTTCCTTTCGGAAGTTCACGGAACGTAGACAATTTTGTGCCATCAGCTCCGTCAAATCTAATATCGGACATTTATATGAAGCAGCGGGCATGGCCAGCATCGTTAAGATGGTCAAATCTTTAAATGATCGAGTGATACCGGGGACGCTGCATTTCAATAAACCTAATGCTCTGATTGATTTTACGGATTCTCCGGTTTATGTGAACGATTCGCTGCGGAATTGGGAGCAACCGGACTCAAGTCCAAGACGATGTGGAATCAGCGCTTTCGGTTTAAGCGGGACTAATGCACACCTAATTCTCGAGGAGGCTATCCGTCCGTCCGTTCCTCAACAGGAGACTGGTTATGCCCCGAATATATTTACGTTGTCTGCCAAGAGCAAGCAGGCACTGGAGGCCATGGTTGAGAAATATATGGCGTTCCTCGGGGAGATGAATCAGCCGGAAATCTCTCTGCGGGATATGTGCTATACGCTACATACAGGCCGGGGGCATTATGAATACCGATTGGCAATTGTGACAACGAGCATTCCTTCGCTTGCTGAGGTGTTAGGCCGGCTGGCAAGGGACGGTCTTGACGTTGAAATTCCGAATGCATTTTATGGAAGCCACACAAGAGGCGAAGAAAATGTGAAGGCCGGAAGTTTGATGAGGGCATGGCAGCCAAATGGCTGGGAAGATGAAGAGGTTATCAGGGAGCTTAGCCGGCTTTATTGCTCAGGTGCGGCAGTGCCTTGGGAATCGCTTTATCAAGGCGAGATCAGACGCAGGATACCACTTCCCGTATATCCCTTCGAGCGAAAGCGTTGCTGGTTGAATCCCGACGGACTTAAGAATGGCGTTTCGGGAAGCCTGGAGCAACTCATGGGGCGGAATGGATTTCCTCCTGAACTGGCCGAAGCAATAATGAAATGGCAAGTGAGCCAGACTGTTTCAGAAGCACCGATAAACGGACCGGAACATAGTATCCAACTAAGCGGCAGAGAGCAAGGCAATTATTCCGGGCTGGAGTATCTGGTAAGCGAAGCATGGAGTCACGTGCTCGGTTTTGAAGCGTTCCATATTGACGGCAATTTTTTTGATTTAGGCGGCGATTCGATCTTGGCTTTAAGCATTGCTAATGATCTGAGCAAACGAATCGGAAAAAAAGTAGAAACTGTCGATTTGCTTAAATATCCAACCATTCGTCTACTCGGCGAGCATTTAAACGAAGATCTTGGCAACGAACAGTCCCAAAAATATGAACAGTTAAGACCGGTTGAAAAGCAGGAGACCTACCCTGCTTCTGTAGCACAACTGAGAACATACATGCAGGAGCAAATGGCTGGAATAGGTACAGCTTACAATATCCCTTTGATGCTGCGTATCGATGGTGAGCTGAATATTGCACAATTGGAAGCTACGGTGCAGGGTCTGATCGACCGGCATGAATCTTTCCGTACAACCTTTGAGATCGCAGACGGCCAAATTATGCAACGGATTCATGATGAGGTACACCTCCATTTAACTTGTAAAGAGGTACAAGAAGACCTATTGGACCAGGAGATCCAACGATTTGTTCGGCCGTTTAACCTGTCCAAGGCCCCTTTACTTCGGGCGCTTTTGTTACATACAGGTGATCAGCGGTACATCCTGATGCTGGATATGCACCATATCGTAACCGACGGCGTTTCTTTCAATATTCTGACGGAAGACTTTATTGCATTGTATGAAGGAAAAGCGCTGGCCCCCATTCCGATTCAATATAAAGATTATGCGGCATGGCAAAACCAGTTCATGGATTCGGAAGAAATGCGTGCCCAGAGAGCATATTGGAAGGAGACGCTTGGAGACGGACTCCCCGTCCTGAATTTGCCCTATGATTTCGTGCGGCCGGGTAACCGGACTTTTGACGGAAGTTTGGTTGAGTTTGTCATTGATCAGTCCCTAAGCTTGCGGATGAATGAGTTAGCCCGTTCCGTTGGAGTTACATTCAACAGCCTCCTGCTTTCGCTGTATGCGCTTCTGCTGTGCAAATACAGCGGGCAGGAAGAGGTCGTCATCGGTTCACTGGTATCCGGACGCAACCATCCGGATTTGGAACATATCATCGGTATGTTCAATAACTTTGTGCCGCTGCGGATTAAGCCTGAACCCGGTCTCTCGTTCCGAGAGTATCTGATGGCAACCTATCAGGGGTCGCTGACTGCTTACGAGAATCAAGACTACCCGTACGAAAAAATGATCGAGTTGTTGAGTGAACCGCCGGAGCGTTCCCGCAATCCGTTGTTCGATGTGATGCTGATCTTTCAGAACCAATATATGACAGGGGTGGGCATGGAAGCCGGCGGGGTTAAATTTGAGGAATCCCCCCTGTATATGAACACGGCAAAGCTGGATTTAAAACTGGATGTTTACCCGATGGTTACAGGTGAGTTCAGATGTACGCTTGAATACAATACAAATGTATTCCAATCGAAAACCATCAGCCGGATGGCTTTGCATCTTCTTGAAATCATCAGACAGGTATCGGAACAGCCGGATAATGCGTTACGGAACATTCGTCTGGTCACTTCGCAGGAAGAACAACAGCTGCTGTATCAATTTAACGATACGACAGTGCCTTATGCTAGGGATCGAACATTAACGGAACTGTTTGATTCCCAAGTTCAACTGACTCCCGGACACCGGGCGGTCTGGTACCAGGAACAAGCCCTGTCGTTCTATGAATTGGACAAGCTGGCCAATCATCTGGCTTGGCGTTTACGATCTCATGGGGTGGGGCCCGGAACAGTGGTGGCCCTCCAAATGGATCGATGTCTTTATATGCCTGTCAGTATTCTGGCGGTATTAAAGGCCGGCGGGGCATACTTGCCAATCAGCCCGGATTTGCCCGATGAACGGGCAGCTTATATTTTGAATGACAGCAAAGCGCGCATTCTGTTAACCGCAGGCGTATTCAAGCGGCAAGGGAGAGAGTATGCCGGACCGGAAGGGTACGAAGGTATTGTGTTGTCCACGGATGCCCCTGCCCTTTATACGGGAGAAGAGAAAAGTTTGGAGATCCTGCATACATCTAAAGACCTGGCTTATATCATCTATACCTCAGGCTCGACGGGGAAACCGAAAGGAGTAATGATTGAGCATTTTTCCGTGGTCAATCGTCTTCTATGGATGCAAAAAGCATACCCGCTCAATGATCAGGATATTATCCTTCAAAAAACACCATACACGTTTGATGTTTCAGTATGGGAGTTATTCTGGTGGCAATTTACGGGATCGACAATGTGTCTACTGCCGCCCGGAGATGAGAAAGATCCGGCGGCGATTTATGCGGCGGTCCGGGACCAACGGGTCACGACGCTGCATTTCGTTCCTTCTATGCTCCATATTTTCCTGGAATATATCACCGGGAAGGATACCAAATGTCTATCCAGCCTGAAGAGAGTGTTTGCCAGTGGAGAAGCCCTTTCCTTGCCTGTGGTCCAGCGGTTTAATTCGCTGTTATATGAAACAAACGGAACCAAGCTTCATAATTTATACGGTCCTACGGAAGCGGCCATCGACGTTACTTATTTTGATTGTTCTCCGTGGGCTGATCACTTCTCCAAGGTCCCGATCGGTAAGCCTATCCATAATATCAGGCTGTATGTACTGGACAACAGTCTTGAGTTATGTCCCGTAGGAATTGCGGGTGAGCTGCATATAGCCGGAGACGGCCTTGCGAGGGGATACATGAACCGTCCGGAACTGACAGAGGAAAAATTCATAGTGAACCCCTATGAGCCGGGACAGTTCCTGTATAAAACCGGTGATTTGGCGAAATGGCTCTCCGATGGAAATATCGAGTACTTGGGAAGAATTGATCATCAGGTAAAGATCAGAGGTAACCGGATCGAACTGGGCGAAATCGAGCAGGTGCTGCTGGCCGATTTGCGGATAAAGGAAGCGGTCGTGAAGGTTTGGAAAGAACCGGATGGTGAGGATCAAGCTTTGTGTGTCTATTATGTAGCCCATTCGGAGATTATGCGCGGCGAATTGCGGGAGCGGCTGTCCCGTTCCCTGCCCGATTACATGATCCCTGCCTATTTTGTTCCCCTAGAGGCCCTGCCGTTAACCGCAAATGGAAAAGTTAACCTTGCCGTTCTCACGGAACCGCAGGAACAAGCCAGGGAAACAGGAGTTCCTTATGAGCCGGCGGCCAATGAAACCGAGCAGTTGCTTGTTATGATTTGGAAGGAACTGCTGAGCATTGAAACTATAGGAGTCCATGATTCTTTCTTTGAGGTCGGGGGGCAATCTCTTAAGGCGACCCAACTGGTTACAAAAATCCATCAAAAGTTTCAGGTTACGCTACAAATTCGTGACGTATTCAAACATACAACCATCCGGGAGCTGGCCGGCTGTATCCGCAGTAAAGTTATGAGTCTACATCAACCGATTTCACCGGCACCATTCGGCAGGTACTATCCGGTAACTTCTGCACAGCAGCGTTTGTATGCACTCTGCACCGCAAGGGATATAGGGATTGCCTACAACCTGCCTTACGTCATGAAGGTAAGGGGGAACTTGGATAGATCCCGCTTCAAGCAGGCGATGCAGCATCTGATAAACCGCCACGAAGCACTGCGCACCTCCTTTGCTCTGGTGGATGGCGATGTCGTTCAAACGATACAGGATTTCGTTCCCGCTGCATTGGATGAAATTCATAGAAATGGAGACACCGTGGAGGAAACCATCCGGGGCTATATCCGGCCATTCAATCTGGAGAGGGCGCCGCTTATGCGATTAGGATTGCTTGAAGAGGGGCCGGATGAGTGTCTGATGCTGTTTGATATCCATCACATCGTTGCGGACGGAGTTTCCATCTATTTACTGGTAAGGGAATTCATGATGTTGTACCAAGGATATGATCTTCCCTCGATGCGCATTCATTATAAGGATTATGCGGTGTGGCTGCAGCAGTTTATCCGGTCACAAGATTTTGTTGAACAAGAAGAAAACTGGCTTTCCCTCTTCCGGGAGCTTCCGGATACCGGTGAACTGCCTGCCGATTATCCAAGACCGGCTGAGCTTAAATTTGAAGGCAAGCATCATCTTGTGAATGTAAATGATACGCTGGCTGAAGGTTTGAGAAGGGTAGCTTCCTCTTCACAGACGACTTTGTTTACCGTTCTATTTACAGCCTTTCATATCTTATTGTCAAAATATACGGGGAAAGAGGATACCATTACCGGCCTTCCCATTGCTGGACGTACCCACTCAGACATGGATGAATTAATCGGAATGTTTGTGAATACGTTGGCGATTCCTGTCCGGTCGGACAAGCATAAATCCTTTACGGATGTTTTAGCAGCGGTCAAGGAAGTGATGCTGTTTGCCCAAGAGAATCAAGACTATCCCTTTGAAGATCTGGTGAAGAACCTGGGACTGAAGCCGGAGATGAACCGGAACCCGCTGTTCGATGCGGCATTTGTTATGCAAAATATGCAGAATCCGGATACTAGGTTTGGAGGACTCCTGTTCACTCCTTATCCTTATGACAACAGGACATCCAAATTTGACCTTACGCTGGAAGTTCAGGAGGAAGGGAATGGGCTTCAATGTACATTTGAGTACCGTACCCAGCTGTTCCTTCCGGCAACCATTCAACGGATGGGCGAAGACTACGTTCAACTTCTGAAGACGATTGCCGGAAATCCCGGATTGCAGTTGAAAGATATTGCATTGACAGCCGCACCATCCATGAGGCAGGTAGACTTCGGCGATGAGGTTGAATTTACGTTTTAACGGGATAGGGGTGTAAATTATGGAATATGATCTGATTGCCCATAACATACTTATGGCCAGCGGAGAGTTAAATCACGAGAGAGAGTTTTGGCTTGAACAGTTGTCGGGAGACCCTAAGCGCAGCGGTTTTCCGGCAGATAGAATCAGAAGGCGGGAAGACAGGGCAGTTGATGAAACCTTGGTCTTTGCTTTGCCCTATGAGGTGTCAAATAGGCTTATAACAATGGGCAATGGATCGCTGCAGTCGCTGTTCGTAATACTGGCTTCGGGAGTCGGTTATCTACTCTCCAAATTTTCTATGGATAACGATGTTCTTATCGGAATCCCGGCATCCCTCCTCGAAGAAGAGGCGGATTCCCAACAGGCCATCTTGCCTGTAAGACTGCGAATGCAAGCGGATATGAGCTCTAAGGAACTGATTATACAGTGCAGGGAGGGGATTGTTCAGGCATATAAACATCCGAACTATCCTGTACATTTACTTGCACAGGAACTGGGGATTTGGAGCCAAGGAGACGAAGAGCCGTTTCTCCCCGTGTGCGTGACGATGGACAATCTTCATTCCTGCAAGAATCCGGGTGTGCTGCATGCCGATATGCTGTTCAAATTTACGCGCCAGGAAGCGGATCTGGGATTGGAACTGGCGTATAACTCCAGGCTGTACAATCCGGATAAGATCCATACGGTGGTTTCCTGCCTGATCCGGTATTTGGCGGAGCTGGCGGTGGAGCCGGGCCGCAGACTTGGCGACTTTGACCTTGTATCGGGTGAAGAGAGGGTCCGGATAATCGACGAGTATAACGATGTTCCCTGGCCGCTTTATACAGAAGAGCTGATTCCTTATTATTTTGAAGAGCAGGCTGAAAAGAATCCAGATAAAGAAGCGGTAATCTGCGGAGAACTGACTCTAAGCTTTGGCCAACTCAATACAGAAGCGAACCAGATTGCCCGGCTGTTGAGAGCAAGAGGCCTCGGCTCCGGACGAATCTGCGGAATTATGATACAACGTTCACCACTCATGATAACGTACATGCTTGCCGTGCTGAAGGCGGGTGGGGCCTATCTGCCAATTGATCCAAATGTTCCGGAGGAACGGATTCATTTTATGCTTAGGGATAGCGGGGCATCCATACTGTTATCCGCGTCGGATACCATTAATAAGTTGAATTTGGACAGGCTCGAGTTGAAGGCTATCGTTTTGGAGCGGGACCGGACCTTTTGGATGTCGGAGGAAACCGGAAACCTGCAGAAGGTGAACCGCCCGGAGGACCTTGCCTACATCATTTATACGTCCGGATCTACCGGGTCTCCAAAGGGCGTTATGATACCGCACAGGAATGTGGTGCAAACGGTACTGAGAAACGGCTATATCGCTTTTGAACCGGGAGACCGGACTTTGCAGATGACGAATTATGCGTTTGACGTTTCCGTGAGTGAGATTTTCGGTTCTTTGCTTCATGGCATTCCGCTTGTGCAGGTCGGACAGGGAGCTTTGATCGACATCCCAGAAATCTCGAGGATTGTTACGGACAAGCAGGTGACCGTTGCATTCATGACGCCTTCCTATTTCAATGCGCTTGTGGATTACGATTTGGATTGTTTGAAAAAACTTCGCCGCATTCTGATTGGAGGGGAGAAGGCTTCACTTACTCATGTCCGTAAAGCAGTTCAGGCATTGGGCGAACACCGTGTTGTGAATGTATATGGTCCCACGGAAGCGACGGTTTATGCGGCTTATTATCCGGCGGATCTGACAGTCATGGAAAGGGATACGGTACCGATTGGACGCCCGTTGCCCAACACCCGTCTTTACGTTTTGGATGCCTACGGAAAAGCTCAGCCCGTAGATATCCCAGGTGAGCTTCACATCGGAGGGCCGCGTTTGGCGGATGGCTATTTGAACCGTCAGGAGTTGACATCTGAAAGATTCGTGCCCAATCCTTATGCGCCGGGAGAAAGGCTCTACAAAACGGGGGACTTAGCCCGTTGGAGCAAAGATGGCGTCGTAGAATACTTGGACCGTATGGACAATCAGGTGAAAATACGCGGCTTTCGCATAGAGCTTGGGGATATACAATCGCATATGGAAAGCTTTCCGGGAATTCTGGAGGCTGCCGTTATTGCGCGGGAATCGGAGTCCGGGATGGTAGAACTTCATGCCTATTATGTGGCTGACTTCAATCTGAATGGCCATGACCTGGTTCAACATTTGTCAGGCCGACTTCCGGGCTACATGATTCCAGTCCAGCTTATGCAATTGCAGCGTATGCCGGTTACCCCAAACGGAAAATTGGACAGAGGAAAGTTACCCCTTCCTGTGGCCCCGGAGCCGGAATCCTATGTGGCGCCCCGGACAGAGAAGGAAAGCATTTTGGCTCAAGTCTGGCAGGAAGTACTAAAGACTGGTCCGATCGGAATATACGATACGTTCCTCTCTCTCGGTGGGGATTCGATAAAAGCGATTCAAATCTCTGCCCGTATGCGAGTGAATAAGCTGGCCCTTGACGCAAAGCTGATGTTTGAATATCCGGTTATTGCCGAATTGGCGAACCGTGCCGTTCCGCTGTTCAGAGATATCGACCAAGCTCCCGTCCAAGGGGAGGTGAGACTTACCCCCATTCAGCGATGGTTTTTTGAACGCGAATTTACGGACGCCCACCACTTTAATCAGTCCTTTCTGTTCCGGAGCGAACGTAAACTGGAGCGGGATAAGCTTATGCGAGTATTGTCCCGGTTGGCCGAGCATCACGACGCATTGAGAATGGTCTACCAGAAGAATGAAGACGGCTGGGTGCAATTTCAAAGGGGGCTGGAGGAGCCTCTATGCCACATTTTCGAAGCGGATATGCACAATGAATCCGAACTTGTCACGCTGATTGATCACGTACAGTCGGGCATCAACCTGGAGAGCGGTCTCCTGCTCTATGCCGGATTGCTGCACTTTCAGCAGAGCAGTTACTTGCTGTTAACGGTTCATCACTTGGTTGTGGACGGGTACTCCTGGAGAATTCTGCTGGAGGACCTGGAGACCTTGATGCGGCAGGACGATCGTGGGGAAGCGTTCCAGTTGCCGCTAAAAACAGATTCGTTCTTGAATTGGGCGGACGCCCTGAATTCTTATGCAAATGAGCGGGAGATCAGGGAACAGAAGAAATATTGGGAAGAAATCGCGGGCAAGCCCATCATCCGGCTGCCGGAAGATCAAGCGGCTGCAAGTGATTGTTATTCCATGAATGCGGTGATTGAGCAACTCTTCGAAGCGGAGGATACGGAGAAGTTGTTAACGGATTCCCGCAATGCGTTTAACACGGACGTTCAGGATCTCCTGCTGGCGTCGCTTGGACTTGCTGTCTCCGAATGGGCAGGCGGAAATCAGATCCTACTTGCACTGGAGGGACATGGAAGGGAGCCGATACGTGAGGACCTTGATGTCAGCAGAACGGTGGGATGGTTTACGGCATTATATCCGATCATTATCGATATGGAACACCGGGACGATCCGGGTAAGCTGATCAAAACGGTCAAGGAGACGATCCGCCGCATACCGCATAAAGGACTCGGCTACGGTCTTTTGAGGTATACGGCGTCCGGGGAGGAGGCTTTGGCGCTTCAGTGTACACCTGAGATTTGTTTTAACTATTTGGGTGAATTCTCCGAAGGTCATGGAAATGCATCCCAAGGGTTGACTCCTATTAGCGAAGGCATTGGTCTGTCCGCAGGCAACCGCGTTGAAAGAATGTTCAAGCTCAGTGTGACCTGTTTCGTCTCAAACGGTCAGCTTCATACGCAAGTGGAATACAACAAGGAGCAGTATCATTCGGCTACCATCGCCCGGTTAACCTCAAAGCTTCTCTCTCATCTCAAGGGACTGGTGCAGTATTGTCTGTCTGTCCGGGATACGGAATGGACCGCCTCCGATTTGGGTGACGCCTCGCTATCCATTGAGGATTTCGATGAAATATCCGCTTTTGTGGAAGAGTGGAATTAAGGGGGAGAAACGTGAAAATCCAAAAAATTTACGATATGACGCCCCTTCAACAGGGGATGCTGTTCCATTCCCTGATAAATCCCAGTTCTCAGGCCTATCTTGAGCAAATGTCCATGCTGGTGCGCGGGCCCTTTGATTCGGATTGGTATGAACAGAGCATCAACCTGCTGATACAACGGTATGACATCTTCCGCACCATCTTCGTGCATCAAAAGCTTGATGTTCCCCGACAGGTTGTGCTGAAGGAGCGTAAGCTTTCGGTCCGGTGCGAGGACTTGTCCGAACTTGACGCCTCGGAACAGAAGCAGCGGATTGAGAGCTTCTGCCTTGAGGAGCGATCCCGGACGTTTGATTTGTCACGAGATATGCTTCTTCGGGTCTCTGTCATTCGGCTTCGGAATGATCTGCATCAGATTGTCTGGAGTTACCACCATATCGTAATGGATGGGTGGTGTCTGGGACAGTTGATTTCCGAGCTCTATGACTTGTATCAGGCCCAGGCAACGGGGCAAACACTTCGGCTTGAGCCTGCTGCACCGTATAGTAACTATATTGCTTGGCTTCAGAAGCAAAACCGTGAAGAGGCCTGCGAGTATTGGAAGAGGCTTCTGGATGGCTTCGCGGGCCATACAGGAATACGGAAAACAGGGAGTAGCAAGGAGCCCTACCTAAAGAAGGAATACAGCTTTCACGTAGACCAGCAACTGACGGAAGCGCTGAAAGAAAGCGCACGACAGAACGGAGTAACGTTGAACACGGTCATTCAAACGGTATGGACGCTTCTTCTGAGCCGGTACAACAATTCGGATGACGTAGCTTTCGGGTGTGTAATTTCGGGGCGTCCCGCATCTCTCCCGGATAGCGGCAAAATGATCGGTCTCTTCATTAACACGATACCAATCAGGATGAAGCTGGATCCCGATGCGACTGGTGCCGAACTCTTAAAGAGGGTTCAGCAACAAGCGCTGGAATCAGAAGCGTTCGGTTACTTGCCTTTATCGGAAGTTCAAACGTACTCTTCGCGCAAGCAGCATCTTGTTGACCACATTCTGGTTTTTGAGAACTATCCGATCGAGAGTTTGTCCCGCCACCAGTACGAGGAACAAGGAACCCATGACTTTCAGGTTGAGAAGGTCGAATTTTTCGAACAAACGAATTACGACTTGAATATCATCGTGGTACCCGGAGAAGCATTGACGATCAAAATGATGTACAACCATTCTGTTTACGAAGCGGAAACGATCGAGCATGTAGCAAAACATTTCGCAAGAATTAGTCAGTCTATGGCGGAGCAAACGGAACGGTCTCTGAGGCATATTGATGTGTTGGGGGAACAGGATCAACAGCGTATCCGGCAAGATTTTTCATCAGGGCAGCAGCCTGAATGCCCGGTCGCCGTAGTTCATCATCTGTTCGAAGCTTACGTGGAATCTGCTCCGCAGAGACCGGCTGTTGCGGACAAGAGTCAAACGTACAGCTATTCGGAAATAAACGCGCGGGCCAATCAGATTGCGCGGGTTCTCCGGAAGAAAGGGTTTGGGCAAGGACAGATTGCCGGAATCATAACCGACCGGTCCGCAGATATGATCGTTGCCATAATCGGAATATTGAAAGCAGGAGGGGCGTATCTGCCGATTGACCCCGGCTATCCTTCCGATCGAATAGCATTCATGTTGCAGGACAGTGCCGCTTCCTTTCTTTTGATTCAACCGCAGTACCGGTTTCCTGCGTCCTTCATCGGCGAAATCCTGAGCTTGCCTGGCCTCGGCCAGGAAGAAGGCACAGGAAATCTTCAGGATATCGGGAGCCGGCCGGAAGACCTGGCTTATATCATATACACCTCGGGATCTACGGGTAAACCCAAGGGGGTTATGGTACCGCACAAAAATATCGTCTTTACTGTCCGGAACAATGGTTATCTAGATATTACCGCCCGGGATAGAATTCTTCAGCTATCTAATTACGCGTTTGATGGTTCGATCTTCGATATTTTCGGTGCACTTTTGAACGGCGCTACCCTTGTACTTATCCCTGCGGGATGGGTTGCGGACGGCGTAAAAAGCTCCCGGTATATCAACGAACAGGGTGTAACCATTACTTTTATGACTACCGCTTTGTTTAATGCCTTTGTCGATACGGACCTGTCTGGATTGTCCTGTTTAAGGAAGCTGTTGTTCGGGGGAGAACGTGCGTCGGTGAGACATGTACGCCGGGCGATGGAACAATTGGGTGAGAATCGTCTGATTCATGTGTACGGGCCAACGGAGACGACGGTTTTTGCCACCTTTTATCCTGTCAGTGAAATTCCTGAGCACGCAGTTGCGATTCCCATTGGTAAACCCATTCACCATACAAGTCTGCATGTTCTTGATCTGTGGGATAGGCCTCAGGGGATCGGTGGGCAGGGAGAACTGTACATTGGCGGCAGCAGACTCTCCGACGGTTATCTTAATCGGCCAGAACTTACAGCGGATCGCTTCGTCGTCATCCCGGAATACTCGAAGGAACGGCTCTACAGAACCGGAGATATGGTACGCTGGCTGCCGGATGGATCTCTTGAGTTTCTGGATCGTGCGGACAGTCAGGTCAAGATTCGCGGATTTCGCATTGAGCTTGGGGAAGTAGAGGCGGCGATCTTGCCGCTTCCGGGAGTCCGGGCCTGTACAGTTATCGCTGAGAAGCGGGAAACCGGTTTGGGCGAGTTGATTGCATATGTTGCAGTTGATGAGAGGGATATGGATCAGTTGCAAGCTTTGCTCTTAGATACTTTGCCGGATTATATGATTCCGGCACACCTGGTGCGACTGGATGAGTTACCGCTGACTCCTAACGGTAAGGTAGACCGAGGGAGACTGCCGGCAGCGGGAAGCCAAAGGATAACCGCGGGCTATACGGCGCCAAGATCGGAAACGGAGGAACAACTGGCAAGGATTTGGCGGGATGTCTTGGAGATTCCCCAAGTAGGGGTATTTGACGATTTCTTTGAACTCGGGGGCCATTCTCTCAAAGCGATGATAGCAGCAGCAAGAATACATAAAGAGCTGGAAACGGATGTGGGAGTCAAGGATCTGTTTCAACACCGTACGATTGATGAGCTTGCCCTGTATATTACCCGGTCGGAAAGGGCAAGTTTTGCCGCCTTAGAACCGGCTCCGTTCCAAGACTGGTATCCGCTGACTTCAGCGCAAAGAAGACTTTATGGTATTCAGCAACTGGAGGGATCTTCTCTAGCCTATCAGATGCCGGGGGTCTTCATCCTGGACGGCACGTTGGACCTGGAAAGGGCGCAATTTGCTCTAAATCAGCTTGTTGAGCGGCACGAATCCTTGCGGACCAGCATCGAGTTCTCAGGTAACGGCCTGTGTCAGAGAATCCATTCCGGTATTAAGCTTGAGGTCGGGTTTATTCATTCGGATGAAACGGGCGTACCTGCAGTAATTGAGCGGTTTATCCGCCCCTTTGATGTATCGTCTGCCCCGATGTTCCGGGCTCAATTGGTCAGAATCAATGAGGGCAAGCATTTATTGATGTTTGATATGAATCATATCATTTCGGACGGTGCCTCCATTGGAATTCTGGCGAAGGAGTTCGGCCTGCTCTATCAAGGGGGGCTGATGGAACCGCTGCGCATACAATATAAAGACTATGCCGTCTGGGAACTTGCTCATCGCGATACGGAACAATACCAGGCACAGGAGCAGTATTGGCTAAAAGTGTTCTCAGGTACGCTGCCTCTCTTGGAGATGCAAATGGATTATCCGCGGGGGCTAGTACAGCGTTTTGACGGCGACAGGTTTACGGTAACTGTTGGTTCCCGTTTATCTTCCGATCTGCGCCGTTTATGCCAACAGACCGGAACAACGCTTTTTATGGTGCTCTTATCTGCCTACTATGCTTTGTTGTTCAAGTATACAAATCAGGAGGATTTTATTGTCGGAACACCCGTTTCCGGAAGGCCGCATGCCGATCTCGAAGAGGTGGTGGGTCTGTTCGCCAACACCCTGGCTCTACGAATGCACCCTCATTCGGATAAAACCTTTAACATGCTGCTTCTGGAGCTAAAACAGCATCTGCTTGATGCGCTGGAGCACCAAAGCTATCCTTTCGAGACACTGGTCGGAAAATTAAATCTGCGTAGGGAATTAAGTCGAAATCCATTATTCGATACTTTCTTTTCGATGGAGAATGTGGACCGAGGCCGGCTGGATCTCAAGAACCTTACATTTACACCGTATCCATTGAAAATGAACGTGTCAAAGTTTGACCTTTCACTGATCGTTCGGGAGCATGAGGGTGACATTGAAATCGAATTTGAATACTGCACCTCCTTATTTCAAGAGTCTACTGTCCGGCGGATGGGAGGGCATTATCTGCATTTGCTTGAGCAGGCGGTGCGAAACCCGTCCTGCCGTTTGGGCGATATGAAGCTTGCAACTCCTGAAGAAGAGGCCCTGTTAGTCGAAAGGTCCAAACAGACGGCGGTCTTTGAAGCTCCCAGCGGGTTGTGCCTGCAGACGTTATTTGAAGTGCAGGCAAGACAGTACGGGGAACGGACTGCTCTTGTTTTTGACGGGCAGGCGTTAACCTACAAAACGTTGGACGAGCTCTCCAATCGGCTGGCCAGAACGCTGAGAAACTGTGGAGTAAAGCCCGATGAGCCGGTTGGATTGATTTGTGAACGATCCTTTCAAATGATCATTGGTATTCTAGGCATTCTAAAAGCCGGCGGGGCCTATATGCCCATCGATCCGCATGCTCCCGAAGACCGGATTGCGCTCATGAAGGAAGATGCCGGGTGCACAAAGGTTATTGTACAGAGCCAATTCGGGGAATCGGCAGCATCCTGGTCATCGTGCGTTTTTCTCGATCAGATGGAATTATGGGACTCGGACGATTCTGCGCTGCCTCCGGTGAACCGTCCGGATGATCTTGCCTATGTCTTATTTACATCAGGCTCCACCGGTAAGCCTAAGGGCGTTATGATTGAGCACCGTAACGCTGTGAATTTCATCCTGGGCATGCAGGCGAAATATCCGCTGACGGGGAATGATGCTTTTCTGCTGAAGACTGCCTATACATTCGATGTTTCCGTAACAGAGCTGTTTGGTTGGATTCCTGGAGCCGGTAAATTGGTTATTTTGGAGCCTGGTTTGGAAAAGGACCCTCAGCACATCGTTAAGACAGTCCGGAAGCATGGTGTTACCCATTTGAATTTTGCGCCTTTTGTTTTTCACATGTTTTTAAAATCCCTGCACAAACAGGAACTGGCGCAGTTGGACGGGTTGTCATATGTCTTTGTATGCGGAGAGGCATTTACAAAAGATCTGGTCAAGCAGGTACTTGAACTTCCTGCGCATATTCGCATCTTAAACTGTTATGGTCCGACCGAGGCCACCGTTTATGCAACGGTTTACGAATTGAACAGAGAGGAAGGGGCTGTTATTCCCATCGGCAAGCCTATTCCGAATTACCAAGTATTTATTCTTGATCCGGAAGGACATGTCCAGCCCCTTGGGGTTCCGGGCGAGTTGTTTATTGCAGGAGGCGGACTTGCGAGAGGGTACATGAACCGTCTGGACCTCACCGGAGAGCGTTTCACATTCCATCCTTCTCATGACGGCCTCCGGATGTACCGGACGGGAGATTTGGCCAAATGGCTTCCTGACGGAAATCTGGAATACTTGGGGCGGATGGATCAACAGTTGAAAATACGTGGTTTTCGGATTGAGCCTGGTGAGGTGGAATATCATATTCTTCGTTTCGGGCCCGTAAAGCAGGCGGTTGTGACGGCTTTCGAAGAAGATGGTGGTGGAAAGTTGCTGTGTGCTTTCTATACGGCTAGTGAACAAGTGGATGTTGAGAGACTGAGAATCCATTTGCGTCATAAGCTTCCTGATTATATGGTTCCGTCCCATCTCCGTCAACTCCCTGAGCTTCCTCAAACCACAAGCGGCAAGATAGACCGAAAACGTCTTCCCAAGCCGGTGTTTACACCATCGCAGAAACAAGCATATGCACCGCCGGAAAAACCGGAGGAGCTAATAGTGGCCGATGTGTGGAGGGAAGCGTTGAGACTTGAGACCGTGGGGATTCACGATAATTTCTTTGAGCTCGGAGGGGATTCCCTTAAAGCGGCCCACGCGGCCCTTACTTTAAGGAACCATTATCCGGCGCTTGAGGTTCGTGATCTGTTTCAATACAGCACGGTCAGAGAACTGGCGGACTACATCTCGCGCTTGAACGGCCGAAAGGAACTTCTGCATACCCGCCTTCTTCAGTCCCCGAGGGAGTGGAATTATATACTTGAAGAACAGGCGGTTAATGCTGCCGGCTCTCTCGCCGCTGAGTATGACCGGCTTGAAGCCCAGTACCATGCGGAGGTGGCCAGTGGCGGCAAAGTGACCCGGACGTACACTCCTTCCGCAATCCAGAAGTTTCATTACATGAATCCGGATTATGTGGGGGTCTTCATCGTCTTCGACGAGATTCCGGACAGGATAGCCTTTCATCAGGCGATCCTTAGGTTGCTACGTGAGCAACCGCTTCTGCGCAGTAGGCTCCAGATTCATGAAGGAGAGCTCTTCTGGCAGGAGCTGGAGGCACCGGAGCAGGTAGAGGTGCCGGTACTGGATATTTGCGTCTACCCTGAAGAGATTCGTGCTGCGGTTATGCGCAAGCTGGCAGCTTACCAGCGGTACAAGTCTTATCCTCGGGAGGGAGCACTTCTTCACCGGATGTTATTGATTAAATGTAGTGATTCTACCCATCTGTTTACCGTGTCCTGCAGTCACATGATATTTGACGGGATGAGCGCCGAAATCTTTAAAAACAATTTATTGTCTTACTATTATGATTATCTGAAAACGGGCAGCTTGAAACCTGCTATATTACGCGGGAATTACCCTGAATATATCAAACTGCTTGAGGAAGGGCCGATCCATACCACAGACGACGGGCTGACAACGGCTTACCGGCTGGAGGAAGGTGTTCGGGAATTGAGAACGTGGAGGACCGAATTAAAGAACAAGCAGGTCCGTCAACAGGGGATGACAAGATTTCAGACTCAGTTTGAATTGAACCCCTTCCAGTTGGAGAAAGCGTGGCAAATGGTCGTCACTGCGCTCTGGCGCTATGTTTCACAGGAGTTTGGACTCGGACACTTGCCTCTCGGGGTTGTTCATATGGGGCGTCGGTATGCACAAGAAACGTACTATCATGCAATAGGAGATTTTGTGGATGTGATTCCGCTATTGATCGACCGGTCCCAATTAGAAAGCGGAGGGGTATTCGAAACGGTGCAGCAACAAACGAATTTTGCGCTAGATAACCGGATAAATTTCACCAGCATGCTCATAGAGAAGCCGCTGCGGATCCAGTATCCCAAGACCTCATCTTTATTAGAGGATTTCTTGCAGGAATCCCACATTCTTTTTAATTTCATCGGTCAATACGATTCCGACGAAATCCGATTAACGGACCAGTTGATGGAAGAGCGGCGGGAAGATTTGGAGGTGATAACCTCACGGGCAGAACAGATGTGGGTATTCGTGCGTCATTCGTCCCAAATCGTTTACGTTAACATCATTCTCCCATATGCAGAGGATACCCGGCAGTTGGAGCAGGTATTCGAAGAAATGTGCGTGCAAGTATAACAGACATATATACCCTTGGAAAGGGAGGTGCGAAATGAAGCTTTATTGTTTTCCTTATGCCGGAGGCTCAGCAAGCTATTATGCCCCCTGGAAAAAAATTCTTAGCCCTGATATTGAATTGGTATCCGTAGAGCCGCCAGGCCGCGGATCACGTTTTAAAGAGCCTTCGCTTACTGATTTGAACAGAATGGCCGACGATGTATGTCCAATGGTTCTTGGTGGAATGGACGGAGCGCCCTATGCCTTTTTCGGTCACAGCATGGGAGCCATGATTGCGTATCTTGTCGCTGAACGAATCTCGAATCACGGCTGGGTGCCTCCATCCATACTGTTTTTATCCGGTAGGAAGCCGATGCATATTCCCCCTGAACGTATCCGGTATCAATTGTCCAGGGAAGATCTGATACAGGAGTTGGTTCTGCTCGGAGGGACATCGGAACTGGTGCTGAACAATACCGATTTGTTGAACCTGTTTCTTCCAGTGCTTCGTGCAGACATGCAGGCCGTGGAAACCTATGTTCATCCTGAGAAAAGGGTTCAATTGGACACCGATTTCGTAGTGCTGAACGGAAGGGACGACGAGTTTACACGAGACATTGATATGGAAGCCTGGAGCCAATATACCCGGAGAAATTGTGAAATTGTCCATTTTTCCGGAGAACATTTCTTTATTAATCAGCATCTGAAAGAAATCCATCAAATCATTAAAGACCGGATGAGACAATTTGCTGGATATGGGATGAAGCTGTAGCAGAAATCCATTCCGCTTGGAGGTGGGAGATGTCCAATTCATTTGATGTCATTATTATCGGAGCCGGTATGGGAGGGCTTTGTTCAGCCGCTCTACTGGCAAGCAAAGGATTTAAAGTGCTTGTCTTGGAGCAGCACTATGTGGCGGGGGGCTGTGCAAGCACTTTTAAAAGGGGACCCTATCTCTTTGATGTCGCGGTTCATCTTATCGGAGGTGCAGAACCTGGCGGCGAAGTAGCCGCCTTGTTTAAAAAACTTGATTTGGAGGACGAACTGTCCTTTGTCGAGGTGGACCCTATGTATACGCTCCATGTAGGGCCACAAGCCGAGTACAAGGTCCCTTCCAGTTTGGATAAGCTGGCCGATTCTATGTGTGAGTGGTTCCCAGAGGATGCGGTTGCCATTCGGAGAACAACGGATGAGATTAAGGAGCTAGGGGATGCGATATTGCATGACCGGTACAAATCGGACCCAAGTTATGCCTTAAAGTTGATGCCTTATTTGGAGATGCCGTTCAGCCAGTATTTGCAGGACCGTTTTCACCATCCCCATGTTGCAATCATATTAAGCTCACTGCATCCTTATGTGGGTGTTCCTCTAGATGAATTGTCCACACCTTTCATGATGGGAATGATGATGTCATACCATGAAGGTGCGTTTTATCTAAAGAAAAGTTCCCAGCGGCTTGCCGACACCCTAAAGAGCTATATCGCGGATCATGGCGGACAGGTTATTTTAAGGCGGAGAGTGGAGCGGATTCTGGATAACGGAGAGCGGGTCTGCGGAGTTGTAGACCGTTTAGGTAATGAATTCCAGGCGGATAACATATTATCCAATGCAGATCTGCATACCACCTTCAGTCTCTTGAACGAAGGGCTGCTTCCAGGGATGTTCAAGAAACATGTTGAACGAATGACTCCTTCACATTCCGTCGTGGTTATGTATACGGCTGTAGAAAACGAGGGACTGCGCCGGAGTTTCAGCCATGAAACCTTTTGTTTTCCAGACCGGTTGTTGGAGGGGGAAGCGGGTTATCTCTATGACCCGGATGATCCTGAGACTGACCCGTTTTTGACGGTATGCTGCCCGACGGCAACTGACCCGGAGCTTGCGCCGGAAGGTGAAAGTATTCTGATCGTCATGGCATTTTGCGATGCGGTGAAACTGGAAAAAACCAAATCGGAGAAAGGAAAGGCGTTTATCGTCAAGGACTTCACCGAGCGGATCAAGCGTTTGCTGCCGATGTACGGAAATCTCAATTTCAAAATGCAGGAGCTTGGCACACCGTCCACGATCGAACGTTATACTTCCAATTACAAGGGCGCAATCAGCGGCTGGAAAAAAAACCATTTACAAAAGTGGGTCTCCGGCATTGGTCCCTCCACACCGGTACAAGGCTTATACCTGGCCGGTCATTGGACTCAAGCTGCCCATGGCGTCTATGGAGTTGTGAAATCGGGCCGGTTGGCTGCGGAAGCGATATGCAGATCCAGAATCAGAGGATAATGACAGGAGGATTAACATGCTGGTTGTATCAGACTTAAAAAAGAGTTTTGGTAACAGGGATGCGGTACGCGGGGTGTCTTTTCAGGTAAACAGAGGTGAGTGCTTTGGCTTGCTTGGACCGAACGGTGCCGGTAAATCTACGATTATTTCCATGATTTGCGGGTTGTTGAAGAGCGATTCGGGGGAGGTTTCAATTGATGGTTTGTCCGTTGAGCGGAATTCCGGAAACTACAAGCGAAAGCTCGGAGTTGTCCCTCAGGATATTGCTCTCTACCCCACCTTGTCGGCCAGGGAGAACTTGGTTTTTTGGGGTAACATGTACGGATTGAAGGGTTCCAAAGTTCGCAAGCGTGCGGAAGAGGTACTAGAGCTCGTTGGGCTGTCTGACAGGGCGAAGGACAAGATCGAGGGGTTCTCGGGGGGCATGAAGCGGCGGATTAACATTGGGGCGGCTCTGATGCATGAGCCGGAATTACTCATTATGGACGAACCGACCGTTGGTATTGACCCGCAGTCCCGAAACCATATTCTAGAGACCGTTAAAGAACTGAACGGAAAAGGCATGACTGTCATTTACACCAGCCACTACATGGAAGAAGTAGAGTTTCTGTGCAATCGTGTAGGCATTATCGATCATGGCGAAGTCATCAGTATCGGTACAAAGGAAGAGCTCTGCCAACTGCTTGTGGGTGGGACAGCCATCCGGGTTATTATCGACCGGAAACCAGAGGAATGGGTGGATCGGTTGAAGGCTTCGTCTCACGTGCTGAGAGTGATTGAAAACGAGCAGAACATTATAGTGGTACCGGCAGAGAAACAGCAATGCATGAATTTGATTTTTCAGCTTTCTTTGGAGGCGGGCGTCGAAATTCAGCAACTCGATGTGCAGGAGGCTAATCTGGAATCCGTCTTCCTTCACTTGACGGGACGCACATTACGGGATTAGTTCATATCGGCGCTTTATACATTGCCACGTGGAGGGAACTTGGGATGAAGGTCGTAAAAATAGCCATGAAAGATATTCTTATACTGGTGAGGGATGTGAAAGGTCTGATTTCTATGCTCCTTGTCCCTATCGTGATGACAGCGATTTTGGGTATGGCGCTGAGTCAAATGATGGACGGGGAGGCCAACTCTTTGCCGGAAATGACCATCGCGGTTAATGACAACGACCATGGAGAGCTTAGCAGGCCCTTACTGGATAAGGTATTTGGAAGTGAGATGCTCCGCCACAAGCTAAAAGTCGTTGAGTATAAGACGGAGGAAGAGGTCAATGAGAGCCTAAAATCCATGAAGGCTGATGTCGGGGTTGTCATACCTCTTGGATTTACGGAAAGCATGAGCAGCGGATTACCAGTTCAAGTCCAAATTTACTCCGACAAAGGGTTAAGCGGACAAATCGTACAATCCATTACTGATGCATATGTGAAGCGTGTCGCCGTAATCGTTGATTCTGCTGCCCGGTATTCCGCAATGCTGCCTTCTGCAGATGAAAGGGGACCCGCACTTCAGAAAATCGTACAGGAGCTTACCGGGTTTGAGCCCGTCTTGAATACTTTGGCTAAAGAGACGGTATCGGAGGCGTCCTTAGGTAAAAAAACAATATCAAGCTACCAATACTATGCAGCCAGCATGGCAGTCATGTATCTGCTCTACAATGCCGTCAACGGAGCCAAATCCATCCTGCAGGAACGGAGAATGTCGACTTTGTCGCGTACTCTCACAGCACCTACAGGAAGGTTGACCGTCTTGACGGGTAAGTTTATCGGGTCGTTGGTCGTTTCCTTGGTCCAATTGTTGTTTTTCATGGGAGTCACCTATGTTGCATTTGGAGTGAATTGGGGGGATAACTTCCTCCAATGCCTGGCGAACGGATTTGTTTATGCATTTGCTATCTCCGGACTTTCGTTGGCATTGGCGGCTGTCGTAAGAACGGAGGAAGTTGCCGACTCGGTCTCGGGTATCGGGGTTCTGCTGTTTGCACTTTTGGGTGGGTCGATGCTGCCGTTGTCCTTGTTTCCAGATTTTCTTAAAAAAATTGCAATGATTACCCCAAATTTATGGGCACTGACTGGTTTTACAGATATTATGGCGGGAACCAGTTGGAACCATTTACTGCTCCCGATGTCCGTACTTCTTGGTATTGGAGCCGTATCTTTGACAGTAGGGGCTGCACGCCTTCGGTCCCAATGAGGAGGAAATACTATGAATCAGATATGGTCGATTTGCCGTCTTGAGTTGCGCAAGCTATTTAAGAATCCGGGAGTCTATCTGTTTATGTTCGGTATGCCCCTGGTGTTTACGCTCATCTTCGGCAGTTTGTTCAGTGAGAACTTTGGCAAATTGAAAATTGCGGTAGCTGATCAGGACAAGACGACAAGCTCGGAAGCTCTGGTAAAGATGCTGGAGCAGGATAATGTTATCGAGGTCGTCAAGATGGACCGTGAAGCTGGAGAAGCCAAACTGAAGGACAAGGATGTCCTGGGTTTGATTGCCATAGAAGCCGGGTTCCAGGAGGGGCTGATGAAGGAGAAACCGGCAAGCACCCATTTTTACCATGGTCCGGATCTAGCTATAGCTTCCGCAATTCGGGTAACTCTGGAGAATTCAATCGCACAGACGGCGATCCAGCTTAAAGCGGCATCTGTCGCAGCCAAGCTCTATCCAGGTGAAGAACTGGCTGCTGTTCCCGCTGTAGCGGCATTGGATAAAGACAAGGTAACGGTAGATATAAAACCCATCGACAGGAATAAAGAGTTCGTCAAGCTTAACAACATGTCCGAAAGAGCGATCGGGTTTACGGTGATGTTCCTGATGTTTACTCTAGTTTCAGTTACGGGGGCGTTTTTACAGGCCAGGAGGATCGGGACTTGGGCGCGATTGCTTATATCGCCGGTGTCAAAGGTTCAGATCATGGGGGGATATTTACTCTCTTTCTTCATCGTTGGATGGTTGCAATATCTCATTCTAGCGGGTTTGTCATCCCTTCTGTTTGGTGTCCAGTGGGGAGGAATTCTGGAACAGGCTGTGTTGGTCTCTGCTTTTCTTATTTGCGTCATAGGGCTTGGTCTGGCTCTTGCAGGGATCATTAAGACAGAGGAGCAGCAAGGCTCTATCGGAACGCTAGTGATCGTGGCGACCTCTATGCTGGGAGGCGTATTTTGGCCGCTCGATATTGTTCCTTCCTTTATGAAGACCATTGCCCGGTTTGTTCCGCAAACCTGGGCCGTAGAAGGCTTTACCGAAGTGATAGCCAGAGGAGGCTCACTTGCGGATATTGGTATGCCGCTCCTTGTGTTATTCGGATTTTCTGCGGTGTTTCTGAGCTTTGGGCTGACGCGGATCCGCTTTGAAGTCTAAGTAATTTTCTATCAAATTTAAAATGGAGGAATGAAAAATGGAACTGCTGGAAATGAAGGCCAAAATCAAATCGATTATTATGGAGATTGGTGAACTGGATGATGTGCAGGAGGATGATGATCTTGTCGACGAGCATGGTCTCGATTCCATGATGATTATCGAGGTGCTTGCACGGATGGAGCAAGCCTTCAAAATCAAAATTCCGGAAGACTTGTTAAACCAGTTTACTAGCATCAATGGAATTACGGCGGCTGTAGAAACGTTGCTGGAGGGGAAAGTCTCTTGAGAAGAAGAGTAGCAATAACTGGCCTGGGCGTGCTGTCCCCTATTGGTTCCGGCCACCAAACATTCTGGGAGAATCTGTGTCAAGGCATACAAGGGATAGGTGAACTTCAGGCTTTCGATACCTCAAAGTTCGATGTGCATCATGGAGGGGAAGTCCGCGACGTAAGCCCGGTGGATTGGATCCGGAATATTCCGCCGGAAGAGCTGGACAGGACGACTCAATTAGCAGTCGCAGCGGCGAGAATGGCTATTGATGATGCAAAACTGCTTTCCGCCGGATATGAAAAGGATCGGATCGGTGTTTGCATGGGAACCACGATGGGCAACCAGACCATGCTTGAACAAGATGACTATTTACGTCTTCATGGCATGGAGGGTGCTCCCTCCACCCAATTAAGACATCATTCCGAAGTATATATATCTGCCAAAGTGGCCGAGGAATTTGATCTTCAAGGGCCATGCATGGTCATTCCGACTGCTTGTGCCGCAGGGAATTACGCCATCGGCTGGGGAAAAGACATGCTGGAGAGCGGCCAAGCGGATGTCATGATTGTAGGGGGATCGGATGCCCTTTCCAGAGTTATTTACACTACATTTCATCGACTGGGTGCCATCGCCCCCAGTCGTTGCCAGCCGTTCAGTTTGGAGAGAAAAGGGATGCTGGTCAGTGAGGGGGCCGGCGTGGTTCTCTTAGAGGACTGGGAACGGGCCAAACAGCGAGGTGCCCGAATCTATGCGGAGTTGTTAGGCTACGGATTGGCCTGCGATGCCCATCATCCGACGGCTCCACATCCCGAAGGTGTCGGCGCGATCCTTGCAATGCGCCACGCTCTCGAAGACGCCGGATTGCAGCCTGATGACATTAGTTATATTTCCGCGCATGGAACGGGAACGAAGGCTAATGATGTTTCCGAATCAAAAGCCATCCGTGATGTGTTCGGCTCCCGTACCGACAGCATTCCTGTAAGTTCGATTAAATCCATGCTGGGACATACGATGGGAGCAGCCAGTGCCATAGAGGCGGTGGCTTGTGCGAAGGCTATATATCATAAGACGATACCGCCTACCATGAACTATGAGACTCCCGATCCGGAGTGTCTCCATCATGTCGTTCCTAATCAGCCGATCAACCAAAGTCTGGATTACGTTGCCAGTAATTCGTTTGCTTTTGGCGGGAACATAGCCGTTATCGTGATGGGGAGGGACAATGATGCCGATTGATAGTCGATTGGAACCTGTTGTTATTACGGGGGTTGGGGCGGTTACCGCTTACGGTCCTCATGTAAGTCAGCTTTGGGAAGCTCTTCACACAGGGCCATCCGCCCGCCGCATGTTAGACGATACAATCACCGGCGGGAATGATAAATCGGTTGAAGGGTTCACGGTAGCGCCTATTGATTATAAGGCGGTTCTGGGCGGCAAAGGGCTTCAGTTCCTGAAACCCGGTGCCAAATATCTGACTTGCTCTGCTTTGCAGGCTATTGAGAATGCCGGCCATGCCTTGCCGGAGCCCCATCGGCTCGGGATTGTTGTCGGAAGCAACCTCGGGGGGCTCCAAGCTGCGTGTGAGTATGATGAGATTTCCCTAACGGATGGTCCTCTATATGTAAGCCCTATGCATGCTCCAAATACGCTTGCCAACAATCCGGCTAGTCACTTGGGAATTCGGATCAAATCACAAGCGATTAATACAACGATTGCTACCGGGCAATGCGCTGGGTTAGACGCCATCGGTTATGCCGCCAATATGCTACGCAGCGGCCGGGCAGACTGTATGATTGCCGGCGGCGTGGAAGAGTTAAATGAAAGAGTACTGTGGCTCTACAAGCATATGGGAGCTGTTGGAACGGCCGGCCAGGAATTTGCCGGCCAACCGTTCCTTGAGGAGTCGACAGGTTGGATAGCCGGTGAAGGCGCGGGGTGTTTGGTCATGGAGCGGCTGGAAGATGCGAAGGTAAAGCGGTCGGCAATATTGGGCGAGGTATTGGCTTGGACGAATACGGCGAGCGGAAAGGGAACCCCTGAACGATACGTGGAGGCCATGATTCGATCCATTCGGCGGACGCTAAATGAATCAGGACTTCAGCCAAGAGAGGTAGACGCCGTCTTTTCAGGCGCCAGCGGGCTACCGCGGCAAGACCGGCTGGAAGCGGAGGTTTTAAGTCAAGTGTTCGCGGGACTGAATATCCCGATCTTTTCCGTTAAGGAGCGTTTTGGGGAATCTTATGGAGCGGGTGGGACCATACAGGCCCTAGCAGCTTTGGACCTGCTGAACACCCAGCGGACTCCACAGGCCTTATCTTGTTTATGGACCGGACAGAACCCGGTAATACCGGTGGAGACGCCCAGCTATAGACAAGTCCTGCTAATTACCCAGGATCTTTCGGGAGTAAGCAGCTCCATTGCGTTAAGAAAATATGAAAGTTAAGGATGGAAGTGAGGAAGGGATTATGGGAAACAATATTCTCATGGGCTACGATCAAATTGCAACATACCTGCCTCAGGCTTATCCGTTTATTTTTGTGGATGTTGTAGAAGAACTGGTACCCTTCGAGAGAATTGTGTGCCGCAAAAACGTTACAGGAAATGAGTGGATGTTTCAGGGACATTTCCCTAGAAAAGCCGTCTACCCCGGCGTTTTGATCATCGAGGGGATGGCTCAATGCGGAATCCTTCTACTAAAAGCTTCGAAAGCGGCGAAAGCGGAGGATGTTGATACTACGTTTCTACTATCCTCCGTCCAGACCCGCTTTATAAAACCGGTCGTACCGGGACAGTCCCTGCAGTACGAGTGCCGAACGGTTAAGCTTTTGGAACGTGCAGGGATAATGGAGGTCATCGCCCTTGTGGACGGAAAGAAAGTGGCTAAGGGAGAAATATCCTTTGCTGTCGTCTCTGAGGATCAGAGCAGGTCATGATTTTGGAAGGAGGTCAAGCGGATGCTCCCCTATTACAATTTGACAGATGCATTGAAATCAGCAAGCGGGGAAGCCGATAAAGGGATTACCTTCATCCGCGGTGGAGAGAACGACGTATTCCTACCGTACGCTTCGCTTCTTGATTCTGCACGCAGGATGCTACATAAACTCCAACTCAACGGAATACGGGCCGGGGATGAGCTTGTTATCCAACTGGATGATGAAGAGTTCTTTCTTTATGTGTTCTGGGCCTGTCTTTTGGGCGGTATTATTCCAGTACCTTTATCGGTTGGCAGAACACCGGATCATAGACAGAAATTACTCCGCATTTGGAAGCTGTTGCAGCATCCTTATCTCATTGTGGATGATCGGACGATGAAACAATTAAGCGGATTGCCGGATGTTGAAACAAACGTTGACCCGGATCACCAGATGGGTGAGCGCCTGCTCAACATACGCAATATGGACATTAGCAGTGGGGGCCATTACGGGTCTGAGTATTCTGCCGCACAGGATGATTTGGCTTATATTCAGTTTTCTTCGGGCTCTACCGGGGATCCGAAGGGAGTGATGCTGACGCACCGCAATCTGATTTGTAATATTGAAAGCATCATCGGTAATGCCAAGGACCGGTGGGGGAATGATTCATGGTTGACTTGGCTCCCTTTGACCCACGATTTTGGAATGGTTGCTTTTCATTTAGTACCCCTTACAGCTCATCTCAATCATTATATTATGTCCACCAGGGCGTTTATTGTTAATCCAATACTATGGTTGAAGAAGGCAACGGAATACAGGGTAACGGTGCTTTCATCTCCGAATTTTGGGTACAAATATTTACTCGATTTCTTCCGGCCGGAATATAAAGATCGCCTGGACTTGTCTCATGTCAGAAAGATCTTCAACGGAGCCGAGCCCATATCGCCAGACTTATGTGAACGCTTTGAGCAAGAGCTGCAGCCTTGCGGATTGGAGCGGGGGACAATCAGTCCTGTATACGGATTAGCTGAAGCTTGTGTTGCTGTAACTATGCATACCGGCCAGCCGGAATTTCTGCGGGTCGTGCTGAACCGTTCGAGGCTTGATATCGGAAATCAAGCGGAATATGTCCCTGCAGATCATCCGATGGCGTTGCATTTTGCAGATCTGGGCTATCCGGTAAAGGGGACAGAAATAAGAATCTGCAGCGAGAATGGCGAAGTGCTGCCTGATGGATATGTCGGAAGGGTCATGCTCCGCGGCGGTAACGTTACATCAGGATATTACCGTCACCCGGAAGCAACTGATCGTATGTTTAGCGGCGACTGGCTAATTACCGGGGATCTAGGCGTATTTTTGAACGGCAGGCTAGTGGTTACCGGCCGGGAAAAGGATTTGCTCTTTGTAAACGGGCAAAATTTCTATGCGCACGACATTGAACGAACATGTGAAGAGGTTGAGGGACTCTCCTTGAACAAGGTAGCAGCATGCGGAGTGTACAATGAGAAGACACAATCCCAGGAGCTGATCTTGTTTGTCATGCTTAGATATGATGCTGAACGATTAAAGGACCTGACAGCCCGTGTCAACCGGCATTTGAATCAGACGATGGGTATCCGGGCTGGGCGAATCATCCAGATACCGACCCTGCCCAGAACAACCAGCGGGAAACTGCAGCGGTACCAGCTTGCTTTCCGTTACGAATCAGGCGAATTCCAACTATCGGCGGGTAGTGTCATTCGCTGATCAGGCGTATTGAAAGATAAGGAAGATGAAATTCTGCAAGGAGGGATAGAAGAATGCTTTTAAGAGGTCAACGCATTGTTGTCACTGGCGGTTCCCGGGGGATCGGCAAAGCAACGGTACAAGCATTGGTCCGTCAGGGAGCCGATGTGGCTTTTACTTATCAAAAGGAGAGAGAAGCAGCGGAAGAACTTTGCCGAGAACTGGAGGAGACAGGACAAAAGGTGATGGCGGTCCAGGCAGACTCCATCTATTTGGAGCAAGCCCGCGAGGTGGTATCCAAAGTGAAGGAACGGTTTGGAGGAGTAGATGGCCTGGTCATTAACGCCGGTATAAACAAGGATAAGGCGCTTTTTATGATGGGGGAGGAGGAATGGGACCGGGTCATATCGACCAACTTGAAAGGCACCTTTAATTACGCCAGAGCGGTAGTGTATGACTTCATCAAGCAGCGCTCCGGCAAAATTGTATGTATTAGCTCGGTAAGCGGTATGAAAGGCATAGCAGGACAAACCAATTACTCGGCAACGAAGGCGGGACAAGTTGGTTTCGTCAAGTCACTGAGTAAGGAGGTCGCACGGTATGGTGTCACCGTCAATGCCATCCTTCCCGGATATATTGAAACAGACATGTGGCATGACATGAAAGAAAATATACGCAGTGAGGTCCTTACTCAGATTCCGATCGGTAGGCCGGGACTCCCGGAAGAAGTTGCCAATGTGGCATGTTTCCTTTTTTCACCTTTAGCCAGTTACATCACGGGCAGCGAGATAGTTGTTGACGGCGGTTTGAGTGCTTGAATAGAATTCAAGATAACCCAATCGTATTATACCTTTAACATTTCCAGGATTTGCCCCCAGCGGCTCAAGTAAAGAAGATGTCCCTCATCAGGGAGCAGGTGATAGTAAGCTTTTCTGCTCTTTTGATATAAAAAGGCAGAAGTGGTAGGAGTCCAGACCGTATCCTCTTGTCCCTGCCATATATGGACATCACAGGGGATACTATCAATGTCCAGATACGGGTGGCTGCAGATAGATATGGCATCGTAATAAACGCCCAGGCCACGGTTTTTGTAAGCCTGCAACGACGAACGAAGCAGCAGCCTCCGCAAATCAGGCTGACGAGCGATCCGTGAATCGGCGGGTGTCATGCTGTTTATGGATTTCCACAGGAAGCGGCCCGGAGCCCGTTGGAGCTTTCTCCCGAGCCCTTGGAAATAAAGTCTGGATGTCCATGAGGAGGTACGGCATGCAAGTCCTATCATCTTCCATTGAAAAGGAAGGATCTGTCTGGTTTCTTTATTGTTAATAGGAATCGCGCTGCTTACAAGATGGAGACAACTTACATACTCAGGAAATAGGGCTGCATAGCGCTGAGCGTACAGACCTCCTGCAGAATATCCCAGAAGCGAGTGCCTTTTAATTCCCAACTGGGTCAATACTTGATGTACATCTTTGGAAAAAGAAGTGACACTGAGCTGGTGATGCAATTCCGAGGAACCCATACCCGGCCTGTCAATGGAGATGATTTGAATGTCTGTACCCAGTTGCTTAACGGTGCACCGGATAGCTCCTTTCGAACTGCCGAATCCGTGGAAAAAAACAAGGGTGTTTGTAGATTCTCCGTAAATGGCAACGCTAAGCTTCCGTCCATCAGGCAGAGACAGAAGTAAAGATTTTGCTGGATTAGATAGAAACTGCATCAATATACACCTTCATTTTCGGCGGGATGGATACATAAAGGGAATATAATCTCAAAGAGAGCATAGTGTTGTTTTAATTTAATTATATTTAACGCTACAACGTATCATGTCCATATTTTTAATTATTGAAAGAGCAGGACCGAAATGATTCAGTTATCAAGATTATGCTCCCACTAAATATTGAGATGGAGAATTCGAAGACAGGGTGCGGAATAATTCAGCAGAGTATGGGAACTGTCTTGCTAGGTACTATGCGCCTTAATATTATCAAGAATATGAGGATAAGGTCAGCCATTCCTGTAATGGCTGGCTTTGTTTGTATATTAGAGTATTAGAGTAAATAAAGATGTCAAATGTTTAGAGGAGCTTGTTATGCATGTTGTTTGTGTTCAGATTGCAGGAATCGAATATATAAACTCGGTAACTACTTAGGTACACTAAATGTTTAAAAATCTCTCAGATGGGTGATAATCGTCACTTTCACAAATAGAAAGGGGCGATACATATGAAATACACGCCAGAGCAAATTTCGAAAATCAGTAATAGCGATCCGGATACCATCGCTTCCTTCATTACAATGCTGCTTGCGCATATTGAGAAGTTGGAGGCTCGGGTGAGTCAACTGGAGCGTCAACTGGGAAGCAATAGCAACAACAGTAGTAAACCACCCTCCAGCGATGGACTTCGCAAGCCCAAGAGCCTGCGGCCTTCTGGTGGCAAGAAAGGAGCCCCACGAGGGAATGACGGTCACACCTTTATGTTGACTCCCCATCCCGATGAAATCATTCGGCATGAGGTGAAAACCTGCTCCCACTGCTTGGCGTCTCTGCTGGACATTCCAGCTCAAAGCCATACCCGCCGACAAGTGGTTGATTTGCCGTTGCCATGTCTGTTCGTGACCGAGCATCAGGCGGAGACCAAAACCTGTCCCTGTTGTGGTATTAAACAGCAGAGCGTTTTTCCCGAAGGGGTCACCGCCTCCGTCCAATATGGCGAAGGCTGGAAGGCCTGGACCGCCTATCTGAACGTATATCATTGTCTCCCCTTGGAACGCATCACCCAATTGTTTGAAGATCTGAGCGGTCATCGGCCCAGTGAAGCTACCTCGCTTTCTCACCTCCACGAGGTATTTGACCACTTGGAGCCGCTGGAGACGGACATTCGTCAGAATCTGAAACAAAGCGACCTCCTCCACGCCGATGAAACGGGGCTTCGCATCGAAGGCCGCTTGCAGTGGCTGCATACGGCCACCAATGCCGAGTGGACCACCTATGACGTTCATGAGAAAGGGGGTAAGGAAGCGTTCCAGTCCATTGGGATGCTGCCCTCTTATACCGGCATTCTAGTTCATGTTTGCTGGGCCTCTTATTTTTCAGGAAATTATCGCTTCGAGCATGCGCTGTGCGGTGCCCATCTGCTTCGCGAATGCAAGAGATCATCGACTACGATGGACATCAATGGGCGACTGATCTGCAGACTCTGCTGCGGGAGGCCTAGATCGAAACGAAGCTGGCCCGGGAAGAGGAAAGGTCGGTAGCACCCGCAACGATTACCGATCTGGAATCCCGCTACGATGCGATTCTGAAGCAAGGAAGCGACGAATGGACGCTTCCGGGACTGGAAGCCCCCAAGGAACGAGGGCGAAAGGCCAAAAGCAAGGCCGAGAATCTGGCCGATCGGTTCCGTCTCCACAAACCTGCTGTGCTGCGGTTTCTTCACGATGCACGTGTGCCCTTCGATGACAGTCAGGCGGAGCGTGACATTCGCATGGTGAAGGTCAAACAAAAAGTGTTGGGTTCGTTCCGCACTACGGAAGGGGCTCACCGATTTGCACGGATTCGGCTTCATCTCCACCCTCCGGAAACAAAACCGCAAGGTGCTAGACTCCCTTGTTCTGGCTGTTCGTGGCGATTTTTCCTTCTAATCTCAGCTCAGACACCTAAGTAGTTACTAAACTCGATAAATGAGTATATGTTTTATTTGAAGTTTCTATCAAAAGAGAAAGGTGAGCGTCTATGTAAATTCAGCCGTAAAGAAGATTTTCTTCGATCTTTAGTCGCGGATCTGCTCATTCGTGTGAGTGGGTCGCAGCCGTTATTGGTCAATCTCCAGTGGGGATTGATGTGGAAAAAATTCAAGAGATGGATCTGGGTATTGCGAAAAGATTCTTTACAGAAAAGAGTATGCAGAAATAGTTGCGAAGAATGATGAGGAAAGAAATAATTATTTTTTTGACTTGTGGACTTTAAAGGAGAGTTATATTAAAGCTTGTGGGCAAGGCTTATCTAGTTCACTAGATTTGTTTTCTTTCTCGGTAAAAGATTATTATGTATCAAACATTTGAAAAAAATATATTTGAAAGCTGGACATAAGCAGATATGATACCGATAAAAGTCGTATTCAGCGGTTCTTATTTATGCTACAATCTGCATGTTTAAGTAATTATCCTTTCAAAGGAGTGAGAGAAATGAAAGAACATTTATTACTAAGTAAAGCATACATATATGATATCCCTAAGGTTGAGCCCATTCTTAATGACTGTACTTACGATGCTATTGCTGGATATTGGATAGTAAATCAGAAAAATATTCCGATGATTTTAGAAAAGGGTCGTCCAAAGCCCTCGACCAAGAAATGTGATGTTGAAACAGGTGAAGACAGAAAGTGATATCTTTTAATATATTGGTTATCTCTGACAAAATGGATTTTACGACAGATTATGTTTGTATTGAACTTCAAAGACGTAATCTTGCGTACCTTCGAATAAACCGTGATGAAATGCACTCATATGATATAGAGCTGGATATTCAGACTCTATCCTTAACCTTAAGGATAGATGGACAGATGTATGTTACAAATGAAGCTTTGTTAAAGAGTGTCTACTATAGGGCTCCGATATATCTTAGAGATACATATAAACCGGAGCTTTCAGTAGATATGCAGCTCTATAGAAACCAATGGATGGCCTTTTTGCGTAATTTATCTATTTTTGAGAATGCAAAATGGGTAAACGATCCAACCGCTACATTTAAAGCAGAGAATAAATTACTTCAATTAATCTATGCTGCTAGATTAGGTTTTACATGTCCGAATACAAAAATCACTAATACGACCACTATTAGTGATTTTTTAGATAAGCAATATATTGTAAAATCATTGGATACGGCTGTATTGCAAATCGATTCTAAAGATGCTTTTGTATACTCTAATGTTATAAACGATAAGGAACTACAATCAGCTGAATTAGGTTTAGTTCCAATTGTAATCCAGGAGTATGTTTATCCAAAAGTCGATGTGCGGGTAACAGTGGTTGGAAATGATGTTTTTGCAGTCAGAATTCTGAGTAATAATAATGGCGTTGCCGGAGACTGGCGTATGAAGAAAGATGATGTTAGCTTTGCGCCATTTCAATTACCAAAGTCTCTAGAAAACCAATGCATATCATTAGTTCGCGAACTTGGTTTGGGGTTTGGTGCCATTGACTTAATAGAACAAGGTAAATCATACGTATTCATAGAAATTAATCCTACTGGTGAATGGGCTTGGTTAGTCGAAGCATCTGGCTTTAATATTCAAAATAGTATTTGTGATTTATTGATAGGTGAGAAATGAAATTATTGGAGTGGGTATTTCCGATTATAGGATTCCGGAGAGCGCAAAAGTCAATCAACAAAACCATTCAAAATACGAAACAACAACTTGTTAAGGAAGATACTACTTTTATCATTAAGCAATTTAAAAATGTCGGTTTAAAAGATACTGAATCCCTATTCACTATGTTAGTAGATAACAAGAAGTCACTTGAAGATAAAGCAAAAGTCACTGTAGTTGCAGTAACTCTCTCTTTCACTTTCCTAGGAGCAGTATCAGGATACTTGTTGAATATAAAAGATAAGTTTGTTGATAGCCCATTTTTAAATTGTGCGTTGGTTTTTATTATTTTGCTGAGCACATTTTATCTAATATCAAGTGGTTGGTTTTCATTATTAACACTGAACAGTCGTGCTAATTATGTATTAGGACTGAATGAGTTTGAGTACTTAAGTACTTTAAGTGGGAATGAGGATAATCAAAATTCAGAAAAAGTGTTTCTGTTGGCTCGAAATTACGAACTGAAAATGCATGATAATTTGATTCTAAATAATTATGTTGATAGTAGTAATAATAGTCTGCGTAATGCGATGCTTTGCTTAGGAATGTTTGTATTGATTATATGTTTGAGTTTTGTTTTTTCTACAAAAGTTGAGAACAAGAGTGTAGGTCAAATGGATATAATCCAGAGAAATATAGATTATATCCAACAAGTGCAGAAGAGCGATAAAGAAATTATACAGGGGCTTAATCAGATGATATTAATGCAACAGGATGAAATCAAAAGCTTAAAAACCGAACAAGAAATTACACAGAAACAAATCGAAACATTATTGAGTAACATCAATGATATGAGTAAGCAAAGTGAGTAAATACACCCCTTGGATTTTGAGGCTACTGAAAAAGTCTCTAAAAAAACGTCGAAAAAACGAGCCTCTAGAATCGCTACTAAGGCTCGTTTTGCGTTCATATGCGACCCCCTAAAGTTTTGGTGTTTTCGAAAAATAAGTAGTTTTTCAGTGGCCTCGGGATTTTTCGTGTTATTTTAATGCTACGGACTTTCCGACATTTTTAACAGGCTAAAAGACCTGTTGAAAACTTACTTTCCAACATTTGTTTTTTACTGGGTATTATAAAGCATGAAGAAAGTCAGTAAAATCAAGCATTTTACTTTCCGATATTTTTCCAAGGAACATTAAAGGAAATCTACGAACTGATAATGGAGCAGCACTAGAGTAAAATCAGTGATTAGTGCTGGGAAACCTTAAATGCAAGCAAATACAATGAATATATGAGTTATCTGATTGAATTACAAAAGTGAACTAGCCCCTAAATATGCAGGATGAAAAAAGTATCCAGCGTAACGATGGATGCTTTTTTACTACGCCTAGAGGACATCATCGAAAAATGATCTGAAGGGTGGAGGGTAGCGCTTTAGCTGAACAGAGTCAACGTTGCAATATTATCTAGTTAGCAAGTTGTCTGCCTCTAACTTACGCAGAGTATTGCAGAGTATTGTTAGTACGGTGTTCGTTATCTGAGAACGATAACTTATCAACCATGCTAATCATGGAACTAGAAATTTCTCGAGGTAAATGTTTGTTCGATTATTAAGTATTAATTATCAAGAGGTGGGGACAATGGCTTAATAAAAAATGTATAACGAGAAAGGATGCTATTTATGAATTACGAAGAAGTTTATAGGCTGCATTTACAATTACTCAGTGCATATGAAAAGAACGTGCGGCATTTTGGGGCTAATCAAAGACAGATTGATTACTATAAGCAGCAATTATTCATGTTCGCAGAAGACAATGTTCAGAGAATCTTTGTCTTAAATCAGATGTTAAAGCTCCATGAGAAAACTCGGGAGATTCTCGTAGCTAATTGTGCAGATCGGTACTTTTTAAGGGGAACATCGTTTGATGCTGAATCCGGTATGTAACATAAGGTTACTCTGAAATTTAGCTAATATGGGCACTGTTTACATGCTTGTTCAGCGAATAGCGCTTTATAACATGAAGGGAATTCTTGTTTACATAAGAACCCAGGTTTTAAACTAAAATGGAATTAGGAGGTAGAATTAATGATATTTGAAATTACTGATGCAATGCAGAAGAAAATAAAAGAATGGGATTCTTGTAAAGCGGTCGATGTGACTGGAGCTAAGTTTTCCTACGTATTCACTCCGACAAGTCTAGGTACTGTTATTCATGTTCACTGCGATATCTGTAATAGAAAGTTGGATCTTACAGAGGATTGGGGCTAAACGAGTAAATGAATAGTATCCTTATGTTTTATAAGCACCTAACTTCAGGCAACTTCTGAGGCTTAGGTGTTTTTTTATTGAGTATCTATAAGCACGCCAGCAAAGCTTGTTGCCGAATCTATCTTTATGAATAAAATATCCGTTTTCGGATAACACTATAAGTACAACCAATCACTGTTAGTAGTCAAATAAATGATTAAGGAAGAGTGAAAAAAATGGGATATGGCTTTTTTCCGGAATTATATCCGGATGAGATTTTGTATAGCGCATGTGCTAGATACCAGAGTATTGTTGGCGGATCAGCTCAGAAAACCCATATCCGAAAATTATTTGATGTTAGCTCTTGCTGTGCCATTATAGATTTTCCAAGTCACTTATCTAATTTAGTTTCTAAGCTTAAAAATAGTAATATCACAACAGACTCCATATTAAATCAGCATACAAGTTACCTGTATTACCGGCCATTTATCCCAAAAGAAACAGCAAAAAAAGTGCAGCAATATATGCTTTCACCTGATAAAGGAAATAGAATTCATATGCTATTAGGAATTAGCGCAACTAGCGTCCCAAAACCAACTCACTTAAGATTTTGTAGAGATTGTGTTACAGCTGATTTAAGTACTTATGGTGTGGCGTACTGGCATAGGGTTCATCAATTGCCAGGAGTATGCATTTGTCCTGAGCACTCTAAGATACTTATTTGCTCGAATACACAAATATCAACTCTTAGAGGTAAACATAAGTTTGTAGATTTGAACACTATACTTCATTCTTATAGCACTATGAATACTACACCTAGTCTAGATATTAATTACGAAATGATTGATATCGCCAAGCGTTCTTTAGAATTACTTAAGATGCCGTATGAAGAAACAATATGCAAAGAAACGTTGAGGGCATACTATATATCTAAATTAGAATGGAAGGGATACATCACCCAAAATGGAAGAATCCGATTTCATAAATTGATTTGTGATTTCACCGACTCTTACAGTAGCGCGTTTCTACAAAATTTAAATAGTAATATCCAGATAAAATCTGAGGATACGTGGCTTCATAAACTTTTAAGAAAAAGTAATGAAAATTGCCATCCTTTACGACATCTATTATTGTTAAAGTTTTTGGGAGTGTCACTTAGTGATGTTTGTTATACATCTCGTCCGGAGCCATTTGGATCTGCACCATGGCCTTGTTTAAATAAAACTTCGAACCATTATAAAGAATCAGTTATTCAAAATTGTATAATTACAACTGGGAGTAAAACGAAGAAACCAACTGGTCATTTTACTTGTGACTGTGGATTCTCCTATATTAGAACGGGGCCTGACTTAAACCAAGCAGACCGTTATAGAATTGGAAGAGTACAATCTTTTGGAACACAGTGGCTAAATGCTGCGCAAGAACTTCATTGTAACAATACGCTATCTATACGCGAAAAGGCCAGGAGACTTGGAGTCGACTCAAAAACATTTATTAAAATGATTAAAACTGGTGAAAAGACAAAGTCTGTTATCTCAAAAAAAACATCGGTAAAAAGCAATGGCAAAAAGGTTTCTCAACACATTTCTCCAGCTAGAGTTAATTGGCAAGAACGAGATGAAATGATGTTCGAAGAAGTTGAACGTATTGCTGCTGAGATTTTAGCAGAAGATAAGCCGTTAAGAGTTACTAAAAATGAAATTTTTAGACGAGGGCAACTACACAGTTCTGTTATTTACTACCCTAATAAGTTACCAGAGACGAATATTTTAATGAATCAAGTCATTGAAAACGTAGATGATTTTCAAATTAGAAGAATCGAATGGGCTTTCCAACATTTAAATGAATGCCATGATCTAAAGAAATGGAAAGTAATACGGTTGGCAGGTGTCAGTAGAAATTGCTCTGAAAAAGTAGAAAAATATCTAGAAAACAAATTTAGTGTCACAAAGTAAAATTTTGGGTAATTATCCCTAATAAGTACAAGTTATAATTAGGGGTGAGGAAAATCAAATCGTTTTTCGTGGAAGGTTACCCAGATGAGGATTTTCGTAGTCTGTTGTTTCGGTATAAATCTCGCATTTCTGCTGGAATAGTGTATCCATTTCGAAAAGTGATGGTTGATCTGTTTTCCTCTTATGGCAATAAACCTCTTTTATTTCCTAATAATTTACTAAAATTTGTTGAAGAGACGAATAACTCTAAAACAGTAGAGGAACTCATTTTTGATCACACCTACTATCCGTTATATCATCCTTTTTTACCTATTGAAGTAGATGAGAAGATACTTGATGCGATGAAATATAAGAATAATAATGTAAATGCTAAAATGTACGTCCTCCATCTTCAAGGTACAACATATAAATTCTGTCCTGAGTGTTTAAAATCTGATGTGATTAAATACGGAGAATGCTATATTCATCGGGTCCATCAACTTAAATTTATACACATATGCCCATTGCATCATGTTCTTTTAATAAATAGTTGTTCTCACTGTAATCGTCCATTAGCAGATTATCCAGGTAATAAATTTCAACCCATTTCTGATTGTTGCCCTCACTGCGAAAGAACCCCAACTTCTACAAAAATAGAGAATAATGAATTTAATGATTTTAATCTTCATTTAGCGTTTGATTGTAATACACTCCTGCAGGTTAATAAACATCCTCAACATATGACAAAATTTAAATATGATGCGCTCTTATTACAAAAAGGCTATATCCTTGGCGGCGAAAATAATAATTACAACACCAAAGCTTTAGTTAATGATTTGATTTCATTTAACACTATAGAAAATTTAAGTTTTATAGGCATAAGTACTGATTATTTAAATAAATTGGCGCTTACAGATCGTGGAGTTAGGATGGGGAACCCACTTATTCACCTGCTGCTAATACGATTTCTGTGTGGATCAAGTGAAGATTTCTTTAATGGTGAGATGCCTAAATTATATAGCCCATTATATTGGGGAAACGGGCCATGGATATGTGTTAATCCTCTATGCCCTAATCACAATGAAAAAGTAATTTTGAGATGTAAAAAAGATTTTAGACGGCTTGAAGAGGGAAAACAATTATATGCTCAATTTATATGTCCTAACTGTGGCTGCAAGTATACGATTGATGCAGGCAAGAGTGAACCACGTATATCAGATCATGGTGATTTGTGGCGTGAAATACTGATTTCTGCATCAGACTCACGAGAACAAGTGAAAGAAATCGCAGGAAAATTGAACAAAACAGTTAAACAAATTAGAAGATATATTTCGGATAGTAAAAAGTTTTATTCCCTGGATGAAAAAAATACACTATCAAAATCCAAAAAAATAGAAAATACTAAAGTTAAAATTTTGGAGGCATTAGGTCAAAATAAATCTTTAACCAGGGGGGAGGCAGTGGCTATTGTTGGGAGTAGGAGTTTTTACTCAGTGAGAAAAGATGAACCAGAGTGGCTTCTCAAAATGTTCCCATATAGGTTTAAGGAATCTGGAGCAAAGAAAAAAAATTGGGCATTGGAAGACGAACGACTCTCGAATTTGGTTAGTGCAACTGTTAAAGAGTTATATCAAACAAATCATAAAAAGAGAATTAGGAATTATTCCATTATAGGACAGCTATCAGTTCAAGATTGGAGAGTATTTACTAATAATAAAGATAAGTTACCAAAAACTTTAATAACTCTTGAGGAATTAGAAGAACCCTTTGAAGATTATTTGATCAGAACAATTCCACTAGTAGTTAGACGATTAAAAAGAGAACAAAGAGCTTTATCGCTTTCAAATTTTCAAAGAGTTGCATCGCGGTATAAAAATTGTTCTGAGAAAGTTATTTCTTGTATAGAAAAGTATATTAGTCAGGAGGAGGCAGAAAAACATGGCCAAAAGGAACCGTCAGTGGACGGAGGCGAAAATTAAGGCACGCATTAAGAAAGGAAGAGGGCAAGGGTTCGGAAAAGATTATGAGCCTTGGTTAAATGTTCACGATGTTCCTTCTAACGGTGTTGTTACAAGACTAAAAAGCTGGACTGTAGGAAGGATTCACCATGTAATGTCTAATTTTGAGCGATCTTATTTTTACATGGTAGATTGGTCTGATCAAATAACTGATATCAGAGAGCAATATCCCTGCCTTCCTCTAGAAAGGACATTAGAAATAGCAATAGAGCTAGGCATCCAGCACCCAAGAGATCCAATTACAAAGGAACCTATTGTTATAACAACAGATTTTATGTTATCGATAGGAGAAGATACACAACGAGCCCGGACATTAAAGATGGCAAAAGATCTAAGTAGCCGAACAGTTGAAAAGCTAACGATTGAACAGAAATACTATAATGAGTTAGGGATTGATTGGAAGATAGTAACTGATCGAGAGATTCCTCGTGCCTTTGTTCAGAATATAGAATGGTTACACCGATCTAGATTTTTAGAGTATGCTCCTTCAGAACTCAATGAAACCATAGTTGAATTTCTGGCCCCTAAGTTATTGAGTGAGATTCAGAAGCATAATGCACCATTATCCCAAATTACAATTAAATTTGATGAACAAACAGGACTGCGAGTGGGGACATCGATGTTTATCGTTCAACATATGCTTGCTACAAAAAGATGGAAGACCGATATGTATAAAAAAATCAACCTTTCTGAACCAGTGTTAATCACAGAAACAGATAGTTATAGAATGAACGCCATTGGAAATATGGGATAGGGGGCTTGATTCCCAATGAATCTTATTGAAAATAATGTTATTGAATATTTTGATGATCAAAAAAGTATTAAAGTCGAGCGTGTTCTCTGGATATCTTCTGACAAGAAAGATGTTGTTGTTATTGATTTAGATAATCATTCGAGTCTACCGGAATGGAGGAGCTATCACAGCATAGTCGAAAGCCTGGAGGCTAAAATTGCACGCGTACTTGAGTTAGACCCTTATCTCCTAATGATATCTCATCAAGAACTAAGCAAAAAAAGTATTGAATCTCGGGATAGAGCATGGTCGTTAATAAGTGAATTTGTAATGGATGAACCGGATATTTATGATTCGCGGCTTCGTGGGGTGATGATAAATGATTATATTGCTAAAATGGATAAGAATAATATTAAAATTCATAAAACAGAGATTTACCGTAAACTACGACGCTATTGGATCAGAGGAAAGTCAAAAATGGCATTGTTGTCCGACTTTCGAAATTGTGGAGGTCCAGGTAAGGCTCGTGTGTCAAAAACTGGGGTGAAACGAGGGAGGAAGCCTGCTGTTACCTTATTAAATCCTAAGCGAATTGTAGGCGTCAATATCTCGGAAGAAGATCTCCAAATATTTCGCTTAGCAATTACCAGACACTATTACACGCGAAAGAAAAATCCTTTAAAGTATTGTTTTGATCGCATGTTAGATGAATTTTATAATATTGGTTTTGTCTATGAGAATGGTGTTAAAAAGCCGATTCTTCCTCCAAGTGAAGCCCTCCCTAGTTTCGAACAATTCAAATACTATTATTACAAGGAAAGAAAACTAAAGGATGCTTTGAAGAAACGTTTTGGTGAACGCAACTTTAACCTGACTAAAAGAGCAGCTGTTGGCAATGCTACGGGGAAGTCATTTGGTCCTGGATCAGAATACGAAATCGATGCTACGATAAGTAACTTTCATCTCGTACATTCACTTAATCGCCTGAATATAGGTAAGCCTATTAATTATTATGTCAAGGATGTATTTAGTCGATTAGTGGCTGGTTTTTCGATTGGATTGAACAATATTAGTTGGCGCTCAGGCATAATTAGTCTAGAAAATGCTAGCACAGATAAAGTTGAGTTCTGCAAACAGTATGGTATTGCTATTACTTCGGAAGAATGGCCAAGTATCTATTTGCCTAGACGTTTGTTAGCAGACCGCGGAGAGTTTGAAAGCCATTATGTTGAAGATTGTATCGATAATCTAGATATAAATGTATCAAATACCCCACCTTATAGAGGTGATTTTAAACCATTTATAGAACAGCATATGCGAATTATGGATAATCGGGAAAAGACAATGATACCCGGACGTGTTGAAAAAGGAGTACCGGAGAGAGGAGAAAAAGATTATCGATTAGATGCAAAGCTACCATTAGAGGCTTACATACAGATAATAATCCTCATTATTAAAGAATACAATCATACCATTTTACCAGACTACCCTTTAGATCAAGATATGGTTAGAGAAGGGCTGGTGCCCACGCCTATAAATTTGTGGAACTGGGGAATGAAGCGTCGTTATGTTGGTCTGCATGATAAGCCAAGAGACATTATTCGGTTAAATTTACTCCCCAGTGCCGTTGCATCAGTTACGTATGACAAAGGCATTTTTTTTAGAAAGATGAAATTAGGCTATACCTGTGCTGAAGCTATAGAAAATGATTGGTTTGAGAAGGCTAGGAATAGTGGAGTATGGACAGTGAAAATCACATATGATCCCAGATGCCTTGATTATATTTATTTACCAAACGGTAGCGGCACAGGATTTGTTAAGTGTAATCTATTACCCCAGTATGCACAACATTTTGGTGGGTTATGTGAAGAAGAAGTGGAGCTTCTTCATATTTCGGAGCGGGCTGATATTCAAATGAATCAAACTGAGCAGCAAAGTCTAAAGAGTGAAACGCATGCACATATTACTAAAATCATTAAAGAGGAAACGGATATAACGGATGCACTTAGAGATCCCGATTTATCAAGGGCTGAAATTATTCGTCAAACTGCCGAAAATCGAGTTGATCAGAGAAATAACTCGCAAGTAATTTGGGAGCTTGGAAAAGTGGTAGAAGGTTCGAAGACTCCTGTTAAAGTTCTGCCTTTTGTGAGGAGTCAAGATAATGCACCCAATGCAGATAATTCTACAATAAAAGTTGATGAGGACGAAGAAATTTACGATCTTCTATTAAATAAAATTAATCGGAGGAACCGTGATGAAGAGAGTTAATGGGAAGCCTATTTTGATTGGGACGCAAGTTGTTGCACTTTATTCAGATCAAATAGTGCCGGCTTATCAGGGAAACCCTCTTATTGAAGCGCAGCCACTTATTAAAAAAAATAGTGAAGTTGTGAATAGCTTTGCGCAATATCCTGATTTTGATATATCACAAAGAGAATGGCCGGCTCACATTCGTATGCATTGTGTGTACCAATTACAACATTTTTTACAGCCTCTTCCAATGCATTTTGATATGGAGACTCGATTTTCCGTAATGCTTAGACAGGGTTACGTATCAAGAAATCCTTCATTGCCTATATTTAAAAGGCAGTTCTCAACGGGAATAGCGAAAATTTTGGAGCAGGGAATTAATGAGGATGGATATAATATCATTGGGAATAGACCATCAGCTAATGGATTTTGCATTATTGGTCCTAGTGGTATTGGAAAATCAACTTCCGTTGAGAAAATACTGCTTTCGTATCCTCAAGTTATATTACATCCTAAGATAGATGGGTTGGGAATGCTTAAACAACTTAACTGGCTCAAGCTTGATTGTTCATCTGATGGTTCATTAAAAAGCCTATGCATTGATTTTTTTAATACCGTTGATGCCATACTTGATGAGGATTATACAAGTATTCATGTAAAAGACCGTTCAACCGCTGAAACGTTGATGATTTCCATGGCTCAAATTGCTTCTCTTCATTGCTTGGGAGCACTAGCCATTGATGAAATCCAAAACTTAGATTTATCAAAGACTGGAGGAGAGGAACGGACACTTAATTTCTTTACCAAATTAGTTAATGTATTAGGCATACCTGTAGTCCTTATCGGAACAGGTAGAGCCACATATTTATTTGAGAGTGTGTTTGCCCAAGCGAGAAGAGCGACTGGTATGGGAGATATGATCTTAGATCGTTTAGCTAATAAGAAGGATTGGGGGGTCATTTTAGAGTCATTATGGGAGTATCAATGGACAAAACATTATGTTGAGAGAACAGATGAACTCAGTAATCTTCTATATGAAAGATCCCAAGGAATATTAGATATTGCAGTCAAGTTGTTTATGCATAGCCAATGGAAGGCTATAGCTACTAAGAGCGAGATGATTACTGCTGATATGATTAATAAAGCTGCTGATGAAAATTTGAAATTAATTCAGCCTATGATTCGAGCTTTAAAAAGTGGTGACATAGATAAGCTGAATAAAATTAAAGATCTTAGACCTAATTGGTTGAGTATTAATAACTACATCTTAGAAGCGGAAGAGCCGGTCCAGCTTTATGGGCAGGCTTCAAACGAACATCAAAGAGCACAGAACCAGCGAGACAATATGGAGCTTCTTATAGAATTAATGAAACTGGGCGAAATATTGGGACTAGGTACAGCAGCAGCAGAAAAGTTGGGAAAAGATGTTCTTGAAACAGATGTTACAGATGTAACAGCTTTAAAAAAACAATATGCTGAAGAAGCTATTAAGCTTCTAGGAGAGCAAAAACCTAAGGTAAGTAGGCGCAAAGGAGGAATGAAGAATAAGGGTCCATACGAGAGTACAGACGTTATTCATATTGTAAATGAAGGACTGAAGAATGATATTGCTGCAGCACAATCTCTAAAAGATGCTGGACTGACTGCGACATTTGATGAGTTTGTTTGATGATGCGCGTGAGTTCATTATTGAGTCTTCTTAAGTAGAGAAAAATTGTAAAGATAACGAGTACACTATCCGATAGTTCGTGTAACATACTAGTAAAGTTGCTCAACCCCAGCTGTAGTAATTTGTTATATTCCAAGAGACTCTTGAAGAAGAGGAACTTTCATCAACAAAAAAAATTTATTCATGCTAAAATACAGTTAATGGATTAAATAGACGGAATGACCACTGGTTGAAATGAATTGTTGACGAAGAACATCCGTTTTTTTTCATTCGACGATTTATGGTTTAATCCTAGTAACGAACGACGTTGTGTGAGGGTGGTACTCGATGAGCGAATTTGTGCTAAAACGAGATCGTGATGCATGGGCTACAATCCGTGGATATGTATATCAAGTTGACCTAAGTATTAAGCACTGGATTACTCTAAATGATCAACAAGCACTTGAATTAGAGCGCGGTGAAGACATTGATGTGGTTAGTGTGATTTCAAATTCAAGACAACTAGATCGTAAGTTACAGCAGGTAAAACATAGGGAAAAGAAGATTACACTTCGTTCAAATGAAGCTATTGAAGCATTAGTTAATTTTTATGACCACCTTCAAGCAAACCCTGAAATTAACCTGACTTTTCGATTTCTTACGAACGCTGAGATTGGCATGGAAAGACCTCCACTATTTCAAGAGGACTCGCCTGCAATTTCTGTGTGGGAAAGATTAAACCTAGGTGAGTTCTCAGAATCCCAGACATCAGAGATTATTAAAACAATACGCGGATTCTTAAGTTTTAGTAATAGACCTTCTACAATTAATGAAGATACCTGGCTTATGTGGAAGGAATTTATTATAAGTAGCACGGATGTAGACCTGCTTAGTTTTATCAGAAAGTTTACATGGAGTACATTTACCTCTTCTTTTAAAGAGCAAGGTTCTCAAATTGAAGATTTATTAATTGAAAATGGACTGGCGATGAATAAAGAATCTGCAAAAGCCATTTACGAAAGGCTTTTTATTTATGTTTTTAAATTATTATCTGAGAAAGGATTGAAAAGGCTTAATAAAGTAATTTTAGCTGAAGTAATGAACAGGGGAATATTATCTTCTGATGAACAAGACCTGCTTCAGCTTATTCGTACTGTGTTGGTTCAACTCGAAGATCGCGTGAATGAAGTCGAAGTATCTCATGAGCAACAAAAATACCAAGTGTCTGTTTTAGAAAAAGAAGTAGAGATATTAAAAAATGAAGTGGGTTTCAATAACTCAATCAGGCTTACAACAAATATAATCTTTCTTGATGTTCCACTGTTTGAAAATTTTATACCACGAGATGAATTAGTTACTCGTTTAAGAGATTACAGTGAAAACAATACATGGTTAGCTTTGCACGGTGCGATGGGAAATGGGAAGACCATGCTAGCAGTTCTGTTTGTGAATAAATTAAGTTATTGTAATGGTTGGATTAGATTAAGTAACTTAGAACCTGCTCAAGCTGCAGCAAGAATTAATGAATCACTTTTTCTTATCTCTAGTATTGCTCCTACAAATAACCGCGCACAATGGTATCAAGATGTATGTGCTATTTTACCCGAAAATTCAATAATAGTGCTCGATGATTTACCTAGAACAGATGGTAAAACACCACTAGATGAGCAACTGTACTTTCTTGTTCTTGCTTGCTCAAGTAACGGGATAAAACTACTTTCAACGAGCGTTTATCAAATATCTTCTAATCTAACGAATATTTTATCCGAAGTAAACTTCAAACAGTTTGAAGTCGCCGGTTTATCGGATAACGATATAATGCAATTATTAGAGTTATTTAATGCTCCTGCTTCCATACTAGAAAATAAAAAACTAATTTCTTTAATTAATGTGCTTACCAAAGGTCATCCCGTACTGGTAAACTCAGTGTGTGTTTTTTTAAATAAAAAGAATTGGGATTTTAATGTCCAAACACTTGATATGCTTTTCAAAAATGAGTATTCCCAAAGCGTGCAAGAAACTATTCAGTATGAAGTAATAACAAAGTTGACAGATAAGGAAACACGTGAATATTTATATCGCCTTACTCTCATAGAAGCTCCTTTTGATCTAATGCTTGCTCGTAAAATAAGTACTGTCACACCACCAATCTCTAATCCTTACGAAAGAATGATTGACTTAAACGGAATTTGGGTTCAGAAAGATAGTAGAGACAATCATGTAGTATCTCCTTTAGTTTCACAATTGGGTGTTCTTAATTTGGAAGGAGAATTACAAAAGGTTATCCATCAAATAATAGGTAAACACACTATTGAAATAGGGGCAATCACACCGCTAGATGCAATACGTGCGATTGGCCATTTTCTTAAAGCAGAGTCGTACCGAGAAGCTGGCCTGACCGTGATTATGAGCCTGAATCAATTAGAAGAATATGAAATGGAAGTTGATCATTGGGGATTTACAACAATGTGGGTCGATACTCAATTGCCTGATGGAATGGATTATAAAACAAAAATGATGATACTTACAAAGCAAATCATTGTTTTACGAAAGATGAACTTATCATCTACTCGTCAATGTCATAATTTGGACAGAATCCTCTCTCAAGTTGCTAATTCAGACTCATATGCGCAAATGATTCGATTATATTTAGCCTCAATCTATTCTTTGGAAGATGCGGACAAGGCAATTGATTACATTGCCCAAATACTAAATTCAGGCTTACAAGTAATTGTTGATTATTTTCACAAAGATGATTATTCTAGTTTGTTATTGGTTATTTGGTTAAGTAGTTCAGTGATATCAACCGAGCAGCAACTAGAAAAATGGATGGAGAATATTTACATGTTGCCTAAAGGTCAATTAGAAAATGCAATACGAATAGACATTTATGGTGAGTCTTCACTTCACCTTTGTGATAGATTTTGGCTAAATGAAAGAAAAAAAGATGAGGGTGCAAGAGATTGGGATTCAATTTTGTCTATACTTGAAAAAATATCAACCTTTGCTGAAAAAGTGAATTTTAATTTGTTATGGGCATGCTCCATTCGTGCACGCATTATTGTAATAAGTGAGTTTCTTAATAATCTCTCCAGTGCAGATCAACTAGCAAATGCGGCTCTGTTACGTAGAAATATGGAATTTGAAACAATATTCTTAATCAAAGAGTCACTAGGGCGTCAGTACAGTTATAAACAACGATATAGTGAAGCGATTTCTTGGTTAACTGGGGCGTTACAACATGAGATAGAGTCTTATCCGGTACAACGTATGTATGCATATCATGATTTGAGTAAGTCATTTGGAGAAAACGACCCAGCCTTATCTGTTTTTTTCTCAAATAAAGCAGTAGAACTCTGCAGGTCTAGTAGGCAAATATCTGAAATATTACTATTCAAAATGCTGGCAGAACACATTATTGCTCTTTGGCAATCAGGAGAGTACATAAGCATGTTTTTATATTATGAAGAGATAGCAGAACGATTATTGTCCAACAATTTAAACGATAATAATTGGAAAAGTTTATTTGTATTTTTTGGACATGTCTCAGGTTATTTAGTTTCTGTCCTAGTAACGGGGGAAGTGCCTCAATCAACTAGAGATGGGGGAGAGTATGCGGTTCCTTTTCCTGGTTTCTTTATAAATTCAAATTCAGAAATGCATATAGAGTTTCAAGTGGATAAAGTATTTATGTTGCCGCTTCAAGCGGGATTAATTGCTAAAAGTTTGAATCTTAATGAGAGAGCATCCTATTGGATACTGAGATCAGTAGATTTATCTTTGAGTGGCGGAGATCAAGATCAAGATCAAGATCAAGTAGCGGGATTAGCTGTTTTTGCATTACCACTTTTAATCACAGAATATCGCTTTGAAGTAGCACTAGATATTACTATAAAAATGCAAACGATATATAAAATGTTTAACCTAAAATCCCCCTTAAACTCTGATCCTAAATTATTGTTTAATACTAATCAATGGATTGAGATCGAACAAGCATCAGGGGATATGTGTATTATTCCGTCAATATTTAGAGTTTTTGATTTAACTGAGGGAACTGAATTTGACCAACATATCCTGTCTTTAATAACTCTTTGTCATCAAATGAAATTGACCTCACTTTTGCCAGAATATTGGAGTGAATTAGGTAAGGCAATAGAAATTGTACACACTTCTGATTTGTCCTGTAGAGAAATAATTAATCTGGGCAATAGAACTTTGAATAAATGGAGAGGGATAAAAGTAATTTATTATATTGTAGCTGCTTTCCGAACAAATGTATCTTCAGAGGCTATAAACATATATGCTTTAATGTGTGAATATCTAGAGAATGGATTTGGTCAATACAAAGAACTTTATAAAGACATTATCTGCACGCATGTTGTAAGATACTGGAGCGCGTTTCTTGAACGGAATTGTACTGAGTTTTTGGCACCTGAGCATATAAGAAATGCGTTGAAAGAGTTTGACTTAGCGTTAGAACCATCTTTGCGTAAGTTGGTTAAGGATATACGTTTTGGAATTGATATGAGAATAACCTAGTACTTATGGTTATAAGCAAATTGTTTATCGACAAAAAAGGAAATTACTATTGAAAGGAGACAAATAAACTAATAAGGCGGAAACTGATCTCTTGTGAGATATTGTAAGAGTTGCTTGTTCAAGAAAATTACGTATTGGATTAACGTGATTCTAAAAAGTTGAATTCACCAATTAATATTTTGTATAAAATAGCTCTCCCATGCAGTGGAGGGCTATTTTACTGTGTTTGAAAGGACTATAAAATCTAGTGTTGGAAGTAATAATAATTGTGTATAAAATCGAAAATTGTTGAAATTTAACAGGTAACTAGATGAATCTGTCGAATATAAAAAAGCAGAATCATAGACCAATGTAGGGATAAGGTGGTATTGATGGAATGTGAAGAGTTAGAGAAGGATTTGCTAGAAAAAGCAAATAAATTTTGCAGTGAAAATCCTGAAGAAAAGATATCTGAAGATGAAGCACAACGTGTTATTAGGTATCTCCTCTATGATGAGCCAACTGATTTAGGCGGGCTAACTGCACTCCGGGGATTTGTATACCAGTATTATGTTGCTATTCATTATATGGTTGAGATGCTACATGCGAAAAATGCATGGTGGAATGAAGTGGTTTTCGAGCTTTTAGACGATATTGCATTATTAGGTACAGAAAGGATTCGTTTCGTTCAAGTAAAGACGGTTCGAGAAGATGGCCATGACAGACATTTGATACCTGGTAAGTTGTCGAACAGAGAGGGTGGGCTGGATAGTTGGCTTGATAAACTTTTCAGAAATCTATCTGAATTCGAGCGCCATAAAGCAACTATAAAAATGCAAAATTTGAATTTCCAAGAATATTCTATCCAATTTGAAATTGCTACCAATGCACCCTATGATCATACGACTTTGAACCTATACGCTCAAAATATATTTTATAAATTATCAGAAGGAAGCATTCCTCAAAGTGATGCCCTGTCCAAAAATTTGCATAAAGTGTTTAGAAAAGAGCTTAAGAAAAAAGGGGAAGTAGTTTCTATTCAAGAACTCCGCTTCATTGATTCGATTGGTCAAGAGCCGGAGTGGTGTTTGGAGCGATTTCATTTAAATCATCTTGGCTGTATGGAAAATTTGAGAGAAAAAATAATTGGAAAGTTATCTGATTATTGCAAATTACGCCAGGAAGCCATTAACGGCTTTACTTTGTCTAGAATAGATCCAACAAAACGCTTGTCCAGCGACGGATCATTATACGCTTATGTTGCGAGAAAAGTTTTTAGACACTTATTACTTAGGGTTATTGAGCGAACACATAAGGATGATTTACCTGATAAGCTACTTCTCGTATTTAATAAATATGAGATAGCAGAATGGATTGAGGATTGGCAACAAGCAGCTCTGATAGAAATTCAAAGAGAAGTTGAAACAAATGTGCGACGGACACAATTTGTAAAATGCTTTGAAGCACTGAAAGAAGAAGTTGATTCGACATGGAATGTAGTACTAAAAACTGATCTCCTAACTACATTGGGGTGGATGTTTGATTCTTTAGAGGCAGAAGTTCTCAATGGAAATCCATACGTTTATGAACAATTTTTGAATAGATTGTTTTACTTGAATAACTCATATCTTCCTTCCGCTAGAAAAATAGAAGATGACAAATTATTAATGGAATCGCTTAAATACATGATGATCTGTTTGGCATTCTATCCTGATCGTAATTTCCTTTTTAGTAGCGCTCAACTTTTATTTAAGCAGGGGAGACAAGGAGATGAAGCTTGGAATGTGTTTGCAATATATAATGCAAGAGAAAAAGAAACGTATGCTCAAGCACTTAGAAAAATCGTTGCTCGCTCAAAGGAGTGTTTGTTTACACAAAGTTTGCAGGATACATACCATTGTTTCGTCACTCATAATAAGGAGACTAAAGAAATTACAATTGAAGATGATCCATTCTCAGTGACGATTCCCATAACACACAATCATGAGAGTAGTGACAGTGAGATAGTGGATCAACCTGAGCATATTAAGTTTCAAAAACAAGACAAGCTCACAACAGTTATTAACAGATTTAATGAACCTGCCAATATTCGTTCTTTTCAAGATCATGAATTAAGGACAGGGTGGCATATACTACTTAATAAACACGATTAGTTATAGGAGATGTAAAGTATGAATCCGACTCAATTAAGAAAAAGACTTGAATTGACATCATTTCAGAACAGCTACTCAGATTTCCCCATCCAGAATGAGGTTGTGCTGGAAATGCATATTAAATCTGATTTGGAGTTATGGTTTACCAATGAGCGTATATGCGTACTGAAATCCTATACAAGTAATTATCATTTTCTACTAAATTGGCATGAGGATCAAATTGTAATTTCATACCTCTTGGAGGTTTTGCCTACTAAATACAAGAATAACTTGTATTTCCTTCTTGTTTTGGATTGGGATTCGGAAATTCTGCCTGAAATCCCTATGGAAGTGAACAGAGTGGAAAAGAACGCGAAGGTTTGCCGAAAGTATGTACTGTTAAATGATGAGGACTTGGAACGGGTACCATTTTTACAAGAGAAGCAGGCACACTCTAAAAAAGGACCCGACTTTGAAGCAAGGTTTAAATCTGAACTTTTGGCCAATCGTGAATTAGACCCGAAAGTAAAACGTATAGTGGATGGATATTTTAAATTAGATGGATTGTACTTAACCAATAAAAAAATTGATTCCAAAAAATATATCCTCAAATTATTGAAAGGTGATGAAACAGCTTGAGGATTTCTCGTCTGATAATAAATAATTTTAGAGTGTTCCATGGTCAGTTTATGTTCGATTTTTTTGATAAGGAATTAATTTTAGTGGGTGGTCACAACGGACATGGTAAAAGTTCGCTGTTTGATGCTATACAGTGGTGTCTGACAGGTGAAATCAGAAGATATCGTGGGACTAGTGAATATCTAAATTTTAATTATGTTATCAATGAAAATACTCTTGCCAAGGGAAGCGGGAAAGTAGAAGCATCCGTCGAAATATGGCTGTATTCTGACACTAATGTCCATAAAATAAAACGAACGTTACAAAAGGGACCGCTGAAGCAAATAACAAAACTAACTATAGACGAAGAGGATTATGGAGTAAACAAGGGTACAGCCAAAATATGTGAAATATTGTTCCTTGCTAATAATAAGGATTCATCAATACAACCTGAGCAGATTAAGAATTTATCAAGTTATTTTTCTACTACCCAACTTTTATCTCAAGATCAGCTGCATGAATTTATTCGTGCCAGCAACCCCAAAGATCGATTCACTTTGATGGAGAAGGTTTTGGGTCTTGATAAATATGGAGGAGAGTTTGTAAAGTATTTGTCAGAGTCGCAACAGGTAATCAAAGAGGAGAAGGCACAAGCAAGTACATATAGGCAAGAAATAAAGGAATCTTGGGTTGAAGCATCAACCAAGCTCAAAGAAAGAGAAGCATTGCTAATAAAATTAGGTGGAAATACTGAGAAAGATTTATTAAGACAATTAACTGCTTTGTCTATACAAATAAGACAATTAGGAGTAGATGTCCCTGAGAGCTTACTTAGCTTAGTTAAAGTGAATACTGAATTATTTTCCCAGTATCGTGATGTAAGGCAAAGTATAATTAAACAGAAGGACATTTGTGAGCGTATTCTATTATTACTGCAGGATTCAAAATTATTCTTTAATTTGTCAGAGGATCAATACCATATAGAACAGGAGAAGTTAAAAGAAATACTCCAAAGGTTGTACTTAAAAATAAAACTTCGAGAAGAAAGTATTGTTAAAGCAGAGCGCAATCGTTTAAAGTGGGATTCCATAATAAAAAAACGATCTGCTTATATCGAAAAGAAAAAAGAAGCAGAAGAAATTAACGATAAAATTTATCAGTTAGAACAACGGATTTTGGCGATTGAAACTAATCAACAAGTTTTAATAGCAACAGATAAATATCCTAGTATCGATAATTTTTTGGCAGGCTTTAGAAAAATAAAAAGTGATTTATCTGAAATTGTAACTAAGGTCGATATTAAGAAGCGTAATAGCACTTCAAATAAGTTGCTTGAGCAAATTAATGAATTAGAGGGAGCTTTAAACCAAATAAAGAGTACTAAAGAATTAACGATAGCAAATCAAGAACTTGTGAGTAGAGAACTTGCGGTTCTTACTGGAGAACTAGCATCAAACAAAGAAAAAGCAATTGAGCAGTTAGTTCATGATATTCAACATCATTTATTGGAACATAGTGGTGATTCATGTCCTGTATGTGGCTCTAAATTTCAAACTATTGACGAACTCCATGATGCCGTTAGCAAAACACTAGAAGAGACAAGCCGACAGCTCTCTGAATTTGAACAGAGAGTTTTAAAACTGACAGGCAGAAAAAATGAACTGGATAGAGAATTGTCTTTGATTGATATCGAAATAAAAAAGAACAATGACCAAATATTCGAAGTGAAAAGTTCATATGAAGAGAATCAATTGGAAATCGAGAAACAAAAATCACTTCTTAAATCTTGGGAAAATGATCTGCCGATCGAGGAACTGAGTGCCATGAAAGGCTCGATGGAGACGTTTATCCAAGAACACACAGTTCCTTATAACTTGCTGCTATCTGTCGATGAATTGCGAGTTGAATTGATAGGACTAAATAGCGAAAGAGACGTCGTAATGAATTGGATTGAGGAACAAAAAAAGCTTGTTGGGAAACGAGCTCATTATCTTATTAGCCCTGAGGAACAGCTCGTAGTCAAAATAAAAAAAATTGATCAATACCTCCTCCAAGCTAGAGCTAAAATCGAACAAGTAACTCAGGAGGCTAAATTATTTACAGGAGAATTAACGAATTTAGATCATAAATGGGGTGAGCAGGAAGCTAAAGCGAAAGATATTAAAGAGCACATCCCTGAGTTTAATAAATTAGAACCCGACATTGAGAATTGGATTGAAATATTCTATCAAAAAAAATCTGAATGGAGCAGCCTTGATACAACAACCGAGCAACTTCTGGAAAAGGTTGAGGCTTTCTTAAGCAAAGGAGAAGCGGCGAGATTCAAGACCGAGGAGAGCGGGTTAGACAAACTTGTTAAAGAAAAGGATGCAGAGATTACTCATTATGAAAAGCTTGAAAAAGAATTTGAAATGCTAAAAAATTATCATAATGAAACTCGCAGCGTGTTAATGGCCGAGTATTTGGTTGACTACAGTGAAGCGATAGATCAACTATTTATGCAAATTAGTCCTCATGCAATTTTTAAGCATGTGCATTTAGTCCCTAAGGAAGGAAACCTTTTCGTATTGATGAGCGAACAAAACAGAGAAAGTGTTGACTTTGCAAAATTATCTGAAAATCAGTTAAATGAAAAATTTAATGCCAGTTTAATGTTTAGCTCAGCCCAAGCGAATGTCTTAGCAGTCTGTATTTTCTTATCATTAGCTTTATCACAGCGATGGACAGCTCTTGAAATGATAGGAATTGACGACCCTTTTCAAAATATGGACGATATTAATGTCTTCTCTTTTATTGATGTAATTAGTCAAATAATTACTCATAAGCAGGTAATGATAAGTAGTCACAATGAGGATCTAATTAATCTGATAAGAAATAAATCAGGATTAGAAACCGGAAAAATTGGCTATATTCATTTTAAATCCTACAGCAGAGATCAAATTGATTTAGATACTAATTGTAGTATCGAGTGTTAGAAGTATATTTATGAGTCATGTCTTTGATAATTAGCTAGGTTTTTTGTTCAGAAGGCCGCTGTGTATCAAATAATTTGTTTCAATTGATTCTAGTTACAATTTTTATTTTTCTCTTCGTAATTTTCAGTTACAGACTTTAAACTCGTACTTATCTATAGAAGCATTGCAATTTCAAGGAATTTCAGTTACAAAGTATATTTAACGCAATCAATAGATTGATTCATTATAATAAAGTGTTGTTCTAAACAATTAAGTTTTGTTTTCATAAATAATTTCAATAGAGTTTTGTTTTTGATGTTAGAGGTGGATTCTAACTAAATAGCTTTCTACACGCGTCCCGATTAACCAATTGATCGGGACGCTTATTATTTAAGGGTATTCGGAATTTATGGTGGAAATATCAATACCAAGCAATAGCCCCTGCCTAAACGGTTAATGACACGGATAGTTCAGAGACTCAGTATAGGCGTTTGTAATGCGATGGTCGAAGTAGGCAAATATCTCTTTTTCCCAATTCGTCCTCCTTCGGTGATAAGCTCTCTCTAAGCTGTTTACGGATGGTTCCTAACGCTTGGGTTGCCATATATCCATTGTGTCATATTGTATTCGTCCTCTTTTTGGAAGGCGTGAGAGGTAACCCACAACGGTTTCCTTATTACGATTGGGCAGAACGTCTAATAAAGTACGTTCGCAGTCTCTACAGCGATACCTCTGACGCTTTATGAGAAGTCCTACACGCTTGCCGTGAATAGGAAAATCCATACAAACCTGTTCCTTGTTATCGTGCTTATAGAGGTTCGCTTATGCATCCACAATGAGGGCAAGCTAAAGGTAGAGAGTTCGTCACCACTTGTATTAGAAAATCAATTCTTCAATGCATTTATGATGCAAGTCCCTTTTTTGTTTTTGAGTGATTAGTCAAAATACCACTTAATATAAAAGATAACAACGAGCCAGCAAAGCAAATAGCTGCAAAAATGCCAACGGCGGAAAAACCGTTAAAAGTCGCATAAATCAAACCTGCGATCCAAGAGCCGAGTGTTGTCGCTGCGTACATGATCGAATTGGCCAAGCTTGAGATCGTGCCACGGATTGTCGGATTTAACGAATTCAGCAGTCCCAAAATCAGCGGAAATGCGATTCCCATATTAGCAAATATTAAAAAGTATACACCTTCGAAAGCCGAAACCGATGGAAGGTGAGGCAAAGCAATAAAACATGCAATAGAGACAAGAAAGCCCACAACGATCGTATTGAAACGGTTGAACATTTTGATCACATAAGCACCGCTAATGCTCCCGACCATATTTCCAAGACCAAGAAAAAACATCACGTACCCCACTTGATCAATCGAAAGATGATAGCGGTCCGTCATCCATTTTCCAATGAAAGAAAAGGCAGCAAAGAATCCACATTGAAATAAAAAATGAGCCAGGAAAGATCTTCTCGCTATTCGGCTTGTCAATAGTGGGACGTATCTTCTAAATATTGTAATCCTGGCTCCTTGCTCTTGATTCGGCTTCATTTCGGGAAAAGCATAAAGAATAAATATCGCCACTAACAACGAGCATGCACCGATTGTAAAAAAAGGATAAGACCAATGGGTTGCAGCAAGCAGGCTTCCAATAGGTATGCCGAACGCTTGGGAAGCAGCCAAGCCTGCCATTACGATTCCTGATACTTTGGCGATCTTTAACGCAGGAAACAGAGCAGGAATGGATGCCCAGACTTGAGGCGCTGTAAATGCTGCGCTGACTCCGGCTAAAAAACGGAATAAAAACATCGACCAAAAACCTGTGGCAAAACCGCATAAAATGGTTGAAACCGAGAAGCAAACCATGCCAGAAAGCATTACTTTTTTTCGATCCCATCCATCAGAAAGCGGCCCGGCAATCAGTGCAAATACGGCATAACCTAAAGCATAGGCTCCCACCATCCAACCGGAATACTCGGTCGGGATATGAAACAAACTCTGAAGAGTGGGGATGAGAGGAGAAATCAAAAATGTATCGGTACCGATCACAAACATGATGAGGAATAATAGTACTGTTAATTTTTTCATGCTATTTACATTCTCCTATCGCAATTAGTTTCGTAGTTAAAAAACTATTGAACTACCAAACAAAAAAATAGATTTCTTTCTACAGCGTATCCAGAAATCCGGGCAAATAAGTTTGAAAAGTCTCAATATCGATACTAATATACTTCGTTTGGGCTTCTTTTCGTACCTTGATCAATTTCGCCTCCTTTAAAGTACGTAAATGATACGAAGTATTCGATTTCGATGTATCGCGAATATACATCACTTCTCCGCAATTCATCTCCTTCTTACTGGCGTTCAGATTTCGAATGATATCCAGTCTTGTTTCATCAGCTAATGCCTTAAATATTTTGACCCTTAGCTCATCATTAAACATTATTTGAGTAGTCATAAGACTATTGTACTACGATTTTGCAACAAATCAATTCTTTAGCAAAATCGTGCGTGCACATCAGAAGCATGAAATTGATTGTATTTGCGAAGCGCGGCTTCAAAAAGCTCTTTCTTATCTCCGAATGCGGCGTAGAGACTAGGCCGTTGAATGCCCATTTTTGCCGTTAAACCGCTTAATGAAGTCGATTCGTAGCCCTTCTCCCAAAGCAGTTCCATCGCGGCATGTAGTGCTTGCTCTTCACTAAACTCCCGAGGGCGAACCATAAACCATCCTCCTCCTTTTCATACCATTCAGTATATTAAAATCATATCTGACGCTTAAGGAATAGTCAAATTTTTCGATTTATTCTTGACAAATTGCGAATGAATAATATATATTTCACTTCATCCAGTTATGTACCGATCGATATAATATAATTTTCAGTATGTAACTGAATAAGGTTAACCCCCCGGTCAATCCAATCAGAAAGGTGTGAGGGGATATGAAAAACCTTCAGACATAATGGAGGGAGGTGCGGGAGAAAACTGGAGTACCGGGAAGGCTTGCTCGAGTAAACCCGATGCTCGTGCTTCCACGTCCCATTCATCGCTGTCGCGTGTGCTCTCGTTGTTGTTAGGCAGATTTTTTGCTGTTTCATCCAGCCAGATTTTCCGAGTCAATTCTAAGGAGGAACTATTCTCATGCTGTATCCTTATAACCTCAACCGCGATCTGCATTCGGATTGCGATGGTACCTACCCATTCACACCGTACTTCACTGACGCTCCCGGGTTTGCCATGCACTATGTTGACGAAGGTCCGCGCGGAGGTGAGACCGTGCTTTGTCTTCATGGCGAGCCAACCTGGGGCTATCTGTTTCGGCACCTCGTTCCGGTCCTGAGCTCGGATTGCCGAGTCATTGTCCCTGATCATATGGGGTTCGGCAAAAGTGCGACTCCTCAGGACCGTAGCTACTGGCTGCAAGATCATATCGACAATCTTGAACGGTTCGTGCTTGCGCTCGACCTGCGGGATATCACGCTGATTATGCACGATTTTGGCGGGCCAGTGGGGATGGGACTCGCCGCCCGGCATCCGGATCGCATCCGCAGGCTGATCACGACCAATGGGCCGACACCATTTGGGCAGTCCAGCCTTGGAGACAGGTTGACCGCCAATGTCGGCGTCTCACCTTGGTTCCAATGGGTTGTTCAGGCGGAGAAGGACGGGAGTCTCGAGGCCGTGTTGGGCCAACTCGGGTTTAATATTCTAAGCACGCTCAAACTAAACGGTTTTGAGAACCATGCCTTGATTACCGACACCTGGCTGGCGGCTTACGGCTCGCACTTTGCGGATCCGTCGGATTGTCTCGGCGCGATCGGCTGGGCGAAAGGATATGCTACAGGCGCGCACCAGTTCGAAGTACCTAATGCCGAAGCCGTCCACATGATTCGCACCAAGCCTGCAATGGCCATTTGGGGAGAGTCTGACCGCACACTGCATGCCGAACATTTTCTGCCGCTGTTCACGGAGTTGTTCCCCGACGCTCCTGTCCATCTACTTCCAGGCGTGGGCCATTATTGTCTGGAAGACGCACCTGATGAAATTGGACGTCTCGTTGCAGACTTCATCCACCGGAACTGAAACGCGGTTGCGAAGGAGCCGTACGACAAAGATCGACGGCCTGAACATTTTCTATCGCGAAGCCGGAGACCACAACCGGTCGGTTCTGCTTTTGCTGTATGGCTTTCTTGCATCTTCGTTACCTTGCCGACTTTCAATGACTGGCCAGCTTTAACCGAGCCGTACCAGCTGCACATTGATGTGCGGCTTTTTTTCTGTTCGAAGTCCGCTCAGTCGAATTGGAACCAGATAACGGCGGCGGAATCATGCAAAACTATCTTTTTTCGCCGCTCGCTTGACTCTCCCCTTAACGGGAAAGTTATACTTCGGAAGAAGTGAGCAGAAGCGCAATATTTTGCTATTGTGGGGTGCATCCATGTTTAAAATCAGTGAGTTTTCGAAGATAAGCCAAGTGTCTGTCAAGACGCTTCGGTACTACGACCAGTTTAATTTGCTCAAGCCGGCCCATATCGATCCTTACACTGGATACCGATACTACGCTGCCGATCAGTTGTTCCAGCTTTACCGCATTTTGGCCTACAAAGAACTGGGGTTCTCGTTGGAGCAAATTCGCCGGATGATCGACGAGCTAATTCCGCTTGAGCAAATCAGAGGGATGTTCCGGATCAAGCAGAACGAGATTCAGTCCATTGTGGACAAAGAGCAGGTCAAGTTGGTTCGTATACAAGAACGACTAGACGCAATCGAGCATGAGGGAAAACAGGGAGTGGGGCATGATGTCGTGCTGAAAGAAGTGGAGCCGCAATTGGTGGTGTCTTATAGGCAAAGAACTTGTTTTCGGCAAATTCCTGAGATGTTTCGGCAGCTTGACGACTATATGGGCAATGCTGGTCGGCCGTCCTTGTCACAGATCATTTTGTGGCATGGCTGTGAGGAAAGCGATGAAGATATGGACATTGAAGCAGCTCGCCTGCTAACCGACAAAATGCCAGGCCGGCCGCCCTTTGCAGTCCAACGGTTGCCGGGCATTCCGCTAATGGCAACGCTGATCCATCATTGTCAGACGACGAGCCGCTGCACCGCAAGCACGGAGCTGGCGCTATGGATTGAAAGAAATGGTTATCGAATGATCGAAAACGAGCCGCGGCGCGAAATTTGCATCCCTCATGAACAGACAGGCGATCCGGAAGCTTATGTCGCGGAGGTGCAGATTGCCGTCGAGAGAGCTTAGTTTAGGAGAAGGGGGAGAGGGGATGGAGTGTTGACAAGAAATCAACAGTTGTTGACGTTGAATTTGTTTCTCTTAACCTTTGTGCTGGGGACGAGCGAATTTGTTATTGTTGGGCTGCTTACAGAAGTAGCGGCTGATTTGCAAATCGCCATTTTTATTATGCACCAATTGGTATTTAATATGGTTGATCAATACGGAGGGATACTGTGTCTAAGGCTGCTTTGAATCAAGCCGAACCGTCGAAATCTAGCGTTCGCAGCTGGCTGGCGATCGTTGTACTCGGCATTGCGATGTTTACTGTTGTTACCACCGAATTTGCTCCAATCGGGCTGCTATCGTCTATCGCTTCCGATCTTGGGCGCAGTCCCGCAACGGTAGGGCTCATCGTGACGGCTTATGCGCTGATTGGCGCAGGCAGTGCGCTATTGTCCGCCGTACTGCCGAACCAGTTCCCGCGCAAGCCGCTGCTTATCGGGTTGATGCTGGTGCTGGCTGCCGCGAACGGACTTGCGATGATCGCCCATTCGTTCCCGGCTCTGATGCTGGCGCGGGTTATCGGGGCGCTGTCGCATGGCGTTTTTTGGGCAATGGTGGCCGCGCTTGCGACACAGATGGCTCCTCCGAACCGGACAGGCCTGGCGACTTCGATCGTTTTCGGCGGCATGTCGATTGCAAACGTGCTGGGTGTTCCGCTGCTCAACCTGATCGGACAGACCTGGGGCTGGCGTTTGGCATTTGGCACCCTCGTCGCGGCCTGCATGCTCACGGCGCTGTTAATGGTCATTGTGCTGCCGCAAATAAAGGCCGAAGGATCAGTTGGATTCGCCACCTTGGCCAGTGTGCTGCGCAGCGGCAAGCTGTGGCGCGTCTATACGGTGGCGATCTTCACGGTAGCTGCACATTTTGGAGCGTTCACATACATCGAGCCGTATCTGAAAGGCGTCCCTGGCATTGCTCCCGCTATGATCGCCGCTCTGCTCTTTGGCTTCGGGGCCTCCGGCTTGCTTGGAAATGTACTTACCGGGGCGCTGATTGACCGCTTCATGAAGACGGTCATCGCCGTATCACTACTGTTTATGTGCATATCGCTCATTGGTCTGGGCACATTCGGGCTGAGCTCCGGGTTAGGGCCAGTGTTGGCACTGCTCGTTGTTTGGGGCGCGGCAATCTCGATACTTTTTATTGGTATCCATACATGGGTATTGCGAACAGGTGGGGAGGCGGCGATACCGGCGTCAGCCGTGTATACGACCGTGTTCAATTCCTCTTCCGGTGTGGGTGCCGTACTCGGAGCATTCGTTTTGAATAATGCCGGTTTGTCTGCAGTTATGACCTCGGCCGGTTTGGCTGTCGTCTTGGCTTTTGCTATTGTCGTTTTGGATCGTAGGGTGAAGAAGACATCATAACGCTGGGGAGGATGCGAAGCTCAGAGCGGGAAGATCGTCAGTATGTTATTTGTCGTCGGTACCAATGGCGTGGCGGGTAACCGGTATACGAGCCAGTTGCTCGGCAAGCATTTAATTGAGAACAATCGACTCTTGCATATGGTCATAATTGAATTGTTGACATTGATCAGTCGTTTGGTTAATTCTATAGTGGAAATTAAACATACAAGAGGAGGAAAGATAGCATGCTTGAAACAGAGCTCACGATCACTTCGATGCAGACGCCGGAAGAGGCTCGGGCCTTCAAAACACTTAACGAGGAATGGATCACCCTCCTTTTTGCCATCGAAGAGGAGGACCGGGTTATCCTCAATAACCCAGTGGAGAACATCGTGAACAAAGGGGGAGACGTACTCATCGCACGCGATGGCGATTCGATCATCGGATGCGTTGCACTCTTACCGACTGGGGCCGGTGTGTTCGAGCTCTCGAAGATGAGCGTTACATCCGGGTTGCGGGGGCGCGGATACGGACGGAGAATCATCCATGCCGCCATTAACCGCGCACGCGGGCTTGGCGCAACATCGCTCTTTTTGGGCAGTAGCACCAAGCTGCCAAACGCTGTTCATCTTTACGAATCGGTCGGGTTCAAGCACGTTCCTGTTGAGCAGATCGGGCCCATGCCCTATGTAAGAGCGGATGTGTTTATGGAGTTGGAACTAAAATGATTCAAGAGCTTCTATTACGCTATCTAATATATATTTTTTGAAACTGGTATAATCGCACTAACGGGTGTTACCCCAATTAGAGTGCGATCTGTACCACTGACAATTGAACTAATGGAGGATGAGTAATGTTAAATGAAATTGTCACCTATCAAGAAAAAGACCATGATAAATTAGTGAAGATTTGGTATCAGGCTGTGAGTCATACTCATAAATTTTTGACGGAAAAGGATATTCAATTTTACCATAACATGGTTCAAAATGGAGCGTTAAGAGAAGTTGAGATTTGGGTGGAATTGAATGAAGATAAAGAGCCGACAGGGTTTATTGGGCTTGACGGAACAAACATAGAGATGCTATTCGTAGACCCAAAATACCACGGAAAGGGTATAGGCAGCCGATTAATAAAACACGCCCAAGATATAAAAGGAAGCAATCTAAAAGTGGATGTCAATGAGCAAAACGATGGAGCATGCGCATTCTACAAACGATTTGGTTTTTTACAGATTGGGCGGTCGGAATTGGATAGTTCGGGCAAACCATTTCCCCTACTTCACCTCGAGTATAGAAGGGTTACACTTTAACGGGAACGACCCTAAAGTATCGGAGTATAACAATGCAGGTAAATGATCCCCAATTGACAGTCCCCCAACCTATACCTATAATTTAAAACAGATTATGAAAGCTGTTTCATTTCTGATGGAAATAAATGGATTTATGAGATGAAGCCCCCTTAATTAAGCGGGGTTCATTTTAATTTTTAGCGTATTTTCGTTCCAAAAAGGAGAATCCATGGAAACAACGCTCTGTAAAATATTGGTGGTGGACGATGAGATGCTGGTGCGGCAGGGGATTATTCATCTGCTGGACTGGGAAGGGGAAGGGTTTCAGATTGCGGGAGAGGCTACGAACGGCAGGGAGGCTCTGGAATTGATTGAGCTGCAGCGGCCGCATATTATTCTGACCGATATCGTTATGCCCGTGATGGACGGTGAGGAGCTGATCCGGCTCGTCAAGGGGATGTATCCGGAGATTGAAGTGATTGTGCTCAGCAGCTTCAGTGAATTCGAATATGTTCGTTCGACCTTCCAGAGCGGGGTGGCCGACTATATACTGAAGCCCAAGCTGGAGGCGGCATCCCTGCTGGCCGTGCTGAAAAAGACCGCACAGCGTATTCCGCTGCTTCAGTTTGACTGGCGGGGCGACAAGCGGCAATCCGCCGACTACATTCTGGATAAGCTGGTCTCCGGCTTTCCGGTGGAGTACGAAGCGGAAGCGCTGCAGGCGATATTCCCCTTTACGGGCTACGTGCTGCTGCTTGCAGACATTGGCGACGATGCCGCAGGGATTAGCCGCAAGGAGGAATGGCTGGAGAGCAGCTTCCGCTCCCTGATGCAAAGCGGAGGCTGGGCGGCCTGCCGCCGGCTGTCTCCGCTGGAGGGGCATATCCGCCTGCTGTTTAATCTGGATGCTGACGGGCGGGGGGCGCTGCTTACGCTTGCGGATCAGGTATTCACGGCTGGTATACGGGCGAATATGTTCCAGAATCTGGCGGTCAGCCGGACCTTCACGGAGCTGAATGAACTGCATACGGTTTATACAGATGATCTGATGAAGCTGCTGGACCGCCGGTTCTTCCTGCCGGACCGCTGTCTGCTGGTGGATAACGGAGAGGGGGAACGGCCGGGCCCTGTTTTTGATCAGGAAGCGTTCGCTGCCGAGCTGAACCGGCAGGAATTCGATTTAGCTTTTGGCCGCTTAAGCTCATATGTGTCGTCGATGTCCGGGCGGAGAGATACGGGAATGTTCGAGTTCAAATCGTTCCTGTGCCACAGCATGTTCCAGATCATCGGGATGCTGCTGCATTTCCATTACGAGGCCCGGACCTTGGATGACAGCAAATACGAGTATTTCCGCATCATCCATGAAGCCCGGCATATCGGCGAAACTGAGGCGCGGCTGGAGCAGTTTTTGCAGGATGCCACGGAATGTGTAACCATGAACCGCAGCGGGACACCGGCAATGCAGAAGATTCTGCTGTACATCGACGAGCATTATTCAGGCCAGCTTACGCTGACTGAGGTCGCCAAGCAGTTTCATTTCAACCCGTCCTATCTGTCCAACTATTTTGCGTTGCATAACAAAGAGGGCTTCAACGAATATTTAAACCGGGTGCGGATCGAAAAGTCATGCCTGCTGCTGAAAGAAAATCCCGGTCTGTCCATTTCCGATATCAGCAGTCTCGTGGGTTATTCAGACCACAGCTATTTCACCAGAGTGTTCCGTAAGCTGATGGGCATCTCGCCCAGCCAATACCGGAAAGGATAATGCAGCAGGGAGGCGCCAGAAATGGGACTAGTGGAGAAGTGGCTTAGAAAGCTCAGGGATCAGAGCCTGTTCAGTAAAATATTCGTCGTCATGGTGATCAGCATCATTCTCGTAACGCTTCTGATTACCGGGGTAACGGTGCAAATGTCACAAAAGCTGTTCGTGCAGACCTTCAGTATTACGAATTCCAAAATTATCGACCAGATCAAAAGCGCGCTGGATAACTCCCATTACGCAGCTGTCAATACAGCTATCAATGTCGGGCAGAGCGGCGTGATCAAAAGCTTCATGACCGAGAAGGATGTCAATTCGCTGGCGAATTTCAAACGGTATTACGGTATGCGTGATCAGATGGACCGCATTCAATCCGGCATGGGAGCTGGTATCGGCCTCTCTATTCTGGGGGTGAACGGAAGAAGCTATACCAGCGATACTACCTACTGGTCGGGATCTTCGGAGGAGCTGAAGAATAATCCGATTACCCAAGCCGCAAAGGAGCATAACGGAAAGCTCTTTTACAGCTTCATGGATGCCAGCCCGTTCAATTCGCAGAACCGCTATTTGATTGCCGCCAAGGCACTGACCGCTCCCGGCCTTACCAGCCCCTACGGCACGCTGTACATGTTCACCCGGGAAAGTGATTTCCGCAAGAACTACGCCAGCTTTACGAGCCAGGGCAATGATGTAATGTTTCTGGATACTGAGGGCCGGATTGTGTCCAGCAACCGTACTGAGCAGATCGGCCAGTTGTCCCCTGCCCTGCTGGAAAGTGCGAAGCATATCGCCGAGTCAAATCTCGCTACCGAGGAGCAGACGATCGGCGGGCGTGAGGTTATCGTGCTGGCCGATTATTTACCGTCCTACAACTTTTATCTGGTGAATCTGATTGATAAAAATGAGACCATCGGCACGCTGCTGGACAAGAAGATGATATTTCTGATCGCCTCGGCAATTGCTGCTGTAGCGGTGCTTGTCATCTATTTCCTGACCAAGAAGCTGACCCAATCCTTGCGCACACTGGTCAAAAAAATGTCCAATGTCACGAAAAAGAATTTTCATAACTATATGTCGGTCACCGGTACCTATGAAACAAGGCAGCTGAGTACGGCATATAATTACATGCTCAAAGAACTGAATGACTATGTCGGCCAGCTGGTGGAGACCCAGAAGGAGCAGCGGAAGGCTGAACTGGCCGCGCTTCAGCAGCAGATTAATCCCCATTTTCTCTATAACACGCTGGCGTCGGTCAATATTCTGGTGCAGAGAGGGAGCAAGGAGCAGGCGACTGAGACAATTCATGCGCTGATCTCCCTGCTGCAGAACACCATCAGCAATGTGAATGAGACGATTACCGTGGAAGAAGAGCTGATCAATCTGAAGCATTATGTATACATTAATCAGATCCGCAACGGCAACCGCATCAAGGTGGATTATTTCGTCTCACCGGACTGTATGTCTGCCAAAGTGCCGAAGCTGGTTTTCCAGCCTTTTATCGAGAATGCCTTCTTTCACGCGTTTAATATAAAGAACTCGGGTAATATCTATGTCACCATTATGAAGGACCGCGATACGCTGCATTGCGAGGTGGTTGATACGGGAGACGGGATGGATCTGGATAACAAGAAGGAGATTCCGGCCTCTTCTGTCAGCAGGCAGCTGTTCAGTGGTATCGGCATCCGCAACGTTCATGACCGGCTGACACTGCTGTACGGTGAGCCGTATGGCGTATCCATTTCCAGCACACCGGGCCAGGGGACGAAAGTTTCTATCAAAATTCCCTGCTGAATTACGGATTGAACGGTTGTTTTTGCAGCATACTAGCTAAGCACGCTGTGAACCGGCGCCGCATCAAGGGCGCCGGTTTTTTTGCAAATATAAGGATTTATATGAGGTTTGATTTGGACGGATTTGACCTAAAAAAAGTGCGAAAGGAGAAAATAAGTACTAATTTATTCGCTGTGGAAGCGGATACAAAGACAATAATATCACTATTTTAACTAAATTAATTTCTAACGAAATTAAGGACCCGAATGATATTCTTTAAAAGAAAGCACTTTCAAATATACGTTAGGGGGATATATAACATGAAGAAAACAGCTTCCGCTCTTCTGCTTGCAGGATTTATGCTGCTGACGGCCTGCTCTAGTAACGCCAATAACCAGGCAAATACAGCGAATCAAGGGAACACAGGCGCCACCAAGGAAATTACGGTCTGGGCATGGGACAAAAATTTCAATATCGCTGCGATGAATCTGGCGAAGGACGCTTATGTGAAAGACCATCCCGATGCCAAAATCAACGTTGTCGAATATGCACAGGATGATATCATCCAAAAGCTGAACACCGGCCTCAACTCGGGTACAGCTTCCGGTCTGCCGAACATCGTTCTGATCGAAGATTACCGTGCACAAAGCTTCTTGCAAACGTATCCAGACTCTTTCCAGGAGCTTGGTGATGCGATCAAGCCGGCTGATTTCGCTGACTACAAGATCGGGCCAACCAGCTTTAACGGGAAGCAATACGGTGTTCCGTTCGACTCCGGCGTTGTAGGTCTCTATGTCCGTACGGATTATCTCAAGGAGGCAGGCTACACAGTTGACGATCTTCAGGATATCGACTGGCAGAAGTACATTGAAATCGGTAAAGCAGTTAAAGCCAAGACCGGCAAGGATATGCTGACCCAGGACCCGAACGATCTGGGGCTGATCCGGATGATGATCCAGTCCGCCGGCTCCTGGTACCTGAAGAGCGACGGTACAACACCTGACCTGAAGGACAATACGGTCCTTAAGGCAGCCTTCGAAACCTACAAAGAGCTGATGAATGCGAATATCGTCAAGATTAACTCCGACTGGAGCTCATTCCTGGCCGGCTTCAACAGCGGTGCTGTTGCTTCCGTTCCGACCGGTAACTGGATTACACCTTCGGTGAAATCGGCAGCTGACCAGTCCGGCAAATGGGCGGTCGTGCCTTTCCCTAAACTCAAAAATGTGGCAAGCTCCGTACATGCATCCAACCTGGGCGGCAGCTCCTGGTATGTGCTTAACAACGACGGCAAAGAAGCAGCCATTGAGTTCCTGGCGGCAACCCTTGGTTCCAATACTGACCTGTACCAGAAGCTTGTGACTGACGTAGGTGTTATCGGTACTTACAAACCGGCTGCTGCAGGCAAAGCTTACGCTGCTGCAGACGACTTCTTCGGCGGACAAAAGATCATCTCCGACTTCGCAAAATGGACTGCAGAAATTCCTAAAGTGAACTACGGCATGCACACTTATGCGATTGAAGATATCCTCAAGGTTGAAATGCAGAACTTCCTGAACGGCACGTCTGTAGATAAAGCACTTAGCGACGCCCAGTCCCAGGCAGAGTCACAAATCCAGTAAGTTCCTAGTAACATCTGATTGCTCCGCTGTCCTCCCGTTCCGGCCGGTTGCGCCGTGGCGGGAGACGGCAGTTTCTCTGTTTTTTTTGACTCACGCCTATATAGAGAAAGGATTGAGAGCTGTGAACCATACAATGCGCAACCGCGCAAAGCTTACCGGGTGGTTATTTATTGCTGCGGCTGTCCTCATGATTTGCCTGTTCTACTTCTATCCGATGATTCAGGCTTTGCTGCTGTCCTTCAAAACGGGCGCGGGAGCAAATCTTCACTTTGACGGATTGAGCAATTATAAACGGCTGTTCAGCGACAAAACCTTTTTTACCGCAGTCAAGAATACTTTCCTGTTCCTGATTGTGCAAGTGCCGCTCATGATCATCTTTGCGATGATTATTTCCGTACTGCTTAATGACAGCAAGCTGCGCTTTAAGGGATTTTTCCGTACTGCGATTTTCTTACCTTGTGTAACCTCGCTTGTAGCCTATTCCGTCGTATTCAAATATCTGTTCGGCAATGACGGACTGGTGAATCTGGCTTTAATGAACCTGCATATTTTATCCGAACCGATCCAGTGGATCTCTGATCCCTTCTGGGCTAAAGTCACCATTATTATTGCAATTACCTGGCGCTGGACGGGATACAATATGATTTTCTTCCTCTCCTCGCTGCAGAACATCGACAACTCCATTTATGAAGCTGCGAAAATTGACGGTGCTTCGGGCCCGAGACAATTTTTCTCGATTACCGTACCGTTGCTCAAGCCGATCATTCTCTTTACGTCGATTACCTCGACCATCGGTACGCTGCAATTGTTCGATGAAATTATGAATATTACCAAGGGAGGTCCCGGCAACGCGACGCTCTCCATTTCCCAATATATTTACAATCTTTCGTTCAAGTACACGCCTGACTTTGGATATGCGGCTACAGTGTCGTATTCTATCGTGGTCATGATTATTATACTGTCCTTCCTTCAAATCAAATTGGCAGGTGATGATAAGTAATGAGAACACTGCGACGTGCCCCTATCTATGTGTTTTTGACTATTGTGGCGATCGTGTCGATTTTTCCGTTTGTGTGGATGATTATCAGCGCGACGAATCTTTCAGTGGATGTGACTCAGGGAAGAATGCTCCCCGGTACTCACCTGTTCGAAAATATTAGAAAGCTGACGGATTCGATTAACCTGGTGCCGGCACTGTGGAATACACTGAAAATTGCCTTGATGACAACTATTCTGGCTCTGCTGATTGCGTCACTGGCCGGATACGGATTTGAAATTTACCGCAGTAAAGCGAAGGATATCGTCTTCAATCTGTTATTATTGTCCATGATGATTCCTTTCGCCGCGCTGATGGTTCCGCTGTATCAAATGTTCTCGAAGCTGACCGGTACGGTTCCGGTTATCGGAGTGAACTCGCTGGCTGCGGTTATTCTCCCGACCTTCACAACGGCGTTTCTGATCTTCTTCTTCCGTCAGAGCTCCAAGATGTTCCCGAGAGAGCTTCTGGAAGCCGGACGGATGGACGGATTGTCAGAGCTGGGATTGTTCTTCCGTATTTATGTTCCAACCATGAAGACGACTTATTCCGCTGCTGCCATTATTACGTTCATGTCCAGCTGGAATAACTACCTCTGGCCGCTGATCGTGCTGCAGACTCCGGAGAAACGGACGATCCCGCTTCTGATCTCCAATCTGGGCTCCAGCTACTCGCCGGATTTCGGTGTTATTATGGCTGCGGTGGTCATCTCCACACTTCCGACAGCACTCGTCTTCTTCCTGATGCAGAAGCAGTTCGTCGCCGGCATGGTTGGTTCCGTGAAATAACACATTAGGAGGGATTGGAAGTGACAGTTAGTCCAAGCTTGAACTGGCTGGAGGATCCGGGCGTATTCAAGGTGAACCGGCTGGAGGCCCATTCGGACCACCGTTATTATTCGAACATGGCTGAAGCAGAGGCCGGAGCACCGATGGATATGCGCTACAGCCTGAACGGGAGCTGGAAATTCAGTTATGCGCCGAATCCGGCCAGCCGTGTAGAAGCATTTTTTACAGAAAGCTATAATTGCTCGGCCTGGGACAGTATCCAGGTTCCCGGACATATCCAGCTGCAGGGCTTTGGCCGGCCGCAATATGTCAATACAATGTATCCGTGGGATGGCCTCAGTGATGTCCGTCCGCCGCATATCCCGCAGGAGCATAACCCGGTCGGCAGCTATGTGAAGGAATTCCGCCTGCCGGCGAATCTTGAGAACGGACCGCTGTTTATTTCCTTCCAAGGGGTGGAATCGGCTTTTTATGTCTGGCTTAACGGCGAATTCGTCGGCTATGCCGAGGACAGCTTCACCCCGTCGGAATTTGATCTGACTCCATATATGCGTTCAGGCAAAAACAAGCTGGCCGTTGAGGTGTATCAGCGCAGCACCGGCGGCTGGCTGGAGGATCAGGATTTCTGGCGGTTCTCAGGCATCTTCCGCGACGTCTATCTGTATACTGTTCCGAAGCACCATATCCGGGACCTTGAGGTGCGAGCAGAGCTGGATGATACGTATACTCAAGGTAGCCTGACTGTGCTCATGCAGCTACTTGATACTCCGCAGGAGGCTGTCAGCGCCAGGCTTGAGCTCAAGGATAAAGCCGGGGAGGTACGGCTGAGTAGTAGGGGCGTCTTTAACGGGCAGAAGCTTACTCTTTCGGGAGAGGTTGCCGATGTCCTGCCATGGAGCGCAGAGAACCCGTATCTGTACACACTCTGCATTTCGCTTACGGATGCGCAGGGAAATATCGTTGAAGATGTGGTCCAAAAGACCGGCTTTCGCCGGTTCGAGCTGAAGAACAAGCTGATGTGCATCAATGGCAAGCGCATTGTCTTCAAAGGCGTCAACCGCCATGAATTCAACTGCCGCCAAGGCCGGAACATCACCCGCGAAGATATGCTGTGGGATATCCAGACGTTGAAAAGAAGCAATATTAATGCTGTACGCACGTCGCATTATCCGAATCAGACGTTATGGTATGAGCTGTGTGATGAATACGGCGTTTATGTTATTGATGAAATGAACCTGGAAACCCATGGCTCGTGGCAAAAGATGGGCGCTGTTGAGCCTTCGTGGAACATTCCGGGCAATGACCCGGATTGGCGGGACATCGTTCTTGACCGGGCCGTATCTATGGTGGAGCGTGATAAGAATCACCCGTCCATTCTGATCTGGTCTTGCGGGAACGAGTCGTATGCGGGACAAGTCATTCTCGATGCGGCGAACTGGTTCCGCAGCCGGGACAACAGCCGCCTTGTCCACTATGAGGGCGTGTTCCACAACCGCGACTATGATGCTACAAGTGATATGGAGAGCCGCATGTACGCCAAGCCGGCAGATATCGAAGAATACCTGAACAATAGTCCGGAGAAGCCTTATATCAGCTGCGAATACATGCATGCGATGGGCAATTCAGTTGGCGGCATGCATAAATACACGGAGCTGGAGAATAAATACCCTATGTACCAGGGCGGGTTCATTTGGGACTATATTGATCAGTCGATCCTTACCAAAGACCGCTATGGACGGGAGTACTTCGCTTACGGCGGAGATTTCGGGGACCGGCCGACAGACTACAGCTTCTGCGGCAACGGCATAGTGTATGCCGACCGGGAGTGGACGCCGAAGCTGCAGGAGGTCAAATTCCTATACCAGAACTACAAGCTGGAGCCGGCCAAGACAGGCATCCGCCTCATTAATGAGAGCTTGTTCGCGGGAACGGAACATCTTTCGCTGGAATACAGCCTGTACTGTGAAGGCGAGCTGCTCGGTACTTGGACTGCAGAGGCCAGCGCGGCGCCGCAAAGTGAAATCCTGGTGCCGATAGAGCTGCCGAACTTGGACGAGACACCGGGCGAATACAGCATACAAGCCTCATTGCTGCTGAAAGAAGCGGAGCTGTGGGCCGAAGAAGGATATGAAATCGCCTTTGGAGAGTCTGTCTTCGTTGTGCAGGCAGATGCAGAGGCAGAGCAGGCTGCCGGTGAATTGAAGGTTGTGGAAGGGGATGTGCAGATCGGCGTCCTCGGGGAAAACTTCACTGTGCTGTTCTCCAAGCAAGTGGGTTCACTGGTATCGCTGAACTACCACGGCCGTGAGCTGATTGCGGCCCCTCCGGCACCGCTGTTCTGGCGGGCAACGACCGACAATGACAAGGGAACGAATCTCGGCTACCATGCCGGATGCTGGTATGCCGCCAGCCTGGCGCGTAAATGTGTTGATGTGAGCCTGGCACAAGATGAAGGGACTGTTACAGTAACCTTTGACTACAGGTTCAACATTCATGCTGATCTGGCGGTGCAGACCGCCTATACCGTCTACGGTGACGGAACGGTCCGGGTACATACCCGCTATACCGGCGCTGCCGGACTGCCGGATCTGCCGATGGTGGCCTTGTCATTTAAAATGACGGCTGACTACAGCCAGAGTGAATGGTACGCGATGGGACCGGAAGAGAATTATATCGATCGTGCGTTCGGCGCCAGACTTGGTGTGTTCAGCCGGAAGGTGCAGGAGCTGCCGTCCCGTTATCTTGTTCCGCAGGAGTCCGGTAACCGTACTGGCGTACGCCGTGTGAAGATTACCGACAATGCGGGAATCGGACTGCAAATCTCAGCCCCGGCAACTGCGCCTGTAGAATGCAATCTGTCGCCGTACACAGCGTTCGAGCTGGAGCATGCCGGCCATGCCTTCGAGCTTCCGCAGGTTCACTACACCGTAGTGACCGTGGCAGGCAGACAAATGGGCGTAGGTGGAGACGACAGCTGGGGAGCGCCGGTGCACAAGGAATACACCATTCCTTCGGACCAGACGCTTGAATATGAGTTCTTTATTTCAAGTGCGGGAACGGAAGAGAACTAGCATATTAGGTTAATTAGAGCTATAAACCGGCCTTGGTCCTGAATACAGGGGATTGAGGTCGGTATCAGAAGCTGAATTGTATTGCATAAAAAAGTTTGTTAAACTAAAAATACATTTATGAGAGGACTGATGGATGGACAATGATTAACTAATCTATATTTTTATTTGAAATGAATAACTTCAAACTACAAAATATAGGGTTAGTCTATCCATTTTTATAGATCAGTTTTCTTTATTTGTCATGATTCCAGTGGCAACAAAGAACTTATTATAAGCCCAAAGACTAATCCTTCCAATTATAAATTGGGAGGATTTTTTGAGTAAAGGAGAGATAAAAATGAGCGATTCAGACACTATTGTTACGCATGTAATACTCCGTATAAGTCGTTAATATCCATCAAGCTTATACGGAGAAATGTAGTGATGGATATACCGACTTTGTATAAAAAGTAAAAAGTGTTGATATACAAAGGAGGAATCATCATGTCAATGATACAAGTTCAAGACTTAACGTTTTCTTATCCAGGCAGCTTTGACAATATTTTTGAAGGTGTAAATTTTCAAATAGATACGGATTGGAAGCTTGGATTTATCGGTAGAAACGGGCGGGGTAAAACAACGTTCTTTAATTTATTATTAGGGAAGTATGAGTATAGCGGGAAAATCACTTCCTCGGTAGAATTTAATTATTTCCCTTATCCAGTTTCGGATAAAAACAAGTACACTCATGAAATCTGTGAGGAAATTTGCCCCCAAGCAGAAGATTGGGAATTTCTTCGTGAAATCTCCTATCTAAATGTAGATGCCGAGGTCATGTACCGGCCATTTAATACATTATCAAATGGAGAACAAACGAAGGTGTTGCTTGCTGCACTTTTTTTGACTGAGGGTCAATTTCTATTAATTGATGAGCCAACCAATCATCTAGACACTGAGGCACGAAAGACGGTCTCTGATTATTTAAGGAAGAAAAAAGGGTTTATTCTAATTTCTCATGACAGATTCTTTTTAGATGGATGCGTTGACCATATCTTATCTATAAACAGGGCAAATATTGAAGTGCAAAGCGGTAACTTTTCTTCTTGGAAGTTAAATTTTGATAGACAGCAGGAACACGAAGAGACAACAAATCAGCGTCTGCAAAAAGACATCGGGAGATTAAAACAGTCTTCGAAGCGTTCAGCAGGCTGGTCTAATCAAGTGGAAGCCTCCAAAAACGGGACAACGAATTCGGGTTCTAAGCTGGATAAGGGTTTTGTAGGACATAAAGCGGCAAAGATGATGAAGAGAGCAAAGAACCTTGAATCAAGGCAACAAAAGGCTATTGAGGAAAAGTCAAAGCTGCTAAAAAATGTGGAAAAAACCGAGTCGTTAAAATTAGAACCCTTGGAATTTCCGTCAAATGAGTTGATTGTTTTGGCTGATGTGTCTGTTAAGTACGATGACCAAATAGTGAATAAGCCAATTAGCTTTACAGTTGAACAAGGTGACCGGATTGTACTTGATGGAAAGAACGGAAGCGGGAAAAGCAGTATCTTGAAGCTAATTATGGGAAATCCGATACAGCACACAGGCTCAATGAATTTAGGCTCAGGCCTCGTTATTTCCTATGTCGAGCAAGATACTTCTCATTTGAAGGGACAGTTATCGGACTTTATTGAGGAGCATGAGATTGATGAAACGTTATTTAAATCTATCCTGCGCAAGATGGATTTTGACCGGATTCAATTTGAGAAAGACATAGCTCATTATTCTGGTGGACAAAAGAAAAAGCTGCTTATAGCCAAAAGCTTATGTGAAAAAGCTCATTTATATATTTGGGATGAACCGTTAAATTTTATTGACATTTATTCGCGCATGCAGATTGAAGAGCTTATTCAAAGATTTAATCCCACAATGGTTATTGTTGAGCATGATCAGGCATTTCAACAAACAGTTGCAACAAAAACTATATCTATGTAGTTAAAAGCATGGCGGTGAGGGGGAACCCAGCACCGCCATGCTTTATTTTTGCAGGATGTTTATCCCATGCTTTTCGATATGACGACTTTTCCCCGTTTCGGCAGCTCTTCGCTTTTGCGGTACGCCTGAAGCAGGCCTTGAGCAGTAAAGGGATAGGTCTCATTGATGTGGATATTCAACTTGTTATTTTGCATATGGCGAAGAATGGATTCAAAATCGGCACGGTTGGGTCTTGCCTGGAAGAAATGCGCGTTAATGCCCCGGACCGCCCGATATTGATTGATCGTAAATGCCACCACTGAAATATAGGTGCCGCCATCCTTGATAACCGAGTAGTTTTTCTCTCCGATATCTCCTGGCAGCCCGGTTCCGAAGGTGGAAGGGTCCATAGCAGAATCCAACACGATATCGACAGGTGCGGTTATTTTGGCGGCAAAGTCGACTTTTGTGTAGTCGAACACCTCGTCCGCACCAAGCCCTTTAACGAAATCATGATTATAGTCCCTCGCAGTTGCGATAACATATGCTCCATGTTGCTTGGCTAACTGGACCGCCGCATGTCCCACACCTCCGGCTCCGGCTTGAATAAGGATGCGTTGTCCGGGCTGAAGACGGCCATACTCAAACAGCGCTTGCCAAGCTGTCAGGGCAACCGTAGGCGCGGCGCCTGCTTCTTCGAAGGAAAGACTCTCCGGGATAACGGCAAGGTGATCTTCCTCCACCGCAACATAGTCCATGTAGGAGCCCATCGGAACCATGCCCATAACACGATAGCCCGGCTTGAAATGACGCACTTTTGCGCCAACCTCTTTTACGATGCCGGCTACATCAATACCAAGTACAAGCGGCAAATGAACCGGAAATTTGTCGGCCATCGGACTCTGAAGAATCGCGCCGCTGCGCAATTGAATATCTGCGGGATTGATGGAAGAGGCGCGCATTTCGACGAGAACCTGTGTGTCCGTAAGTACGGGAACCGGCACTTCCAGTTCCTCTAGTGCTTCGGGGATTCCAAAGCTTGTCAAAGCAATAGCTTTCATGATTAAGCCTCCTTATAAATTGAACATATGTTGAATTTTTAACATAAGTTTTATATTGTGAATGTATCAGGGCGGCAGATGGTGTTCAATGGTTAAAGCAAGCCCGGTTGTTGATTTTTCAACAGAGGGTTTAGATATGTTCATTTTAAATGGGCTAAAGGGGGAGAAAGATATGGACAGGCGTATTCAAAAATCGAGGCAAGCGATTATGAATGCTTTTTTGAGGCTGATGTCGGAAAAGGACTTCGAGAGCATAACGATCAACCAAATTGCGGAGGCAGCGAATGTCAATCGGGGAACGGTGTATCTGCATTTCGCTGACAAATACGATTTGCGCGATCAGTGCACGGAAGCTCAAATAAACCAGTTACTGCATAGTTGTATGCCTGAAGAGGGCTTCGTTCATCTCACTTCCAAAGCCGCGCTTCTGCGCACATTTGAATATTTGGAGCAGCATGCTTCTTTCTATTCCATGATGCTGACGAGCAAGGGAAGCATGGTTTTCCGAAATCAAATGGAGACAATATTCCGGCAAAGTCTGAGCGAGCATCTGGATTCGATCAATCTCGATCGGGAGTTGAACAGGGACATTACGGTGCAATTTTTAATTTCAGCGGGAGTGGGTTTATTGGAATGGTGGATTATCCGTTCGATGCCGTATCCGGCGGCAGTCATGGTTGAACAATTTTGGAATCTGCTGAACCGGTTTCAATTGCAAATGTCCGAAGAAAATAGCGTATTGAACAAATAAAAGCCGGGCAGATGCAGGATTTTTTCCTGACATTTGCTCGGCTTTTTTTCTCAAGAATGCCACTTGCTCTGATCCAGCAGCTTAAGCTCCTTGGCCTGGACGATGGCTTTGGTGCGGCGGTTGACTTTTAGCTTGGCGAAGATGTTTTTTACATGGACCTTTACTGTGCCTATGGCGATAATCAGCTGGTCGGCGATTTCTTTATTGGACAATCCTGCTGCCAATAAGGCGAGCACCTCAAGCTCACGGTCTGTGAGGGGTTCTTCCATTGTCTCTTGCAAAGGCGAGGATTCTTCAGCCATCCCTGGTTCTGTAGCGGATTGCTCGGCCGAGTTCTGCAGCATGCATATCAAGATTCCATTTGACGCCATCGCCTGAAGGACGGCCATTCGTTCCTTTGCGAATACACCGCTTGCCAGCTTATTTTCGAGATAAAGCACGCCAAGCATATTACTATGGACGGTTACTGGAATACACAGTGCGGACCCGGGCCGGTGTTTCGCAATATACGGGTTATGAATCAGCCAGCTATCCTCGCCTCCGGTATAATGGACATCCTCCTGTGTGCGGAAGACGTATCTGATAATGCCTTCCGGCAAGAGGGAGCTGTCATTCATTTCCATAGGCACCGGGGCAACCTTTGCTTCTGTATCGGCATATACCTGTATGTAGAGTCCATCATTACTGCCCATCAGCAGAGCGCCTTTACTGGCACCTGCATACTTCATTATGGTATTCATAATTTCCGCAAGCACGGTGTCGATGTCCATCTGATTGGTTATTGCCTGAGTTGTTTTGAGGATCGCCGCAAGATCGAAGTTGTCAAAAGCACCAGGCACATGACCAGGATTACCATGGACAGCTACTTCTGCCGTATGCTCTAGAGCACTTCGTCCCGCCGGAATTGGTACGCTCTCGGATGCCGGATCAGCATTTTCACGCTGCTGCCAGTGCTGCAGGAGCTTCTCCACCTGTGTCAGCTTCACTTGTACACCCCACTCAGTATATGCCTCGAAGGCCAATTGCAAATAAAATAAAGCAGTTTTCTTATTGCCCCGGCTCCAGTAATGGCTGGCGGCAAGCTCACCCGAAAGGCTTGTTATTTGAATATCATCCTGCTCTCTCGCTCCGCGTATGGCTTTATCGTACAGATCCTCAGCCCTCATGAATTCGCCGGAGGCACGCGCAAATTCGGCTTGAAGGAGATCGGATCTGGGCCGGTAATTATCCGGGCTGAGCGCTGCCCATTTTTTGTAACGCTGGAGATTGCTTAGCAGGCGTTTTTTAGTATTGGCCTCTTTCCATGACTGAGCAGGACCGGCCAATAACGCGAGTGATTCGTATAAAAGGCATTCCGGCAAATGCGGCAGGTGTGTGGCGTAGTCTTCATAAGGCTCCGCTTGCCGGGCCCAGCGTATGGCTTCCGCATGATTGCCAAGCAAATAGCACAGCTGAGCTTTATAAGTATTGTATTGAAAAAAGGTGGTGGCTGAAGTCTCCTCCATCTGAATCCGGCTCAGAAAATCCCCTTCGTCAAAGCCCGCGTTGTTGAAGGAGTCCGGCGCTGACGTCCCGCCCTGAAGGGCAAGAATGAATTGCTGATACAGGTAAAAGTTCTGCTTCACGAACTCGTCATTTGTGGTATCCAGGATCACCATATACTCTGCTATCGTTCTTGCAAGCTCACTTAATGGTGCTCGGGTGTAGAGTGAATTAATGTGCGCACCAATGGCATAGCTGGCAAATACATAATCCCCCGATTCCAGACCGAAGCGGAGCGCCTTGGCCAAATAACCCTCACCTTCACGGGCATCTCCGGCAAATTGGCAGAGTACTCCGCCGAACATGGTGTAGGTTTTACTTTTAACTGAAGTAATGTTATACCGCTCGGAAAGCTCCATACCGACCTTGCCGATGGCATAACCTTTGTCATATTTGCCCCAGGCATTCCCCAAAAGCATGCCATAAGCGGAATAAACGGCGGCGGAAACAGGGGTATTTCCATATTTCAGGGATAATTGAATGGCTCTGCAGATCAGCAGGAAAAAGATCTTTTTATTCGTGAAAAAGGTTGAAGGAATTATCGCCAGAATGAGATTCATTGCGGCAATCCGGTCTTTATCGGACATTTCCTCCAAATCAGCGAGCTTGTCATACCGCTTGCGCAGCAGCACCTCAATTCGCATTGCTTCAATTAATAGGACGAATTTACCCGGATTGGGCGAAATGATAATTTGGTGCTCCTGCAGGCTCTCAAGACCAAGTGCAGTGCCTTCTAAATATTTGCCTTGATTTATGTATTGCATGATCCGGATCATTTGCACCCTGCTCCGCTCAGCCGTATTGCGCGCATGATCAAGCAGGAAATTGATTTGCCTGTCAGACTCCTTGGAATTTCCGCATAAATATTCACATTCCGCTTGCTCCGCATGCAGCTCGAAACAGAGCTCGAAGGCATTGTTCCAAGCTTCTGCCGGCAGAAGCTCTACCCCTTTTCTGAAATACCCCAGCGCAACATCGTAGGCGGAAGCAGCCTTGGCGCGGATTCCCGCAGCAAGGTTTAATTGTACAAGCTCAAGGATCTCCACTGCTTCCGTTATTCGGCTTGAGCCTCTATTCAAATGGTTGACGACATCAAATGAAGTCTCTTCATACCCGTCATCCTGCAAGCTTTTGCCTATGCGAATATGAATGGCCTGTTTCGCTTCATCATCCATCTGACTGTAAATCAGCTTCTGGATATTATCGTGGGCAAACCGGAATTTATCTGTATCATATGGCAAAATCATCCCTTCGGCTTCAATCGCGGCCCATTCAGTAATGGCCTCCCCGATCTTCCGGTTGGCAACGTAGGCAATCAAATGCGGGTGGAAGGTGCTTCCCACACAAGCGGCAATTTGGAGCAGCTCCTGCGCGGCACCCGAGAGACGCTGAAATCTGTGCTCCATTAAATCATTGATGGCATAGTTAGGCTCCTGACCAATAATCTGCCCCAAATTCCATTGCCAGCTTTGGTTTCCGTGGTTGTATTGCAGAATGCCGTCGTCCTGCAGGTGCAGCAAAATTTGCTTGAAATGAAAGGGATTGCCGCCTGATTTGTGATACAGCAGCTCTGTTAAGGACAGTGCGGCATCCGCCTTGCAATTCAGCGTCTCCATCACGATATGGTTCATCTGCTCAAGGCTCAGCGGCGACAGATGAATATGGCGGATCACGGCTTGGTCGGTAACGCTTCCGTCCGGCTCGTACCCCGGCAGCTTGCTGAGGTCGATGTCGTTATGGCGATAGGTGCAGACAAACAGCAAATATTGGCATTCCGGGTCGCATAGCAGCGCATGAATTAATTGCAGCGACGAAGAATCCGCCCATTGCAGGTCGTCAATAAACAGGACAAGGGGATGTTCTTTGGAAGCCAGCGCCTGAACAAATTTGCGAAAAACATAGATGAAACGTTTCTTCGATTCATTGGCCGGAAGCTCTTCTGCAGCCGGTGTGGCGCCAAGGATCAGCTCGGCTTCAGGAATAATCGCAGTAATCACGTTGGCGCTTGCTCCAAGTGCTTCCTGCAGCTTAAGTCTCCACAGCTCCGACTGCTCCTTGCGTTCACCCAGCAAATGCCGCATTAATCCACGAAAGGCTTGAATGATCGGATGATAAGGGCTTTCTTTGGAGAGTTGCTCGAACTTTCCGGTGATATAGAAAAAATTGCGGGCATGCCGCTGCTTTCGAAAAACCTCGTCAATGATGCTGGTTTTGCCGATGCCGGCTTCACCTGATATGTAGACCATTTCTGTTGACCCGAAGCAAGCGGAATAAAAGGCCTGGTTCAGCATTGACATTTCATACTCTCTGCCATGAAACCCCGGCTCCATAACAAAGGTATCGTGAGAACGTCCGATTTTATCTAAGTCTGCCAATAGAAAGCCGGCATTCTGATAGCGATTATCCGGGTTTTTGTCGAGCAATCTCATGACAATAGCTTCCAGGCCATCAGGCAAATGCCTATGCTCATGAGTCAGCGGAGGAGGGACTTGTGTCAGGTGCAGGTACACCCATTCGAGCGGACCCTCGGCCAGAAAAGGCAAATGTCCGGCCCAAATTTCATAGAAAATAACACCTAAAGAATATAGATCGCTGCGCTCATCCACCGTCCGCAGCATTCTGCCTGTATTCTCGGGTGAGCAATAGGGCAGGCCTGCGTCAGGCATACTGTAGCCAGGCGGACGGACATAACCGTCATCCGAACGATGCACCGCATAACCTGAATCTATTAAATAGGCCTCTTGCCCATTGGAACGAACAACGATTCGCTCCGGCCGTAAATCGAGATGAAGGGTCTGTTGCTGATGAAGCTGCAGGACACTGGCCACGATGGATCTGGCGAGTGCGAGAAACGCCTCTGGATTCATGCAGGTTTGCTCATGCATAAATTCCCTAAGCGTCATACCCGCATCATGCCCCGATATTACACCGGAGTCACGTTGCTCAAGTCTTGTATTTCCGGTAACACTGTCAAATCGTTGGTCTACTTTCATTCTCCGACACCTCTACTGTTGGGCTAACTAGCGATTACATTCTATTGTAATAGAAGATACTTCTTTTTAGGTATAGAGAATTTTAAGTAATGGCTTTATTCTAGGAGCATGTCTTATTTGGCTGAATTAAGGAATCGGGAAGGTCTGGGTGAACGAATATGATGAATGCCTTCTATGCTTTTATTGTTACTCTTATTTTTGGAGTTGTTATCTATGTGAAGATTTGGTGGGATGGCCCCGGGCTAAGCTTTAAATTTTCAAAATGGTATTTTGGTATTTTTTTCGTTGCGGCGTTGATTGTTGGGGGAGGCACTTTTTTCGTGAGTTAAGTCATATATCGGTAACCCAATTCGGATTTGGTAGATAAAGCTGGAACTTACATAAGCGTTCTTTTGATTGATCGGAAAGTCAAGGATGGAGGATATTTAATGAATGCTATAAAACGATTCAAGCGCTGGATTGCTATGACTCTTATATTCATGGTTGCTCTAAGTCCGGCTTCTGAAGGATATGTGTCTGCGGCAGGTCCAGTGTTATTGGATCAACAGCAGGAAAATGGAACTGGAAATTCATGGGTTAATGCTGATTATGCAAGATATCAGACCTTTACTCCGGAGATTGCCGGAAAGCTTAGCAGGATTGATCTGAACACTGCGGGGAGCTTCGGTTCACCGGGAGCCATGAAGGTGAAAATTTATAAGGAAAGCGACCTCTCGACATTGCTCGCTGAAGAGCAACTAGCTTCTTACGGCCCAGGCTGGACGTCGGTTGATTTCTCAGGAACATCGCCTTATTTGAAGAAGAACACGATGTATAGAATGGTTGTTTCAACGGAATTCGGAGGCTCGAGTGGCTTCGGATGGTATATGAGCGGAGGTGACCCGTACACAAGAGGATACTCTCCGGCGACCAATTATGACTATGCTTTCAGGACGTACATGATTGCCGATTATTCGACAGCCTTCGAATTAAGCGGGATATCAAGTAGCGCATCCAGTCTTGTGGCGGACGGAACGAGTCAGACGACAGTGACGGTGACGCTGAGGGATGCCCAGGGCAATGCCCTGACTACCGGAGGGGCGATGGTTGCGATCAGGACAACGGCGGGTACTGTTAGTTCAGTCACGGATAATTATGACGGGACCTACACGGCAACGCTGACAGCGCCAACAACGGCAGGGACCGCAACGGTAAGTGGCACATTAAACGGCATTCCGTTGGGAGGTACAACGGCGGTCCAATTCGTGCCCGGGTCACCATCCAGTGCAAACAGCACGTTAACAGTGGGGAGTAGCTCGCTGACGGCTGACGGCACGAGTCAGACGACAGTAACCGTGAAGCTGAAGGATGCGCAGGGCAATGCCTTGACCACCGGAGGAGCGACGGTGGCGATTACATCAACGTCAGGTACGGTCAGCGCCGTAACGGATAAGAACAATGGGACCTACACGGCAACGCTGACATCGCCGACAGCGGTAGGGACCGCAACAGTCAGTGCCACAGTCGGCGGCACTGCGTTGCCAGGAACGGCCACGGTCCAGTTCGTGGTCGGGTCACCGTCCAGTGCGAGCAGCACGGTAGCAGTGGGGAGTAGCTCTTTGACGGCTGACGGAACGAGTCAGACGACAGTGACCGTGAAGCTGAAGGATGCGCAAGGCAATGCCTTAACCACCGGAGGAGCGACGGTGACGATTACAACAACTTCGGGTACGCTTGGTGCTATAACCGATAATAATAACGGGACCTATACAACGACACTAACGGCATCGACAACGGCAGGGAGTGCGACGATCGTTGTCACAGTGGGTGGCACTGCATTAACAAGCACGGCCACGGTGCAGTTCGTGGCCGGAGCGCCGTCCAGTGCGAACAGCACGTTAGCGGTGGGCAATAGCTCGCTGACGGCTGACGGCACGAGTCAGACGACAGTAACCGTCAAGCTGAAGGATGCACAGGGGAATGCTATTTCCACCGGAGGAGCGACGGTGGCGATTACAACAACTTCGGGTACGGTAAGCACCGTAACCGATAACCATAACGGGACCTACACGGCGGTGCTGACAGCGCCGGTAACGGTAGGGACCGCAACGGTCAGTGCCAGTGTAGGCGGCACTGCGTTGCCAGGGAAGGCCACGGTGCAGTTCGTGGCCGGAGCGCCGTCCAGTGCGAGCAGCACGCTAGCAGTGGGCAATAGTTCTTTGACGGCTGACGGAACGAGTCAGACGGCAGTGACCGTGAAGCTGAAGGATGCACAGGGGAATGTTATTACCACCGGAGGGGCGACGGTGGCGATTACATCGACGTTAGGTACGGTCAGCACCGTAACGGATAACCATAACGGGACCTACACGGCGGTGCTGACAGCGCCGGTAACGGTAGGGACCGCGACAGTCAGTGCCAGTGTAGGCGGCACTGCGTTGCCAGGCACGGCCACGGTGCAGTTCGTGGCCGGAGCGCCGTCCAGTGCGAACAGTGCGTTAGCAGTGGCGGATAGCTCTTTGACGGCTGACGGAACGAGTCAGACGGCAGTAACCGTGCGGCTGAAGGATGCACAGGGGAATGTTATTACCACCGGAGGGGCGACGGTGGCGATTACCTCGACGTTAGGTACGGTCAGTACCGTAACGGATAACCACAACGGGACCTACACGGCGGCGCTGACAGCGCCGACAACGGTAGGGAGCGCGACGGTCAGTGCCAGTGTAGGTGGCAGTGCGTTGGGGGGAACGGCCACGGTGCAGTTCGTGCCCGGCGCAGCATCCAGCGCGACCAGTACGCTAGCAGTGGGCGATAGCTCGTTGACGGCTGACGGAACGAGTCAGACGGCAGTAACCGTGCGGCTGAAGGATGCGCACGGCAATGCCTTGACCACCGGAGGAGCGACGGTGGCGATTACCTCGACGTTAGGTGCGGTTAGCACCGTAACGGACAATAATAACGGGACCTACACGGCGACGCTGACAGCGCCGACAACGGTAGGGAGCGCGACGGTCAGTGCCAGTATAGGTGGCAGTGAGCTGACCTCCAAGGCAACGGTGCAGTTCGTGGCCGGAGCGCCTTCCAGCGCGAATAGCACGCTGGCCGTGGGCGATAGCTCGTTGACCGCTGACGGAACGAGTCAGACGGCAGTGACCGTGAAGCTGAAGGATGCACAGGACAATGCCCTGACCACCGGAGGAGCGACGGTGACAATTACATCGACGTTAGGTACGGTTAGCGCCGTAACGGACAACCACAACGGGACCTACACGGCGGCGCTGACAGCGCCGACAACGGTAGGGACCGCGACAGTAAGTGCCAGTGTAGGTGGCACTGCATTAACCGGAATGGCTACGGTGCAGTTCGTGGCCGGAGCGCCGTCCAGTGCGAGCAGCACGCTAGCAGTGGGCAATAGCTCGCTGACGGCTGACGGAACAAGTCAGACGGCAGTAACGGTGCGGCTGAAGGACGCACAGGGCAATGCGCTTACCACCGGAGGAGCGACGGTGGCGGTTACATCAACGTTAGGTACAGTTAGTACCGTAACGGACAACCATAACGGAACCTACACGGCGACACTAACTGCGCCGACAACGGTAGGGACCGCAACAGTCAGTGCTACAGTAGGCGGCAGTGAACTGACCTCTAAGGCCACGGTGCAGTTCGTGGCCGGGGAGCCATCAGCGGAGAATGGCACAATTGCAGCGGACGATTTTTCGCTGACAGCCGACGGAACGAGTCAGACGGCAATCACCGTGAAGCTGAAGGATGCGCAGGGCAATGCCTTGACTACCGGAGGAGCGGTGGTGCTGATCACATCGACATTAGGTACGGTAAGCACTGTAACGGACAACCAGAACGGAACCTATACGGCGACGCTGACAGCGCCGACAACAGTAGGGACCGCGAAGATAAGCGCAACTGTGAATGGCGGTGCGCTAGCCTCAGCGGTAATGGTTCAGCTTGTACCAGGCGATGTAAGTTCATCCCACTCAACAATTACCGCAAGCGACCTGGTCGTGCGGGCAGATGGCAACAGCCAAGCCACAATCTTCGTGAAGCTTAAAGACGCATACGACCATCCGCTTGCTGGAAAACGGGTACAGCTTCATGCTCAAGACGGAAGCTCTGTCATGGAAGCCGTATATGAAAGCTCTGTTGCCAAAGCCGTTTATGGAAGCTCTGTGTCCAAAGAGGTTTATGGATGGACCAATGCGGAGGGGCTTGCCACATTTGTGGTCAGCAATGTAGCTGCTGAGAAAGTAACCTATTCTGCAAAGGAAGAAGCAAGCGGCATAACGCTAGATCAGACTGTGAGTATTACTTTTACGTATGACCAGCCGCCTGTTATCGGACTGCAGGCTGATCCCGTCACTCCGACCTTTGGCAGTGTGAATATTACGGTCACAGCATCTGCGTACGGTGAATTCAACAGCATTTCTTCGATGAAGTGGGCGGCAGGAAGCCGTTCGATAGCTTATTTTGATACACAGGGTATGGAAATTAAGGACCATTTCACCGTACAGGAGAATGGAATTTATTCAGTCTATGTGGCAGATACAGCGGGCAACGCGAATGTCAGCCTGATTGATGTCCAGAACATCGTTCCTTTGAGCAGCAATGCGAACTTGATAGGCTGGCAACTGATCGGACTCGGCGGGACGGTGAAGTTTGATTTTGATCCGGGAAAAATAAACAATTCGCTGGAAGTCAGCAATGCGGTGCATGGGCTGAAAATGCTGCTGACCCCCGCAGATGTGTACTCTGCCGTCTATGTCAACGGACTCCAGGTAGACAGCAATTCGCTAACCAAGGAGTATGATCTTGCAACGGGTCAAAATACATTCGAAGCCCGTGTCAAAGCACAAGACGGTTCCAATAAAACGTATACGCTCAACGTGATTCGGTCAGCGGCCAGTTCTGCTCCAAGCCGGGCTCCAAGCCCTGTTCCGAGTCCAACTTCGACTCCAACTCCAACTCCGAGTCCCGTTCCGAGTTCTGTTCCGAGCAGTCCTTCGGTTACTCCAAACTCTCCAAGCCAGACTTCTACGGGGTTTGCTCCTGTGGTTTGGATTAATGATAAGAAAGTAACGGGGCTGGCGACACTTTATACGGATGCAAATGGAGCGAAAACGATCGACGTTCTGCTGAATATGGATAATCTGCGCCAGGTCCTCGATTCACTGTCCAATCCTTCTGAAGCCAATCTCTCGGTTTCAATTGAAGATGCGGCAGACAAACTGGTGCTAAGACTTCCCGGGAATGCAGTCCCACTCCTGGCTGGGAAGGCGGCTGACATTACTTTGAAAACTCAGCATGGACAATATCGCCTGCCGCTGGCTGAGATTACAGACCAGGAGTCCGCTTGGACGAATGATACGGAAGTCCAGATCGTAATTGAGCGTGGCAACCGGGAAGCGGGCTTGCAGGAAGCAGCGCGTACAAATGGTTTTGGGCTGGTGGCAGATCCGGTTCATTTCAATGTACTTGTAACGCGTAATGGCGGGAAAAAAGAGATTTCGCGCTTCAGCCATTATGTGGAGAGGGTTATCTACTTATCCTCTGATGCCGGAGCGGCATCAACGGCTATTGTATGGGATCAGAGCTCCGGGGTACGGCCGGTCCCGACAAAATTCATTACGGTTGATGGACGTCGTGCCGCTGTCATTCGCAGTCTCACGAACAGCACCTACGCAGTGGTATCCAAAGCGTCCCAATTAACAGATATTCAAAAGCATTGGGCTGAGCCGGAAATTTCCAGCATGAGCAATAGAATGATCGTACAGGGAACAGAAGGAGGCCGCTTTTCGCCTGAAGCGGTAATTACCCGGGCTGAATTAGCGGCAATGCTGGCAAGGGCGCTGGGATTGGCACAAGAAGACAATTCAGCCGGGTTCCGTGATGTAGGCGGCTTGAGCTGGTATAGCGGCGCTATAGCGGCAGTAAAAGCATACGGGATTATGGATGGCTTTGGGGATGGGTCATTCAGACCGAACCAGAAGGTATCGCGGCAAGAAGCAGTTGTCACCGTCATACGGGCGCTGCGGCTGGCCGATAATGGTGCGCTAACGGGCAGTGCTGGAGCCAAAGTGGATTTAGCCGTCTACGCGGACAGCGGCCAAATCGGCGGCTGGGCGAGCGAAGCGCTGCGGACAGCGATTTATGCGGGGCTGATAAAGGGGTATGGAAATGAGCTGAGTCCGCAGAAGCCATTAACCCGTGCAGAAACAGCCGTGCTGCTGTACCGGATGCTGCAACAAGCAGGATTAATTGAGGGGTAATCAATAAAATAGGGATGCTCCATTGGCCAAATGTGAACCGTTTGGCTTCTGGAGCATCCCTTTTGGCGTTATTCTGTTGCAGCGTTCTTTGCCAGCTCCTTGCGCACAATAGGCGCAACCTTGGTGCCGAGCAGCTCGATGGCACGCAGAACTTCGCGGTGCGGCATGGTTCCGACGTTGACATGAAGGAAGAAGCGCGTAACGCCGAGGTTCTTGCGGAGCAGGAGGATCTTCTCGGCAACATATTCGGCATCGCCGACATAGAGGGCGCCGCGCAGGCTGCGCGCATCGTCATAGGTTGCGCGGTTGTAGGTTTGCCCCCAGCCCCGCTCACGTCCGATGACGTTCATCTGGGCCTGGGTGGAAGGGTAGAACAAGGCGGCAGCCTGTTCTGTGGTTTCACCGACAAAGCCATGCGAATGTGTGGCAATCTGCAGCTTGTCGGGGTTATGTCCGGCCTTTGCCGCAGCATCCTTGTAGAGCTTGACTAGCGGCGCGAAGCGCTCCGGCATGCCGCCGATGATGGCGAAGGCAATCGGAAGGCCAAGCATGCCTGCCCGGATTGCGGATTCGGGATTGCCGCCGCTGGCAATCCATACCGGCAGCGGGTCCTGGACTGCGCGTGGATAGACCGGAAGGTTATCAATGGCTGGGCGATGGCCGCCGCGCCAGGTTACTTTTTCCGAGGCCCTGATTTTCAGCAGCAGCTCCAGCTTCTCTTCGAACAATTCATCATAGTCGTCGAGACTGTAGCCGAAGAGGGGGAAGGACTCGATGAATGAACCCCGGCCTGCCATAATTTCCGCCCGGCCGTTCGACAGCCCGTCCAGCGTTGCGAAATTCTGATATACACGCACCGGATCATCTGAAGACAGCACGGAAACGGCGCTTGTGAGCCTGATCTTCTTCGTCATGGCCGCGGCAGCGGCAAGCACCACAGCGGGAGCGCTGCCCGCATAATCGGCACGGTGATGTTCCCCGATTCCATATACATCCAAGCCGACCTGATCGGCTAATACAATCTCCTCCACCGCCTCGCGCAGTCTTTCTGCGTGGCTGATTACCTCGCCGGTAACCGGGTCCGGTGTAGTTTCCAGGAATGTGCTGATGCCTATTTCCATACTGTTTTCCATTTCGGCCATTTCAATCCGCCTCCTTTTTTCGTGATTTTATCTTACTATACTTTTTAATGTTTCTCAACTTTCGTAAGTAAGTTTTTTGTTGCACAATGGATAGTATATATGAAGCTGAACCTAAAAATGCCCGCCACTCCCAAAAGGCGGAGCGGCAGGCGGATGCAGTAGTGCGGGTTTTACAGCTTTCTTTTGCTGACGGCGAGTTGAATGATCATGATTACCAGAACGAGCAGTGCAATGAGCTGGTCTGTACTCATGGGTGTCCGGGCCTCCATTCCTGTTAAGGATGGCTCTGTCGGACGGCATCTCCTCTCCAAGAAGCTGCTTCGTTCCCCTTATACAAACTATGAGCTGATGCAGAGAAATAGTACTTCATATCGTGAATAGTTATGCTAATGAATTTCCATGCAGAATACGTATTGATTATTACAGTTTGCTGTTATAGTATATAGCATTGGTTTCTATGAGAATTTAGGAGGATGTAGAGCGGTGGTCATTGTTGCCTGCCTTATTTTTATTGTCACCTTGTTTTTTGTCATTTGGCAGCCGCGCAATTTATCAATTGGCTGGTCAGCTTGCGGCGGGGCGGCGCTTGCGCTGGCGGCCGGGGTGGTGAGCTTCAGAGACGTTTTCGACGTTACAATGATAGTGTGGAATGCTACCCTGGCTTTTATAGCCATCATCCTAATCTCGCTGATCCTCGATAAAATCGGTTTCTTTGAGTGGGCGGCACTGCACATGGCAGCGGCGGCCCGGGGCAACGGAACGCGGATGTTCGTTTATGTCATTATTCTGGGTGCGGTTGTTGCAGCGTTTTTTGCCAATGACGGTGCTGCGCTGATTCTGACACCGATTGTTCTGGCTATGGTGCGGGCGCTGAATTTTGATGAGAAAAAGGTTTTCCCGTTCATTATCGCCGGCGGATTCATCGCGGATACTACTTCGCTGCCGCTGATTGTCAGCAATCTGGTCAATATCGTCTCCGTCGATTTCTTCGGCATTACCTTCATGCAGTATGCAGGACGTATGTTGCTGCCAACGCTGTTCTCGCTGGGGGCGAGTATTCTGGTCCTATACCTTTTCTTCCGCAAAAGCATCCCCAAGCACTATGACGTCTCGAGTTTGAAGAATCCGGTAGAGGCGCTGAAGGATGAGCGGATGTTCCGTGTGTCGTGGGGAGTACTGGCACTGCTGCTGGCAGGTTATTTCGTTAGCGAATTTCTGGATATTCCCGTCTCAGTGGTCGCTGGATTCATTGCGCTATGCTTCTTGCTGCTGGCGAGCAAAAGCCCTGCAGTCAAGACGATGGAAGTGGTCAAAGGAGCGCCGTGGGCTATTGTGTTTTTCTCAATCGGCATGTATGTCGTAGTCTATGGACTGCGAAATGCGGGTCTTACGGATGAACTGGCTGAACTGATCAATGCTGCGGCCCGGCATGGACTGTTTGCGGCAACGATGGGGATGGGCTTCCTGGCGGCTGTGATCTCTTCGGTGATGAACAATTTGCCGACGGTGCTGATCGGTGCGCTCGCTATTGATACGGCTCATGCCACAGGACTGATCAAGGAGGCGCTCATCTACGCCAATGTTATCGGCTCTGACCTGGGACCGAAGATTACGCCCATCGGCTCGCTGGCTACCCTGCTATGGCTGCATGTTCTATCCTCCAAGGGTGTGAAGATATCCTGGGGAACCTACTTCAAGACGGGGATTGTATTGACGATACCAACGTTGTTCATTACATTGCTCGGGTTATATTTGACGCTGAAGTTCACTTAAGCTGACAAAAAAGAACGGTGCGGGCCGCTTGGCCTGCACCGTTCTTTTTTTTGGATGAATAGGTTTCGCGCCATGCATCTGCATTATTCTGCTGCACCGCCTAATCCTTCCCCTTCGGGCCGCCGTATCCGGGGTAGGTGACTACCGGCCATTTTACCTTGCGCAGCGCGTCAATCAGCTCAGGCCCCACGTTTAGGTTGCTGCTGACAAGCGCCTCTGGCGTGAGTGCCATCCATTGATTCAGCGAGACGTCGGCGAAGCGGTCGCTCTTGAACATTTCCAGGAACCACAGTGTATCAGTTCCGGTATTCTGGATATAATGTCCGAAGGCAAAAGGAACATAGCCAACATCCCCGGCTCTGTAATTGAAGGTTCGGGCCGCTCCGTTGCCGCCGAAGACGGTCATGCGGCCTTGGCCGGTCAAGTAATACTGCCATTCGTCATTGTTCGGATGCCAGTGCAGTTCGCGCATTGCGCCAGGTTCAATCTCGACCAGCGCAGCGGCGATGGTCTTGGAGATAGGGAAATTGGAGGAGTCGACAATTCTTACGCTGCCGCCCGGGGTCTTCAACGGAGGCTGGGCCAATAACTGATGCTTGAAGCTGAGCGGAGTGTCACCGAAGGGGGACTGTACTTTTTGACTCTGTAAGGAACCCGGAACCTGGTCCTGGTAGATGTAGACCTGATCCTTCGGGATACAGTCAAACGCGGAAGGCGGCACACCGAAATTGGCTGACAGCACCTCCTTCGGCGTATGGGCGAACCAGTCGGAAATAGACAGCGTGTTCAGATCGGAGAAGCTGCCGTCGTCGAACACAAGCAGAAATTCGCAGCCTTCCTCAAGCCCTTGAATGGAGTGGGGGATGCCCGGAGGGAAATACCACAGATCGCCTGGGCCTACGTCGGCAATGAAGTTCCGTCCATTCTGGTCTACCGCCGTAATCCGTGCGCTTCCGAGCAGCATGTAGGACCACTCGGCCTGCTGATGCCAATGCAGCTCCCGCACACCGCCTGGCGTGAGGCTCATATTGACTCCGGCGAGTGTGGTGGCTACAGGCAGCTCTCTTACGGTAATCTCTCTGGACCAGCCGCCGTGATTTAGCTGCATGTGGGTGTCGGAGAAGGAAAATCTCAGATTGGGAATTAATCCGTTATCCGTTACGGGAGGGACGAACATATCCGGGTTCTCCCGGTCCCGCATCACATCGCGGGGGCCGAGGTCCACATTGCCGGTGCCGTCGCTTCGTATCGGCTGGGGGACCGGAAGTGGACTGGGGGAATCAGACTTGCTGGCAGTCATGGCAAAGACTCCTTTCAGGATACTCAATACTTCATGGAAATATATGCGAAATTCTGCCGCATATGATTGACAAACCCGGGTAAATGACCAGAATAGAAGTTGGCAGTGTCCCGCGAATTTTGAAGCCGAAATTATAAGGAGAAGGTATACGGAAATGGCAAAATTCACTCATTCAGCCCTCCGCATAAGCAGAATAAGGGCTGTAATCGTTGGTTTGCTGGTTATTGTATGGATTGCAGGAAGCAGCTTTTTCATGCCCGCGGGTGCATTTGCAGCAGCAGGGGATCGTGGAGAGCAGCGGCTGCCATTGCTGCTTAACGACTGCTACGTGCTGTTCCCGGGCAAACAGGCCCCTTATATGAAAGAAGGGAGATTGCTCATGCCGATTCGGGCATTCTCGGATATGCTCGGAGCACAGCTAACTTATGATTCTGCCGACAGAAGCCTTACATTCTCTTATATGGGGCAGGCTGTGCGCGGAATTAAGGACGGACGGATGAACGCCATATTCAACGGGAATATTGAAGCGTCGCTGGGGGTCGCACCGGAGCTGAAGAATGGTGTGCTGTTTGTTCCCATGAGCTCGGTTCTGAAGGATTCGAAATCTATCCGCTGGGAGAACATGTCGAACCGGATTAATAAAGTAAGCGGGGTAATCTGGGGGAGACAGGGTGTGACCTTGCCGCAGACGCAGCCGTTTCTGCTGCTTGCTCCATTTGTGTATACACCGGAGACGATAGATGGAACGTATAACCCGTTATTTCCTACTCACCTATCGCAGGTTCAGGTTGCTAATGGAGGCTACCGTCTGACCTTGGACACGCTGAATTCCTCTCCATTCCTATTAGAGAAAGGCAAGGTGGAGCTGGAATTCGTCGCTGTTGACAACAAAGGCAAGAGCGCGCGCCAGCGTCTTGCAGGTCCTGCAGCACGGCTGGCCAAGGGTGGCAGAGCATCATTTTCTTTAGAAGTGCCCGCAGAAGCGGAGTATGTTATTTTCCGCTCGCAGATGGTAAGCACGAAGCAGAAGTAAGGATACTTTAACGATAATCAGAGAGCAGGGTACACACATATGACAGATGGCGGACAAGAACGCTACCGCTTCAGTGAAGCGCCGATTTGGGAGCTGCAGCGGAAATATTATGAAGAGCTGGGCATGCAGGCCTGGAAAAACGACCAGGTTCCGCAATATATTACGAGCAACCCGATGATTGGGACCGCCTATGCGGAGATGATCTTCGGTTTTTTACAAGACCGTGCAAGTCTGGGACAGACCACGGAACGGGTCATCATTCTGGAGCTGGGGGCAGGGGTAGGCCGGCTTGCGTTCCATGTGCTGCATCAGCTGAGCAAATTAATTGAATACGCGGGGCTTACGCTGCCCCCGTTCACCTATGTAATGAGCGATTTGCCCTGGAAAAATATCACCGGCTGGCAGCAGCATCCTGGACTCAAGCCTTTTGTGGAGCGCGGCATCCTTGATTTTGCACGTTTCGATGCAGTTGCGGATACAGAGCTGCACCTGACGCAGAGCGGTACGGTGATTGCACCGGGTACGCTGGCGCAGCCGCTGATGGTGATCGCCAACTACTTTTTTGACAGTATTCCGCAGGAGCTGCTCTATGTGGATGAAGGCAAAATTTATGAATGCGAGGTATCGCTGCGCTACCCGGAGCAAATGAAAGAAATGGGCACTTCCGAGGTGCTCAGGGATCTGATTCCCGAGTATCACTACCGCCGGGCGGCTGGCTACGAAGAGGAAGCGTACCCGTACCGCGAGGTTATCGCCTTCTACCAGGAGAAGCTGGAGGATTCGCATGTGCTGTTCCCGGCGGCTGCTCTGGGATGCATGGAGCGGCTGAACGCACTGTCCGGGGCAGGGTTCCTGCTGCTGACCGCCGACAAGGGCGACCACCGGCTGGAGAATTGGGAATTTGTCGAGCCGCCGAAGCTGATTCATCACGGAAGCATTTCGCTCACAGCGAACTACCATGCGATGGTGTACCATTTTGAGCAGAAGGGCGCTTTATCCTCATTTACTGAGCATCATTACAAGAACCTGAACGTTGGCTGCATCTATATGCTGGAGGAGCCGCTGCGCCATGTACAGACCCGCCTGGCCTACCACAGATTTATTGAGCGCTTCGGACCGGATGATTTCTTCAGCATGAAGCTGTGGATCGACCAGAACTACGACAGCAGTGGAATACAGCAAATTCTGGCGTTCTGGCGGCTGGGCGGCTACGATGCCGAACTGTTCATCCAGAGCGCGGAACGCATCTCCAGTCTGTTGGAGGACGCCACCGACGAGGAGATTCTCGATTTGAAGCTGGGGATCGACCGGATGTGGGCAGGGTTCTATCCGATGCCGCAGCGGTATGATCTGGCCCTCGACAGCGGATTGCTGCTGTTCGAAATGGGGCTGTACGAGGAAGCGCAACACTACCTTACGCAATCGCTGAGGGAGACGGAGGACGAGCCTGTGGTCACGGTGCTCTACTGCCTGGCGATTTGCAGCTATGAGCTTGAGGATCTGGAGGCAGCGCGGGAGTATACGCGCCGGGCGCTGGTGCTTGAGCCGGAGCATGAAGAGGCGCTGGATTTGCTGGCTGCGCTCAGTGGAGACTGATGCGGGCTTTACATCCCTGCAGTTTTTTGTGAAAATATAAGAAAGTAATCTTCACACAAGAAACGCGATGACGAGAAGAGTAGATATATCCATTCTTTCACAGAGAGCCCCGGACGCTGAAAAGGGGTAAAGAACGGTATGTTGAACCAAGTCTCTGAGTGGCGCACCCGGAACCAGACAGAAGCTGGGGATAGTGCGACAGGAGCTCCTGTTACAGAGCTAGAGTATAAGCCTTGCCTAACCGGCAATGCCGTACTTGATGAGATTAATATGGCGACATATTAATAAACCTGGGGTGGTACCGCGAGAATCTCGTCCCCAAGACCATAAGTCTTGGAGGTGGGGTTCTTTTTTGCATTAGTTTAGCTTGATAGCGGTCATCACATACACACAGGAGGGTTCACACATGAATAACAGCACGGAAGCCGCAGCAGCGGAGAATTATTTGGATAAACTGATCAGGGAAGATATAGAGGCTGGAGTCTACAGCAGGGAGATCTGCACCAGATTTCCGCCGGAACCAAACGGTTATCTGCATATCGGCAACGCCTTCGCCATTCATACGAATTACGGGTTTGCGCAAAAATATGGCGGCACCTTCCATCTGCGCTTTGACGATACAAATCCGCTCAAAGAGGATATGGAATATGTGAAGGCCATCACCGAGGACATCGAGTGGCTGGGCTGCAGTCCGGGGGAGCATATTTATTACGGTTCGGACTACTCAGGGCAAATCTACAACAGCGCGCTGGCCTTAATCCGCAAAGGCAAAGCCTATGTCTGCGATCTATCGCCGGAAGAGGTGACTGCCTACAGAGGCACACTGACAGAACCGGGCAAGGACAGTCCTTACCGCGGGCGCTCCGTCGAGGAGAATCTGCAATTATTCGAGGGGATGAGAAAAGGGGCCTACCCCACCGGTTCCCGGGTGCTGCGGGCCAAAATCAACATGGCCTCCCCGAACATCAACCTGCGGGACCCGGTGCTGTACAGAATTATCCATGCGGAGCATTACCGCACAGGGGATGCCTGGTGCATTTATCCGATGTATGATTTCGCCCATCCGATTCAGGATGCCATTGAAGGGATCACCCATTCTTTATGCTCGCTGGAATTCAAGGACCATCGGCCGCTGTATGATTGGGTGATGGAGGAACTGGACATAGAGGAAGCACCTAGGCAGAGAGAATTCGGACGGGTCAATCTGACGGGAGTGGTCACCAGCAAGCGGTATCTGAGAGAACTGGTTGCGGGAAATTACGTTGACGGCTGGGATGATCCGCGGCTGCCCACACTGCGCGGTCTGCGAAGACGGGGCTTCACCCCGGAGAGCATCAGGAGCTTTGTCCGGGAGATCGGCATGGTCAGAAGCCAGACGATGGTGGATTTCTCCATGCTGGAGCACAGCTTGAGACAGGATCTAAAAGCTAGCGTGCCAAGTATCATGGCGGTGCTCAACCCGCTGAAGGTTGTCATCACCAATTATGAAGCGGCAGCTACAGAATGGCTGACGCTTGCCAATAATAGTGAAAATGCTGACCTGGGTGTGAGAGAAGTGCCTTTCTCCGGCGTTGTCTACATTGAGCGCGAGGATTTCATGGAGGAGCCGTCGCCGGGCTTCCGGCGGCTGATCCCAGGCGGTGAGGTGCGGCTGAAAGGAGCGTATATCATTAAGTGCAATGAAGTGATCAAGGATGCGGCAACCGGCGAGATCAACGAGCTGCGCTGCACCTACGACCCTCTGACAAAAAGCGGCAGCGGCTCTAGCGAACGGAAGGTCAAAGGAACCCTGCACTGGGTATCTGCCAGTCACGGCATAGCGGCAGAGGTGTATCTGTATGAGGAGCTGCTGAAGGATAATGACGGTCCCAAGGAGGAAGGCGAAACCTGGGAGGAGTATATTAATCCCGATTCCATGAAGCTGATGAAGCATTGCCTGCTGGAGCCTTTTGCAGCTTCCGCCAAGCCTGAGGATAAATTTCAATTTATGCGCAAAGGCTACTTCTGTGCGGACAATAAGTTGTCAAGCAGGGAGCGCTTGGTGTTCAACCGTATCGTTCCGCTGAAGGATACGTGGAAGGGCAAGAAATAAAATTTTCTCATGAAATGAACTTGAAATGCTAATACTATAAGTTCATATGCTCAACATATTTTCTTCACATTTCCTTCCTATAATGAAGCTCAGAACCCTGAATTCTGAAGGAGGCAAAGTGATGAACTGGTCCTGGTTAATTGCACTGGTCTGTCCGCTGATGATGATCTTTATGATGTTTGGTATGCGTGGAGGACATGGACACGGGCACGGCGGGCATTCGCGGCGGGAGCCGAAGATGGAAGAGCTGCAGCAAGAGCTCAATGAGCTGAAAGCGCAAAATGAAAAAATGCGGGCAGATATTCACAGCATTACTTCTTAACGGCATGAAGGAATTAGGCACGAACCAGCATCGGGCGAGCGTCGGGGAATGACCCTGAAGCTCGTCCGTTTGTTTTGAAATAAGCATCTGAACATAGGCCTCACTTTGTGGGGCTTTTTTTCATATGAATAAGAAAGCCCACAAAAGCCTATAAGTGATTGCATTTTCTGCAATAGAATTCCCATGACACTGCGGATGTTTTGCATTCTGCTGTATTTCGTGCAATGGATTTCCGGGATTTCTGTTCAAAAATGAGCTTTTGGCGGAAATCTGCTGCACAAAATACAACAGTTCCTGTTTATTAATTGATTTATAGCCAATCTGTTGTAGAGAGTGCAACAGATTGCGGCTCGCTCCAGGAATAACCAGTGAATGGCAAGCATCCACACTAGGTTCCAGAGTGCCAATTATTTGTTTGCGCAAATCCATTTACATTTTTCAATAAGCGGATTATAATAAAATTAAATTAAAGTTGCACCAGGGAAACTTTCGTGTATATAGACAACTTTTCCGGGCAAGAGGAGGGATAGAAATGATGGAGCAAACTGTAGCAGCAGAAGCAACTCCAATGGTTCACAGCCGTAAAAATAGAATTTCAGCACAAGATGTGCTAAATGGGGATGTAAAAGGACTCAAGAGGCTCCTTCCTTTCCTGGGCCCGGCTTTTATCGCTTCCGTAGCGTATTTGGACCCGGGGAATTTCGCCACTAATATTACAGCAGGCTCGAAGTACGGGTATTTGCTGTTATGGGTTATATTCGCGTCAAATCTCATGGCTGTGCTTATCCAGTCGTTGTCTGCCAAGCTTGGCATTGCCACCGGCAAAAACCTGCCGGAAGTGGCGCGGGAGAGATTCCCGAAGGGCGTATCCATTTTCTTGTGGATTCAGAGTGAACTGGTCATTATCGCCACTGATTTGGCGGAATTTATCGGAGCGGCCCTCGGCTTGTATTTATTGTTCGGCATTCCGATGCTGCCAGCCGCACTGATCACCGCAGTCGGTTCGTTCGCCATTCTGGAGCTGCAGCGGCGCGGCTACCGTACACTGGAGGCGGGAATCGCCGCGATGGTGATGATGGTCGTGCTGGCCTTTACGTTCCAGGTCATTATGGCGAAGCCGGATGGCGGGGCGGTTGTTGCCGGAATTTTCACTCCGCAGTTCCAGGGTGTGGACAGCATCCTTCTCGCTGCAGGAATACTCGGGGCAACTGTGATGCCGCATGCGATTTATCTGCATTCCTCGCTGACACAGAGCCGTGTCGTCGGGGTTGATGATCAGGAGAAGAAGCAGATTTTCAAGCTGGAATTCATTGATATTCTTATTGCGATGCTGATTGCCGGTGCGGTCAATATGGCGATGGTAGTGGTGTCTGCCGCGTTGTTTTTCAAAAATGGGCTGGTGGTGGAGGATCTGGATGTTGCCTTTCAGCAGTTCAGTCATCTGGCAGGACCGGTTACAGCAATTTCCTTCGGTCTGGGACTTCTGATCGCCGGGCTTTCCAGCTCGTCGGTAGGGACAATGGCCGGTGATGTGGTCATGCAGGGCTTCATTAATAAAAGAATCAATCTCTACCTGCGGCGGGCGATTACAATTATTCCTCCGCTGGCGATCATTGCCTTTGGCATTAATGCTACAAGCGCACTGGTGATGAGTCAGGTAGTGCTCTCGTTCGGGATCGCTTTTGCCCTGATACCGCTGGTGATCTTCACCAGCAACCGCAAGATTATGAACGGGCTGGTTAACCGCCGGATCACTACGGTTCTGGGCTGGATCATCTCGGCGCTGGTCGTATCGCTGAATCTGTTCCTCGTCGCAGAGCTGTTCATCTAAAAGCAAATAACGGGACCCTCCTGAGTAGGAAGGCCCCGTTATTTATTATCAAGCTACTGCTTCACGATATCCTGTACGGCTTTGTCGAGCTTTTCCAGAAGCTGGTCACGGTTTACTTGGCCGCCGAGATACTCCTGCATCGCAGCGCCGAAGCCCTGAGTTACGCCGTCAGGGAACATATCCCAGTTCCAGCCGAGCGCGTTAGCGGATTTCTCCTGTACGGCAACCGCGACCTGACCGATATCTGCGGCGTCAGTTTGAATATTGGTTTCAGCCGGGATGAACTTGAATTCTTTGGTCAAATATTTTTTGCCGGTTTCCGAGCTTACCAGCCAGTTGAGGAATGCTTTGGCTTCTTCAGGATGCGCGGATTTGCTGTTCACAATATAGTTGTTAGGCACACCTACGAGAATCGTTCCTTCTTGGTCGTTGATTGGAAGCGGAAGGAGGCCGAGATTCATCGCCGGATCAATTTTGTCGATATCGCCTTGCGTCCAGTTGCCCTGCATCATCATGGCCGCTTTGCCGGAGGCAAATTCAGCAACCTGAGTAGCGTAGTCGGTAGTCATTTTATTATCCTGGGCGTTGTCGAAAATAACATCTACCAGGTCAAGCCATTGCTTGAATACGGCATTGCCTTTGATGGTTTCTGTACCGGCTTTGACATCTTCGATGAATTTCTTCGGATCGGGCTGGTGAGCCAGACCTACGTTAACCAAGTGAATTCCCATCGACCACCATTCATTGGTAGCTTCAAACGGGGTGATGCCTGCGGCCTTCAGTTTGGCTACTGCGTCTTTCAGCTGTGGAAGTGTTTTCGGCTCTTCGGTAATGCCTGCTTTCTTGAACAGGTCTTTGTTATAGATAAGCCCGTAGCCTTCAACGTTCATTGGCATGCCGTATAGCTTACCGTCTACCGTTGCCGGAGCTTTGGCGGTTGGAAGCAGGTTAGCCGCCCAAGGCTCACTGGATAAATCTGTAGCACGATCCATATAAGGAACCAAGGCAGTATAGCCGCCATTATTGAAAATTTCCGGTTCAGCGCCAGAAGCGAGCTCGGCCTTAAGCAACGCACCGTAATCTTCACCGCCGCCGTGGGTTTCCACTTCTACCTTAACGCCGGTTTCTTTCTCATATTCTTCGGCCAGCGCGTTCAGCTGCTCGGCAATTTCAACCTTGAACTGGAACATTTTAATCGTTACATTCTTGGCCGGGGCTGTGGTAGCTTCGGGTGACGCTGCTCCGGCATCCGGCGAATTGGTAGCGTTTCCACCTGCGGCGGAATTATTGTTGCCGCTATTGCCGCAACCTGCGATAATAAGTGTGCAAACGATTGCGATAATAAAAGCAAGCTTTCTTTTCATAGTATAACCTCCCTGGTCTAGTGGTTCCTACACCTTGATCGTAATGCAAATGCCAATGGACTTACACTTAATATTTTGCTCGAAAAAGTGGATATTGTTGCAAAGGGCTTATCCCTTAATGGAGCCGGCGGTGACACCTTCAACAATATAACGCTGCAGCGACAGGAAAAACAAGAGAATCGGCGTAATCGCCATGACCAGGCCTGCCAGGGCAAGGTCCCACTTCTTGGTGTACTGTCCGAAGAACTTGGTGACCGCCACAGGCAATGTGGTCAGATCCTTGTTCCCTCCAATAACAAGCACCGGCAGCAGGTAATCGTTCCAAATCCACAGCGTGTTCAGAATAATGACGGTGACGATGATCGGCATCAGCAGCGGGAAGACGATGCGGAAGAAAACCCCGTACGGACTAGATCCGTCGACCCGGGCCGCCTCCTCCAGCTCTATGGGAACCGTCTTGATAAAGCCGTGGAACAGGAACACCGACAGCGGCATCCCGAAGCCGAGATAGCAGGCCACAATGCCGTACAGCTCTCCGCGTATTTCCAGTAAGCTGGTGACCCGGACCAATTGCAGCATCAGGGACTGGAACGGAATGATCATTGCAGAGACGAGCATCAGGAACACAAAGGAATTGAACCGCGACGGTTTTCTGACGATCTGATACGCCGCCATTGAGCTGAACAGCACGATTAGGATCACACTTAGAAGAGTGATTTGCAGGGAGTTCCAGAACGCCTGCGGGAAGTTGATCGCATCCCACACCTTGGAGTAATTATCCCAGTGGAATACCTGCGGGAAGGATGCGGCATCAATAAGAATATCCTTCAGCCCCTTGACGGAATTGCTCAGCACAAGGTAGAACGGGGACAGGAACACTAGAGCCAGGAGAATGGCGGCGATTTCCAAAATAAAATTGTTAAGCCGGTATCTGCTGCTGTGCATTATGCCGACACCTCTTTTCGTTTAGTAAGCCAGACCTGTGTGACGGTAATCAGCGAGACGGCGAAGAAGAAGAGCAGCGCTTTAGCAGTGCCGAGTCCGTACCGGTTGTTGACCAGCGCTTCCGAATAAATGTTGTAGGCCAGCGACTGGGTCGAGGTTCCCGGTCCGCCTTTGGTCAGCGACAGGTTGAGATCGAACATTTTGAAGGCATTGGAGGTTGTCAGGAACAGGCAGATGGTGATAGCCGGCATAATCAGCGGAACATAGACGCTTTTGAACAACTGCGGAGCGCGTGCACCGTCGATCTGGGCCGCTTCGATCAGGTCCTTCGGAATCCCGGCCAGCGAGGCAATATAAATGACCATCATATAACCGGCGGTCTGCCATACGAACACGATAACGAGTCCCCAGAATCCGGTGTTTGGCGTACCCAGCCAAGGAAGCTGAAAGAAGGAAAGCCCGGTAATTTCGCCGATGGTGGAGAAGCCTTTGGTGAAAATAAACTGCCAGATGTAGCCGAGCAGAATTCCGCCGATCACATTGGGCATGAAGAAAATTGTGCGCAGCACCTTCTTGGTCTTAAGCGACGTCATGAGCAGGAAGGCGAGCAGGAGTGCCAGGACATTCGCGGCAATCACGGATACCACGGTAAAACGCAGGGTAAAGACCAGCGATTCCCAGAACTTATCGTCATTTGTGAAAATCCGTTTCCAGTTGGCTGCGCCGGTCCAGACTGCTTTGTCCAGATCCAGCCCGTTCCAGTTGGTGGAGGAATAATAAAAGCCGAGAACGAAGGGAATGACCACAATGGTCAGGAAGAAGAGCAGACTGGGCCAGAGGAAAATGATTTGCTGTCCCCAGCCTTTTTGCAGGCGCAGAGCTTTTCTCATATGGAGTCTCCTTTGTATAGTTAATCTAGCGGTTCACACCTTCATTATAGAAAGGCCCGCGAAGCACCAACACTCAATTTGATGATGATAAAAGTGGATTATATTGCAGCGCTTTGATCGCACAATGTTCAGCGGATGCTTCCGAAGCGAGTTTTGCTGCAAAGGGTTTTCGAAGAAGCAGATTTTCCGCAAAACTTTAGGAGGAACAACGCATGTTCAGAAACAGCATCCGAACCCGGCTGATGGCGCTTGTGCTGTTGGCTTCGGTTATTCCGTCGGCCATTTCGGTTACGTTCTCATACCTCTATACCAAGCAATCGGTCACCGAGCAGTCCGTGAAGCAGAACACGAAGCTGCTGACGCTTGGGGAGGCCAATCTCAGCAGCTATTTCAGCGGAATGAACCAGCGGGCCATGTCGCTGTACAGCGGAATCAATGTTCCAAGCTCCTTCTATACAACCCTGCTTACCGCCAAAAGCCAGGATCATGTTCCTGCAGGCACAACCGTTCCGGATAACCGGGCTATTATCTCCACCCAGCTATACAACCTGTTCCTCTCGGACAAAAACACCTTCCAAATCCACCTGTATGTCCGGGCGGCTGGGCAGTCTAACCTGCTCCTGGGAGGATATTTCCGCAGAGAGGTGAACAGCAGCTACGCCCTGACGGAGCACCCGGAAGGGACGTACCGCCCTTATATCGAGGTGACCCATATGGACCATCAATACGGGGTGAAGTCCGGGTTCCCGAATTTGAAGCCGGGAAGCGAGCCGGTATTTACCGCCCATTTTCCCATCTACCGTACACCTAGCTCCGATGTTCTGGCTGATCTGTCCATTGATTACCGCCTCGCGGAGCTGGAGGGAATCGTCAAGTCCATGTACAATTCGGATACGGAACGTCTCTATGTGCTGAATGAGCAGGGACAAGCGCTGTTTGCCTCCGATCCGGACTGGATCGGCAAGCCGGTAGTGGCAGGCTGGAGCCGGCTTCCGGGGGATCAGGACAGCGGCCATTTTACCTGGAAGAAGGATGGCTTCAAAGGGATTGTAATGTACCGGCACATTGCCGACCCGTTGTTCAAGGGCAGCATTATCAAGCTGGTTCCCTATGAGGATCTGTATGGCGATGCGAGAATCATCACCCGCTTCAATACCGGAATCGGCGTGTTATTCCTGCTGCTGGGCGGAATCACCGCGGTCCTCATTTCCATTGGCTTCACCAGACCGATCAAGAAGCTGATCTCCTTCACCCAGAAGGTGCAGATCGGCCAGCTTGATGCCCATATGGATGTTGAGCGGGAGGATGAATTCGGCCTGCTGACCCGCAAAATCACCGGCATGACCCGGACGATCAACGACCTGATCCTCAAGGAATACCGTCTGGAGCTGGCGAACAAGACCAACCAGCTCAAGGCGCTGCAGGCCCAGGTCAATCCGCATTTTCTGTACAATGCCTTGCAGTCTATCGCCAGCCTGTCCTTGCGCTACAACGCGCCGAAGGTGTATGATCTCATCTATTCGCTAGGCAGCATGATGCGTTATTCGATGAATACGGAGCGGACGCAGGTACAGCTCCGCGACGAAATCGAGCATGTACAGAATTATCTTATTCTCCAGACGGAGCGGTTCGGCGAAGAGAATCTGCGCCTTGTTGTCGATGCTGAAGAAGAGGCGCTGGAGGTAGTGGTGCCCAAGATGATCCTCCAACCTATCGTGGAGAATATCTTCAAGCACGGCTTCGCGGACGGCATCCGCGAGGGGATGATCTTCATCGGCTGCGCACTGGACAAGCAGGGAAGGTTAATATTAGCCGTCAAGGACAACGGCAAAGGGATCGAGCCTGAACGGCTGGCCGAAATCACAGCCGGACTTGACAGCAGCGGCAGAACGGAGCATGAGGAGATCGGGCTGTACAATGTGCTGGCCCGGCTCCGCCTGCAGATGAGCAGCGAAGCGCAACTGGTGCTGCGGGATAATGAGGATGGAGGCTTAACAGTTACACTCATTATTCCGCTGGACGGCGATTACTAACACAAAGGAGCGGCAGGCAATGAAGGTGCTGATTGTAGACGATGAGAAGCATGTGCGGGAGGCGATCCGCTATTTTGTTCCGTGGGAGAAGCATAATATTACCGGCATTTACGAAGCGACCAACGGGCAGGAAGCGATGCAGATTATGCAGGAGCAGCAGCCGGCCATTGTGTTCACGGATATGCGGATGCCGCTCATGGACGGAGCGGAGCTGCTGGAATGGCTGCACAGCCATTATCCGAATACGAAAACTATCGTGATCAGCGGCTATCAGGATTTCAATTACGTGAAGCCGGCAATCGTATACGGCGGTACGGATTATTTGCTGAAGCCCTTGAACAGCAAGCAGTTGGTTGCCGCCGCCGAGCATGCCTTCAAGCTGTGGCTGGAGGAAGAAGAGGAGCGGCAGCAGGCGCACCGCCAGAACATGCGGCTGAACGAGCTGCGTCCCCTATACTGGGATAAGGTGCTTTCGGACTTGGTGGCCGGACAGGCATCCTTTCAAGAGCTGAGATCATCGCTGTGTGCGGAGCTGGGGATGCCGGAGACGGCGGCAGAATGCAGAATAGCCGTCCTCACGCTTCAAGGGGCTGACTGCCGGCTGCTGCAGAGATTTCATGGCGATGTGGGACTGACCTCCTTCGTGCTGGCCAATGTCTGCAACGAGGTGCTCTCGCAGAAGAAGAGCGGTTTTGCCTTCCGCAGCTGGCAGGCCGGGGTCGATCTTGTGATCCTGTTCTGGACAGCCGCCGCGGAAGCTGACGAAGAAGTGCGCCGTATCAATGAATCCATAGGGCAGACCTATGGTGTGCAGTTAGATATCGGGCTTAGCCGGGTGAATGCTTTTCCAGACGGGCTGCAAACGGCCTTCCGGCAGGCGCGGCAAGGTCTGAACGAGCGGAATCTGCTCCAGCGGGAGGGGCGTATTCATCCCTATCGGGAACATCTGCATAATAGTATGCCTGAACAAGACTACGCGCCGGAGCCGCTGCTTGACAAGCTTGGAATAGCCGTTCTTTCCGGCGATGTGGAGAAGATGGAACGGGTGGTGGACGAGTGGGCTGAGCAGCTCGGCAAGCTGATCTTACTTACCGAGAGCAGCCTGCTGCGGCTTCAGGAAGAGATTGCTTCGGTGCTGAAGCGCTGGCGGCCGGAAGAGGAGATCTCACTTGAGCTTTGCTATGACAGTGAGGGGCTGTTCTCCGTGGCGAATTGGCGGGGGCAGCTCAAGGCGCTGCTGCAGCACTTGTCCAAAGGAAATGCCCAGTCGCCGGACAGCCGGCTTGTTCTGGAAATCAGGGAGTATCTCAATCAGAATTATGCGCAGGATATGACGCTTCAGCATATTGCCGAGCGCTTTTTTATCAGCAGGGAGAATGTCTCGCGGAAATTCAAGCAGATTACGGGGGAGAACCTGTCCGATTATTTAGCCGGCCTGAGGATAGATAAAGCCAAAACACTGCTGCAAAATACAAATCTGCGGCTGTCGCAAATTTCGGAGCTGGTCGGCTATGAGGATGAGAAATATTTCAGCCGTGTCTTCAAGAAATCCACCGGACAGACGCCGCGTGAATTCCGCAAGCAGGAAGAAAAACGGTAATGGAATTCCCTTAATTTTTCCTCGAATTCATTTCAGTTTTCCCCGGCGTTCGACCGATATAATGGTATAGGTATTTGTACATATATTCATTCAGGGGATTCGGGAGGACAGGGTATGGAAAGGTATTTAGGCAAAAAAGTTAAAAATGACTTGATCAATTCCTATGGAGTAACGGTCATCCCTGCAAATAGCATTCTGAATGAAGAACATCTGGAGCTCATTCGCAAGCAGAAAATTGATATTCTTGACATTATCTTTGTAAATGAGGATGGGCAGGGGCCTTCCTGCCGGGAGATGGTCTACAATGCAGTGAACCTGTCGAAGGAGTTATTTGAGTCCGTCCGGATTTCACGCAAGGTTCCGCTCGCGGATATCCGCAAGGATGTAGTGCCCGCTGTTCAGGAAATAGCCCGCAATCCGGATATCTTTGCCTTGTTCCATGCGATTCAGGGGAAGGACGACTATACCTATCAGCACAATATCGGTGTGGGGGTATTGTCCACGCTTATCGGCAGATGGATGAATATGGGCGAGGCCGAGCTGTCGGTGCTGTCGCTGGCCGCAACCCTCCACGATATCGGCAAGCTGAAGATTCCTTCCGAGCTGCTCAATAAGCCGGGCAAGCTGACTACGCAAGAATACGAATTGGTCAAAAAGCATACCATCCTGGGCTACGAAATGCTGAAGGAGACCACAGGCGCGAACGCTCATATTACCCTGACGGCGCTCCAGCACCATGAACGAAATGACGGCAGAGGATACCCGCTTGGTCTGAAAGACGAGCAGATTGATGCCTACAGCAAAATCGTTGCCGTGGCTGATATTTTTCATGCGATGTCTTCGAAACGTCCTTATCATGATCCGGTGCCCTTCCATATCATTGTCGATCAGATGAGAAGGGGAAGCTTTGGTGCGCTTGATCCGCAGATTGTCTCGGTATTTCTGGAGAATATTGTGAAGCGGACCGTAGGCCGTGAGGTCATTCTGACCGATGGTCGGGTAGGGGAAATTGTTTATTTGAACCCCCACGATATTGAAACCCCTTTAATTAAGATTGATGAAGAGTATCTTGACCTAAGCAAGCTGAATTCGCTTAAGATCAAAGAGATCAGTATTGAGTAGGCTTAACCACTGAATTTATCTAAAATCATCCGCCAGCCCCTCCGGGGGCTATATTTCTGCCTGTTTCCACGCTTCCTCCAGCAATATAACGCTCAGCGTCACCGCTTCCGAAAATACACCTCTGTTCTGAGACCGTAAACGTCTGTATAATTATTACATATTAGGGAAACCGACAAAGGAGTGCCGACGTGATCAGACCGAAATTATTTATTGGCTCCTCCAGAGAATCCATCCGCTATGCACGGGCGGTTCATGAGCAATTGAAGCGGGAAGCCCAAGTGAATCCGTGGTATGCGAGTGCGTTTCGGGCAAACGAATATACGATGGAGGCGCTGGAGCGGAACCTGGATGAGAGCGATTTTGCCGTATTCATCTTCTCGCCTGATGATGTAGCCAGAATCCGGGGTAAATATTATTATGTCACCCGTGATAACACTCAGTTTGAAATGGGGCTGTTCTGGTCGAGACTACGGCGCAGCCGGGTCTTCTGCCTGCTGCCGGATCAGTTGCCAGCCCGCAGCGATCTTATTCCCGGAGAGAATATCGAAGAATATCATCTGCTCTCCGATTTATCAGGTCTTACACCTCTGGAATACGAATGGCAGCATGACAATCCGGTGGCTGCCGTCGATGTCAGCTGCGGCAAGATTATCGACAGCATTCAGGAGCATGGAAGCTTCAGTGATCCGCTGAAGGAGCTGGAGAAGCTGAAGCATGAGCTTAGGCGGAAAGAAAGTATCCTTCATTTCTTTTGGCAATATAATAGTAATGTGACCACTCCTGAAGAGGGGGAGAAATATCAGGCACTTAGCGAAGCTATTCGCAATTCCTTTATGCCTCCGAGGCAATGCCGGGTAATCGGTGCTGCGATGTGGCAGGCCCGCGAGGCAGAAGGTCTGGTGCAGGTTGGCGGAAATGTGGGACGCGGGCATGTTTATCCTCTTTCATTGACTGAAGAGAAGGGGATGCGTCCGGGAGTGATGGAAGCTTTTTTGACTAAGGAATGGACCTTTTTTCAGCGTACGGAAGTTGCGGAGGTATACATCCTATGCTATCCTTTAGGTGAAAAGCATGTCCTTTCTGTACATTTTTCGGGGAGCGACGGATTGTCGGCGGATGATCTTACCGAGGTCGTGTCGTACAACCGGGATTTGTTCCGTACCGTCAATCATTTAGTGGGAGGGGACTAACACTATGAAGAATATGAAGAGTGCAGTAAGTGTATCCAGTGCGGTCCGCCGAACCGCAAACGGCAGCGGCAGCAGTGAGGGCAGTAAGAGCCGCTCGAAGCGCAAGGCAGGGGCCGGAAGGCCGACCAAGCTATCTCCATCATCCATCAACGTATACATTGCGCCTTCACTGGAAGGCGGAGACGACGAATACAAGAAGCTCGTCAGCGGGAAGGTCGACAACAACAAGCCTTCATTTGCTTAGCTGAACAAAGGGTCCCCGGATTTCCGGGGACCCCTTTTTTTTGTATAGGTAACTATGATTTTCGCTCTTGTAGATAAGATGTGTATAAAGTTGGGGATAAGCTGCTATTGGTCCCAATTTCCTTAGGACAAATGTGTTCCGCTTTGCGTAAGGGGCTTGGAGGTTATGGTGCCCGGAGTGATTTCAGCTGGAATGTGGCGAATCGGCCGGATTAGGTGGAATTTTTCCTACAAGCGTTTGCTTTGGAGCGGGAGGGGATAAAATTAAGTTTCCTTTTTCCACCTGGGTCTGTTCTTAAAGTACAAGTTGGCTCCAGTACTCCACAAACTCAAAAACGGTTACACTATCCAGTTAAGGACGGTGGAGCCGTTTTGTTCGAATTATGGCAGAAATGCCGTTATTGGGTCCGCGTAGAGTGGTTTGCTTGGGAATAACGGCAGAAACGCTGTTGTTGAAGCCGTGTAGAGTGGTTTGTTTGGAAATAGCGGCAGAAACTCCTAGGCCCCCTAATGAAACTGGAGAGTTGCCCCCCAATTTATTACACTGAAAGAAGAGGGAGGCGAGTTTCATGAAGAAGAGAAAAGCCTATGAGGAAATCCGACTCGAGATTGTGAAAGAAGCACTCT